>CANRLW010000006.1 GCA_947631575.1 uncultured Clostridia bacterium
GAGGTAAGAGGCTAGAGTTTAAGCCGAAAGGCAGTTCGTGAACATGACGTGTAAAAGCCCATTTGTTGTTCTTTTCAGACGTTATTTTGTTCAATTACGCTCATTCGCCCTATCCTGCTAGAGGTTAGAGGTTAGAGGTAAGAGGCTAGAGTTTAAGCCGAAAGGCAGTTCGTGAACATGACGTGTAAAAGCCCATTTGTTGTTCTTTTCAAACGTTGTTTCTCTCAATAACGCACACTCGCCCTATCCCCCTGACCCCCTTCCCCGAAGGGGAAGGGGGAAAGTCGCGGGGACTTCGTCCCCGCGACCCCTGTTGGCAATATAGAGTTGACAGGGTACAGTATTCAGTAATAGTGGAAAGGGCATTTGCCGAACTTAACGTATATAAAAAAGAGGTAAGGACTAAGCGAAAAACCTCTCCTCGAAAACTCTAACCCCTTACCTCTAATCTCTAACCTCTAGAAGGTATCCACATCGCGGATATTATTCAGATTGTTCTATAATTAAAAGAGCGTAAGCCTGAGTAGGTTTACGCTCTTTTCTCTAAGGCTCTAGCCTCTTGCCTCTGAATTTCTAGTTTCTAACCTCCCACCAATCGCATACATAATATTCAACCTTACCGTTTATGGCGTTTACATATATGATGTATTTCAAATCATCATTCGTATTGTGACAGCGGAATTTCCAAACGGGAAAAGCCTTCTCAACCGAGCGGTCTACCGTTTCGCCTGAGTTTTCACTATTTTCATCTTTATCGTCTTCGCTTGCGGGATACATACCCGTATACATAAGCTCTGCTCTTGACACTGACAATTCCATTTGCGAGGCAAGTTCATCTTCCAATATCTTTACCGCGTCTGCAAATGAAATAACTCTGTCATGAGATGCCGTTTCTTTTGCGGTGTATCCGGAATATCCTCCATGAAAACGCTCAAACTGTCCGTATTCCATCATAAATGCCTGAGGCATAAACAGATCATAATTGTGACTAAGCGTTTTTTCGCCGTACATGGATTGCCCTGCGCTGTCCGTAAATTCATAACTGTCGAATATAACGCCTTTATATGACGGAGTAAAAGTAAAATCAAAGCCGTATTTTCCGCCGCCGATGTCAATTATTCTCACCTGATAAACTTCCGGCTCGAGATCGCCGCCCCAGCTATAATTATATTCCGCCGTCATTTCTTTTACCTTTTCGGCTGCCTCCCTGACAGAAACTTCTCTGTCAAGAAGTGCATATCTGTCTTCGGAATCAACGTCAAGATAGTTTTTTACAACGTCAAAAAAGTTGGTCGGATCATACATTGAAACGGATATGTAGTCGCTAACGCCCGCTTGTTTCAGTAAATCATCGTGGCTGAGACCGTATACGCCTGTTCCAAACAGAAATAACGTGAGATATGCCTTGTCGGTATCTACATATATCTGACCGAGTTTCTGTTCTCCGCTTTTGAGTTTGTCGATCCTGTTTTTCAAAAGCACTGTATCTTCGAGATAGTTTTCGCCGTTTTCACCCTCATAGAGAACGCGGTACAGCGCGTCCTTATCTTCCTGCGTGTAAATATCGCCGAACTCTTTGTCAAAAATCTTGTCAAATTTATCGTAAAATTGCTGAAAATCAAAAGTCTCGGCAGTTAAAGTAAGGTCGTATAATATATCACTGTCGGGAATTTTTGCAACAAAATCATCGCTCAAAGTAACGACTTTATATCCTGCGTTTTTGACTTCCTTTATCTGTTCATTAAGCTCATGGCGGAGATCGGATATTTTCTGAAGGTTCTTGTCGCCTGTATTATCGCACCCGGAAACAAGAAGTACCAGAACTATGCTGAGAATGATTGTTAATATTTTTTTCATATGTACCTCCAAAAGTATTTGTTTTCAATTACCTTATCACCGTCAGAACGCCTTTGTCCATCTCGCATACCGTGTCGCAAAGTACGTCGATGTCTTCGGCGGAATGTGAGGCGATAAGTATAGTTTTGCCTTGTGCTTTTAAATCAAGAAGATACTGCCGCATATCCTTTACGCCGTCCTTGTCCAGACCGTTCATAGGCTCGTCAAGGATAAGCAGATCAGGGTTTTCCATTATCGCCTGCGCCAAGCCCAGGCGCTGGCGCATACCGAGAGAGTATTTGCGGACATGGCGTTTAAGGTCGGGGTCTAACCCAACTTGTTCCATTGTCTTTCGTATGTCGTCTCTTGAAATATTCCCGCGCAGATCCGCCAGCAGTTTCAGATTTTTATATCCCGAATAATACGGTATAAATCCGGGAGTTTCTATGATTATTCCGACGTTTTTCGGAAAGTCGCAGTCTTTTCCTATTCGCTTGTTGTCTACAATTATCTCTCCCGTATTCGGTTTTACAAATCCGCATATGCATTTCATGAGCATGGTTTTTCCGCTGCCGTTCCTGCCGATGAGTCCGTGTATCTGTCCGCGCTCAAAGTGTACGTTTATGTTCTTTAAGATCGGGTTTTTCTGCAATGTCAGGTTTACATTTTTAATGTCTATCATGTCAGTGATTCTCCGTAAATTTCAATTTTTTCAAAGCTATAAAACAACCTATTGTCAGTGCCGCTATCAATGCCCCGAAGTATAAGAAAGATGCCCATAATGGGTAGATAGGATCGCTGAATATATTTGTGTAGTGATACCAGAGTATAGTGTTTGCCGTGGGTAATGCCCATCTTATTCCGCCGGAAAGATTTGCTGTTACTGTTCCGAGAGCCATTACTGCAACTGCCGCCGCAAGTCCCGCAGAACCGCCGTAGAGAATTTTCACCAGATAAATTATAAGCGACAGTGCCAGCAGATACGCTCCGAGCAGAACGCTTGTCTGCCAGACAGCCGTTATCATCGGTATCTGGTTATAAAGATTCGGCGGAAGAAGTAGACTGTCAAAGCTGAATGCCTCGTCGGGAAACCGCGCCGCATATTTTCTTACAGCCTCGCTCCATTCTGTTCCGAAATGTCCTCCCGAAAACAGGATACTTGCTAAAAATATCGCGGCAATAAACGTCGTAATCGCCATTATCAGAAACAATATCTGTCCGCAAAGCCAGCTCTTTTTTCCCGTTCTTGATATAAAGAACATGGAGTTTCCGCCGAGCCTCGGATAATCAGCCAGCAATATCAGAAAGACCAGCGGCATAAACAGCAGCAGCGCCGAGGAATTTCCTACGGCTATATACGGCTCGAAAATTATCATCGTGTCGCCGAACTTGTCTGCGCGCACCGCAAGGGGATCTATTACCAGGGTTTTTATAAATATCATCAGAACGCCGAGGATTATTATTCGGGGATCGGTTATCCAGTTTACATATTCCGTCCTTGCAACGCCCCAGATCTTCCGCAGCTCATGCACCGAAATCGCCCCGCTTTCTTTCAATTATCATAAACGTCGCCAATGAAACCGCAAGAAGTATTCCGTACATTATAAACGTCTCATAGAATTTCGTCATGCTTATATCCATTAGTCCGTCGGGATTTATAAACTTTAACATCTCATAAAAGCCTTCGCCGTGATCTCCGTTCCATGCGTCCATAGTTAGCTTGCTGAACAACTGCGATAAAGCGTATTTCAGGAAAAACGGTATGCATATTATCAGGTATTTGCTTTGTAAAACGCTTGTCAGAAACATTGAGGGAATGCTCCAGAATATTGCGAATATCCACATATCCAGAACGAGAATGTAAAACTCTCCCGACATCATTGTTGCCGTTTCCGCCGCAAAAGAGTCCATTTCGGAAACGCCGGGGAAAAGCAGCATTACAAGACCCGAAAATATGACATACCCCAGAGTGACCGCCGTGCCTCCGGAAATAATTCCCGAAAAGAAGTTTGATAGCTGCCACTTTGTTTTTGAGGAGCGCACCACCTGAAACCGCAGAGCGTTTTCTTCTCTCTCCGCGCACATTTCGGGAACGAAACAAAACGCCGCTATGATCGGAACGAAAAGAGAAAACCACGAGCCTCGCGCGCCATAGTATACATAAATGTTGCAGAACTCGTAATGGCTTTTCATTTCATCGGCTGAAAAACTAAAGAGCGCATTTAACACGGAATATCTGTTTCCCGTCAGGGTGTCCTCGTATATCACGGAAAAGAACAGCAATGCCGTCGTTGCTCCCACACAGAGCCAGAAATTCCATGAAGTAACTGTTTTTTTGAAAAATACTGCTATTTCACGCATAATGATCCCTCGTTTCTTATCTCCTTTCATAATGCCCAAATTTTATAAACGGTTTTATTCTTTAATGACCCCAATGTTTTTTGACACGGAGTATTGTCTTAAATTCCCGCCGTCTTTGGCGTCGATGTAGACGAAATATGTAAGATGATCGTTCGGGTTATAGGCGGTGAGTTTCCATGCGGGAACAACTTTGGATTCGTGCGTCACCGGATTTAAGCCGCCGAGTTCGGTCGGAACATAAGACGAATAGTATACAAATTCTAAATCGTTTATTTCAAATTCAACTTCTTTTGTTAAGCCCTCGGAGAATTTTTTTACAGCCTCGTCTGCCGAGATAACCTTATCAACGCTTTTTGCGCTTGAAATTCCCATATGCAAAGGCATTGACGAAAACATGTCCGCCTTGTCGCTTTCTATCATCAGCGCGGTCGCGCCCTCGCCAAGATTGTGATTTTTCATATTGTTCTCGGACACCGTATTTTCTACAGGACAATACTCAAAATTGACATCTTTAAGCTGCTTTTGCAGATCGAAATAAAATCCGTATATGTCGCCTATCTCCAAAACCTTTACGGAGTAAACCTTTGTGATCATGTTTTTCTCTACGCTTTTTCCTATAGGCGCGTTGTTGATATATTCTTCAAAGAAACGCACCGCGTCGCATATCCTTGTTTCCTTGTCAAGCAGCTTGAAGGATTGTTCGCTTGTGGGACTGTATGTGCCTGCTACACGGAAATACTGTTCTAAAGGAGCAACAGGCGACATACGTTCATAAACAAGCTTGTTTTCATATGTATATTCAAAGATCTTTCCATGACATACGCTGAAACTCGAAATATTCGGCGTGGAGGACATATTGACGGGAATTTCCTCGTCATCGCCCTCGTTGTATCTCAAACTGATAATCCCTTCCGTCTGCGAAAAGTCTTTTACAAGTCCGCTTTCTACTTCGGGATTTTCGGGAAGATCTTTATAGCTTTTAAGGTTTTCCAAAGGCTCTGTCCATGTATAGGAAAAATAGTCCTCGTTAAGTTCGCTGTCGGGGAAGAAATAGGAGTATGCATTTCTGAAATCTTCTATAGCCATTTGCGGCGTATATTCTCTTCCAACATAATCGTTGTCGGAAAACGACCTGAATTCATAGACCTTTGCTTTTTCGGGAGCGTTTATATAAAGATCTTCCGAAACCTTGAAATTATCGCAGGCGTCTATTGCGCTTTTTATCTTGTCTTTCGACTTGCTCAATATTTCAATTTCCTTGCCGCCCATTTCTTCTAAAGACATGTTTTTAAGTTCGCCTATCGGCGTGGACTGGTCGCACCCAGACATAAGCACTGCGCAAGTTAATACCGCTAAAATTGTTGTTTTTGTTTTCATGATGATTTTTCCTTTCGTGGTTAAAATTGTAGATAGAGTTGTAGTGTACATAGTGTAAAATTAAATGACATTGCCTGTTATATCAATTATTTTCTCATCTCCCTCCGCTGAATTCTCCCGTCAGAGCGTTTAAATAGGCTACATACGTTATATCGTCGTTCGGATTTTCAAGGGTCAGTTTCCATGCGGGATAAGCTCGTGTATAGGTTTCTCCTATCTTATGCTCGCCTACAAATTCGCCCCATCTGTAAAAAAGCTCGGCTTTTGTTACTTCAAAGTCTACATAGTCCGTCAGTTTTTCCGAGATGGTCTTTACCGCTTTTTCAAACGGAATGAAGTCCGTGTGCTTTTTTTCATCAAAAGCCTTATATGCATTATAAGTCGAATATGCTCCCTCAACGTCGTCCGTAACTACCATACATCCACTAGCCAGATCTCTGTTTCCGCCGTCAACATCAGTGCCGTCAATATAAGTAAATGGTATATTGTCGAACGATCTGGAAGTAGTATAATCAAATCCATAATAATCGTCGTCTTCCGAGAGCTTATAGACATAGACGTCGTTTACATGGATATCAAATCCCGAATGTTCCGCGGCGGTCGGGATAGATTCTATATAACTTTCAAAAAACTTTACAGCGTCTTTTATTGAAATTTCTTTGCCGTCAAGCATTTTAAATTTTTCTTCGCTGTCGGGAGGATAGTGTCCGACACATTCTGCCGCATAGTAGCTAACATTAATACTCGATGCTGCATGATAAGTTTGTTCGCCGTTCTTTTGTGCAATATATTTTTCAAGAACGCCTTTGTTAAAATTGCAATAATCGTTTCCGAACGGGCTGCGATATGACAAAGCAACGCTTTCCTCGTGCGGAAACTTCATCTCATCATAAACCAGAAATGTAAGACCGTCATAAATATATTCACCCGCCAAGTATGCATTTAATATATCGCTGTTGTTTAGCGGGCGTCCAAATACCCACTGATCAAGCAGTTCTTCATAAGTAGCGCTGTCATCATATTCATCAAAAGGATAGTAATAATATAAACATCTTTCGTCTAATTCGTGGTTGGGGAACAGATAGTTATAAATGGTTTTAAATTCTTCGAGTTCTTCTTTCGGCTCGAGATCAAAGGAAGTGCAGGTGACAAATTCGCTCACATGGTCTATAGTTTTGGGAACTAAAGTATAAAAGAAATCATCGCTTACTTTGAGGTTGCTGTTTTGTTCTATCATTTCTTTTACTTCTTCTTTTGTATAATAAGTTATGGGATTTTCATGTTTATCTATGGGATCGCCAAAATCAAGATTAGGGTTTGATGAATTGTTATCGCAGGCGGAGCATGTTATAATTACGGCGATCGATAGGAATAGTGCCGCTAATTTTTTCATGGTAATTACCTCCTTAAATTTCTTTGGCATTTTATGCCGATTTTAATTTCTCATCTCCCCCCGCTGAATTCTCCCGTCAGAGCGTTTAAATAGGCTACATACGTTATATCGTCGTTCGGATTTTCAAGGGTCAGTTTCCATGCGGGATAAGCTCGTGTATAGGTTTCTCCTATCTTATGCTCGCCTACAAATTCGCCCCATCTGTAAAAAAGCTCGGCTTTTGTTACTTCAAAGTCTACATAGTCCGTCAGTTTTTCCGAGATGGTCTTTACCGCTTTTTCAAACGGAATGAAGTCCGTGTGCTTTTTTTCATCAAAAGCCTTATATGCATTATAAGTCGAATATGCTCCCTCAACGTCGTCCGTAACTACCATACATCCACTAGCCAGATCTCTGTTTCCGCCGTCAACATCAGTGCCGTCAATATAAGTAAATGGTATATTGTCGAACGATCTGGAAGTAGTATAATCAAATCCATAATAATCGTCGTCTTCCGAGAGCTTATAGACATAGACGTCGTTTACATGGATATCAAATCCCGAATGTTCCGCGGCGGTCGGGATAGATTCTATATAACTTTCAAAAAACTTTACAGCGTCTTTTATTGAAATTTCTTTGCCGTCAAGCATTTTAAATTTTTCTTCGCTGTCGGGAGGATAGTGTCCGACACATTCTGCCGCATAGTAGCTAACATTAATACTCGATGCTGCATGATAAGTTTGTTCGCCGTTCTTTTGTGCAATATATTTTTCAAGAACGCCTTTGTTAAAATTGCAATAATCGTTTCCGAACGGGCTGCGATATGACAAAGCAACGCTTTCCTCGTGCGGAAACTTCATCTCATCATAAACCAGAAATGTAAGACCGTCATAAATATATTCACCCGCCAAGTATGCATTTAATATATCGCTGTTGTTTAGCGGGCGTCCAAATACCCACTGATCAAGCAGTTCTTCATAAGTAGCGCTGTCATCATATTCATCAAAAGGATAGTAATAATATAAACATCTTTCGTCTAATTCGTGGTTGGGGAACAGATAGTTATAAATGGTTTTAAATTCTTCGAGTTCTTCTTTCGGCTCGAGATCAAAGGAAGTGCAGGTGACAAATTCGCTCACATGGTCTATAGTTTTGGGAACTAAAGTATAAAAGAAATCATCGCTTACTTTGAGGTTGCTGTTTTGTTCTATCATTTCTTTTACTTCTTCTTTTGTATAATAAGTTATGGGATTTTCATGTTTATCTATGGGATCGCCAAAATCAAGATTCGGGTTTGATGAATTGTTATCATCGCAGGCGGAGCATGTTATAATTACAGCGATCGATAAAAATAGTGCCGCTAGTTTTTTCATGGGAATCACCTCCTTAAATTCCTTTGGCATTTTATGCCGATTTTACTTAGTCGCTGTAAATGGTAAACTCTTCTGTTTTACCTGCGCCGTCGGTCAGCGAGAAAAACCATTTTTATCACCTCCGTTTTAAAAATTTTTTCAGAGGATTATTTAGTCCTCTATAATATAAGACCCTTAAAAAATTTAGTTTTATACCATAACTATTATATTTTTTATTCAATTTCTGAAAGTTTGGCACTTTTAGCTAAATTTAAAGTAGCGTTTTTGTCAAAATAGCAAAATAATTTAAATATGTAATCTCCGTCGTCCCAAATAATGTTAGTGAAATGATCTTCTTCGTCAATTTCTTCAAGTAATAATCCTTTGTGTCCGTTTATATCGACCTCAACCAATTCCCCCTGCTCCGTGTTTAAATGAATAGCACCATAGGTTTTTTTAATGCACTGGTCGAACCAAATATATTGTTTTGTTTCACGATTTATGTATTTGGTAAATACGCCAAATACATCTTCTTTTATTTCTCTGATTTCAAATCCCTCTGGAATATCTGTCAAAACGTATTTTTTCTCTATAGTCTCCGGAGCGTTATTTATGTTTTTGGGGCGAATTTCGGTGTGGTCGGTATATTCCCTGCCGGTAAAATCAGTAAATATAACGTCAGGCTTTAAAAAACAACCCGATATTAACGCTAAAAAAATTAAGAGGAATGTGATAACTACTAGTTTTGCAGAAAAGTGTTTCCTTTTGGGAAGTGCGGGCGCATAGTAAAGGGCGGTTTCGGCGCGGTTTTTCTGACGAAGAGCGGCGGCGTTGCGCTCATAGATCTTGAAAATCTTTTTCATTTCGGAGCGATGTTTGCGGGAGAATTTGTGGTCGGTTGTGTCGGGATAGGAATTAAACTCGCGCTCGGCATATTCTTCTATTATAGATTTAAAAATGCTTTCAGACATTGTCATTGCTCCTTTCCAAAATAAATTTCTTGACAGCCTTTCGCGCTTTATAAAGCCGCTTATAGACCGCCGATAAAGAAATACCCAACGTCTTGGCTATCTCATTTGCCGGCATTTCAGAGGAATATGACAATATCAAAACGCTCCTTTGCGCCTCGGGAAGTGTGGTAATGAAATCAATTATTTCATCGCGGGAGATAAGAGCAAGCAAAGAATTTTCAATAATATCCTCGTCATATTGTGAAATTTTGTCCTCGGTCAATTCTTCGTCATTGAGCGGCTTTCTTTTTTTGAGAAAATTAAGACAGATATTTTTGACTGTAACGTACATATAATGGACGCGTTTTAAATCGCTCAGTGACAAAAATACTTCGGGATTGTCGGCTATCCTCAAAAACGCCTCTTGTACAGCGTCCTCGGCGTTTTCGGGATTATTAAGAATTTTAAGGGCTATGTTGAAAAAGCGGGCTTTGTACCTTTCGTAAAACTTGGCAAATTCATTTCGTTGTTCTTCATTTTCCAGAACAGCTAAAGCGGCAGATATCATTTTTACCTATCCTTGTTTTTCACTGTGTTTTTTTCTATTATATCACTAATATATGTAAATTGCAATATAATTTTGTAACAAGGCGTGCTTTAGTGAACAATAAAGCCCATGGCGCTTATAAAACGCCGTGTTATGCTGATATGCCGCAGAAGGCGGAGTTTAGTATAAGTTTACAAAAAACGGGATAATTTGGTTTTAAATTTTGTTTGTTCATACATTGACGGGAAAATACAAAATAAGATATAATAACATTATGGCTTTAAATGCGGCATTGCCGCGCGTTATTAAGAAAGGAAATAATATGTTTTGTAAAAAATGTAATTCGGAAATACCCGAAGGCTCAAAGTTCTGCCAGAACTGCGGAGAGCCTGTTCCCGCGCCCGCAGACGAGGGAATAGTATGCCCGAAATGTAAAATGACCCTGCCCGAAAACACAAAGTTCTGTGCTTTCTGCGGAACACCGATAGCCGAGGCGGTTGTTGACACGGCGGCTGATACTGCAAGTGATAACGTACCTTTTGCAACTCCCGTAAGCCTCGAAAAGCAGAGCGTTCAGCCGGCGACGTCCGCCATTCCGCAGATGAGCGAGCCTTCTTATGTCGGAGCGGCACAGCAGGTCGCTTATTCGGGAACGACCTCGGGAACGACAGGCTACATACCGCCCTTTACTCCCTCGGAGAATACGGCGCAGTCGCCCGTTATCGTTTCAAATGAACCCGTTGCGGCGGCAGTAAAACAGAAGAGCGCAAAGAAACCTCTTATTATTACGATAGTGGCGGTTTTAGTTGCGGCAATTATCGGCGGAGGGGTTTTGTGCTTTTTTAATTCCGCGACGGTTTTAAGTACCTTTATGGGAAAAGCAAACTATGCGGCTATGGTCGAGGGCAACTCGATAAAGCAAATGGCAGAGTCTTTCGACAAGTCTTCTCTTGCGAGCGGCATTAAAACCTATTCCGAGCTTTATGCGTCGCTCGGAACGCTCTCAAACACGGGCAGTTATGGCGGAATGTCCCTTCCTATGTCGGATATGGTAACATCTGACGACGCACAGAGCGTTGATCTTTCTTCGGCGTTTGCGGCGCTCAATGAGACCATGAAGAACAATTTTGGCGCAAACTCTGCTGAATTTTCTTTGGGAATGGACGTAGAGCTTACCGATAAAACGAAAAGCGAGATATTAAATAACACGGATATGACCGAAGAGGAACTCGACGAGATCATTGATTTCATAAATAACTCAAAGATAACGGCGGGTATCGCTGCCGGCGAAAGCTCCGCGGCATATACCGTCGCTGCTGAAACAAGCGGATTTAAAGCCGACGCAAGGATACTTGTAAACGACGAGGGAGAAGTTTACCTTGTTCTGCCGTTTGCGTCGGAAAAAGGAATAAAGGTAAAACTTGAAAATGTAAACGGAACGAACGTTGAAATTTCCGAACCCGAAGAGGCGGTTGCTCTTGAATTTGATGAAAAGGAAATAGAGCGCTTTATAAATGAAGTAGTTGAAACCTATATCGAAAACTACAAGGATTCCGAAATAGAAATGGAAGACGGCGAAATAAG
This sequence comes from uncultured Clostridia bacterium, assembly GCA_947631575.1. Classification (GTDB taxonomy): domain Bacteria; phylum Bacillota; class Clostridia; order Oscillospirales; family Ruminococcaceae; genus CAG-115. The sequence continues at coordinate 11,380 of CANRLW010000006.1, forward strand.
CGCGGCGGGTGTTTCGGTTTCGGGAAAGACGCTCATTGCCGAGTTTGACAGCGACAAGATCGAAAAGCTCATAACCGACATTGCGGACAAATTCGCGTCTGATGATTACTTTGTAGGCAAGATAGTTGAATATATAAACAACATCGGTATTGACTACAGCACAAGCGATCTCAAAGATGATATCGAAGATTATATTGACAATATAAAGATAGACGATTCTCTTTCGCTCACAATCACAACTGTTATAAACAACAGGGGAGACGTTCTCGGAAAAAGCTGCGAGTTATCCGCAGGAAAGGAAAACAGCATAGTATTTTCTTATGTTGCGGGCGGAACAAAGGAAACCGGGTTTGAAGTCAAGTCAAAGGGACAATATACGGTTTCCGTAAAGCACGAACCCGAAAACAACGAAAACGGTCTTGTCACCATAAAAATGACTGTTGTAAATCGTGATGAAAAGCAGACGGTTTCTTTAAAGCTTAAATACAACGACGCAAAGACCGAAAAGTTCTGCGGCAAAGACGCTTATGTAGGTAAGTATGAGCTGAGCATTGACCTGCCCGATGAATTTGCAGAATACAACGCCGAGGCGGCAGAGTTTCTGGACGATACGACCATTGTTATAAACAACTCGGTAGAAGAAAATTCAAGCTCGACTACTTTCGGAATTAAGAACAAGACCTATGGAAGTCTTTCGGTGGACTATGTTCTGACAGTAAAGGACGACAATTCCTCACTTGAAAAGCCCTCGTCTGTTCTTGACTTTACGCCTTATATGGACGGAACTCAGCCCGACGATGATTTCAAAAAAGAGCTTATAGACTATCTCAAAACGGTGCGCGATGCTATTACAAAACAGGACGCGGGAGATCTCGGCGATACGGTCGCAGACCGGATAGATGGTATTATAGGACAGGTAGACACCGTAAGCACTGATGCTCTCAAAGGGCTTCTTGTTGATATCGAAAATGACGTAGAAGAGATCGAAAAAGATTATACCAAATACGGCTTCTATTTCAGCATGGAAGAAAACGAGGACAAATTTGAACAGCTTTCGGAATTGGCGGAGGATTATGAAGATCTGTATGATGAGATCGAAAGCGAATGTTACTACAGTTACAGTGACACAATAACTTCCGAGGAATACAAGGAATACCAGTCGAAGCTCAAAGAGCTTTCAGACAGAAAGGACGCTATTATCGCCGAAGCGGCAGGCTATACGCCAAATCCCGAAGATCTTACGAGCATAGACGCTCTTTATATCATAAGCGCCGTGACGTCAAACGGCAAAAGTGATGTAGATGACATTTATTCCGAATATTACAGCTATTTTAATACCGAGGATTTCTACAACGAAGCCAACGAGCTTTACACTGACTACGGCGAGCTTTACTCTGATGTGAACGATGTTTTGTATTCGTCGAAGGAAACCCTTACTTATTCGGAATACAACGAATATCTTGAGCGGCTGAATGCGCTTGAAGCAAGGAAAGACGAGCTCGAAAAGAAAGCAAAGATACAGTCGGGAGAAATGGCGGCGGCGTAATTGCACGAATATAATGACCAAACTTCACCTCGGAATTTTCCGGGGTGAAGTGCTTTAGGCGGCATATACATCTTACAGCAAATGTATAATAATTGCTCTGCGTTTATTATATCACAAGGTACTATATATTGCAATATACCGAAAGCACAAAAAGCCGCCGATTTTTCGGCGACTTTTTATATATTTTTACTACAACTAACAATGCCGCACGGAATAAAATCCGCGCGGCGTTTGTTTATGTAGGTTTGCTTATCCTTAGAAATCAATATCATTAACAGCAGAGTTCGCGAGCTGAAGTTCTTTCTTCGGTATTCTCTTCAGCGGGTTGTAAACATACTTCTTGCACGAATCGTAAGACTTTACATCTCCGAATTTCGAGCATGTTATTGTATCGCCCGATGCCGCCGTACCGAGAGCGCAGTATTTGCACGCGGGCTTTATATTATTTCCGAACAAAGCTTTTCTTGCCATAGTAAATACCTCCATATAAAACAACTTACCTACTTACATTATATCACGCTTTTTTTAAAATGTCCACAGGAATTTTCTTTTAAAACGTAAAAATAAAGGAAACATTTTTAGCTATTTTAACAATAAAATCTCATTTCGAGTATGTCGGGAGAACATTAAGCGTTGCTTTCTTTCCGAGATCTCCATTCAGCGGGACGATATGCAGAGGCAATTTCCCGATGAAATCCTTTCCCGCAACGCCGAAAACATCGTAAAAACGTTCGGGCTGTGGCGCGTCTAAAACAAGAAGGTATCCTCTGTCACCGTTTAAGGTGATCCCGCGCAGCCAGATAGCATTGACTTCGGGGAGCTGTTTAGCTATCTCGCAGAGCTTGTTTGAAAGCTGGAGAGGATAGGGAACGGGTGTATATACATCGACGGGCGTATTTTCCCTGATAATGTGATTTGCTCTACCTGTACGGAGTATCTGCTTTTTTTCGCGCCATTTGGAAACGGCGTTTCGGCTTATAAACATATTGTCGTCGAAAGGATTTACCATCATTCCTTCGCAGGCGCCGCCGTCTGCAATCACTCCCGAAATAAAGTCAAAGTCGGTTATTATCGTATAATAATTGCTGAATACATCGCACTTTTCAAGCTCGCTTTCGTCCGTAAAAACAGGGAAGATCTTTCCGAATTTTTCATTTTCAAGGAGCATAAATGAAACATTTGCATTGTCGTCGGCATCATATGTTCCGTCACTTTTCTTTATGGGTTCAGGCAAAATTTTTACGGCGCAGATAAATTTTGCCTTCATTACTATTTCCGTAGCTATAGCGTCCATCAGCTTGTTCTGTGCCGCGGTGTCGTCTTCGGCTGTTGCGCGCCTGCTTGTTAAAAGTTTATGCAGCTCCTGTGGTTCGAGCTTTTCGTTTATCCTGTATTTATTTGGCATTTTGACCTCCGTGTTTGTATCATATGATAATAAGACCCGCGCTCACTTATTTTCTTTATATATCGCTGCAACGGAAATATCGTCTCTGCTGCCGCTGCGGGAGCGCGTTCTGAGATGTTCTTCGAGAGCGTCTGCGGTGTCGGTTTCAATAGCCGAGAAGATCCTTTTCCCGAATTTCATAAAATCCCCGACATTCAGAAATGAATTTATAAGCCCGTCGCTTGAAAGCGAAACGCCCGAAAAGTTCCCCTCGCTGTAAAATGAACGAAAACTCTCAATGGCGTTGTTGTCGCAGAGCGAAGTGGTAAGATTTCCGACGAGCTCCGCGTCGTCGGGCATGGGGCAGAATATCTCTCCGTCTTTCTGAACAAGAAAGTTCCCGTCGCCTATCTGAAGTCCGAAACAGCCCTTTTCGCTTATGCCTGCGACAATAAGCGTCGCTCCGTACATGACCTCGTTTGCTATGCCGCCGTATTTTTCGCAGACAGCCTTTTCATTTTCACTTAGCGGATTTTCACGCATATGCCCGGCAATCTCGCTGTTCCAGCCGCAGATTATGTTTGCGGCAATTCTTCTTGCGGCGGTAGTGCGGTCGTTCTGAAATATCCTGTCGATGCCGCCATTCTGCTCGGCAAAATCACTGACAGAACGTATAGCGACATTTACAGCCATTTCGCTCCCGAATGCGCTGCGAAAATGACGTTCGCTGCCGTGACCGTCGGAAAGGACGGCTAATGCAAGGCTTTCCGACAGGCAGACCTTTGCGCTGTCCTGACACGGCAGACCCTCGCACTCGTGAGAGGCGCCGCGCACCGACAGGGCATAACCCCTGAATTTTGTGTTTTCAAGCATAATTTACCCTATAGAGCGCATTACCAGCCCTCTTCTATATCCTCGCTTATTTCGGAGCTTTCCGCATACTCGCGGATTTGCTCTGCGGCAGTCTGCTGCTTTGTGCGGAAATCTTCTTCCGTTTCAGCAAGACGAATGCTCCTGCTGCCTATTTGAGATGAAGTTATAGCCACAAACTTTACGAGCTTAGCTAATGCCTCTCCGTTATGCGCCGCAACAACGCTGTCGGGGTTTTCGGTAAAGCGGGCTAAAATGTCCAGGTCTGCGTCCTCGCCTATTGCAACAGCGGCTTTTATTCCCGCGGAATACCAGCGGTTTCGGCGCAGCTCTTCAAGCCCTTTTTCAAAGTTGTCCGTAGGATATCCGTCAGACATAAGTATCATAACAGGCGCGAAGGACAGCGACGGACTGTTCATAAACGAATTTCTCGAAAGCTTTGAGTTAAGCTCGGAAAACGCACTTCCGAGGTCTGTAACATTTTCCGCGTCGAGCGGTTTCCATTCAAAGTTTTCGACAGAAATAGGCTCGGGATACATCCACTCGCTCCCGCCCGAAAATTTCAGTACCGCTATTTTTATATCCGCGTCCGCTCCGCCTATCCCGCGTATTTCCGAAATAAGCTCTTCCATAACGGCGTTTACTGTTCCTATCTTAGAGCCGCTCATACTTCCCGAGCAGTCTATAAGCAGGAAAAGCACCATTGATTTTTTGGCGATCTCTTCTGCATCGTCAAATGGATTTATGGGCATTTTTCTTCCTCCCTTAAAAGATGTATCTTTTTAAGTACTTTCTTTCCCTCTCGGACTTGTTGGAAGGTATACAGTATTCAGAAGTGGTTGTGTTTGAACGCTATTTATCAGAATAACGTTTACTCGCCCTATCCCCCTACCCCCTTCCCCGAAGGGGAAGGGGGAGTATGCGGGGCGCCGGCGCGCCCCGCGCCCCGCCCTTTTAGAGGTAAGAAATGAGCGGACAACCTTTCCTCTTAAACTCTAGCCTCCGGACGGCAGCGCTCCAAAACGTTTCAGTCTGATAACAATCTAATATTACCCGCCGCAAGGCGGGTACCTTAACAGACTGCTGTACACTGTCCCTTGTCAACTGTCAACAGGGGTTGCGGGGGCGGCAGCCCCCGCACTCTCCCCCTTCCCCTTCGGGGAAGGGGGCAGGGGGATAGGGCGAGAAAACGTTATTTAGAAAGATAACGTTTGAAAAGAACCACTGTTGAATACTGCATACTGTCTACTGTATACTGCCAACACGTCTGATTAAACTATACACTATAATTATACCACATTTAATGCTTTTCGTCAAGAGAAATATGTTATTGTTGAAAACTTTTTAATATATTTTGTCAAAAAATAGTTGAATATAAATACAAGTTATGATACAATATGAGAAAGGGGAGCTTTTAAATATGAAATTCAGAATTATCGCCATTTTACTATTAGCTGTATTTATGTTTGCGGGCTGCGCACAACAACGGGATATAAGCGAGCTTACCATATTTATCGCCGAGGAGAGCGGGTCTGTAGATAACAGCACTGATAACAGCAATAACACGGAAAATTCCGGCGAAGACAGCACACCTTTTCCCGAGCCGGAAAAAAAGCCCGAAGAGCCGCAATATGTCGGCTTTTTCAGCGAAACCTCCGTTCATACCATTGACCTTCAAATGCCCGCGTCCGACTGGAACTATTTTATAAATCACCCTCTGGCTAAGACATATACAAACGTTGACGTTGTTATAGACGGCGAAATGTATGAAAACGCGGGGATACGCACAAGAGGAAATACTTCTCTGAGATGGTATATCGATTATACTCCCGGAAAAATGCGCCCGCCTTTTGAGATAAAATTTGACAAGTATATTGAAGACAGAACGTTTATGGGACTTGACGAGCTTAGCCTTTTGAACGTTGTTGACGACCGCTCTTTTCTGAGGGAATATTTGGGCTATGAGGCTTTCAGAGCTCTTGACAGCTTTGCAGGCTGCGTATCTTTTTTCAATATCACCGTAAACGGAAAGCTCCACGGTATTTATGTCGGAGTTGAATCCGTTGACAGCAGTTATCTTGACAGGTATTTTAACAGCCACAAGCACAATCTTTATAAGGGAGAACCGCAGGCAACGCTACTGCCGAATATGGCTTACAGTACTCTTGAACAGAAAAAGGGCAATGACACAAGCAAGGCGGATCTTAAATACCTCACAAAAGTTCTGAACGAAATGCCGCTTGGCGAAAAGGGAAATATCGAGGATATACTTGATGTGGATTCGGTGCTGAAAAATTTTGCGGTAAATGCCGTTATTCATAACTGGGACGACTATGCGGGAAAGCATGCCCACAACTACTATTTGTATCTGAACGACGGAAAGTTTTACTTTCTCCCGTGGGATATGAACGAAAGCTTTTTACAGTGGGAGTCGAGCTATAGTCAAAGCGCCGGCTCAAAGCACGATATAATAACGCCTCTTACATGGGCGGCTGCGCCTGCTGAAACGCGCCCGCTGGTAAAAAAGTTGCTCGCGGTAAATGAATATTATTTAAGGTATCTCGATTATTGCGAACAGTTAAACATGTGGCTGAAGGATATTGACGAAAGCGGCAGGCTGAATGAACTGCATGATATGCTGGACGAATATGTAAAAAACGACCCTACCAAGTTTTACGGCTATTATGAGTTCGGCATGCAGTTCAATAAAGCCTATTACTATGGCATTGCCTATTTTATCCACGACCGCACGGCTTATCTTACAAAGCGTATAGAGCAGATACGCACGGCAAACAAAAACCCTATAACCGGCGCAGAGCTTATCGCGTCATAATTATAAAGGATCAGCACTATTATTCGTACACGACCTACAGACGTTAAAGGAGCATTATGAAAAAGTTTCAGGCTACAGTCTTGGCAATTTCCGTGCTTTTGCTGTCGGGGTGCCGCGGCAATACAAAAGATGCCCCGCTTGAAATTGTAATAAGCGGGCAAACGGAAATCTCCGACTCCGAGTTTATTGACAACAGCCGATCTGAAGATAATTCCTATGATGAATTTTTCAAAGAAGAACAAGAACCCGGATATGTAGATTTTTTCAAGGAAACAGCCGTTCATACTATAGATTTTCAAATGCCCGCGTCAGACTGGAGCTATTTTATAACCCACCCTTTTGAAAAGACCTATAGGACCGTTGATGTTGTTATTGACGGCGAAATGTATGAAAACGCAGGCATACGCACCAGAGGGAATACCTCTCTTTATGCATACGCCGTTTTTGAAGAAGATGAAATGCGCCCGCCGTTTGAGATAAAATTTGACAAGTATATTGACGACAGGACGTTTATGGGGCTTGATGAGCTTAGTCTTTTGAACGTTGTAGACGACAGGTCGTTCTTGCGGGAATATATCGGATATGAGGGATTCAGGGTATTAGACGGATTTGCCCCATATGTGACGTTTTTCAATATCACGGTAAACGGTAGGCTGCATGGTCTTTATGTCGGCGTTGAATCTGTTGACAGCAGCTTTCTTGAGCGTGTGTTCAACAGTCACAAGCACAATCTTTATAAAAGCGAAACGCAAACGACGCTTTTGCCGACTATGAGCAAAAGCGCAATTACCCAGCAAAAAGGAAGTGATAAAAGCAGGGCTGATCTTAATAACCTTATAAAAACGCTCGATACAATGAAACTCGGTGAAAAGGAAAATATTGAGGACATTTTAGACGTGGACTCTGTCCTTAAATATTTCGCGGTAAATGCCGTATTGCATAATTGGGATGATTATGCGGGATACTATGCCCATAACTTCTACATGTATGTAAATGACGGAAAATTTTATTTTATTCCGTGGGATATGAACGAGGTATGTTTACAGTGGCAAAGGCAATATGATCCGAGTGACGGTTCACGGCAGGACATTGCCTCGCCCATAACAGGGGGTATCTCGGTTTCACAGCGTCCTTTGGTAAATAAGCTGCTTGCGGTAGACGAATATTATAATAAGTATCTTGATTATTGTTCAAAGCTCAACGATTGGCTCAAAGAAATTGACGAAAGCAGTTGGCTGAATGATATGCGCGATATGCTGGACGAATATGTAAAAAACGACCCCACCAGATTTTACGACTATTCGTCATTTAGAAATCAGTTCAATAAATCTTATTTTAGTGGTCTTTCATATTATATCCACGACCGCACGGTTTATCTTACAAAGCGCCTGAAACAGCTCCGCCCCGAATAAAATTTTAAGCAGAAATTTTTCTGCAACTTTTTCGACATTTATTAAGTATTTTTTTCAGAATGGTTTTAATTGAAGTTATAATTTAAATCACGGAATTGGGGAACACTATGAAAAAAATACTTGCAGCATTTACTATATCAGCTTTGCTTATGCTTTCGGGGTGCGACAACAGCGAAACAAGCTCGTTGAAGATAGAATTAAACACCGCCGCAGGCGGCAGCTTTACAGAAGAAGACAGCACAAATAAAAACGGCTTTGGCTACGGCGATGAACAAAATCGCGAACAGCCCGAATATGCCGTTTTTTTTGAAGAACAGAAAGTGCACAGGCTTGATGTAAATATTGATGCCGAGGATTGGAGCGCTATATGTGCCGCGCCGAAAGACAAGGAATACAAGAGCGCGGATATAACTATAGACGGAAAAACTATCGAAAATTGCGGTTTTAAAACTCACGGAAACTCAACGCTGAATGAAACCGTAAAAGCCGGCATGACCTGTTTCCCGTTTAAGATTAAATTTGACAAGTACACCGAAAACACATTTATGGGTCTTGATGAGCTTGTGTTGTGTAACAATTATATAGATGTTTCATATGCACGGCAGTATGCGGGGTATGAGGCTTTCAGAGCGATAGGAAAGGACGCGCCGTTATGCGCGTATTTCAATGTCTATGTAAACGGGGAGCTTATGGGGCTTTATACGGGTGTTGAAGAAATAGACGACAGCTATCTTGAACGCGTTTTCGGAAGTCACAAGCACAATCTCTACAAAGCGGACGAGCTAGCGACGCTTGCGCCAGATATGGATTCCTGGACAATAAAGCAGAAAAAGGGGAGCGACACTTCGCGGGCGGATCTTAAAAAGCTGGTAAAGGTGCTTGATGAAACGCCGCTCGGAGAAAAAGGAGAAATAGAAAGCGTGCTTGATGTGGATTCGGCGCTGGCGTATATTGCGGTAGGCGCGGTTATTCATCATTGCGACGGTTACGGCGGTTATTCGGCTCACAACTACTGCTTGTATTTTAACGACGGAGTTTTTTATGTATTGCCGTGGGATATGGACTTGTGCTTTTATCAGACGGGCTGGGGATTTATGCCGAGCGACGGCGCGCAAATGGATATTGCCGACGGGCTTACGGGAGCGGAGGATATAAAGGAGCGTCCGCTTATACAAAAGCTCCTCGCGGTAGACGAGTATTATGAAACGTATCTTAAATACTGTAAGGAAACTCTCGAATGGCTCAAAGAGTATGACGAAAGCGGAGCAGATAAGCTCTATGAGCTTATCGGCGAGAGCGTTAAAAACGACCCTCGCGGGAAATACAACCTCTTTAACAGCGAGTTCAACCACACCTATCACTACGGTTTCGCGGGGTATATAAGAGAGCGCGTTGCTTACCTGGAGAATAGATTAAACGAACTTGTAGTCAGTTGACAGTTTACAGGGTACAGTATGCAGTAGTAGGAACCCGCCTTACGGCGGGTAAGATTTAGATTGTTCCGGGATTAAAAGAGCGTAAGCCTGTGATAGGTTTACGCTCTTTCCTTTAAAAACGATCTAATAATGTCTGCGTCAGCAGACACCATAACTGACTACTGTACCCTGTACACTGTCAACTGTCAGCACGCCTGCCTTGTTCTATCACCTAGAAATTAAATAACTTCTTTAAGAGATTTTACAAACTTATAGATCTCCTCAGGCGCGCCCTCGCCGTACTTTTCTACGAGCCTTACTATTGCCGAGCCGACAATTACGCCGTCCGAAAGCTCGGACATCTTTTTAGCCTGTTCGGGATTTGAAATGCCGAAACCTATTGCCGCGGGAACTTTGGCGTATTTCCGAACGCTTTCCATAATGGACTTGAGGTCGGTCTTTATCTCGCTCCTTACGCCCGTAACGCCCATAGAGCTTACTATGTACAAAAATCCGTTTGCGCTTTCCGCTATGGACTTTATGCGCTGTTCGCTCGTAGGAGCTATCATTGAAATAAGCGCAACGCCGTGAGCCTTTGCCGCGCCGTCCGCCTCGTTCTTTTCCTCAAACGGAAGGTCAGGGCAGATAAGACCGTCTACGCCTATTTCCGCGCATTTTGCGAAAAACCTGTCATAGCCGTATTTATAAACGGGATTTACATATGTCATAAACACAAGCGGAATGTCAGTCTGTGAACGTACCTTTGCGGCAAGCTCAAAGGCTTTGTCGGTCGTCATTCCCGCCTTTAATGCCCTTACGTCTGCCCCCTGAATTACAGGACCTTCGGCAATAGGGTCGGAAAACGGAATGCCTATTTCCACCATATCAGCGCCCGCCCTTATAAGCGCCATAATATTTTCATAAGATGCCTCATAGCTCGGGTCGCCCGCCGTCAGAAAGCCTATAAAGGCTTTTTTGTTTTTAAATGCGTTTTCAATTCTGTTCATCTTTTGTTCTCCTTATTCGTGCAGGTCAATTCCGCGATAGCGGGCAATTGCCGCAACATCTTTATCTCCGCGACCCGACAGACAGCATATTATGATGTCGTCCTTTTTCATGGTCGGCGCTATCTTCATAAGATGAGCGACAGCGTGAGCGCTTTCTATTGCGCAAATAATGCCCTCTGTCCGCGCGATATATTCAAACGCATTTACCGCCTCGTCATCTGTAACGGGAACATACTCCGCTCTGCCTATTGAATGAAGATAAGCGTGCTCAGGACCTATTCCCGGATAATCAAGACCCGCGGATATCGAATAAACAGGCGCTATCTGCCCGTATTCGTTCTGACAGAAAAGGCTCTTCATTCCGTGGAAAATGCCGAGCGTGCCCGTAGCGATAGTTGCCGCGGTTTCTCCCGTATCAACGCCGCGCCCTGCCGCCTCGCAGCCGATAAGCCTGACGTCCTTGTCGTTTATAAAGTTATAGAACATTCCCATAGCGTTTGAGCCGCCGCCTACGCAAGCCATAACGGCGGTCGGGAGCTTGCCTTCTTTTTCGAGTATCTGTTCTCTTGCCTCTTTGGAGATAACGCTCTGAAAATCGCGCACTATCATCGGAAACGGGTGAGGACCCATTACCGAGCCTAAAACATAAAGCGTGTCGTCTACTCTGTTCGTCCAGTCGCGCATAGCCTCGTTTACTGCGTCCTTGAGCGTCATCGTGCCGCTCGTTACGGGGTGTACCTTTGCGCCCAAAAGCTCCATTCTGTAGACATTGAGCGCCTGCCTTATGGTATCTTCCTTGCCCATAAAAATTTCACATTCAAGGTCCATAAGCGCCGCAGCTGTTGCCGCGGCAACGCCGTGCTGACCTGCGCCCGTTTCGGCGATTATGCGCGTTTTGCCCATTTTTTTGGCAAGCAGGCACTGTCCGAGAACATTGTTTATTTTGTGAGAACCCGTATGGTTTAGATCCTCGCGCTTGAAATAGATCTTCGCGCCGCCAAGGTCGCGCGTCATCTTCTCCGCATAATACAGCAGGGAAGGTCTGCCCGCATATTCGCGGTTCAGCCTATCGAGCTCCGCGACAAAATCGGGATCATTCTTGTAATGTTCATAAGCCTCTTCGAGCTTGTGAATTTCGTTCATCAGCGTTTCGGGGATATACTGTCCTCCGAAATCGCCGTAACGTCCTTTTGACATAATATTCTTCCTTTCGTTCAAGTTTAGTTTTTAAAGACTTCTTATCGCCTTTACGGCGGCTATCATTTTTTCGCGGTCTTTTATTTTGTCGGTTTCAATGCCGCTGCTAAGGTCTACTGCAAACGGCTTTAATTTCGCGGCGACTTCGGCTAAATTTTCGGGAGTAAGCCCGCCCGCGAGAAAGAACGGCGTCTTGATTTTCTCGGGGTCAATAAGCGAATGATCAAAACTTATCCCGCTGCCCGTGCCGCTGTCGAGCAGGAGAAAATCAGCTCCCATATCGTCCGCCCTTTTTATGTCGTCCGTATTTGTCACCTTTACGGCTTTGATTATCGGAACGCCCGTAAGCTCTTTTAATCTTTTGATATATTCCGCGTTTTCATTTCCGTGACACTGGAGCATATCCGCTATACCGCGCTTTGCAAATTCCGCAAACTTATTTATATCGGCATTTACCGAAACGGCGACCGACTTTATTTTTGGTGAAAGCCGCGTTTTTAGTTTTTCGGCAGTCTTAATGTCAATGTTCCTGTGGCTCTTTGGAAACATAACGATAAAACCGATATAGTCGGGGCTAGCCTCGTTTGCGTATTCAATATCTTCTTCGCGGAACATTCCGCATAATTTTATTCTGACCGCCATTTTACTTTTCTCCGCGCAGTTCTTTCAGCTTTGCCGTTTTGTCCTCGGCTCTCATAAGAGCCTCTCCGACGAGAGCCGCGTTTGCGCCGATTTCCCGCAGCTTTTCAACGTCAGCCGCTGTCGTTATCCCGCTTTCCGAAACAAAGACCCTGTCGCGGGGAATAAGCTCTCTGAGCCTTGCGGAATTTCCCACGTCTACCGTAAATGACCTGAGGTCGCGGTTATTTACGCCGATAATCTTCGCTCCGATATTCACGGCGGTTTTAATTTCTTCCTCGTTGTGAGTTTCCACAAGCGCCGAAAGTCCAAGAGAATGAGCAAGCTTTAGATAATCCTTTAATTGCTGTTCACTAAGAATTGAACATATAAGCAAGACCGCGCCCGCGCCGAGAATTTTCGCCTCGTATATCATATACTCGCTTATGGTAAAATCCTTCCGCAGGACGGGGATATTTACCGAGCCTGTTATTTCTTTCAGTATCTCATCGCTGCCCTTGAACCAGAAAGGCTCTGTCAGGCAGGAAATTGCCGCCGCGCCCGCTTTTTCATAGTCCTTTGCAATTTGCAGATAAGGAAAATCCTCCGCAATAATGCCCTTTGACGGAGAGGCTTTCTTCACCTCGCAGATAAAAGAGATATCATTCCCGCAAAGCGCCTTATAGAAGGGAAAGCCCGTGTCAACAGGGAGCGCCTCGGCTTTTTTGCGGACTTCCGAAAGCGGTATTTCCCGTTGTTTTTCGGCAATCCTTTCGCGGGTCTTTGCCGCTATTTCATCGAGAATGTTCATAGTTGTCATTCTGCCTTGTTTGAAACTTCAATGTATTTTTCGAGAGTTTTCATTGCCGCGCCGCTGTCTATCATCTCTGCCGCCTGCTTTATGCCGTCCTCAATAGAAACGCCCTTGTAGATATGGAGCGCAGAGCCCGCATTAAGTAAAACCGCGTCGCGTCCTGCGCACTTCTTTCCGCCGAGAATTTCTCTTGCAATCCTAGCGTTTTCCGCAGGGTCGCCGCCTTTTATCTCGGACATCTCGTGACGCGAAAGACCGAACTGCTCGGGGGTTATCTCGTATTTTGTGAACTTGTCGCTCTCGAATTCAATAACCGAGGTCGGAGCGCTTACGGATATTTCATCGAGCTTATCCTGACCGTAAACCGCCATTCCGCGCTTAACTCCGAGCTTTACGAGAGTTTTCGACATAGGCTCCAAAAGGCTCTCGTCGTAAACTCCCAAAAGCTGATAAGATGCATGAGCGGGATTTGTGAGCGGACCGAGGAGATTGAACACGGTGGGTATTCCTATTTCCTTGCGCACAGGTCCGACATACTTCATAGCCGTATGGTATTTCTGCGCGAACATAAAGCACATTCCGACTTCATCAAGCAGCTTTACACAGCCCTCGGGAGATACCGAAATGTTTATGCCGAGCGCCTCCAAAACGTCCGCTGCTCCGCATTTGGAAGACGCCGCGCGGTTTCCGTGCTTTGCAATTTTAACGCCCGCAGACGCGCATATAATTCCCGAAATTGTCGAGATATTTATAGACTGTGCGCCGTCGCCGCCCGTTCCGACGATTTCCATAACGTCGCCGTTATAGCTGACGCGCGTCGCGCAGTCGCGCATTACATAGGCGCTCGCCGAAGTTTCCTCGACCGTTTCGCCCTTCAGGTGAAGTGCGGTGAGATAAGCGGCGGTCTGAGCGGGAGTTGTGTTTCCCGTCATTATTTCGCGCATTACTTCCGACGCCTCGTCAAATGTGAGGTTTTCGCCCTTTGCGGTTTTGATGATTGCATCTCTGATCATAATAAATTCTCCTTTTCGGTTAAAATTAAGTTCTTATTTTCAAAAAGTTTTCGGCAAACGCCTTTCCTTTTGTTGTCAGTATACTTTCGGGGTGGAACTGAAGTCCGAACACGGGAAATTCCTTGTGCTCTACTGCCATTACCTCGCCGTCGTCCGTCTTTGCCGTTATCTTAAGCACCTCTGGCATTGTGCTTTCGTCCGCGGCAAGAGAGTGATAACGCGCAACTTCAAGCTCTCCGCTTATCCCCGCGAATATCGGGGAAGAAGTATCGTATTCAATAGTGGACTTTTTCCCGTGCATAAGCCTTTTAGCATAGGTTATCCTTGCGCCGAAAGCCTCGCAGATCGCCTGATGACCGAGGCAAACTCCGAGTATCGGGACTTTTCCCGCCGCTTTTATTACAAGCTCCTCGCAAATTCCCGCGTCAGAGGGTCTGCCCGGACCGGGGCTTATTATTATATGCGAGGGGTTTAACGCAAGTACTTCTTCACAAGAAAGCTCGTCGTTTCTTATTACCTTTATATCGGGATCTATCGCCCCGATAAGCTGATAAAGGTTATATGAAAAGCTGTCGTAATTGTCTATAAGCAATATCATATTCATACCTCCTGTGATGCCTCTAGCGCCTTTACGACTGCCTTAGCCTTATTTATACATTCGGTAAATTCGTTTTCGGGGACGCTGTCCGCTACTATGCCCGCGCCACTTCTCACAAAAACTTTTCCGTTTTTCTTAAAGCAAAGGCGGATAGCTATACAGGTGTCGAGGTTTCCTCTGAAATCAATGTAGCCTATTGCGCCGCCGTAAATTCCGCGCTTGTTGTTTTCCAGCTCGTTTATTATCTCACAGGCGCGTATCTTCGGCGCTCCCGAAAGCGTTCCCGCAGGCAACACCGCGTCTACCGCGTCCAAGGCGCAGAACTCTTTTCTTATCTGCCCGCGCACCGTCGAGCCTATGTGCATAACGTGAGAATAGCGCTCAATTGACATGTATTTTTCAACTTCGACACTTCCGAACTCCGAAATTTTTCCTATATCGTTTCTTCCCAGATCAACAAGCATATTATGCTCGGAAAGCTCTTTTTCGTCTTTCAGAAGTCCGCGTTCAAGCTCCTTGTCCTCCTCGTCGGTCTTTCCGCGGGGGCGTGTTCCCGCGAGCGGGAATGTGTGCAGAACGCCGTTTTCGAGCTTTACGAGCGTTTCGGGACTTGACCCCGCAACTTCCATATCGTCACTTGAAAAATAGAACATATACGGCGAGGGATTAAGAGTCCTCAACATTCTGTAGGTGTTTAAAAGACTTCCCTCAAAGTCCGCCTCGAGCCTGTTTGAAAGTACGACCTGGAAAATATCGCCCTCGTAGATATACTTTTTCGCGCGTTCAACCATTGCGCAATACTGCTCTTTGCTGAACAATGGGTGAAATTCGCTCATAAGGCGCGCCTCGTGTTCTTGTTCGGGCTTTCCCTCGGTTATTAGCTTTGCCATTTTATCAAGCTCTTTTTCCGCAAGCTCGTATTCCTCGTCTATATTGCTCCCCGAAATGTTTGTTATAAGGATTATTTTCTGTCGGATATTGTCGAAGGCTATAACGTTGTTAAAGAGCATAAGGTCAACGTCCTTGAAATGCTCCTCGTCGAGAGCGTCGAGCGTCAGCCTCGGTTCGCTGTACTTTATATAGTCATAGCTGAAATATCCCACAAGTCCTCCCGTAAAGCTCGGAAATCCCGCTATAACAGGCGACTTAAAGCCGCTCATAAGCTTTCTTATATACTCGGCGGGGCTTTTTACTTCAAGAGTTTCGGTTTCTCCCGAAAGCACGTTTTTGACGGTGAGCTTTCCGTTTATGCAGGAAATTTCAAGCGTCGGGTCGTATCCCAGAAACGTATACCGTCCCCATTTCTCCTGGTTTTCAACGCTTTCGAGGATATAGACATGACGGCTCACAGACTTAAGAATTTTCAGAACTTCTATAGGCGTTCTGATGTCCGAGAGGATCTCCTTTTTAATAGGTATCCTGCTGTAATCCGCATATTGTTTCGATTCTTCTTTGCTTGGGATTAACATATCATGCTCCTTTCAAAACTAAGCGAAACGGTATTTTTGCGGTAATAAAACAAAAACCGCCCTCGTGACAGTATTTCTCTGTCATAAGGACGGTGAAAATAATCGCCGCGATACCACCTTAATTCGCGGAAAACTCCGCGCTCTCTGCGGGTACTGACATACCCCTGCGATTAACGCTCGCACACGTCGCAAAATACTCGCCGCACTTGCATTTCCCTTTATGAATGCAATCACGGTTTTCCTCACGCCCTCAGCAGTCCATTTAAGAGCCCAGACTGTATATAAAGCCCCATCTGCGTTGTCAACGTTACAGCGTTTTGCGCGTAGCGCATAATGCGAACAACCACAAAGGCTAGTTGCAGTCGCGTTTCAGTGTTGTGCGCCGCAGGCGCTCAATACGAGCATCTGGGGCTTTCTATACAGTCTGGAGCTTGACAATATACAGATAGATTATTACTATCGGCTCAAACGCTCTGTTTTCTGCGGTATTCTCAGCAACAACCGCTCTCTGTAAGTACATAAGCGCCTTTATCTCTGCCTCATCGGTTTTTAAGGCATATTCAATTCAACAAAGTTATTTTACCACAACACTTCTTTTTTGTCAAGCGGGATTTTAAAATTTTCATCTATTTTTTACAAATCGCCTTTTTCGTCAATTAAAAACGCTCCCCGTTTCATAAGTCCCGACATAACGCAAACTCCCGCAGCTCCCGCGTCTATACAGCTCTGCATATTGTCCGGGGTTATCCCGCCTATGGCGTAAACGGGAATTTTCACGCTTTCGCAAACAGATTTCAGAAATTCAAGTCCGCGCGGAGCTAAACCTTTTTTACAATCGGTAGCGAAAATATGCCCCGCCGTTATATAAGACGCTCCGAGCCGTTCTGCCTTTTGCGCGTCCTCAACGCTATGCACCGAAACGCCAACCGTTTCAAATTCCGAGCATATTTTCTCATTCACAAGGCTTAGCGGAAGATGAACCCGCTTTATGAAAAGCTTTTTCGCAGCATTCGTAAAACTGTGGACATAAAGTTCTATCCCCGAAATGCCGGAAATCTTTTCGGCAAGCGCGGTGTATTCTTCCTCACTCAGATCCTTTTCACGCAGGATAACTTTTTTTATCCCCGCATTTACCAGCTCTTCAATTCGCTTTTCGAGCGGCATATTACAGAGCTTTCTGTTTGTAACGCAAATTATTCTATCGCGCTCGTTATTACTTAACATAAACATAATCGTTCATAACAGGCTGTAGCCCGCGCGAGCGGATAGCGTCGCAAACTTCCGAAAGCGTTCTTCCGTCGCTTATTTCAAACTGATCGTCGCCGAGGGATTCTTCATCGGTATGCGAGCCTATTCCCGTACTTACTCCTGCTGAAATTTTCGTTGCGCACATTCCCACAACGTTATCTCTGAATCCCGCTCTTTCGCGCGTAGAGATAGTAAGTCCCGCAAACGGCATAAAAATGCGGAATGCGGTCATTACCTGCAACAATTGCTTTTCATGTACGTCGCGCGGATTTATCTTGTCGTTGTTTATTATCGGGCGCAGGCGCGGGCAGGAAAATGAAATTTCCGCATGGGGATATTTGCGCTGGATAAGATAAGCGTGAACTCCCGCCGCAAAAGCGTCCGTTCTGAAATCGTCCAGCCCCAAAAGCGCCGCAAACGCAACGCCCCTCATTCCTCCGCGTATCGCGCGCTCCTGCGCGTTCAGACGGTAGGGGAAAATGCGCTTGTGACCGCCGAGGTGAAGTGTTTCGTATTTGTCGGAGTTATAGGTTTCCTGGAAAACCGTTACATAGTCCGCTCCGCATTCATGTACATACTTGTATTCATCGGTGTTCATGGGATAAACTTCAATTCCCACGTTCTTAAAGTATTCGTGAGCTATCGAGCAGGCGTTTCCTATATACTCAATGTCCGACATCTTGCGGCTCTCGCCCGTGAGAATGAGAATTTCTTCCATTCCCGTTTTCGCAATAGCCTCCATTTCGCGCCTTATCCCGTCGGTGTCGAGCTTTGCGCGGCGTATCTTGTTGTGACAGTTGAACCCGCAGTATACGCAGTAGTTCTCGCAGTAATTCGAGATATAAAGCGGTGTGAAAAGATAGACGCTGTTTCCGAAATGCTTTCGGGTTTCAATTGTCGCTTTCCTCGCCATTTCCTCAAGAAACGGCTCTGCGGCAGGCGACAGCAGCGCCGCGAAATCCTCAATTGACGGGTACTCCGCCGACAGCGCGCGCTTTACGTCCGCAGCCGTGTATTTTGTATAATCATACGCTTTCATTTTTGCTATGACCTGATCTCCTATATCTGAGTCTAAAACTTCCATATCGGGAAGATAGGTCATATGGTCAATTCTTTTCTGTTCCATTTTTTGCCTTCCTTTATTTCGCTTTATTTTTACATGTTCAATTGGCGGATAAATTATCCGTTCAATATAAGCTCTACTGCCTTGCTCGCCTGATGCCCCGCGCAGACCATAACTCTTGACGCGGTAAGCCCCTCTCCGTCTGCAACGTCTGATTTCATATCCCCGCAGATAAAAAACCTCTCCGAGATTGTCCGGGTAGTTATGTCGTTCGCTCTGCCAAAGCCAGCCATACCCGAACCCGAGATGACCTTAACTTTCTTGTCGCTTAAAAGCAGACTGTTTACAAGAACGGCTTTGCTTTGCGCATTGTCAAACGCCTCGCAAACTATCTCACAGCCGCCGAAAATTTCCGTGCAATTTTTCTCGTCAATGAAAACGTCATGCGCTATCACATTGCAGAACGGGTTTATTTCGCTTATTATCTCTTTTATAGCCACGGTTTTTTTCATTGCGAGGTGCTTTAGGGTATACATCTGTCGGTTTATGTTGGAGAGTTCAACAACATCGAAATCCGCCGCGATAATTGTCCCCGCGCCGCTCCTCGCTAGCGCGCAGGCAATGTTAGACCCCAGTCCCCCAAGTCCCGCAACGCCTATCACGGCTTTTTTCATCGTTTCATATATCGGGAACTTCGAGCGCGAATTTACCGCCCTTGCAAATTCTTCTTCGGTAATTTCCACTTAAATTATCCCCCGCCTACAAAGCCTACAACTTCAATTTCGTCGTTGTCGGAAATTCTTGTTTTCGCATAATCCGCTTTCGGCAGTATCTCGCCGTTTACCATAACCGCCACGCGCTCTGGCGAATATCCTGTTTTTTCAAGATATTCGGAAATCAGCGCGTTTTCTGCGTTTATTTCTTCTCCGTTAATTCTTGCCATAATTTACATTTCCTTTCAGGCAATACAGCCCGTCATTATTATAGCATTGTTTTTTTATAAAGTCAATAGCCCAAAAAATTTATTCACAGATTGTTTACAAAAACTGCATAACGCTGTTCGTCTTGTATAGAAACCTATTTGTGATTCTTTTCAAACGTTATTTCTCTCAATAACCTTAATTCGCCCTATCCCCCTAACCCCCTTCCCCGAAGGGGAAGGGGGAAAATGCGGGGCGCTGGCGCGCCCCGCACCCCGCCTGTTGACAGTTGGCAGTAGACAGGGTACAGTATTCAGTAACAGCCAAACAGTTTTCCGCTCAATATATGGTATAGAAAGGAAAAAGAGGCTAGGGCTTAATCTCTAGCGTCTAGCCTCTAAACTCTAACCTCCTGACCTTGAAAAAAATATTTTATACAAACTTTTTTATTAAAAGCTCTTTTCGGAAATTTATTGACATTTGGAGTTAAAAGGTATATAATATATGAGTATTCGATTTTAAAATACGACAGGTAAGAGAACCCCTGATTTCAGTTCTTACCTCTTACCTCTTATTTCTTACATCTAAAAGGAGAATTTTAGCCTTTGGACATTATTATAATAGGCTGCGGAAAAGTAGGAGAGGCTCTTGCGGAGCAGCTTAACGAACAGGGAAACAATATAACGGTTATTGATACAGACGCGAAAAAGCTGAATGAAGTATCGTCAAAATGCGACGTTATGGGTGTTACGGGAAACGGCGCGACGCACCTTGTCCAGCAGGAGGCGGGCATAGAACACGCCGATCTTATGATCGCCGTTACCGGCTCGGACGAGCTTAATCTTTTGTGCTGCCTTATAGCTAAGAAAGCGGGCAACTGCAAGACCATTGCCAGAGTAAGAAGTCCGCAGTACAGCAGCGAGGCTCCGTTTTTAAAGGACGAGCTGGGTCTTGCTATGGTCATAAATCCCGAACAGGCTGCCGCGGCGGAAATAGCGAGAGTCCTGCGTTTCCCCTCGGCTATGAAGATAGACACATTTTGCAGGGGAAGAGTTGAGCTTATAAAGCTCAGATTGCCCGAAAATTGCCCGCTCGTCGGACTTGCCGTAAAAGAGCTTTCTTCAAAGCTTGGCTGCGACGTTCTTGTATGCACGATAGAGCGCGGCGACGATGCTTATATAGCAAACGGCAA
The DNA here is from genome assembly GCA_947631575.1 of uncultured Clostridia bacterium. Lineage (GTDB taxonomy): Bacteria > Bacillota > Clostridia > Oscillospirales > Ruminococcaceae > CAG-115. The sequence continues at coordinate 31,979 of CANRLW010000006.1, forward strand.
CACCGTATTTGAAGAGCGCGACGTTATATCCATAATCGCCTCTCCCAAAAAAGCAAACGACTTTTTCAGAAAGATAAACTACAAGTCAAAATCCGTAAAAGACGCTATGATAGTAGGCGGCGGCGAGATAGGGCATTATCTGTGCGATATTCTTGTAAACGACGGGGTGTCGGTAAAGATAATAGAAAAAGACGCCGAGCGCAGCGATGAGCTTTGCGCACAGTGGGGAAACGCCGTTACGGTCATAAACGGCGACGCCTCCGATCAGGAAGTTTTGCTTGAAGAAGGCTTGCAGCAGGCGGGAGCGTTTGTTGCTCTTACAAATCTTGACGAGGAAAACATTCTCCTGTCGCTGTTTGCGCGCAGCGAAGGAAACGCAAAGCTTGTGACGAAGATAAACAGAATCGATTTTGAGGACGTAATTAAACACCTCGACCTTGACACTATAATATACCCCAAGAGCATAACCTCGGATACGATAGTGCGCTATGTACGTTCGCTCAAAAATGCCCAGGGAAGTAACGTCGAGCAGCTCCACCAGGTCATAAAAGGCAAGATAGAGGCGGCGGAGTTTATCATTCGCGATTCGAGCGCAGTTACCGAAGAGCCGCTCATGAAACTGAAACTCAAAGACGGGATACTTGTCGCGGCGATACTGCGTGATAAAAAAGTGGTTATCCCGCGCGGCTCTGATGTGATAAAGCCGGGAGATATGGTGGTTATTGTTTCGGCGGATTCCGAACTTCACGATATTACGGATATTCTCAGATAACGGGGAAGATTTATGAATTACAGAATGATAACTTATATCCTTGGTTGGATATTGATATTTGAGGCAATATTTATGACAGTCCCCGCGATAACCGCCGTTTGTTACGGAGAAAGCGCCATAGTGTGGTTTGCCGTTACTGCGGCGATATGCCTGGCAATAGGACTGCTGCTTACAAAAATAAAAAAACCGCAGGACAAAAAGCTTTATTCCCGCGACGGTTATGTTATAGTTTCACTTAGCTGGATAGTATTGTCAGTGTTCGGGGCATTGCCTTTTTTCCTTTCGGGGGAGATACCGTCATATATCGACGCGCTTTTTGAAACGGTTTCGGGATTTACAACGACGGGAGCGAGCATACTGAGCGACGTTGAAAAGCTCTCAAAATCCATGCTTATCTGGAGGAGCTTTACCCACTGGGTCGGCGGAATGGGCGTGCTTGTGTTTATAATGGCGTTTGTCCGCCTGTCGGGCGCGCAGAATATGCACATAATGAAAGCCGAGTCGCCCGGTCCGTCTGTAAGCAAGCTCGTGCCGCGCGTAAAAACTACCGCGCTTTTGCTGTACGCCATATATTTTGTGCTGACGCTGGCGGAGTTCATTCTGCTTATAGCGGGAGGAATGACCCCGTTTGAGGCGCTTAATACTTCTTTTGCTACTGCGGGCACGGGCGGTTTTGGAATTTACAACACGAGCCTAGGCGGCTTTTCGGCATATATACAGATAGTAGTCATTGTGTTTATGCTTTTGTTTTCGGTCAATTTCAACAGCTATTTCTTCCTGATAAAAGGAAAGATAAAAGACGCGCTGACTTCCGAGGTCTGCATATTCTTTGCAATAGTTGCCGTTTCGATAACCGTCATTGCATTTAATATAAGGAGCATGGTCGGAGATCTGGGAGAGGCTTTTCTTGATTCCTCGTTTGCGGTTTCATCCATTATCTCGACAACGGGCTTTTCGACAGTTGACTTCAACCCCTGGCCCGAACTTTCAAGAACGATACTTGTCCTGCTTATGTTCATAGGCGCTTGCGCGGGAAGTACGGGCGGAGGAATAAAGGTTTCGAGGATCATCATTCTGTTTAAAAGCCTTGGAAAAGAATTGCTCGTTATGATACATCCGAATCAGGTCAAAAAAGTAAAGCTCGGCGGAAGACCCGTTGACCATGAAACGGTGCGCTCGGTGAGCGTCTTTATAGTGGCATATCTGCTGCTGTTTGTGGCGTCTATGGTGCTTATATCGTTTGACGAGCATGACCTGATAACAAACTTTACGGCTGTCGCAGCGACCGTAAACAACATAGGTCCGGGTCTTGAGCTGGTAGGACCTACGGCGAATTTCGGTTTCTTCTCGGTATTGAGCAAAATAGTGCTTATCTTTGATATGCTCGCGGGAAGACTCGAACTTTTCCCGATGTTGTTGCTGTTTACGCCTGCTACTTGGAAGAAATAAAAAGGAGAAAATAAATGCCAAACAAGACTTATATTACTGTGCGATATGCGGAAACCGACTGCATGGGCGTTGTACATCACGCGGTATATCCCGTATGGTTCGAGATAGCGCGTACGGATTATATAAAAGCCGCGGGAATGAGCTATGCGGAAATAGAAAAATCGGGGATAATGCTCCCCGTTGCGGGGATAACCTGTAAATACAGACTTCCCGCGAAATACGACGACGAGCTTGTTATAACCGCAAGGATAACCCGCCTCAACGCCGCGAAGATAGAGTTTTCATATACCGTAGAAAAGAAAGGCGAGAGCGGTATTCTTGCCGAGGGAACAAGCTCCCACGGCTTTGTTGACGCAAAGACTTTCAAGCCGATAAATTTCAAAAAGCAATGCCCCGAATTTTTCGCGGTGCTTGAAAGATACGCGAAAATGGACGAAGAATAATAATATCGGGCTGTTAATAAAGTCCGGTGTTCCGCATTAGGAAACAGGCTTTACTGACAGCCTGTTTTTTTTATTTTCAAATCGAAGTGCATTTTTTTGTCAGCAACGCTATCCCTCTTCCTGTTTACTCGACTTTTCCCCCAGCAGCAGTATCGCGCACATTGCCAAAAGGCAAACCGACAGCGCCGCGTTTCCCGAAAACACGCTTGTATAGGCGTTTCCCGCAAGGGTTTCTTCGCTTATGTTCGGGAGAAAAAGCGAGAACAGTGCCGAAAATCCCGCGCTGAGAGCGGCGGCAGGTATCCTCGACAGCAGAAATTTTCCGAGAGGTATCCTTCCTCCGACTATCGCCGTTATCTGAAGTGCAACGCACACTCCACCAAAGCTCAAAAGCGCCGCGCATATCGGCATTGAACCCGCCGTCATTTCCTTTATCCTCGTGACTTCTAAAATTGACGAGAATATAACAGCGTTTTCGCCGAGCGGCAGGAAAACGCCTGTTTCGCTAAGTGCCGCAGAAATGACTGAAAAAATAACTATCATCGTGCAGACGGAAAACATCGCCTTTGCTGCGGCTGAAACGGAATTTATAAAACAGCCCGCGCTAAGGTCATACCCGCCGCCCGCTTTTTTCAGAGTTACCTTTTCTTTTGATAAAACTACAGCCGCCATAACAAGCGATGATAGAAAGCACGATAAAAACAGAAACGTTCCCGCAATGGCGCTGTTGAATACGACTTTTCCGACCATACCTATTATAAATGAAGGTCCGCTCCCGAAACAACAGCACATAAGCCTTGCCGCGTCGTTTTTTCCGAGCCTGTTTTCATCTACAAGAGAGGAAAGAAGACTTGCTCCGACAGGATAGCCTCCTATATTTGAAAGCAGTATAAGCCCGCATATCTCCTCATCGGTTTTCAGAATTTTCGACAGAATGAACGTAAACGGCTTAAGCGCGGTCTTATACAGCCCGCTTTTTTGAAGGTACATTGCCAGAGCCGAAAAAGCGAACAGCGACGGGATAATAACTTCAAGACAGTCCGAAACGGCGTCTGAAACCGAAGTGCGCGCCTTGTCTGAAAATATCAGCAGAAATCCCGCCGCAAGCAAAGCCGCCGCAGAAAGGGCTATTATCCTTATGTTTTTAAGATTCCTTAGCATTAACTCCCGCTACTCCTCCCGCTGCGCCGAAAATAACGCTTAGTATTATCTTTACAAAAAGCATAAAGCTCCCTGCTTTTCCGAATATTATCGAAAGCAGAATTATCGGCACGATAAAAGCCGCCCCGCATAACGCCCCTGTTTTAAGACCTGTTTTTCTTTTAATTTTACCGACAAGCCGCCCGTTTATAAAGCTGCCTACGGCAATCGCGAATATTGCCGCCGCGCCAGCTAAAGCCGTAACGTCGGTTATAAGCACTATAATCGCGGCTATCCCCGCTATTAAAAGCAGTGCTGCATATCCCGCCGCTATCCCTGCGGCATAAGGGATAAACCGAGGATTTTTCTTCTTCTTGCGCATAAATATCACCCCTAACGGATTTTATGCGAAATTTGGACGGGTTAGAAGTGAGCGCTATAAAAGTAAACAGAATGTTGTTTAATTCAACTATTGTTTCAAAAACCGCTTTAAATCCTTGATTTGTGACTTTTAACAGAAAGTTTAGAAAAAATTTCAGAAATTCTATTGCAATTTACAAATAAATGTGTTAGAATGTAAGTTGTAGATAAGTGTCCGATTTTTTCGGATACCGAATAAAACTTAGGAGGAATAAACCAATGGCTAGAGAAAAGCTAACGATGGACGGCAATAACGCCGCGGGTCACGTTTCTTATGCGTTTACCGATCTGGCTGCTATTTACCCCATCACCCCTTCTTCCGTTATGGCGGAAGTTACAGATTCCTGGGCTACTGCCGGGAGAAAGAACATCTTCGGCGAAACCGTAAAGGTCGTTGAAATGCAGTCGGAAGCCGGCGCTGCGGGCGCTGTTCACGGCTCACTTTCCGCCGGAGCGCTTACAACTACATATACCGCCTCGCAGGGTCTGCTCCTTATGATCCCGAATATGTACAAGATCGCGGGCGAGCTGCTTCCGTCGGTTATTCACGTTTCGGCAAGAGCCGTTGCCTCAAACGCTCTTTCGATCTTCGGCGACCACAGCGATATTTATGCTTGCCGTCAGACGGGCTACGCTATGCTCTGCTCGACCAACCCCCAGGAAGTTATGGACCTCGGAGCTGTCGCTCACCTTTCAACAATAAAGGGCAGAGTTCCTTTCCTGCACTTCTTTGACGGTTTCCGTACCTCTCACGAGATCCAGAAGATCGAGGTATGGGATTATAACGATCTTGCGGAAATGGTAGATATGGACGCTGTTCAGGCATTCCGCAACAGAGCTCTCAACCCCGAGCACCCCGTTCTTCACGGTACTGCTCAGAACCCCGACATCTTCTTCCAGGGAAGAGAGGCTTGCAACACTTATTATAATAATATCCCCACAATTGTTACGGAGTACATGGACAAGGTAAATGCCAAGATCGGCACTAACTACAAGCTGTTCAACTACTACGGCGCTCCCGACGCTGAGCAGGTAATAGTTGCTATGGGTTCTGTATGCGATACGATCGAGGAAACTATTGACTATATGCTTTCACAGGGCAAGAAGGTAGGACTTGTAAAGGTTAGACTTTACAGACCGTTCGTTTCAAAGGCTCTTGTTGAGGCTATTCCCGAAACAGTAAAGAAGATAACCGTTCTCGACAGAACGAAAGAGCCCGGCTCTATGGGCGAGCCTCTTTATCTTGACGTTGTTGCCGCTCTCAACAGAGAAGGCAAGTTCCAGAACGTTCCGATCTTTACGGGTCGTTACGGACTTGGTTCAAAGGACTGCAACCCGTCGCACATCATCGCCGTTTACAACAATACGGATAAGCCCGTATTTACTGTCGGCATTGAGGACGATGTTACAAATCTTTCGCTCAAGGTTACAGAAAACCCGAACACCACTCCCGAAGGCACGACCTGCTGCAAGTTCTGGGGTCTCGGCTCGGACGGTACTGTCGGCGCAAACAAGAACTCTATAAAGATCATCGGCGACCATACCGACATGTATGCTCAGGCATATTTCGCATATGACTCGAAGAAGTCGGGCGGCGTAACCATTTCTCACCTGAGATTTGGTAAGACTCCGATAAAGTCCACCTACTTCATAAACAAGGCAAACTTTGTCGCTTGCCACAACCCGTCGTATATCGATAAGTATGATATGGTTCAGGACGTTATCCCCGGCGGTTCGTTCCTGCTCAACTGCCAGTGGTCGGTAGACGAGCTTGATGAAAAGCTCCCTGCTCCCGTAAAGGCATACATCGCAAAGAACAACATCAACTTCTACATAATCAACGCTATCAAGGTAGCTAAGGAGATAGGCCTTGGCAATAAGACCAACACCGTTCTTCAGTCGGCGTTCTTCTCAATTGCAAACATTATCCCTGCTGACCAGGCTATTGAGTATATGAAGAAGGCAGCTTATAAGTCGTTCGCAAAGAAGGGCGAGGACATCGTAAACATGAACTATGCCGCTATCGAAAGAGGCGCAGGCGAGGTTATAAAGGTTGACGTTCCCGCGGCTTGGGCTAACGCAGAAGGCGAGCTTGTTCACCCGCACTTCGAGGGCGACAACAAGTTCCTTATAGACTTTGTAAACAAGATCCAGGTTCCCGTAAATGCACAGCGCGGCGATCAGCTCCCTGTTTCGACGTTTGTTGACATTGCAGACGGCACGTTCCCGCAGGGCTCTGCTGCGTTTGAAAAGCGCGGTATCGCTGTAGACGTTCCCAAGTGGATTCCTGAAAATTGTATCCAGTGTAACAACTGTGCAATGGTATGCCCGCACGCTGTTATACGTCCGTTCGTTTACACCGAGGAGCAGGCTGCAAAGCTGCCCGAGGGCGTAGTTACAAAGGACGCTATGGCAATGCCCGGCATGAAATACACTATGGCTATTTCTACTCTCGACTGCACGGGCTGCGGCGTATGCGCTAACATCTGCCCTGCGGGCGCAAAGGACAAGGCAAAGAACGCGCTCGTTATGTCGCCTATCGAGACGGTTATGGAACAGCAGAAGTTCTTTGATTATGCTGTTGCAAATGACAATTCGAATGACGCGGCAGTTGAGAAGTTCAAAGAGAGCACCATTAAGGGCGCTCAGTTCAAGCAGCCGCTGCTCGAATTCTCGGGCGCTTGCGCAGGCTGCGGCGAAACTCCTTATGCTAAGCTTGTAACTCAGCTCTTCGGCGACAGAATGTACATTGCAAACGCTACGGGCTGTTCGTCTATCTGGGCAGGCTCTGAGCCTTCAACTCCTTACACCACAAACAAGGAAGGTCACGGTCCTGCTTGGGGCAACTCGCTGTTTGAGGACAACGCAGAGTTCGGTCTTGGTATGTTCCTCGCTCAGGATACTCTAAGAAACAGAGCGCAGAACTGCCTGAAGGTTCTCCGCGAAAAGGCTGAGGGCAAGGGCAACACCGAAATGGTTGGACTTATCGACAAGTATTTTGAAACCAAGAACGACGGCAAGGCAAACGCTGAGGCTACAAAGGCTCTTGTAGCAAAGATCGAGGCATGCAACTGCGGCAGCAAGGAGGCAACAGATGTTCTCGCGCTCAAGCAGTATCTCTCAAAGAAGAGCCAGTGGATCCTTGGCGGCGACGGCTGGGCTTATGATATCGGCTACGGCGGACTTGACCACGTTATTGCCTCGGGCAAGAACGTAAATATCCTCGTATTCGATACCGAGGTTTATTCAAATACTGGCGGTCAGGCATCCAAGGCTACAAACGTCGGCGCAGTAGCACAGTTTGCGGCAGGTGGTAAGGACGTTAAGAAGAAGGATCTCGCGGGCATAGCTATGAACTATGGTTATGTATATGTTGCACAGATAGCAATGGGCGCAGACAGAAACCAGTGCTTGAAGGCAATTGCAGAGGCTGAGGCTTATGACGGACCTTCGCTGATAATCGCTTATGCTCCTTGTATCAACCACGGTATCAAGGGCGGACTTACAATAGCTCAGCAGGTAGAGAAAGAGGCAGTAGAGGCAGGTTACTGGCATCTGTTCCGCTTTAATCCCGCGCTCGCTGACGAGGGCAAGTCTCCGTTCACTCTCGACAGCAAGGCTCCTACGGGCGACTACAAGGCATTCATGATGAGAGAAGTTCGTTACAACTCTCTTATGCGTGCTAATCCCGACAGAGCTACTGTTCTGTTCGATAAGGCAGTTGCAAACTCCAAGGCTAAGTACGATCACCTTGTTGAATTGCAGAAGGCATATAAGGAAGAGTTTGAGAAGGCATAATAAGGCTTAAACAAGCTCAATAATCTGGCTTAATAACACAAGACAGGCGGTTGGAGAAATTCAGCCGCCTGTTGTCAGTATACAGTGTACAGGGTACAGTGTACAGCTATTGTACCCGCCTTACGGCGGGTGGGATTTAGATTGTTGTCGGACTGAAACGTTTTGGAGCGTTACCGTAAAAGTTATGCTCATGTGCCTATTGACTTAAAACAATCTAAAAAATGTCATCCGCAAGGCGGACACATTCTACTGACTACTGTACATAGCGTTTTGCGCAAAGCGCATAATGCCGTACACTTGTCAACTGCCAACAGGGCGGGGTGCGGGGCGCGCCAGCGCCCCGCGACTTTCCCTCTTTCCCTTCTAGAGGTTAGAAGTTAGAGGTTAGAAGTTAGAGGTTAGAGGTTAGAGGTTAGAGGTTAGAGCTGTAAAGGAAAGGCGGTTCGTTTCTCGTTTGTATTCTAGTCGCCAAGCCACCAAGTCACCAAATCCCTTGCATGGGGTGCGGGGCGCGCCAGCGCCCCGCAATTTCCCCCTTCCCCTTCGGGGAAGGGGGTTAGGGGGTTGGGGCGAGATAACGTTATTGAGAGAAATAACGTTTGAAAAGAACCACAAATATGTAATTCATTAGATGTTCAATAATATTAAATCAACATAAAACCACGAACGTGTTGTTTGATATCGGAATGTCCGGTGTTATAATAAAGATACAAAATAAATGCGGCGCAGATAAATGCACGGCATTAAAAAATAAAACATTAAAACGGAGGTATCTTATAATGAACACGGACAAAATTTATGCAGAGGCTATCGTAAACGAGTATTCAAAAAAGAGCGCGACAAAGGTCATGCAGCTTAAAAAGCTGGACAGGGCGGCAAAATTGCCCGCTCAGATATTTACCTATACATTCGGCATTATCTGCGCGCTTATTGCGGGCGTGGGAATGTGCCTTTGTATGGGCGTTATAGGCGAAGGAACGACAGTTTTTATGATAATGGGCATTGTCATAGGACTTATAGGATTTATCGGAACTGCCGTCAATTATCCTATCTATAAGAGCATTCTTAAAAAAAGCAAGGATAAGTATGCGGGCGATATAATACGCCTTGCAAGAGAAATAGCCGACAGCGAGGAATAAAGTATATCATATCCGAGCGCTGATAATATAACATTTAGAAAGAAGGCAAAACGGTTGAACAAAGCGGAAAGCAAATATTTCAGTACAGCCGCACGAATGGACGAGGCACTTATTGAATGTCTGGAAAAAAAGGATCTTGAGTACATTACGGTAAAGGAAATATGCGAAAAAGCAGGCGTCAACCGTTCTACCTTTTATCTTCATTATGAAACTATCGCGGACCTTCTGAACGAGTGCGTTGAATACACAAATAAAAAGTGCTTTAAAAAATTTTCGCCCGAGCTTTCGGACGTGAAAAAGAGATTAAGCTCGGAAAATATAAAGGACTTAATCTTTATCTGTCCCGAATATCTAAAACCCTTTTTTGAGTTTGTACGCGAAAATAAACGCCTGTTCAAGGTCGTGCTTTTAAACCCTTCGGTTTTTGACACCGAAAAGACCTTTATAAAACTGTTCGACGAGGTATTTTCTCCCGCAATGGATAAATTTAAAATTGAAAAACAGCAAAAGCCCTATGTGATACATTTCTATCTCGGCGGAATAATATCGGTCGTAAAAGAGTGGATAAAAAACAACTGCGCGGACACTATCGAGGATATAACGGAAATATGTATGTCCTGCATTGCGCCAAGCGGCATTGAAGGCGGACTTGAAAACCGCCGGAGCGATCTGAAATGAAAGAAAAGAGCAGTATATTAAAATTTAAAAACGACAAGCTGTTCAGAGCCGAAGTGCTCTTGTATTTCAACCTTGCAATAAATCTCATTTACGCGCTGTTGCAGGGCATAAACGGGATAGCCGCGCGCTCAATATGGTCGGGAACACTTGCGTTTTATTATCTCATTTTAAGCGTCATTCGCTTTTCCTTGCTTATAGGGCGCACAAATATGACGCTTTTGAAAAAATGGAAAAGATATGTTGTTTGCGGCGCTGTTATGCTGCTTTTGGTATTTGCCTTATTCGGTATACATTGCATAACGCTGTATATGGGACATACAATAGTTTATCCGGGATATATGATCTATGCTATAGCCGCGTACACTTTTTATTCGGCAATTGCGGCTGTAAGAAATATAGTTGTATACAGAGCTTATCATGACCCCGTTCTTTCTGCAAGCAAGGCGCTTTCGCTTGCAACTGCGGCTATTTCTATGTATTCGCTGCAATCCGCGCTTATATCGGCATTCGGCAATTCGGAAGAATTCAGGATAATTATGGGAAATACCCTCGGAGCGGCAGTATTTTTACTTATTCTGTCAATGTCGGTCTATATGCTGATAAGAGGGCTTTTAGAAGTAAGAGGTAAGAAGTAAGATGTAAGAGTTTAAACTCCGACATCTTATTTCTTTTCAAACGTTGTTTTTCTAAATAACGTTTATTCGCCCTATCCTGCTAGAAGTAAGAGGTAAGAAGTAAGATGTAAGAATTTCGGGGAACTTCTGAAATAAAAAGTTGTTTAGTTTTCGGATAAAGAGGCTAGAGGCTAGAATACTTACGAAAATCGAATAACCTCTCCTCTAAAACTCTAACCTCTTATCTCTAATTTCTTACCTCTAGAAGGGGAAGGGGGAAGTCGCGGGGCGCTGGCGCGCCCCGCACCCCGCCCTTTTAGAGGTTAGAAGTAAGAAGTAAGAGGTAAGAGTTTAAACCCTTACCTCTTATTTCTATTATACGTTATATTCAGCAAACAGCCTTTAGGCTTAAACTCTTACTTCTTACCTCTAACCTCTTACCTCTAAAAGCCTGTTTAATTCAGCCAATCTCTGCATCGCTTGCAGTATATTCTTCGAGTGAGCCAGCCTTTACCTGAATACAGATATAGCTTATCGGGGAATTGTCCGCCGCAAAGAACTGCCTTTTAGCCGCGGGAGAGATCCTCAGCCAGTCGCCTGCGTTAAGCTCTACGCTCTCTCCGTCAATGACAGCTTTTCCGCTGCCCGAAAGTATAGCATAGATCTCCTCGTTTTTCTTGTGGGAATGAACAAACGGAACGCTCGCCCCTGCGGGAAGGTTGTTTATGCTTATCTCCGCACCCGTCAGAGAAAGCTTGTCGTGGAGCTCGGTCCTTGCTTCCTGTCCTACGTTTACTTTTGTGAAATTGCTCATAATAATGACCTCCTAAAAAAATGGTTGTAACCTTTGCTGTTACAACCATATTATAGCAAATTTAAGTTGTAATGTCAATACTTACAACGCATATTTGTACGCTTGCACAAAATTTTTACAGTTTCATTGTAACTATTGACATTACAACAAAGAAGTGCTATAATAAATTAAAAGGGCAGGGGGTGTTTTTGTGCAGTTTTCTTCAAGATTTACTATAGCTACACACATTTTGCTGTGCATTGCTATGTTTGAAAAAGAAACTAAGGTGACGTCAAATTTTCTTTCGGGTAGTATAAATGTAAATCCCGTTATTATACGGAATATTCTCGGCTCGCTTTCGTCTGCGGGAATGGTCGGTATAAAACAGGGAATAGGCGGCGCATATCTTTTAAAGCCTGCACAGGAAATAACGCTCCTTGATATCTTCAAAGCGGTGGAAAAAGAAGAGTCGCTTTTCCACTTTCATGAGAATCCCAACCCCGAATGTCCGATAGGAAGAACAATACATTCGGTCATGGACGGTAAAATAGAAACAATACAGTCCGCAATGGAAAACGAAATGAAGGATATAACCTTAAGCAGACTTCTTGAAGAAACTAAGGAAAAAATGTGACACTGTTTTATATATTTGCGGACTTCCAGAACATTCGGAAGTCCGCCCTGTTGACAGTTGACAGTGTACAGTTTAAAGTATGCAGTAGTAGGTACCCGCCTTACGGCGGGTAGGATTTAGATTGTTATCAAACCGAAACGTTTTGGAATGCACCCGTAAAAGAAAACTTGTGTGCCTATAAATTAAAAACAATCTAAAAATATCTGCGAAACAGATACCATAACTGACTACAGCGTTGCACGCGAAGCGTTCAATGCGTACACTGTCAACTGTCAACTGCCAGCAGAGCGTCCGCTATCACATTTCCCAAAAGCTCTCCCGTGTAAACCACTTCGTCAAGGGAGTTCCCGTGACTCCCTACCTCTATAAGAAGTGCTCCCGTAGATAAGTTCTGATTATAACATCTGTAGTCAAAAAGCACGGGTCTTGCAAGGCTCGGATATGCGGTTTCGGCGCAATTTTGCAACAGACAAGCCAGCTTGAAGTTTTCTATGTAATCCGGCATATCAAAAGTGCCGTCGTCACAGCCCGATATTATCATAAACTGCGCGGCATTTTTTCCGTTTATTTCCGCAACCGGCGCGGGCAGAGAGCCGTCAGCATTTATAATAGCGTCCCTGTGCAGATCAATAATTATCTTTATGCTCGGATATTGTTCGAGGTCACGCTTTATCGTTTCGGCAGAATTCTGATAAGCTCCCGGAAAAGACGGATAGTCATGTATCTTGCAATCGTGAACGCTGGATATCCCGCGTTTTGCGAGAGCGTTGCAGAGCGCGTCGCCGACAGCTGTAACGTTTCTTTGGTCGCTGAATGAGCGGGTAGGATATTTTTCATCATAACTGTCGGCTTTTGGGAGAAAGCTCTCGGTAGTATGGGTATGGTAGATAAGAACCTGTGGCTCGGCGGGGTCATAGTTTTCGCCGAGTTCGGGAAGGTTTTCCGCTGCCGCTTGAAGTACAGAGTTGTTTACAGAAGTGCAGTTTCTTACCTGTGCTCCGCTTTTCAGATCTATGTATCCGCCCGAAGAATATTTCCCATAGTTCATGCGGTATATTTTTCCGCTGTTTTCGGTAAACACTGAATAATCCGTATCGTCCGTAAGCTCCGTTTCATTCAGCCTTATTACCGTTCCCAGTATATCAGGTTCCGGATATTCGGGCGTGTCGCTGTCGTTTGATGAGCTATGAGATGATGACTGCTGCGAATAGGAAGACGGATATTCGGAATTGTTTTGAATATCGGGAGTGTCGGGAATATCGGGCTTGTCCGTATTTGGAGAATTTGAATTGCTTACAGGATAATAAACGCCTGCGGAAAGATATGCCGCCGAGCGCAGAGCAGCTCCAACGGCATTGTCCGTGCCTATAAGTATCGGGCAGGAAACCGCCGCTATGCATACCAAAAAGTTTCTTAATTTTCCCATAGTTTTTCACCCCTGGTGCTATGATATTCGGATGAGAAAAAAAGTATGCATATTGACAGCACTTTGTCATTCAATAGAGTAAAAAGAGGACCGCAGTAGTCAGTTGACAGTGTACGCATTATGCGCTTTGCGCATAACGCTGTAGTCAGTAAAATGTACCCGCCTTGCGGCGGGTAATATTAGATTGCTATCGGACTGAAACGTTTTGGAGCGTTACCATAAGAGTTATGCACGTGCCTATTGACTTAAAACAATCTAAAAAAATGTCCGCCGTAGCGTTTTGCCCGAAGGGCATAATGCGTGGACAACATTTTACTGAATACTTTACATTTTACACTGTATACTGACAGCGCACTGTCAATAAACCACGTGTGATGCAAAACTTCCCCAGAGGATTTTACAACCTTATAAGGTATCGTCTGTCCACCGCGCCTGTTACATCTCCGCTTGTGCGGGTCGATACGACAATTCGGTCGCCGTTTATCTCGCGGACATAGAGAGGTGTTTTATAGACCCAGCCCGCAAATTTGTCCGTTGTTCCGTAGATGGGCGCGCCTTCTTCCATCATCACCCTATCGCCTACAGACAGCACAGCTTTGTTTTCAGTAACAGTTCCGCTGTAGCCCAGACCTTCGGCATAAGAAAGCAGCTCGTTTGCCAAAGCCTCGGTCGGTATGTCCGTTATCGTCAGCGTATAGCTCGTGCCGTTTTCTTTTGGGAAAACGTTTTTCCCTTCTGCTTTTATCTTTGCCGCAAGGTCTTCGTACATATAATCAACGTCGCACTGTCCCTTAACTCCTGCCACAGAGCCTATAACTTCAAGGTCAAAGTCGGGATTTCCCGCAACGCCGAATTGCCAGACGGCATAGTTCTTTATTCCGTAGGTGTTGTTGAGCGTCTTTTCGGAAATGTATGCCGCTACCCATAACGGATAGTCCTGTAGCGCGTTTTTGTCAAAATATGCATTATAAGCCGCCGCATAGGTATACAGCATGGGCTGGTAATTTGCCGCCGCTATTGTATCCATAAATGCTTTGGCAATTTCCGTGCAGGCAGCTTTTCCGAGCTTTAAAACGTCGTTTTCTTCAATGTCGAACGTAACGGGAAGAGAAAGCTTTCCGTCAAAACCGTTGTCCTTGATAAGCTTTAAGACAAGCTCCGCCTCGGCTTTTGCATCGTCTGCGGTCCGCGCGGTCGAATAGTGGTAAACGCCGACATCAAGCCCTGATTCAAGAGCCTGTTTTATATTTGCAATTGCGCGAGTGTCGGGATATTTGCCCGCACTTATTCTTATTATCACGAATGAAACCGGAATGTCCTTCAGTTTGCCCGCTTTTACGGCATCGAAGTCAATGTTTCCCTGATAAGAGGAAACGTCTATTCCTGCGTATTTTATGTTCAATTTTCGTCACCTCCTTTCTGAGAATTCGCCATATCCGTAAGCCCCTCGCCGAAAATGTATCCGACGACCGCAGCACCGCTAAGTATCGCTCCGCTTATCATGCTTGCCGTTTCATCAGAACCGCCGAGCATAACGACAATTCCCGCGACAAACCCCGCGACAGCGATCCACAGCTTTCGGCTTGTAAGCTTACGCTGCCAGTTTATTTTCATAGTTATATTCCTCCTTTATACAATAATATGTGTAAACAGATAGCCCAAGAGCAGGCTTATAACAGCGGTTATTGTATAACCTGCAACTTGCCGCCACTTCTCGCCGTCGCGACATTCGAGAGATTTCAGCCGCGAACCCTGCTCCTCCTGTTCGCGGAGCATGCTTTCCATATTTACGGCGAGTTTTTCTACAGAAGTAGTCAGAGTAGCCAATTCGCGGATATTCTCCTCTAACAATTCTATGCGGCGGTTCTGCCGTGCGTTCTCACTGTCGAGCCTGCGGCAGAATTCGTCGTGTTCGCTCCTGCTGATAAATTCCTCAGACATTTCTTCCACCTCCTTTCCGACTATTGTTAAGTCAAAGCTTTGGACTGCAAAAAACTGAATTACAGAAATCTTGACAAATAAATAAAAAAGTGGTATAATAAAACGAATGAAGAAGTAAACAGAAAAAATGATTTAATTCACACTTTGTATTTTTGCTCATTTCTTAATAAACGGCTTTACAGCTATAACAAACGGGAAATATATAAATATGAAAATGTTGTCAAAATGTTACAACGTTTTCAAAAAATAAATGTTAATATTGCTTAATGAGTGAAAAAAAAATTATGCATTATTGACAATTTTTCAAAAAACAGTTGAAATGAGCGCTATAATGTGATATACTCAAATAGAAGATTATTGACCGAATAAACAATAATTGTGTCTTGGAGTCCTTTCTCGCAGTTCCGAGAAGGTTTTCCGCAACCGGAGAAATTTCGGAAATGCGGCTTATTCTGAGCGGAGAGCGGGTATTGATGGATAGCTTTGAAGAAGAAGAGAACGACGGAGGCGCATCGTTCAGACGATACAGAACTACAGACCTTGTTATATGGACAATTATCGCGGCTGTCATGGAAACGGTCGTGACGCTCGCGGCAAGCAAATGGTTTTCTAACGAGATATATTGCCTTTCGACAACTGTCGCGGTCACATGCATCGTTATGATGAGGTGGAACGGCTTTGCGGCAATACAGGCGGTGGTGGGCGGATTGGCGTACAGCATTGTGCTGGCAGGCTTTGACCCCGCGCTTATCGCGGAATATTGCGTCGGAAATTGCTTTATGCTGCTGGGGCTTTTGATGTTCAAGTTTGTAGACAAGGAAAAGATCCGAAAAACATGGTGGCTGACGGGAATATACGCTGTCCTGATGTTCTCCGTCGCACAGGTCGGAAGGTGGCTGGTGGGGCTGCTTTTCGGCGGGCAAGTTCAAGACCTTATCGGCTTTTTCGTATCCGACCCGATAACGCTTTTATTTACAGTAGTTGTAGTGCTTATATCACGAGTTCCCGATGGTCTGTTTGAAGACCAGAAACATTATATAATCCGAACCGACAGCGAAAGAAGAAAAGCTGACGGGGAAAATTATCTCTAACATTGATTTGCATTCTTCGATAATAACAAAATTTCGCATTTAGGAGGTTTCAAAGATGCAAGTAAGTGACTATCTGATTTTCGATGAAGAAAGCGGCACATACATCGAAGATCCGGAGCAATCTGTTCGCGATGATGTCGAAAAACATCATTGGCTGAACGTTCTGAGAACGGTTTTAAAGGACTGGCGTCTGTATCTTATGCTGGTTCCGATGATCCTCGTTTTCTTGTTCTGGCGTTATTTCCCGATGTATGAGCTCCTCGGGTGTTTTAAGATGCCCGATTCAATAAAGTCTGTCGCAGAGCAGGACTATGTTGGCTTTGCACATTTCCAGACTTTGATTTTCGGAAACGCGACAAGCTCGATCTCACCTGAGTTCTGGAGGGCGTTCCGTAATACGTTCCTTCTGAGCTTTTACGGTTTGCTTTTCGGTTTCCCGACGCCTATCATCGTGGCGCTGTTCTTTAACGAGGTTCGTTCAAACATTGCCCGCAGCGTTCTTCAGGTAGCGACGTATCTTCCTAAGTTCATGTCAACAGTTGTTATGACGTCGCTCATAGTAATGCTTGTAAAGCAGGGCGGCGAAATGTCAGGCTACGGCGTTATTTCACAGATGCTCGAAAACATCGGAGCGATCGACCATGACACGGCTATGAGAGGTCTTCTCCATATGCCGCAGTATTTCCGAGCCATCTACCAGATAAGCGGTATCTGGGAGGGCGCGGGCTATGACAGTATTGTATTCTTCGCTGCGATAATCGCTATCTCGCCGACTAGCTACGAGGCTGCACAGATGGACGGCGCAGGAAAGATGGCGCAGATGAGATACGTTGTTCTTCCCAGCATCCTTTCTACAATAGTTATCATGCTTATCACGAGAATCGGCTCGCTCCTCAGCATAGGATATGAAAAGGTTATCCTTTTGTACAATGCGGATACATATCAGACCGCAGAGGTTGTTTCGACGTTCTCTATCAGATATGGTATCAACAACGAGGGCGGCTCGGGTCTCGGCAAGGGCTGGGGCTCGGCGGCAGAAATGATGAACAACGTTGTCGGAATGCTGTTGGTTATTGGCGCGAACACCATCGCGCGCAAGGCGTCTGACGTATCACTCTATTAAAAAGAGGGCTGTATATGAAAAGAAAACTTGAAATATCTGAGCTTATATTCAAAATCATCAGCTACACGCTGTTGACGATGTTCGCGATCTGCTGTTTATATCCGTTTATCTACACGATCTCCGCATCAATAAGCGACTATGACGCAGTAAACTACAGCAAGGTCGTTCTTTTGCCCAAGAACATTCAGTTCGAGGCGTTTGCCAAGATGTTTAACGATAACATGTTCTGGAACTCTTATACAAACACCTTGTTCCTCACCTTCTACGGAACTATCTGGGAGCTTGTTCTTTCGATACTCGGCGCTTATGCGCTTTCTAAAAAGCGCCTTATGTTCCGCAAAGGTTTCAACTTCTTCCTCGTATTTACAATGTGGTTCAGCGCAGGTACTGTTCCTCAGTATCTGAACTACCTGGATACGCAGAAGGTTTTCAACACCATAGGAATTACAGACGATAAGTGGCTTGTCGTTCTCGCAATGGGTATGGCTGCCATGAACATAATCCTTTTGAGAAACTCCTTCGAGGGCGTTCCTTCTGAAATAGAAGAGGCGGCGATAGTCGACGGAGCGACCGAGATGCAGGTTCTTTGGCGTGTTTACATACCTATGAGTAAATCAATAATTGCGACAGTCGCGCTGTTCTTCGGACTTTCACGCTGGAACGGTTACTACTGGGCAAAGACCATGATGAGTAACGCGAACGAGCATCCTTTGATGGTTTACATCAGAAAGACGCTCGATATGTATCAGGACACCGAGCAGATGATAGGTTGGAGTGAAAACTATGCTCCCGATTCAATGATCTATGCAATGATCATTTGCTCAATTATTCCTATCCTTATTATTTACCCGTTCATTCAAAAGTATTTTGCAAAGGGCGTAAATGCCGGCGGCGTAAAATAATTAAATTCATTTGCTGTCAACACGCATATTGCGGTTGATATATAAGTTAGACAATAATGTCTCAAACAAACAATCCTAAAGGAGGACAAAAATGAAAAAAACAAAACTCGCTGCATCATTACTGGCAGTGTCAATGCTTGCGACAACAGTTCTTGCAGGCTGCGACAATACCCAGGATAACAGCAGCAGCGGAAACAATTCCGGAAATAGCTCCGGAACAAACTCCGACACAAACTCCGGAGACAGCGGTAGCTATACGCCTGAGAACGCAGAATGGAAACAGACGCTTACTTATGCTGACAACACTACGATCCGTATGGCGTGTGGCTATAACAACACAAAGACCGGTATCACCATCAATGCTGACGTATTGGGTGAGGCTGGAGATGCAGTTAAGGACGGCGTTCTTACTCTTGCTGATGGTAAAGCTTATCAGGCGGGCGATCTCAAGCCCACATGGCAGGCAATTGAGTCCAAGCTGAAATTCAAGATCGAAGATAAGTATCAGGGCGGCTCCGCTAAGGACGAGTGGGCTCACTGGAAAGAGCAGCTCGCAAACGTAGACTTCGTTGCAGGTAACGCTGATGTGCTCAACTCCGCAGGTAACGAAGGACTTCTCCTCAACATCGCTCAGTACCTCGACAGCATGCCTTACTTCAAGTCATACCTTGAGAGAAACCCGATAGTTCGTCTGTCTATCACATCTGCTGTAAGTGGTCCGACAGCAGGCGCTATCTACTTCTCACCGTACTTCGACGGCGTAAACGATATCGAGCGTATGCCTCTTATGAGAACCGACTGGGTTGAAAAACTCCTCAACGGTACTGAAGAGTTCAATCCTGAAAAGTCCGGCACGACCAGCGAGCCTGCTTATCAGCCCTATATGCCTACAACAGGCAGCATAGAGGTTGATGTAGTAAAGGCTGACGGTTCTGACACGGAAAAAGTAACCAAGGACTACAGCAAGTACGGAAACATCATCGCTAAGATGAACGAAGTAGGCGCTATGAGCGGTAAGGATGCAGTAAAGATGCTCCGTGATTACATCGACCAGACTTACAACGGCTACTATGGTGAAAACCGTGCTGACCTCTTTATTGGTCAGAACGCAGCTTGGGACGCAGACGAGCTCGTAGCTCTTCTCCGCTGCGTATGCGCTAACGCACAGACGCTCAACGGCACAGATTCTGTAAACGGTCTCTTTGCTCGTAACGAGGACCAGTGCTCACGTCGTAACAACCTTTATCAGCTCGCTGCTACATTGTTTGGTATCCGCGGCCTTGAGGGCAGAATGGAATACTACTATGTTGGCGCTGACAACAAGCTCCACGACTGCCGTACTGAAGAGGCTACATACAACGGTCTTATCAGAATGAACGACCTCGTTAAGGAAGGTCTTGTATCAAGCGGTTACCTCACAAAGAACAAAGACGGTAAGATTGATAACTACATCGCAAACGATAACGGCTTTATGGAATATGACTACAGCCAGACTCAGACTGTTCACAATGAGAACGGCAAACTTGGCGAAGGCGAAGAGTTCAGAGCTGTTATGGTTCCTGTTGCTTACTGGGATACTGACGGAGACGGCAAGCAGGAAACTCTTATGAGATTTACCGAGTCTTGGCGTTCTGTAAAGACTGACGCTTGGGCAATTTCGCTCGCAGGTCTCGGCTATACTGCTGACAACGTTCCTAAGACTGCTGCTGAGCTGAACGATAAGGCTAAGGCACTCCTTACACTTATCGACTATGCATACAGCCACGAGGGTATGGTTCTTCTTTCATACGGTCCTGATGAGTTCCTGAAGAAGGATTCCAGCGGCAAAGTAGAAACATTTGACTTCAACGGCGAACAGTGGCCCGTAATTTCTGATGAGAACTACAAGCAGCTCTGGGCTATCGGTAAGGGCAACTACACCAACTACGCTCGTTACTTCATTGGTTCAACCCTTAGTTTCTGCAAGAGCCAGGCATTTGAATTCCAGTGCACAACCGAGGCAGGAAGAAAGGGCGCAGGCTACATCTCCAACGCTATCGCACTCGGAACTATAAAGCACACTGAGCTTGCTCTTGCAGACAATGCTTGGTATACTTCTGTTCCTACAACACTTCCGAATACTCCTACAGAGAAGTCTGAGATCGAGGCACAGACCAACCTTTCTACAAACTTCGATACTTCTTCTAAGGCTAATGTAAACGTTCTTGATGACTTCATCATCGTTAAGGGCTATACGGAGTCCGGCTTTACAAGTGCGGCTGAGGCAGCAGCAACAGTTGGTACTTCTTACGGCGGAAACATCGCTCTCGAGCAGAGAAACGCAGCTTGGAGCAGACTGGTAGACTACTACAAGCAGCTCAATGGCTAATCCCTTTTAAGCAAAACTAACTAGCGCGAAATCGTGCGCTCGACCGCGGGCGCACGAGATCGCAAAATCCACGTTATGTTGTTAAGGAAGGGGAGAGAACCTCCTCTTCCCAACATAAAAGGAAGGTCTTATATGTATAAAAAACAAATGATTTTTCAGCGGGTGGTTTGCTTTTTTGTGCTGATCGCATCCGTACTTGTATTCATTTATTCTTTAGGTTTTATGACCGATATTTACCGCAGCTTGGCTAGTGCGGTTGACCCTTTCCTCAGTGAGTATGACGAAAACGGTAATATAACCAAGTATTACGAAACTGTAAAGGGAGCTAGTATTTATTATAATATGCAGGATTTCAATACGACGCTTACTATGGTCGGAATTGGTCTAATCCTAGCATCGTTGGTTTTGTTCATTCTCTGCACACATTCGCGCAGAAAATATTATGTGGGCAATTTTGTGTCAGTTGCGATCTCTTGTATCGCTTGCGGCGTAGGAGCTGCGATGACGTTGCCTTCTATCGGAGAATACAAACGGGAATATTTGCAGGTAGATTTTGTGGCTCTGAAGGAATATGCCGAAAAGAGGAGCGGATACTACACTGATTCTACATTCTGGTTTGACGCGGGTTATGTTGTTTTCGGAATACTCGCATTAGCTAATGTTCTTCTGATAGTAAACTTGGTTTTGAAACTTGTCTTGATGAAGGCTGAAAAGCGTACAATAGGCAGTAAAAAGGAAGTAGGTGCATAATTATGATGAATGAATCTACTAAAAGAGATCTTCTTAGATACAAGAAGAATTCGACCGCAGCTATTTTAACATACTGCGCGATCATTTTTGACTGTCTTTTCTTCATAAGTGTTTATAGTTCCGATTTTGGCTCAACGCTGATCAATAACGAGAGTAAGACTGTTGTATTTTATCAGTGGCTTATCGGAATATCGGTTGTTTACAACCTCCTTTTCCTGCTTGCGGGATTCCTTGCGTCGGAAGGCGTTAAGAACTATAAGGTCGGATATTCGTATTTGCTTATCATCTTGGGCGTTATCCAGATAGCACGTATTTTCATTATTCCTGCTATCGCTGCATACGGCGGCGCACAGCAGATGTTTGAAAGCGGAATTTTCAGCGAGATCTCTCTTGAAAATGCGAAATACATTGAAAGCATCGACAGGACGGTTCCGATCATAGACGGCGGAAAGTTTATTTATATGTGCTGCTGCTTGTTAGCTTCCGCAGCGTTCAGCATATTTGCGGGCGTAATTGCGTTTATCAAGAGCATGACCCTTAAGAGCTATATGGCAGAACTTAAAAAAAGGGGTAGCAAGACATGAGTGACGTAAAATTACAGCATATTGATAAGATCTATGACAATAAGGTTCAGGCGGTTTTCGACTTTAACCTTAATGTTAAAAATGGCGAGTTCATTGTTCTTGTTGGTCCGTCGGGCTGCGGTAAGTCAACGACGCTGCGTATGGTTGCGGGTCTTGAGGATATCTCCGCAGGCAACTTGATTATTGATGGACGTGATGTTACTACAAAGCCCCCGAAGGATCGCGATATAGCGATGGTGTTCCAGGATTACGCGCTGTATAATCACATGACGATCTATGAGAACATGGCGTTCTCGCTTGTCCTCCGCAAGGAAAACAAGTACGAGATACATCAGAAAGTTCTTGCGGCGGCAGAGATACTTGACCTTACGGATCAGCTCAACAAAAAGCCTAATCAGCTTTCGGGCGGTCAGCGCCAGAGAGTTGCGATGGGACGTGCAATAGTACGTACCCCGAAGGTATTCCTCTTTGACGAGCCGCTTTCAAACCTCGACGCGAAACTTCGTGGTTCAACGCGCCGTGAGATCCTGCTCCTGCATAAGCGCCTTAAAGCGACAATGCTTTACGTAACGCACGACCAGACCGAGGCTCTTACGCTTGCAGACAGAATAGTTTGTATGTCGATGGGTCATGTTCAGCAGATAGGTACACCGCTTGAGCTTTATTATACTCCTGCAAACCTGTTTGTTGCAAGCTTTATCGGACTTCCTCCGATAAACCTGTTTGATGTTGATATCAAAAACGGCGAGGCAATCTGCGATGACTTCTGTGTAACGCTTACACCCGAAGAAAAAGCGTTGCTTAGTCGCTATGAAGGAAGAAAAGTTGTGCTCGGCGTTCGTCCCGAAAACATCGTTCAAGGCGGTAATATCAACGTCAATGTATTCTCGAACGAGAACCTTGGTATGACGACACTTGTTCATGGAAATGTAGGCAAGCAGAAGATTACCTGTAAGTTCCGCGAGTGGAGCAACTACAAGCTGGGCGATACGGTTGGCGTATCCTTTACGAGAAAGTTATTCTTTGATAAGGACACGACCGATGCGATTACTTTGTAAAAAGGAGTAGAGGGCAGATGAGTGAAAATCAGGGTGCCGTTAAAACCAGAAAAGGTTTTAAAGAATTTATACGTAAGTTTTTTGTTTCATTAAAAAGAAGTCCCCATTACATCCCGCTTGTTGCACTTGCAGTCGCGTTTCTTGTGTATTCTTTAAACTTGACTTCAATTTCAAATACAACGAGCGTTATCCTTGCTGATAACATGGGACAATGCGAGTTTGTCGCAATGCTTTTCTCCATATTGGCATTTGTGGTCTTTTTGAGAGCATTTCCTAAGCGTCAGAAAGCCAAAAAAGTAATGCTTATCCTTCTCTTTATTTTCCTTGTGCTGTTGGTTTTGGTCGATTTGGTTTACTTGACGAGAATCAATGCGGCGCTTACTCGTACCGAAAACCCCATTGAGATTATTCAGCCGAATGATCAGAATCCTACAGGAAAGAATGTCTTTATCGGAGTTGCAAAAAACGTTGTAACTGTTCATATAGTATTTGTAATAATATGTGCAGTCCTTGTGGCGACACTTCCTATCTACAGTAAGTTCATCAGGAAGATCAATACTTCTATCGAGGTTGAGGGTAACACCGATATGGGTGAGATCGATATTTCAGGCGAAGATTAAATTAGTTAATAACCGGTGAGAGCAGCATCAGCCATAGGCTGTTGTTGCTTTCATTGCAAAAAGGGATAATTTTGGCAGAGGAGCTTTATGGCGAAAAACGAAAAGAAAAAACACATAGATAAAAACGCGTCCGAATATTACCACCTTAAAAAAGATGCGGTTGAAAAGCTTGCAGATACTTCAAACGCTCCTGTTGTGCCGGAAAAAGAACTTAAAAAATACAAGTCCGGCGGAAAATTCAAGATACCGCAGTGGCTCAAAGTTGTTTTTATAAAATTCTGGTTTGGCGGTGCGGCTTGTTATTTCTTCCTCTGGGGACTTGGAATGTACCTGGCAGATCTTGAAACAATGCTTGTTGTTTCAATTGGATTGGGAATTGTGACGGATATTCTGATAAATCATTTTCTCCATTTTCTCGAGCCTCAGAAGGGAGACTTCGACAAGTGGATGATGTTCCCACAAAGAAAATTCTGGACTTTTTTCCTGAATATAGTTTATTGCGGGTTAATTTTCTACTGCATTATGCAGACCTATGATTTCTTAAACCAGATCATTCTTATAAACACAGGTCAGGCAGAATCTAACGCAATTCCTATCGGCGTTGAGCCGCTTTTGTTCGGCTTGTTCTATATGGGATATGATATGCTGTTTATCGGCATAAAGAACACATTCGTTAAGATCTTCCGCGACGCAAACAAAAAAGCGTCCGGGCTTAAATAAGTTTATCGGGAGCTTTCGATGATTAACACATTATATGTTGGTTCAGTTTCGGCGTGTTTTGAGTTTGAAAACAAGTCGCCGTATTATTCACCGAATGAGTATACTGTGTCACTTAACGGTGAAAAACAGTTTTCTGCAAATACAAATGTATTTTCGCTTTTCTCACTGAAACCCGACACGGAATATTCCGTTGAAGTCAGTGGCGAAGAGCCTTTCACCTTTAAGACAAAAACCGAGACTTGCGCGGTATCCGTAAAGGATTTCGGCGCGGTTGGCGACGGTGTTCATGATGACACGATGAATATACAGACAGCAATCAACTGTTTGCCTGTCGGAGGAAGGCTTTATTTTCCCGACGGCATTTACAGTTCTGCGCCGCTTTGTCTTAAAAGCCATATAACGCTTGACTTGGCAGAGGGTGCGACTATCCTCGGAACGACCGATGAAAGCAAATATCCGGTAATCCCCGGAGCGGTAAACGATATAGTAACCGGCGAAGAAGTTCCTCTCGGCGCGGTTGAAGGAAACGCCGTTCCGATGAACGAAAGTCTTATTTTCGCTGAGTATGCCGATGATATTGCAATAGTAGGTAAAGGTACTATAGACGGCAACGCCCAGAACGGTCAGTGGTGGGTAAACCTCAAAGACCGCGTTATAGGTAGACCTAATCTTTTGTTTATGAACCGCTGCAACAACATTGTTGTTCACGGTATAACGGGGCAGAATGCCGCTATGTGGCAGTTACACCCCTACTTCTGCAATGATGTTAAATTCCTTGATGTAGCAATAAATGCGCCGAAAGACAGCCCGAATACGGACGCCTGCGATCCCGAGGCATGCGATAATGTTGATATAATCGGCTGCCGTTTCAGCGTTGGCGATGATTGCATTGCCATTAAATCGGGAAAAATTGAACTTGCGAAAAAATATGAAACTCCCGCAAATCATCACATGATTCGCAACTGTATAATGCAGTTCGGTCATGGCGCGGTTACGCTCGGAAGTGAAATGGCAGGCGGTATAAAGAACCTTACGGTAAACCGCTGCATTTTCAATCACACCGACCGCGGACTTCGCATAAAGACCCGCCGCGGACGCGGAAGGCTTGCGATAATAGACGGAGTTTTGTTTGAGAATATAAAAATGGACGGAGTGCTTACTCCTATAGTAATAAATATGTGGTACAACTGCTGCGACCCCGACAAATATTCGGAGTACAACACGACCCGCGAAAAGCTCCCTGTTGACGAGAGAACGCCTTATATGGGCAAGTTTACGTTCAGGGATATGGAATGTACGAATTGTCATGTTGCCGCGTGCTATTGCGATGGGCTGCCCGAAATGCCCATAGAGGAAATAACCGTCGAGGACATAAAGTTTACATATGACCCCGACGCAAAGCCCGGCTACCCCTCAATGAGAAACAACAACGTTCTTCGCTGTAAGGCGGGAATGTATTTTGAAAACGTAAACAAGCTGACCGTCCGTAATATTGATATCGAAGGAAACGATGGCGAACCGCTTATGGCAATCAACGTCGGTACGCTTGTGAAGGAGTAATATGTACGACAGAATTGACAAGTATATAGATAAACTTCTTGAGGGCTCAACGCCCGATGCTCCGCTTTGGAATATCGAATCTATCCACCAGGGAAAAGCTCCCGCGTGGAATTATATCGACGGCTGTATGATAATTGCGCTGCTTGAGTTGAGCGAGATCAAAAACGAGTCGAAATATGCTGATTTTGCCGAGAAGTTTATAGACTATTATGTATTCGACGATGGTTCGATACGCGGATATGAAAAGGAAAAGTTCAACCTCGATGATATAAACGAGGGAAGAGTTCTTTTCGATCTTTACAGGAAAACGGGCAAGGAAAAGTATAAAAAAGCAATTATGCTCCAGCACAGCCAGCTTGAAGAACACCCGAGGACCGTTACAAACAATTTCTGGCACAAGAAGATATATCCCAACCAGATATGGCTTGACGGGCTTTATATGGCGCAGGTGTTCAGCCTTAGATTTCAGAAAGAGTTCGGAAACAAGGACTATTCCGACATCGTAAACCAGTTTAAGAACGTAAGAAAGCTTATGTTCGATGAGGATAAAAAGCTTTATTATCACGGCTGCGACTGCTCGAAAAAGGCTTTCTGGGCTGATCCCGAAACAGGCAGATCAAAGAACTTCTGGCTCAGGGCTATAGGTTGGTTCTGCATTTCGCTTATTGACAATATAGGTTATATAGACAACGAGGCGGATAAAGCCGACCTTTCCGCGATATTCAAAGAGGCAATAGAGGGCATTTCTCAATATGCCGATGAAGAAACGGGCATGTACTATCAGGTCGTAGACCAGGGCGGCAGAGAGGGCAATTACCTTGAAACAAGCGGCAGCAGCATGATAGCATATGCGATGATGAAGGGCGCAAGGCTCAAAGTACTCGATGAGAAATATGCAAAGCTCGGAATGAAGACGTTTGAGGGCATTTGCAAAAAGTACCTCACGATAAAAGAGGACGGCGACCTGAATCTGGGCGGCATTTGCCTTGTGGCAGGGCTTGGACCCGAGGACAACAAGCGCCGCGACGGAACGTATGAATATTATATTTCCGAGCCTGTTGTTGAAAATGATGCAAAGGGAGTTGCGCCTTTCGTATTGTGCTATACGGAAGTTTTGAGAACGGCAAAGTAAGTCGCGCTTATTAACGCAAATTTCATCAAGGTCTACACCGTAAAGTGAGATAATATAATGACAAAGATAAAAATCGCCTATTTAGGCGGAGGCTCAAAGTTGTGGGCGAGGGTCTTTATGACCGACCTTGCCGTAGCAGAGGGCTTGTGCGGCGAGATAGCGCTTTATGATATCGACGTACCCGCGGCAGAGCTAAACAAAAGAATAGGCGACGTAATAAACGCCCAGCCCGGGACAGTTTCAAAATGGGACTACAGGGTATATGAAAACATCGGCGAGGCTCTTGATGGCGCGGATTTCGTAGCGGCGTCGATCCTTCCCGGAACGTTCGACGAAATGGAAAGCGACGTACATCTTCCCGAAAAGTACGGAATTTACCAGTCTGTCGGCGATACTGTAGGTCCGGGCGGAGTACTCAGAGCAATGAGGACAGTCCCGATATACGAGGGCTTTGCGAAGGCAATCGAGAAATATTGCCCGAACGCATGGGTAATAAACCTCACAAACCCCATGACCGCCTGCACGAAAACGCTGTTTGATGTTTTCCCGAAAATAAAGGCGTTTGGGTGCTGTCACGAGGTGTTCCATGCACAGGAGTTCCTGTGTTGTGCGGCACATGAGATACTCGGAGTTGAAAAGCCCACAAGGCATGATATCACCATTGACGCATGCGGAGTAAACCACTTTACGTGGATAACCGAGGCAAACTTTAAGGGAGTGGATATGTTAAAAATACTCCCAAAGTTCATTGATAAATTTTATGAAACGGGATACTGTGAGCAGATAGGCTTTGAACCGCAGGATTTCCGAGGCGAAAACCCGTTCCTTTACGGAAACAAAGTAAAAATGGATCTGTATAGGCGATTCGGGGTGCTTGCCGCGGCGGGTGACAGACATCTTGTAGAGTTTATGAACAACTCTTGGTACATAAAAGATCCCGCAGACGCGGAAAAGTGGCTCTATCATCTTACTTCCGTAAGCTATCGCAAAAAAGACCGCGATGAAAAAATTGCCCAGTCAAAGCGCATAGCAAACGGCGAGGAGAAAATAGAGGTCAAAAAGAGCGATGAAGAAGTTGTCGAGCTTATGAAAGCGATACTGGGAATTATCCCGCCGATAATTTCAAACGCGAATGTTGTAAATGTCGGGCAAATGCCCGATATGCCGCTTGGGGCGGTGGTAGAAACAAACTGCGCGTTTTCGCGCGACAGCGTAAAGCCTATAGCGGCAAAGCCGCTGCCGAAGAATGTAAGCGTTCTGGTCCGCAGAAACTGCGAGAACATCGAGAACACCTATTACGGCATAAAAAACCGCGACTTCGGGGCGATATTCGAGGCTTTCGCAAACCAGCCGCTTTGCTCGGGACTTACTATAGATGACGCAAGAAAGCTGTTTACCGAAATGGTAAACGCTACAAGCGCTTATCTAAAGGACTATTATCCTATGGATAAACTTAATTTATGTTAGATGCATTCTTGTTTGCGGCAAACGCAGTTTTGCCGATAGTTATACTGATAGCCTTCGGGTATATCCTAAAGCGCATAGGTCTTTTTACAAAGGACTTTCTGAATATAGGAAACAAGCTTACGTTCAGAGTGCTGCTCCCCGTGATGCTGTTTTACAATGTTTACAATGTAGACAGCCTTAGCGATATAAACTGGGGATTTGTCCTTTACGGGATACTAGCGGTGCTTGTGATCTTCTTTATAGGCATTGCGGTCATGTGCGCGTTTACTAAGGACAACGCAAAGCGCGGCTCACTTATACAGTCGGTTTTCCGCTCTAATTATGCGATAATAGGACTTCCTCTCGCGGAAAGTCTTTTCGGCGCAAAGGGAGCTGCCGCGGCGGGCGTTATGAGCGCGTTCTGCGTTCCGACGTTCAATATTCTCGGAGTTGTCGCGCTGTCGATTTTCAACGGCTCAAACGAAAAGGGAAAAATCGACGTAAAGAAGATACTCAAAGGTATCGTCACAAACCCGCTCATTCTGGGAACAGTCGCGGGAGTTGCGGTGCTTGGTATAAGAGAGCTTTTCGTTCTGGGGAACATAACCTTCAGGCTCAAAGATATTGAGTTCCTGTACGAGGCTATGGGCGACCTGAAGGCGATATGCACGCCGTTTGCGCTGTTGGTTCTCGGAGGAAAATTCGAGTTCTCGGCGGTTTCAAGGCTGTGGAAAGAAATCGCTTTCGGAACATTTGTCAGAACGGTCGCTGTGCCGATTCTGGGACTTGGCGGGGCGCTGATACTCAGAGCCACGATAATGCCCGAACTCGCCGGCGAGCATTTCGCAACATACATGGGCGTATTTGCAACGCCTGTGGCAGTAGCGAGCGCGATAATGGCAAAGGAAATGGGAGCGGACGATGACTTGGCGGGACAGCTGGTCGTCTGGACGAGCCTTGTCAGCGCGGTAACGATATTCATTTACGTCACCGTTCTGAGGACAATGGGCATTTTTTAAAAGGTAAATTTTTGGCGGGCGAAAGCCTTCCATAAAAAATAAAATTAGCGGAGGATAGAAATTATGATCTTAGACAAATTCAGCTTGGCAGGAAAAGTCGCTATCGTAACAGGGAGCGACACCGGTCTTGGACAGGGCTTTTCAAAGGCTTTTGTTGAGGCTGGCGCAAAGGTTCTCGGCGTTTCAAATATGCCGAGTACAGCTACACAGGAGATGCTTGGTGAGGAAAACTTCCAGTTTATAAAGGCAGACCTCTCCACACTCGACCCCATTGAAACTATTATCAACACCTGTCTTGAAAAGTTCGGCAGGATAGATATTCTTGTAAACAACGCGGGCGTTATAAAGCGCGAGGATACTATAGACTTCAGCATTGAGAGCTGGGATCTCGTTATGAACGTAAACTGCCGCACGCTGTTCTTCCTTTCACAGGCAGTTGCAAAGCAGTTTATGAAACAGGAAAGAGAAGAAGGAAAGAGCCGCGGAAAGATCATATCCGTCGCATCGATGCTTTCATATCAGGGCGGTATCAGAGTTCCTTCGTACACCGCCTCCAAGTCGGCTGTAAAGGGCTTTACAATGACAATGGCTAACGAGTGGGCTAAGGACGGAATTAACGTAAACTGTATCGCTCCCGGATATATGGCTACAAACAACACAAAGGCTCTCCGCGCTGACGCAGACAGAAGTGAGGCTATCCTCGACAGAATTCCCGCAGGCAGATGGGGAACTCCCGATGATATCATGGGCGCGGCAGTATTCCTTGCATCAGAGGCATCCGACTATATAAACGGCTTTACGATAGCTGTTGACGGCGGCTGGCTCGGACGCTGATTTGGTTTATTATTGGCATTACGATAATGATACAATTGGAGGTTGTTTGAAATGGACAATAAAAAGTTTTTGGATCAGCTTGAGGGCACAGGTATAGTTCCCGTTATCAAGCTCGAAAACACAGACGACGCTGTAAATCTCGCAAAGGCTCTCTATGATGGCGGTATCCGCTGTGCAGAGGTAACCTTCCGCGCGGCAGGCGCAGACAAGGTGATCAAAGCGATGACCGACGCATATCCCGATATGCTCGTAGGCGCAGGAACGGTTCTTACCGTTGATCAGTGCGACAAGGCTATTGAGGCAGGCGCAAAGTTCTGTGTAGCTCCCGGTCTTAATCCTACTGTTGTAAAGCACTGTCTTGACAAGGGCGTTCCTTTCGCTCCCGGCGTTGCAAACGGTTCGCAGATAGAGCAGGCTCTCGAACTCGGACTTGATTTCGTAAAGTTCTTCCCTGCAGAGCAGGCAGGCGGTCTGCCTTATATAAAGGCTGTTTCCGCTCCTTATTCAATGATGAAGTTTATGCCCACAGGCGGCGTAAACGAGAATAACCTCAACAGCTATCTCGGATTTAAGAAGATAGTATGCTGCGGCGGTTCTTGGATAGTTCCCGACAAGCTTGTAAAGGCTCAGAAGTGGGACGAGATAACGGCGCTCTGCAAGTCCGCTGTTAATAAGATGCTCGACTTTCAGCTTGTTCATGTCGGCATAAATGCTGAGAACGAGGCTGACGCAAGCGCTATAACCGCAAAGTTCGGCGAGCTTTTCGGTTGGGATCAGAAAGTTGGAAACAGCGCTATCTTCGCAGGCACTTATGTTGAGTGCAAGAAGGCTGAGAAGATCGGTACACACGGTCATATCGCAGTTGCTACCGGCAACGTAAAGAGAGCCGTTTATCAGCTCGAGCAGAAGGGCGTTAAGTTCGATATGTCTACCGCTACATATGACGATGACGGAAGAATGAAGTTCGTTTACCTCGCTGACGAGATCGGCGGATTCAAGGTTCACCTTGTTGAAAAGAAGTAATTTTAAATTAAGTAATTTGAATTTATAAAGGAGATCAAACCGATGGCTAAGGTTATCACAATGGGCGAGATCATGCTCCGCCTTTCCACACCCAACAATGAAAAGTTTATCCAGGCTGACGAGTTCGACGTTTGCTACGGCGGCGGCGAGGCTAACGTTGCTGT
Source organism: uncultured Clostridia bacterium (assembly GCA_947631575.1). GTDB lineage: Bacteria > Bacillota > Clostridia > Oscillospirales > Ruminococcaceae > CAG-115. The sequence continues at coordinate 63,620 of CANRLW010000006.1, forward strand.
TTCTCTTGCAAACTACGGTCATGATGCTGAGTTTGTTACCGCTGTTCCCAACAACGAGATAGGCGAGTGCGCTGTTGCGGCTCTCCGTAAATACGGCGTTGAGACAAAGCACATCGCAAAGTGCGGCGAAAGACTCGGTATCTACTTCCTCGAGAGCGGCTCTTCTATGAGACCCTCAAAGGTTGTTTACGACAGAGCACATTCTTCAATCTCCACGGCTACTGCTGCTGATTTCGATTTTGACGCTATATTTGAGGGCGCTGACTGGTTCCACTTTACGGGTATCACTCCCGCTGTTTCCGACGCTGCCGCTGTTCTTACAGAGGAGGCTCTCAAGGCTGCTAAGAAACACGGCGTAAAGGTTTCCGTTGACCTGAACTTCCGCAAGAAACTCTGGAGCAGCGAAAAGGCTCAGAAGGTTATGAAGAACCTCATGCAGTATGTTGATGTCTGCATAGGAAACGAAGAGGACGCTGAACTTGTTCTTGGCTATAAGCCCGGAAATACCGACGTTACTTCCGGCGACCTCGAGCTTGCAGGTTATAAGTCGATCTTCGAGCAGATGGTTGCTGACTATAACTTTGAGTATTGCATTTCTTCTCTCCGCGTATCACACTCCGCGTCCGACAACGGCTGGAGCGCTTGCATCTACAGCAGAGATACAAAGGAGTTCTACCACTCGAAGGAATATTCGATCCACCCGATCGTTGACCGCGTAGGCGGCGGCGACAGCTTTGCGGGCGGCGTTATCTGCGGCTTAGTTGACGGCAAGGACTTCAAGTCCGCGCTCGAATTCGGCGTAGCTGCATCTGCTCTTAAGCACACTATCCCCGGCGACTTCAACCTTGTATCCCGCAAGGAAGTTGAAACTCTCGCAGGCGGCGACGCGTCGGGACGTGTTCAGAGATAATGAAACTGTTTATCCGCGCCCATGACCTGGGCGTAAAAGGCGAGGAAAATATCGTCGCAAGGCTCGATGAGCTCGGGCTTTGCGGCGTGCAGCTCGTCGCGTATAAATGCCTTGACGGTATAGCCTACGCTCCCGGAGCAATGACAAAGGAGCGCGCGGCGGAACTTCACAGGGTCTTTGAAGAACACAAAAAGACCGTTCCTCTTATCGGAGCTTATTTCAACCCCGTTCACCCGAACGAGGAAAAAATAAAAAACGGCATTGCGGTATTCAAGGATTACTTAAAGCTTTCGCACGACCTCGGCTGTGACATTGTCGGGTCGGAGACAGGCTCTTATAACGGCGACAAGTGGACATACCACCCGCAAAATCGTACCGAAGATGCTGTACAGAGGGTTATTTCAACTTTCTCGGAGCTTGCGGATTACGCAAAAGACTGCGGCTCATACATAGGTATGGAGGGCGCGTTCGGTCATGTCTGCTGGAACGTTAAGACGCTTGACAGAGCTGTAAAGGCGATAGGCAGAAGTAATATTAAAATCATTTTCGACCTGTATAATTATCTCGACGGTTCAAATGTAAACGAGATGTACGATATCCTGCACGAGGGTCTTGAAACATTCGGTGACAGGATAGTGGTGTTTCACATTAAAGACTGCATAATAGCAGAAGACGGAACATTAAAACAGGTCGGCGTCGGAAAAGGGATCTTCGATTATTCGAGGATCATTCCCGAAATCAGAAAGGTTTGTCCCGACGCAAATCTTGTTTTCGAGGGAACGACAGGCGAGGATATCCCCGCGGCAGTTTCCCATTTAAAGCAATTCATTTAAGGAGAGCAATTGAAATGACTTTAGACATTAGATACGGAAATCACCCCGATGATTCCAAAAAATACGATACGGAGGCTTTGAGAAAGAATTATCTTATCGAAAAGGTTTTCGTAAAGGACGAGATCGCTCTGACCTATTCACATCAGGACAGAATGATAGCGGGAGGAGCGATGCCGGTAGATAAGGAGCTGACGCTCGGCAGCACGAAGGAGCTCGGCACCGAATATTTCCTTGAAAGACGCGAAATGGGAATGATAAACGTCGGCGGAAAGGGAACCGTTGTTCTTGACGGAAAGGAATACGAGCTTAACTACAAGGACGGTCTTTATATCGGAATGGGCACAAAGGAGATAATCTTCAGGTCCGCCGATAAGAACGCTCCCGCAAAGTTCTATCTTAATTCGTGTCCCGCGCATAAGACCTATCCTACGGTTTTCATTACGAAGGATATGGCTGTACACCGTCCTCTCGGAACGGCTGAGAATATGAACAAGCGCGTTGTAAATCAGTATGTAAACCCCGCGGTATGCGAAAGCTGCCAGCTCGCTATGGGCATGACAGAGCTTGCCGTAGGCAGCAGCTGGAATACAATGCCCTCTCATACTCACGAAAGAAGAATGGAAGTTTATTTCTACTTTGAACTTGAAGGCGACAATGTGGTATTCCATATGATGGGACAGCCGCAGGAGACCCGCCACATCATTCTTCACAACGAGCAGGCGGTTATTTCTCCGTCATGGTCTATCCACAGCGGCACGGCTACCTCAAATTACACATTCATCTGGGGTATGTGCGGTGAGAACCAGACTTATGACGATATGGACAACATAGGAAATCTTGAACTTAAGTAACGGGAGAAATCGCGTTACCGAAAATAAATTTAAAGTGGGAGAACCGATATGGCATATTTAACTTTACAGGGAATTAACAAAATTTACCCGAACGGATTTCACGCCGTTCATAATTTCAATCTCGAGATTGAAAAGGGTGAGTTTATCGTATTCGTAGGCTCTTCGGGCTGCGGAAAGTCAACAACGCTCCGTATGATCGCGGGACTTGAAAACATAAGCAGCGGCGACTTTCTCATAAACGGAGAAAGAGCCAACGAAAAGGGTCCCCGCGAGCGCGGTATCGCGATGGTGTTCCAGAGTTACGCTCTTTATCCCCATATGACAGTATACGATAACCTCGCGTTCGGACTTACGCTCGAGGGCGTAGATGATGATGTAATTGAGGACAGAGTAAACAAAACCGCAAAGATCCTCGGTCTTACGGATTATCTTGACAGATTTCCGCGCGCGCTTTCGGGCGGTCAGAGACAGAGAGTTGCGGTTGGACGTGCAATTATCCGTAAGGTAGAGATATTCCTTATGGACGAGCCGCTGTCCAACCTTGACGCAAAGCAGAGAGTTACGATGCGTTCCGAGATCACTCAGATCCACCGCGAAACAGGCGCAACGACGATTTATGTTACGCACGACCAGACCGAGGCTATGACGATGGCAGACAGAATAGTCGTTATGAAACTCGGTTATATCCAGCAGGTAGGAACTCCGTATGATCTTTATTTTAATCCTGCGAACTTGTTCGTTGCGGGCTTTATAGGAGAGCCTCCTATGAACTTTATCGAGGCTACCGTAAACGACGGCAAGCTCAACATAAACGACAATATCGTAGATCTTGTGGCTATTGCTGATAAAGAAGTCATCGACAAGTACGAGCATGAGGAAGTTGTTCTCGGTTTCCGTCCCGAGGCGATAAAGCTTGTCGGCAAGACAGAAGTAAGAAACGCATTTACGTTTAACTGTACTGTTGAGCTTACAGAGCTCCTCGGCGACAACACGAACGTTTACGTTGATATCCGCGGCGTAAAGGCTATACTTAAGGTTGAGCCTCATGATTCTCCCGCTATCGACGCAAAACTTCAGTTTGCTGTTCCTTTCGAGAGCATTTATTTGTTCGACAAGGCTACAGAAAAGCGCATAAAGCTCAGAAACAGCTAAGTCGCTAAGGCAATACACAGAAAGGCATTTAATGGCAGGAAAAGGGAACAACGATTCTGCTGTAAGCGAAAAAGATAGAAAACGAAGAGAATTTATCCTGAACGGCAACCCCATGGCGGTTGTCGTCAGGATATCACTTCCGCTTATGGCATTGGGAGCATTTTCGTACATAAGCAGCGTTATAGACACCGTTGTTGTATCTGCGACGGATAACGACGCTCTTTCGAGCGTCGTTATGATATCTCAGATAAAAGCGCTGATAACCGCTCTCGGAGCGGGCTTTGCTACGGGTAGCTCCATAATAGTATCAAGACTTATCGGAAGAGGAGAATACGATAAGGCAAAAAAGGCGGCAAATACGACGCTTGAGGTCTTTTTTTTACTTGCAATAGGACTTATAGCGCTTATTCAGGCGGTCGCAGTACCTATTTTAAAACTTAGTCAGATGACGGACGATATGATAGATATCGGCATAGGATATTTCCGCGTTCAGATCGTATCGATAGGAGTCGGACTTTTCAATCAGGTCTTTATGGGACTTGAAAAGGCGCGCGGCGCTATGATGAACATAACGCTTATAAACGTTATGTCGATGATATTAAAACTATCGTTCACGATTTTGTTCGTCACTGTTTTAGGACTTGGGACAACGTGGGTCGCGGGAGCAACGCTCTGCGCAGACCTTTCCGTTACGACTTATGCAATGGTAAACCTTTTCAGAAGGGAATACCTCTTTAAGTTCAACCCAAAGAACGTTATGTTTTCAAAGGACTTCTTCAAGCCCTTGTGTTCGCTGTCGATACCCGTTTCTCTCGGAAAATTCGTTTTTTCTGCGGGTAAGGTAATAGTAAACGGTCTGGCTATGGGCTACGGCGAGGCTGCTCCGGGAGCGCTCGGCGTTTCAAATCAGATAAGCGGCTCTGTCACTCACCTTACGACCTACAGCGAAGATTCCGAAAGCTCGGTTATAAGCTATAACCTGAGCCAGAAACAGTACAAGCGAATGATACAGGTTTTCTTCTGCACGCTTTCGTTAAACCTTTTTATAACGATCGTGGGCTTTATCCTGCTTACCATTTTCAGCGGACCGCTCTCGCTGTTCTTTGCCGGAGACGGCGGACAGGAAGAGGCGGAGCTTATCGAAAAGATCTTCTCTTATGAGAGAATAGGTATAATAGCGCTCGGCGTAAATTCGGCGGTAAACGGACTTATTTACGGTCTGGGCTACACAAAGCTCTCGATGATATGCAATCTTTCGAGATTATTTGTGTTCAGGATCCCCTCAATGCTGGTAATGATAAACTGTTTCCCAGGACTTGGGGCAGAGAGCCTCGGAATAGCGATGCTCATATCAAATGTCGGCATAGGGCTGATGTCGGTGGTCATAGGTATTGTGTGCCTTTTAAGAATAAAGAACCACAAAACCAAAGACAATATAAAGATGTAATTTTGAGGTGCTGAGTATGAAAGAATTGAACAGAAACAATTTCCAGACGGTCGACAGACCCGTAAAGATCATGCAGTTCGGCGAAGGCAACTTTTTGAGAGCATTCGTGGATTGGATATTACAGAACCTTAACGACGCGGGAGTTATAAACGCCGGTGTCGCAGTTGTACAGCCGATGCCGATGGGAAGAGTTGCAGACCTTGAGAAACAGGACGGACTGTACACTCTCTGCCTTGAGGGTATCGACAAGGGCGAAAAGGTACAGAGCAAGCGCATAATTGACGTTTTAAAGGATTTCATAAATCCCTTTGAGCAGTATGACAAGTTCCTTGGCTATGCAAAGAGCGAGGATCTCGAAATAATCATTTCCAACACGACCGAGGCGGGTATAGCTCTCGACAAGACCGACACCGATCTTTCAAAGTGCCCGAAGAGTTTCCCCGGAAAGCTCCTTGCTCTTCTTAAAGCAAGATACGACCACTTCGGCGGCGATATGAACAAGGGTCTTGCGATAGTTCCCTGTGAGCTTATCGACCATAACGGCGACGAGCTGAAGAGATGCCTTGTAGAGCTTGCAAAGATAAACAACATGGACGAAAAGTTCATTGAGTGGATGACGACTGCTTGTCATTATACCAGCACGCTCGTTGACAGAATAGTTCCCGGTTATCCCCGCGACAACGCCGACGCTATCCGCGAGGAAATGGGCTTTAACGATAACAATATAGTAAAGGGCGAGATATTCCACCTTTGGGTACTCCAGAAAGAGCCGTATGTTCAGGAAAAGCTCCCTGCCGATAAGTCGGGACTTAATGTTATCTTCGCAGACGACATAACTCCTTATAAACAGCGCAAGGTTAAAATACTCAACGGTTCTCATACCGCAATGGTTCCCGTTGCTTATCTTTCGGGTATTGATACGGTTCGTGAGAGCGTAGAGGACGAAGACGTTGGTCAGTTTGTAGCAGAGCTTATAAATGACGAGATAAAGCCGACGATTGATCTTCCCAAGGATCAGATGGACGCATTTGCAAACAGCGTTGTAGAGCGCTTTAAAAATCCGTTTATCCGTCACGAGCTTATGTCTATAGCTCTCAACTCCACCACGAAGTTCAAGACCAGACTTCTTCCTACTTATAACGATTATCGCGCAAAGTTCGGAAAGTCGCCCAAGCACATTCTGTTCTCGTTCGCCTCGCTTGTTGTATTCTATCGCGGAAAGCGCGGCGACGCTGATATAGCGCTTGCAGACGACCCGAAGTATATCGAGTTCTGGAAAGAGCTGTGGCAGATGAACGACTATACCGCAATGGCAAAGAAAGCTCTCTCTGCGGTTGACCTCTGGGAGCAGGATCTTGACGAGGACGATAACGTTCAGCTTGTTGCAGGTTATATCGAAAGCATTGTAAAGAACGGAGAAAGAAAAGCTCTCCAGGCTTTTCTCGGTAAGTAAGCTATGAAAAGTACAATTAAAATTTCACCTATAGACAGCGTTGCAGTTGCTCTTGAAAACCTAAAGTCGGGCGAGGAGCACGAGGGCGTAACGCTTATAGAAAACATTGAAAAGGGTCACAAGTTCGCGCTTAAACCCATAAAGACGGGCGAAAAAGTCATAAAATACGGCGAGATCATCGGCAGAGCTACAAAGGATATCGCTGTAGGCGAACACGTCCACAGCCATAATATGGCGACTAATCTCGAGGGAACGCTTGAATATTCCTTCAATAAGAAGGAAATCGCTCCCATGGAGAAAAAGACCGCTCCAAAGGTAAACGTTTATGTGCGTGAAAACGGAGAAGTCGGCATAAGAAACGAGCTTTGGGTAATTCCGACGGTAGGCTGTGTTAATTCTCAGGCGCGTAAAATTGTCGAGGAGTTTATTAAAAAACACCCCGACAACGACGGTATAGACGGCGTATTCGCTTATACTCACCCTTACGGCTGCTCGCAGATAGGCGAAGACCACGAGCGTACCCGCACCATTCTCCAGAGAATGGTAAAACACCCTAACGCGGGCGGTGTTCTGGTGCTTGGTCTTGGCTGTGAGAACAACAGAATGGACGTTTTCAAAGAAACGCTCGGCGATTATGACAAAGAGCGCACGGCTTTCCTTATAGCGCAGGACGTTGACGATGAAATATCTGCGGGAGTAGCTCTTCTTGAAATGCTTTATAATAAGGCAAAGGAAGACAAGCGCGTTGAAAAGGATATGTCTTGTCTGAAGATAGGACTTAAATGCGGCGGCTCGGACGGACTTTCGGGTATAACCGCAAATCCGCTTGTCGGAAGGCTTTCGGACTATATGTCGTCAATCGGCGGCACGACTGTTCTAACCGAAGTTCCCGAAATGTTTGGCGCAGAGCAGGGGCTTATGGACAGAGCGAAGGACGAGGAAACCTTTGAAAAGATCGTAAAGCTTATAAACGGCTTTAAGGAATACTATCAGAAACACGACCAGCCTGTTTATGAAAACCCGTCGCCCGGAAACAAGGCGGGCGGTATCACGACACTTGAGGACAAGTCGCTTGGCTGTACGCAAAAGAGCGGAACTCAGCAGGTTTGCGATGTTCTGTTTGACGGCGACGCGCTGACTTGTCACGGGCTCAATCTTCTGAACGGGCCGGGAAATGATATGGTAGCGGTCACAAATCTTGCAAGCGCGGGTTGTCATATGGTTCTGTTCACGACGGGCAGAGGCACTCCGTTCGGCGGATTTGTTCCGACAATAAAGATCTCGACAAACAGCGATCTTGCAATGCGCAAGAACAACTGGATCGACTTTGACGCAGGCACGATAGTTACGGGCGACAGCTTTGAGGATAAGCTCAATGAGCTTGTAGAGCTTATAGTAAGCGTTGCAAACGGACGTCAGACCGTAAATGAGCGTCACGGTTCGCGCGATATCGCGATCTTTAAGACAGGCGTTACATTGTAATTAAAGAAGAAAAAGAAGGGGATCCTAAAACAAGGATCCTCTTACCTTTTTTGGTTTTTTACAAACGCAATTTTTCTCAATAACGTTTACTCGCCCCACCCCTGCCATTTTAGAAGTAAGAGATTAGAGGTAAGAAGTAAGAATATTGGGGAGCTTTTGAAAGATAAGGCTGTTTGAAGTTTAACGAAAGAGGCTAGAATACTTACTAAAACCAAACAACCTCTCCTCTAAAACTCTAACCTCTTACCTCTAACTTCTAACCTCTAAAAGGGGAAGGGGGAAAGTCGCGGGGACTTCGTCCCCGCGACCCCTGTAGACAGTTGACAGTTTAAAGGGTACAGTATGCAGTAGTAGGGACCCGCCTTACGGCGGGTAGAATTTAGATTATTATCGGACTGAAACGTTTTGGAGCGTTACCGTAAAAATAATGCTCGTGTTCATTTGACTTAAAACAATCTAAATAATGTCCGCCGCAAGGCGGACACATTCTACTGTACACTGTACCATGTCTACTGTCAACTGCCAACAGGACGGGGTGCGGGGCGCGCCAGCGCCCCTCATTCTCCCCCTTCCCCATCGGGGAAGGGGGCAGGGGGATAGGGCGAGAGAGTGTTATTGAGAGAAACAAAGTTTTAGAGAAAAGAGGCTATAGGAGAACAGTAAGCGGTAAGCAAAAAACCTTTCCTCTTAAACTCTTGCCTTTAGCGTCTAGTTTTCAGAAGTGCTGTCAACTGCCAATGAACATTCAAGACAGCTTTTTCATATTATATACCGAGGGTAATCCCTCTATCTTAAAATGAAAGGCGGGCATGAACGTGGAGAACAAAGAAAAGAAAAAGAAAACCATTTTTGTTATACTTGTAATTGCGGTGGGTTTTCTGGTTGGTATAGCTATTGGATATTTTGCCGCACATAAGGCGTCAGTTAAAACCGAGGGCGGCATAGGCTTTACGGTCGTTCCCGAAAACAACTTAAACAACACCCACACTGAGAAGGGCGTTACCGTTCCGGGAATTACCTCTTTATCCGTTAAAGCGGGAAGTGATCGACTTGTTACGGGGTTTTATAATCCTGTTGAAAATAAAGACGAATATTATCTTACTTTTCAGTTGTGGGCGGAGATAAACGGGAAAAACGAGCTTTTATATTCTTCGGCACTTGTTGAGCCTGGAAACAGTATCTATGAAATAAAGCTTAACAAGACGCTTGAAAAAGGAACATATAACGCGGTTATCCACATTCAGCCCTACCGCATGAATAAAGACCTTACTCCCACAAATAACGCGGATATCAAGGCGGTGATAAAAGCCGTCTGATATCATAAGGAGGGGATCGGCTATGAAATTATTGAAAGCCGCTATGGCGCTTATTATGGCGGCGGCTTTAACTCAAAGTGGGGTCATAGATGAAAATGACAGTGAAAGTTCCGGATCTGTAAGCGTCGGTTACAGCGTGAGCGCGTCTTATGAAGTGACAATTCCTGCAAACGTTGAATTTACCGACGCGGACAAAAACACGGCAATAGAAAGACCTCTCCAGGCAAACAATGTCCTGCTGGAAGAGGGGAAACACCTGAATATCTACGTTAAAAGTCAGAACGGTTTTAGAATGGTAAACAACGAAGGATATATAGAATACACTCTGCACGCAAACGGAAGTCTTATTTCGGGAACCGATAACGTAAAGATCCTTACAGTTTCTCCCGGCGACAAGTCGGGCTGGGTACTCCTCAGCTTTACTTCGGCGCTTTCGGGTGACTATTCTGGATTTGCGGGGAATTATTCCGATACGCTGACTTTTACTGTAGAAATGGTATAGTTAATTTTTGACAACTAAGTCAATAAGGATAAAAAATAGACACGCCCAAACTTTCGTTTGGGTGTGCCTGTTTAAAGAAGGGTATTATGAAAACGTCTGAATCTATCAGCGTGTTTTCTTTCTTGAAATAACTATTGCCGCGCCTGCGAGGGCAACAATACCGAGAGTAAGTGAAAGACCTGCTACACCTGTTTCGGGAGAGGTTGCGCCGCTGTTTGAGGAATTGCTGTCGGTTTCGCTGTCCGAAGGCTCGCTTTCAATAGCGCCCTCAACTTTTTCCGAAGTTACGACATATTCGCTGAAGTGGTCGGTTTCAAAAACAATATTGCCGTTATCATCAATATATGCCTTCATGTCGTAATATTTGCCGTTAAGAACATGGTAAACATAGATCTTAGCAAGTTTTTTAAGTGGCTCGGGAACAGGAATTTTTATTGTAACTTTTCCATTAGGCTGAACTTCCTTTTCGCCGTTCTTAAAGGAAATATCAAAACCGAATGTGTTTTCATTTTCGGTCTTTTCCTCAACGGGCGTTACAGTAAGAACCGAGCCTTCTTCTATTACGCCTTCTTCGGTAGATGCGGTAACTCCGGTTTTCTCGTCTGCCGTGTATTCAACAACAGGTTTTTCTTCAGGGTCGTTTGTTTTGAAATGAATCGTAGAGTTTGCAAAAAGTTCTGTAGCAGTGCCGTCTGTTTTGTTGCCGGCTTTATCAAGAACAGTTATATTGTCCCAATTTTCCTTTGTATTGTCAAAGTAAACATCTGTAAGCGGAACAAGATAACAAATACTAACTCCCAATTCGGTCACGCTGCCCGGAATTTTCAGCGTCTTGATATTCGTTTTACTGAATGCCCATGCGCCAATTTTTGTTACTCCTGCGGGGATCTCTATATTTTCAAGACTTGTACATTTTTCAAAGGTTCCGTTGCCGATTTCTTTCAAGCCTTCGGGAAACTTTACTTCGGTAAGGTTTGTACAATTATAAAATGTACGAGATAATTTAGTCACATTTTTAGGTATTTCAATTGTTGTTAAATCCTGACATTCTTGAAAAGCTTGTTCTCCAATTTCAGTTACGCTTTCGGGAATGGTTATGCTTTTGATGCTTGTTTCAGCAAATGCCTGTGTCTCGATTTCGGTCAGTGTTTCGGGAAGAACTATTTCGGTAAGATTTGTACACTGAGAAAACGCACCGACAGAAATCTTAGTTATGCTTTTGGGGATCGTTATTTTTTTAAGGGATTTACATTCCGTAAATGCGAAATCACCAATCTCTGTTACGCTTTCCGGAATTTTAATTTCTTCAAATCCCCAACAACCGGCAAAGGCTCTATCACCGATTTTTGTTACATTGTCGGGAATTACAACGTCTTTTTGACAGTTTATACAGTCGATTATTTCATTGTCAACTATGTATAAGCCGTTTTCGTCATATACACGTTTTTCATAATCACTATATTCGTCAGGATTAATATAATATATTTCGTCTGCTGTATAATCTCTCCCCATATAATTCAAAACTATATCAGAGCCAAATATATAGTATCCGTTAAACATGGTGCTGTCAGGAAGGTTTATTTTCAAAAGGTATTTATTGGAGCCAAATACATATGAACACAACTCTGTGTTTTCGGGTATTGAATATTCCGTATCCGTTTTTGCCGCAGGATAACAACATAGTTTATTTTCAGTCCAACCACCCCGGCAGAACAACACGCCATCTTCCGAGAAAAATGTCGTATTATCAGGAGAAACATTTATGCTCTTCAAATTGGAAAATCCAAAAGGATAAGACCCCATCATGCTTGTTTCAATGTCGGACAAAGTTGAGGGGAGCGAAATGGTTTCAACCTCTGAAACATCATATAATGCATTATATTCGATATACGTCACGCCCTCAGGAAAAACAAGCTCTTTAGCTGTTTTTCCTTGTTCGGTAACTCCCGTTACAGTTGTTCCCTCTATAACAAGATTTCCGCTCGGGTCTACTATGTTCTGTTCCGCGCTCTCTGTCTGCGAACTTTCAGCCATTGCCGCCGTAGTGACAACGGGAGTTGCCATAAGTGCGCCCGCCAAAAGGATTGCGCTTAGTTTTTTGATTTTCATTTTGATCCTCCGTTTCTTTCTGCGGTATAATGTTATTATTCCCGCGCACAATTCCCGCAAAAACAAAAAGTGCGCAGCCGAAACTACGCACCTATAAAAATGCAAGCTCCGATTGCTGCGACACAACTTTTTCCCTTGTTAAAAACATACACGGAAAGAGCACACACTTTTACCGAATAAAAGTGTATGTTTTATCCAAGGGATTATTCAGTTACGTCGCAACTTAATTCTACCACATCGCTCACAATTTGTCAATATCTTTTAACAAAAAAACAATACCCGCCGAAAATCGGCGGGTATCTCGTGCTATAAATTTAATGTTGTTACTTCTTGATCTCCGTCCCTGCGGGCAGCATTTCATATCTCGAAAACTCGGACGTGAACTCTCCAAGCCCCTGGGTTATCTGTCTTAAAACAAGCGCGAAATCCATCATTTCCGCGTCGGGAGCCTCGGCGTTTACTTCGGTAAGTCCGTCGCCTATGCTGTTCATTCCCATGACCGAGCCTCTGCGTTTTGACAAAACGCTTATAACATCGCCCTGCTTGTCGTCGGGAACTATTATCTTATAGCTGCTGAGCGGTTCAAGCAGATACGGTTCAGCCTGCTCCATACAATTTCTGAACGCCATTGACGCGGCAGTCTTGAACGCAAGCTCCGAGCTGTCTACAGGGTGATAACTTCCGTCAACAAGCGTAGCTTTCAGCCTTACAACGGGATAACCGCCGATAGAGCCCTTTTCACAGCTTTCCTGCAAGCCCTTTTCTATCGCGGGGAAGAAGTTCTTCGGAACAGAGCCTCCAAATATCTTCTCCTCAAATTTCAGCTCCTCGCCGTCATACGGTTCAAACTCGATTTTAACATGACCGTATTGACCGTGACCGCCCGACTGCTTTTTGTGCTTAGCCTCAATAAGCACCTTCTTCTTTATCGCCTCGCGGTATGCAACTTTCGGCTCGGACAATGTAACATCAATGCCGAACTTGCTTTTCAGCTTAGCTACCGCAACATCAATATGCTGTTCGCCAAGTCCGCCAATAATGCGCTCGTGGGTCTCGTGATTGTGGATATATTCAAGAGTTCTGTCCTCTTCAAGAAGTCGCCTTATCGCAGCACCGAGCTTGCTTTCATCGCCGTTTGCCGCGATCTTTACAGCGCGGAAATAGCAAGCCTTCGGGAACTCCATAGGCTCAAACGCTCTGAGATCTGACGGGTCGCAAAGAGTGTCGCCCGTGTTCGCCTCTATTTTTGTTATCGCGCAGATATCGCCCGCGTTTATCTCGGACGCATCTTCCTGGTTCTTTCCAACTACCGTTATGAGCTTTCCGAAACGCAGCTCCGTTCCGTTTGTAGAAACGGGGACCGTCTTAGAGGTGAGCTTGCCCTGAACGACCTTTACATAGCTTATCTTTCCAACAAACGGGTCTGCTACGGTCTTGAAGATAACGCCCTTAAACGGCTTTGTTTCGTCATAATCTACAGGCTCGCCGTCAAGCTTTTCAAGCTTTCTTTCATTCGGCGAGGGGAGCATTGAAACGACCGCGTCAAGCAGCATATCAACGCCCGAAAGAGTATCGTTTGCGCAGCATACAACGGGCGTAATCGTGCCGTTTGCAACGCCATCGTGTATTCCTTTTACAAGCTCTTCCTGAGTAAACTCTTCCTCATTGAAAAACTTGTCCATAAACTCCTCGTTGGTTTCCGCGACAGCCTCTGCCATTGCCGCGCGAAGCCCTGCAATTCTGTTTTCCGAGGCGGGCATTTCAACTTCTGTCGGAACGCCTTTTTTGTCGTATTTATACGCTTTCATTGTAAGCAGGTTTATGTATGCCTCTACAGGACCGTTCTTGTCATAAGGAACGACTATCGGGCAGACGGTAGGACCGAACTCTGTTTTCATCTGCGTAAACACGCGGTAGAAGTCGCTGTTTTCAACTTCCATACAAGTAACCGCCAGCATACAAGCCTTGTTCTGTTTCATAGCGAGCTTATATGCCTTCTGAGTTCCCGCGCACACGCCGTCCTTACCGTTTACGCAGACAATAACGCTTTCTGCGGCGCGTATGCCCTCATACATTCCGCCTACAAAATCGAACTGTCCGGGAGCGTCTATAACGTTTATCTTTGTATTTTTCCAGACCATATTTACTATAGCGGCGTTTATTGAAATTTTGCGCTTTATTTCTTCAGCGTCAAAGTCGCAGACGGTGTTTCCGTCGGCAATAGTTCCTATCCTGTCTGTTGCGCCGCATTTATAGAGCATTGCCTCTGCGAGCGCGGTTTTGCCGCTTTCACCGTGACCCGCAAGGACCACGTTTCTTATAGCGTCAGCCGAAAAAGTCTTCATAATGAACCTCCCGAAGATTATTTAATACAGCGCTTTTCATTTTTCTAAACACGCTATAATAATATTATACAATATCCTTTCACAAAATGCAAGCGTTTTTGTGGATTTTTTTAAATTTTCACAAATTGCTATTGAATATATGTGCATAATGTTATATAATTAAATAGGAAACAATATTTACGGGAAGTGATGGTTATGAACAATGCTGCGCGGGATATACTGATTGCAATATCCGACTTTGCACAAAGCGGGCGCGAGGCTGATGTTTTATTATACAATAACAATGAAAACGAGAGCGGTTTGTTTTTGTGCACACAAACAGAAGACAGCGACTTTATACGCTTGGAATTGCAGAAAATAATAATGGGGAAATACGCCACAGACGCGCTTATAAAATACGCCGACATTTTAAAGCTTATCATTCCCGAAATAGCTCCGTCGATAGGTTTAGAGCAGCGCACGAAATACCATGATTTTGACGTTTGGACGCACATTGCAAAGTCGGTCGGATACGCGCCATTTGAGCCGACGCTCCGTTTTACGATGATGTTTCACGATCTCGGAAAGCCCGACTGTATGACGATCGACGAAAACGGCGCGGGACATTTCAGAGGTCACGGAGAGCGCGGAAAGGTGCTTGCCGAAGGGATAATGGAGCGGCTGAATTTTCCGAAACATATGTTCGACAAGATAAGCCTGCTTGTTTTAAACCACGACTACAGGATACCCGAAGATGAAACGGGCATAAGAGAGCTTATTGAAACCTTCGGAAAGGAGTTTCTCGGTGAGCTGTTTATTTGCGAGATAGCCGACAGCATGGCGAGGAAAACAAACACCGAAACGGAGGCAACAATAAGCCTGAGAGCGAGCCTTAAGATCTTCAAAGAAATAACCGAGTTAGAGGCTAGAGTTTAAACTCTATCAGAGGTAAGAGGTTAGAGTTTAAACCCTAACCTCTTTTTCTTATTATACGTTATATTCTGTGGACAGCCTTTCCGCTTTTACTGAATACAGCGTTTTCCGCCAAAGGCGGATAATGCGTACATTGTATCCTGTCAACTGCCAACAGGGGTCGCGGGGACGAAGTCCCCGCGACTTTCCCCCTTCCCCATCGGGGAAGGGGCAGGGGGTTGGGGCGAGTGAGCGTTATTGAGGGAAATTGAGTTTGAGAAGAACAACTTTTATACAAGTGGAGCGAAATTTCTTTCCCTCTCAAAACCTCTCCTAGGATTGCCTTTTCAAAGCACGGCTTTGAAAAGGCAATGCGGGGAAAACTCTTGTTTTCCCCGCACCCCAGATTCA
>CANRLW010000007.1 GCA_947631575.1 uncultured Clostridia bacterium
GCAAAGCAGTCGTCGAGATTTGCCGAGGCGATCGCTTTTACATTGCTGTCGCCCGGCGTTAAGCTGTTAATTCTTACATCGATTTTCATTAGTCATTCTCCTTTCCGATCAGCCCTTGAAGTTGAACATATCCTCGACTTTATCCGTGACAGTCGGCATAATTGTGTTGCCGAACAGTGCGTAAAGTCCTGCAAGCAGCAGCGCGCCTATAACTACCGCGATAAGTATTTTTATACTGCTGTCCACGAAATTCTCGGCGCGGGTTTCTTGAACAAGCACCGCCGCGCGAATTACTGCTGTCTGAACCTTTGCCTTTGCATTCTTAAAAAATTTTCTCATAAAAAATACCTCCATAAAAGTAATTATTATTTATGCAAAAACCGCGAATTTCTCCGCGGCTTTACATCTTGATTTCGGGCGTTTCATTCTTCTGTTCAGAAATAAGTTTATCCCGCGCCCATGTTGGAATATGCTCGTCGGCAATTATTCCGAGAAAATCCGAACGGCAGAACTCCGCGCGTTCGCCGTCTGAAAGAAAATGTCCGAACACCTTATTGCCTATTTTAATCGGGGAACACCCAAATCCGCTTTCCGCTAAAAACAACTGGTTTTCGGGCGTTCTGAATTCCTCTTTCAGCACTTCCGCGCGTATGATGAGCAGTTTTCCCGTGTAGTCCTGCGGTTCGTCAAATTTCGCTTTATGACTGCTGTCGAACAGATTTAATTTCGCATACATTTTGCGGACATCGCTCGCCAGCCCGTCAACTATGCAGCTATGCGATCTCAGCGCGAATTCGTAATTATTTTTCCATTTCGGAATGTAGAGCTTTTTCGCCCAATCGGTATTCTCGCGGTGAAATCTGCCGTCGCCCCTGCGCTCTTTAATAGTGTTTGCAATTACCCACATTGTGCGGTCGTAACCAAATTCCTTTATAGCATTTTCGGCACATTCATCGGGCAGCCGAAAGCCGTCAAACTTCTCCCTGACTTGTTCGTCAAGGTAATCGCGGCAGCGGATATTCTCCCGAAAACTCTCACGAAACAGCTCTATCTCATCATTGCGTTTCGCTTCCTCAAACGAAAATTTATACAGAGGTTTCATTACACCCCTCCTGCTCGCACATCGGCAGAACACCGCGTTCTTTCAGAAATTTGTACAAGAACAGCCGTCCTTTCTGCGTCCAACAGGTGTGCATAACCGATTTATTTTCGTCAATTGAGTACGTTTTGCTTTGCGTGTAACCGAGGTTTGCGAACTGCGCGTAAAGCACCCATGAATTGCGAATAGGGTACTGTATTCCGTAATCGCGTAGCATTTTATTGAACGCTATCGCGGACATTCCGTAATCCTTTGCGATCTGCGTTACGGGAACGGAATTTTTGCTGTTCAGTATTTGGTCGTAATATTTCGCCTTGACCGTGAGGAACGCGTTTTCTTCTTCAAGTTTACGCCGCTTGTCCTGCTCGTCCGCAAGGGTATTCAGCAGCTTTGCAAGCTCCCTCGGATCGCTCATTGTTTTGTGCAAGGTTTCGGCTGTGAAATATGCGCCGTGTTTTCTGAGCGACGGTAAAATTGTATCGCATACTCATGACTCAAACTCCTGCGCTTCGGGCAATTTTGAGCGCATAATTAAACGATATAAGTCGCCCTCGGTAATAAATATTTTTTCGATTGTTTTATTTGCGCTCTGCGGGTGAGGTACTCCCCGTTTTAGGGAGTACCTGCAATGCCTTGAAACAGCATTATTCGGCTTTTCATAACCGAGGATTTTTGCGCATTCCGTTGCGGGAAACAAAGGATTTCCGTTCTCAAAAATAACTCCGATCTTTCCAAACTTTTCGTGTTTGAAAAGCACAATTTCATTTTCAGTCATCACAAACCTCCTGCACAACGACGCGTCCGTTTTCCGTGTAAACTTCAAGCGGAGAATTTTCGGAAATTCCCGCCTCGTCAAGAAATTCCTGCGGAATGTGTATCTCGTCGCCGTTGTAAAGCGAAACTTGCACCTCGTCGCCCTCCGTAAGTCCGAGAATTTCCCTCGCCTGTTTTGTGAGTTTAAGATTGCCGTTTTTCGTTATTCTGCAATTAATAACCATTGTTAAACCTCCATGTCATAAAGTGATATCTGACGATCGGCATTAAGCCTTTCGTTAAGATCATAGTTTGCAATAAGCAATTCGCCGAACATACTCCCGCCGTCAAACCGCTGTCCCATGTTGTTTAAGCGTTCGTAGCTGTAAAGTTCATAACCGCTGTACAACTCGCGGATTTCGGGGCAGTCGTTGTACGACAAGAGAAACTTTCCCGAAATCTTGTTTAACATATCCCAAAGTCGTTCATGGTCGGCTTTTGTAAATCCGACATTTGAATAGTAGTCCTCGGTCGAAAAATACGGCGGATCGCAATAGAAAAAACTCACCTCGCTGTCCTGTGCCGAGATGAGTTTTTCAAAATCCTTGTTTTCAATTACAACTTTCTGCAATCGCCGTGAAGCCTGTTCAATAAGCGGGAAATTGCTCCACATTGAATGCGGCTTACCGCCGAAACTGTCGCAGCTGCTTGCGTAACTGTAGCGTATAAGCTGATAGAACTCCGCTGCCCGCTTAACATCTCCGAACTCCGCTTTTTCGCTGATTATGTGCTTTATGCGGTCAAAATCCTCGCGGCTGTTCAGCACATAATGCAGTCTTTCAATAAGTTCCGCACTATGTTCACGGACGCAATAAAACAAGTTTGAAATGTTGGAATTTGCGTCGTTGAACACCTCGAAATCGTTGTTCGGCGGTTTTGCGAAGAGTATCCAACCGCCCCCGCCGAACACTTCTATATATTTTTCATAGTACATCGGAAATCTCGGAATTATTATGTCGCGGCTCGATTTCTTGCCGCCGATCCAACTCATAAAACTGTTCATTTTCATCACCTCCCGTTTGCGCTCCCGCAAAACAACAGGCGATATTTTCATTTTGGATTTGCAGCTGCGCCTGTTGTTTCACAGGCACTAATTTAGTTACATTGTCTGCTCTTGTCTGGGAGCAGAATTTAGAAATTCTTCGAGTTTCATATCTTCGCCGAGATAATTAAAATCCTCATCATTAAGGACTATTCCCTTGTCTGCACCGTCAATAGGCTCTTTCACGATAACCGTTCCCCAATGGTTCACCATAACGAATGTTTTCAATTCGGAAGGCGTTCCGTCACAGTCATCGCTGTCGCGCAAATCATATGCGTAAAGTCCATCGGGGAGCGACTTGCGGTCAATTCTGAGGTTAGTAAAAAGCGCATCACGACCGAGAATTTCAAAGCGTTCGTAACTCGTTTCATCGGCGTTTATAGGTTTAATTCTCGTTCACCTCCTTATCAAATTCCAACAGCCGCCTGCCTATCGCCTCAATAACGTTGGTTGTGACGGCGTTTCCGGCTTGTTTATACAGTTGCGCGTCGGACATTCCGAGCGCTTCAGCTTTGTGGAACTGCTCGTCCGTAAAGCCCTGCAAACGCCAACATTCGATCGGCATTAAGCGCCGTATTCTCCCGTAATGAATTACGCCGTGACGGTCGGTTACCGTAATTGTGAACATAGGCTCGTTCGGCTCTTTAACTCGTCTGCCGTTCTGTCGGGTGCTTCCCTTGAACGGGTTCAGTATTGGACAGGGTTCTTCAACGAGTACGGCAGAATGCTCTCCGCGGTGATTACTAACTCCGCTGTCTTGACGGGCAGTTATGCACCTCGCCACATCGGTTATACTTGGGTTCGGGTTCTGGTCGATAAGATAAAGACCTGTTCTGCTGCCCGAACCTCCGCCGCCGCTGCATTGTGTAACGGCGTTGCCGTTCGGGGAATACACTCTGCGCCCCTGAGAGCCTTTTACAAGCAGCCTGAGATTTTCCTTGTGCTGCGTTCCGAAAGCCAATATTTCGAGGGGACTTCGCTCTCCAAGATATCCGACAATGTATATTCTTCGCCTTGCTTGCGGGACTCCGAAATCCGCGCTGTTAAGGAAGCGCCAGCATACGCTATACCCCAATTCGGAAAGCGCGTCAAGGATTTTCGCGAAACAGTATCCCGCCTGCGCACTAAGCAGTCCGGGAACATTTTCAAAGATAAAATACCGAGGTCGCTTTGCTTTAAGGATTCTTGCAAGTTCAAAAAAGAGGTTGCCTCGTTCATCTGCGAACGAAAGGCGTTTTCCTGCTGTGCTGAAAGGCTGGCACGGAAACCCTCCGACGAGCAGATCAAAATCTCTAAGGTTTCCCGTATTGATTTTTGTAACGTCGCTATAAAAATCCTCTCCCTCCGTGTCGTAAATGGCTTTGTAAGCCGCCGCAGCGTACTTGTCTATCTCGCAATAGCCAACGCACTCAAAGCCACCCGCTTTTTCAAGTCCGCTCCTGAATCCGCCGATTCCCGCAAAACAGTCAAAAAATTTAATCGCTTTAACCACTTCCTTTGATTTTTAGTGAAAGAAAACCTAAACATTCAATTTAACCACCCCCTCAACCGCTTTGTAATGCGGCTTCACATGGACATTTTCGGAGATATGCTCTCCGTTTCCGCCTGTTCGGAAATCTTGTAGAACGCGTCTACTTCGGGGCAAATTCCGAGACATCTGCCGTTGTCAAATTCGCAATGCACAGTTCCCATGTCGTCAACTGCTATGACAGTTCCTTTTGTTCCCGCAGGAACAGGGCGGGGATCATCTGCGTTCATTCGGTCAAGCTGAATGCGCGTTCCCGCGGGGTAGCTCTTTTTGTAATACTCGATCTTTTTTTCGTTCATTTTTATACCGTCACCTCCTTTCACTCCCTAAAATTCGGCGTTTTTATGCCGTTTCTTGACAGCATAATTCCCGAAAAAATTGCAAGCGTTGTTGTGTCGTCGATCAATGTCCAATCGCACAACTCGCTGAGCGTAACATCCGAATCGCCTCTGTAAACGGTTTTCGCCGCTTTGTACAGCGCGTAACCGTCTGTGGAGATACCGTTTAATTTGATTGCACCGAAATTCACCGAATATCTCACGATTGCGCTTTTAGAACGCTCCCATAAAAGTTTGTCCGCAGACAAAAGAAAAACCGCGGCAATAAACTCGCTGCGGCTGCTGTAATAATTTGAATTTTTCGGAGAGATAAACTCCGTAAAATTCTTCCTGTGCAAAGAATTTTTAAATTTTATTTTCATATCGCACCTCACATTGTAATTTTGGGATCTTCGACCGATACGCTTTCCGAGGTGTTTTCACTTGTCGAAACATTAAGTTCTATACTTTTCAAAAGTTGGTTAAGCGCGAAAATTCCCGCATTTTGCTCTGTTGCACAAATTTTCTCCCACTGATTTTCTGAAATATTTTGTGCAGTATCCAATTCGATTTCGCAGTCCGAAATGCTTTCCGCACCGAGCCTGTACAGCGCTTTTTTGATTGCAATTTCCTCACAAGGCAATTCCGCAAGTTCTGTTAAATCGCCGTAACTTATCTCGGCTGTAACGACAGCATTCGTGTCGCAATAATACGGCGGGAATGTCTTGCCGTTAAACACTTCCTCAAACGAAATTTCCTTGTTCACGAAAAGCAAGCCGTAATCTGTCGATATGCCTTTTCCCGAATCCAACAGTTTCTGTCCCTCGGTTCTTAGCCATTCTTTGTTTTCAAGTTTCGAAGTCGGGATTGCCATTCTGATATTCAGCAAATGGATTAGTCCGATGCGTTCAAGGTCGCTTGTATCTTCGATAAGCGTATATCTCGGCAGATTGAAAGTGAGATCAATAATGCTTTTCAAATTCCAATCCTCATGCAGATCCTCACAACTTAATACAGCTAAAAACTGATTAAGTTCACGTTTGTCCATTCCGTCCATACGCTTGCCGAGGTAGTTCAGCGCGTCAAGGCTCACCTCGCTGTCAACGAGCATTGACAGTTCCGAGGGTTCGATTTGCGCTATTTTAGCTGTAGGGCAGAGATGTTCGGGGTTCATCTTCAGCTCGTAAAGACTCTTTGAGAGCTGCGTTTCTGTACACGGAAAGTTGATTTCTGCACTGTAAGACATTTCTTCAATTGTAGCTTTTATCATTGTATACCTCCATTTTCGGGAACATTTTATCCCATTCTCATATCTTCGTCAGGTTCATCGACCGAAGTAATATTGACATACTCGCCGATAATTCCGAGCGCTTCCTCGTAACTTCCGCTGTTGAACACCCTATTTGTCATCTCGGTCGCTTCCGATGACATATTGTTTCTTTTCAGTGTTCTTGCTGCAATTCCGACAAGCCCAAAGATGTTTCCGTCCTGTCCGATCAACGGGCAGTCGGGCTTACACTGATTGTTTTCATTTCTCATTGTGATTCCTCCGTTATTTTATTTCAAGCTCCGAAGAGCCTGTTGACAGAATTATGTGAAAAACAAAAAAAGCCTGTAAACTGCCTCTCGCCAAATGCGAAAGGTAATTTACAGGCTTTTATTTAATATGTGTAATCTGCACAATTTCCACAGCAAAAATTTTGTTGCCAAAGGGTTCAAGTCTCGTTAAAATCTTTTTTGTAAAGGTTTTGAATTTTTTATCATTGTCGAATATGCAAAAATTCAACCATAAAAATTTTGTTGCCAGAGGGTTCAAGTCATCTAAAAATCTTTTTTGTAAGTTTTCGGGAAACAAAAAAATGCCTGTGAGTAACTTCTCGACTTTGTGAAGTTGCTCACAGGCACTTTGTGTACATTATACAAAATTCTATCGAAAAATTTTGTAGGGGAGGGGTTCAAGTCCACTTTCGTGTCGAAAATATCTACGGACGGTGATTTCTGTTTTTCGTAAGATTTATGCCCACAAATGGCTTTGTACAGCCGTTTGTGGGCATAATATCTTTTTTGTAAACGTTAGTTGGTGCCGCTGACCGGACTTGAACCGGTACGGATTTTACTCCGAGGGATTTTAAGTCCCTTGCGTCTGCCTGTTTCGCCACAGCGGCATGAAAAAGCGCGCCAAAAGCAACGCCTTCGCTTGACAAATACATTATAACACAAAGGCTCCGATTTGTCAAGACGCCCCGCAAATTGTTTGCAAATGGAATTATATGGCATAGAAATCGCTTTGTTATACGGGATCACATGGTTTTTGTTATAAATGTTGAAAAAATAAATGCAAAAAATTAAAAACCCTATTGACAAATTCGATACTTCGTGATATGATATATATGACGACAGGAGGTATATTATGGACATACAGCTAAAACGGGGTCTGTTGGATGTTTGTGTGCTGGCGGCAATAAAAGACAAAGAATCTTATGGTTATCAGATAATTAAGGATATAAAGCCGTATACGGAAATGTCCGAATCGACCTTATACACGATATTGAAAAGGTTGGAAAATGCACAGATGTTGACTGTCAGAACAGAAGAATACGGCGGAAGGCTGAGAAAATATTACCGTATCACACAGTCGGGCATGAAACGAATTGAAGAATTTAAAGAGGACTGGAAAGAGATACTTTCCATATATAAGTTTGTAACAAAGGAGGATAATGAAAATGAATAAACAGGAATTTCTTTCGCGGCTCAAAGAAAAACTACCTGCAAATGAGGACACGCAGGAGTGTCTGTCATTTTACAGCGAGATGATCGACGACCGAAAAGAAGAAGGTATGTCAGAAGAGGAGGCTGTCGCCGAGATAGGTACTGTAGAAAGCGTTTTGTCGCAAATTCTGTCCGAAATTCCCCTGTCAAAGCTTGTAAAAGAAACAGTAAAGCCGAAACGCTCGCTTAAAGCGTGGGAGATAGTTTTGCTGATATTGACATCTCCCGTGTGGATATCTCTTTTGATAGCGGCTTTTGTGATAGTGATCTCTGTTTATATTGTAATATGGAGCTTGCTTATTTCTTTGTGGGCAATTGAGGTTGGATTTGCGTTAGGAGTAGTTTATTTGGCAGTATACGTTGTTGTTTTCATTACACAAGGCAGAATGTTACAGAGCGCAGCTTATTTCGGAGCAAGCATTGCGTTTGTCGGCATTTCAATACTTATGTTTTTTGTCTGCAAAAAAGCGTCTAAAGGAACACTTGTCCTGAGCAAAAAGATCGCGGAGGGTATTAAACTTATATTTATCAGAAAGAGGGTGGCACAATGACCGGAATTAAAGAAAATAAAGATAATAAAAAAATACTGCTTATTGTTGCGGCTGTTCTTACGGTGGTGGGCGTAGTGATATTTAGCGTGGCTTTTGCGGTTTTAGGATTTGACATCGCCAAACTCAGCACGCAAAAATACGAGTTTAACACATATACGCTGAATGAAGATTTTAACAGCATAAAAATAAACACCGAAACTGCAAGCGTAATACTTGCCGAGTCTGACAGCGACGAATGTAAGATAGAATGTGTCGAACGGGAAAAAATGAAACATTCCGCCGAAGTGCGAGAGGGAACTCTCGTTATAGATGTGGAAAATACTAAAAAATGGTATGACTATATCGGGTCAAATTTCGGAAATGAAACGGTGACGGTATACCTGCCAAAAGCCGTATATGCGTCGCTTACAGTAAACGCGGATACGGGCAGCGTGGAAATTCCGAAGATGTTTTCATTTGAAAGCGTTTGCGTCAAAGTTGATACAGGCTTAATAGGCTGTTATGCCGAAGTTTCGGATTCGATAGAACTTCAGACGGCTACGGGAAGTATACGCGCGGAAAATTCCTCAACTGACGGAGAAGTCAAAATCAAAACCGCCACGGGAAGTATTAAAATTGCAGACATTCGCTGTAACAGACTTTCCGCAGAAAGCCATACGGGGAGCATAGATCTTACAAACACGATCGCTGCCGATAATATGACAATAAATTGCGCTACAGGAAGCGTAAGACTTGACAGCTGTGATGCAAACGAAATAAAAGTCGCAACGCATACGGGCAGTATTGTCGGAACGCTTTTATCGGACAAAATATTCTTCGCAAAATCATCGGTGGGAAATGTTGATGTTCCTAAAACCACAAGCGGAGGAACTTGTGAGCTTGTGACAGGTACGGGAGATATAAAAATAGAAATCAAAAATTAAAGCAGAAATAAGAAAAGGCATTATCGAAAAAACATTGATAATGCCTTTAAGTTTTATATATAGCCTGTCGCCTTACCGCTTTGGGAGCTTTATAACAACATTTATATTTTCGTCAACATTCCTGCGGAAAACTTCTGCGTCTTCGGGCTTTCCGACTATCGAGCCGTAATGCGTCGGCACGGCAAATTCCGGCTTTATGGTGTTTATAAGCATTGCGGCTTTCTCGGCGTTCATTGTAAAATGCCCACCGATAGGGACAAGAGCTATCCGACATTTGACCTGTCTGTTTTCTTCCGTAACATCGGTGTCGCCGGAAATATAGATCCTACCGTTTTGTTTGCTGTTTATTATATAGCCCACCCAACCGTTTGATTTCGGGTGAAAAGGCTTTATGTTGTTGTATGCAGGAATTGTTTCAAAACAAATGCCCGATATTTCAAACTTTTCATTCGGAGAAACAAGTTCTACGGAAATTCCAAGCTCGCTTGCTGCGGTCATTGTTTTCGGGCAGACAATAACGGTGTCGTCCTTCATGACTTTTCGTATGTCGCCTACCGAATAATGATCGTAGTGCGCATGAGTTATAAGTATAATATCGGCGTCATGATGCTCATCAGAAATATCAAGCGGATCACAGTAAATAACCTTTTCGTCCGCTATCCTGATACTGCTTTGTGTGTTTACTTCAATAAAATCAAGCATTTTTGGTCATTTCTGATTTTGCTCTGTACTTGCACCGAATGAAAACGAGCTGTTAAATCTATTCATGCTTTTCATAGCTATCTTCATAGCCTGAATCGATTTTTCCGTGTCATTGATCTGCTTTTTAAGGCGTTTCTTTTCTTCCTTATCTGCAACATCCGCTTTTAATTTAAGTTCTACAAGCTCTTTTTCAATATCAGCAATATTCCGTACATACTGTTCATAGATAGTATTAGAATATTCTATGTCATGTTCGTCATTGAGGAATATTTCCCGAACAGAAACCATAAGTTTTGCAGATTGCAATATTGTGTCTTTCTTTCCGAGAAGTCCTGTTGCGCTGACAGTTCCACCGACTCCGGCACCAACTCCAATTCCAAGGACTGCGCCGCCGCCTACGATTGCCGCAGTGCCTCCTGCCATTCCCAACCCACCTGCTGCAATTGCTCCGCCTCCAAGGTATGCAAGACAAGC
Organism: uncultured Clostridia bacterium; assembly: GCA_947631575.1. Classification (GTDB taxonomy): domain Bacteria; phylum Bacillota; class Clostridia; order Oscillospirales; family Ruminococcaceae; genus CAG-115. The sequence continues at coordinate 10,219 of CANRLW010000007.1, forward strand.
ACTTGTTAAAGCTGCTCCGCTAAGTCCTACAAAATTCGAGCCTACAAGCGCGACCGCGATCGCTGGGGCAAAAGCTCCTGCTGTGGCGATAACAACAATAGCAATTCCGGCAGTTATGGATATACCTTTTATAGCATTTTTCAGAACCTCGTTAAGTTCGCGGGTAACCTTTCCATAACATTTGCGAAGTCGTTTAATATAGCCTTTTTGATAAAAACTCTCTGTAAAAAATCCTTCAAGAAATTTATCACCTTCTGATTGGTTATATCCCATTAACGGTAAATGTAGTTCTTTATATTTTGTACTTGGTATTTCTTTTCCATTTTTGTCTATCTCTGTGCCGAGCGGATAATACGGTTCAAACAGCATTGTTTCCAGTAATACAAGCCTGAACCATGGCAATTTCGGAGAATTTGCCGCGACGGCGTTGCGAAGTTCTTCTTCGGAATACCAGTGCAGAACAGCGTTTTCATCGTTGACAAAAGCTGAAAAGCCGTTTTGCATATACTGTTTCCATTCCTCTAGCCATTCATTTTTCAAAGAGGCGGTTTTCCCACCGCGATTTATATCATTTAAGGTTTTGTACATTTCAAGGTTATACAGTATTTCCGTTTGCTTAAGATCAAGTCCGAATTTTTCTATATCCACGGTGTCTCCTATTCTGTTATAAATTTTATTGTCTGTTTGTGCGAAGGTATTACGGCGAATGTTCTCATACATTTGCTTTATTTTCTTTACATCACGCACTCTAAGGTGATTTGCGATTTCAGTGCCGATTGCAACGGCAAATCTTCCAATTCCCAAATAATTTACGGCAACCAAATATTGTTGAGAAACAATTGCCTCCGTAATATCAACTGTTGAAAAAACCGCGTTTGAAATAGTTATCATTCTGTCAACCGTCGGGTTTCCAAATGGCTTTACGCTGTCCCAATCGATATTTTTAAGGTGAATGTCCTCGACCGAATTGCATTTAAGTTTTTCCAACGCAATAGAGAACCTTCTGATAAAATAAAAACTCCTGACAAAGCATTCATTTGCAATCACAGGAATTGCCTGTTTGCCAAGTTCAGCAACTGCGCCAAGTTCTCCGCGCAAATCAATCCTTACGACAGAATCTTTGATGATTTTTCCGTTTTCATCACGACGGGCAAATATAGTTCCATTAAATATTGCAGCAAGAAAAGCCGAAAGTTTTCGGTCGCCGATATTTATATTTCTGAAAAAAGGGAGCGCGGATAGTTCTTTGGCAAGCGATAATATCGGACCAGGTATACCTGTGCCGCCACTAATGCCGGCTGTGCTACTTGATCCCGCCATATCGCTGACAAGATGAAAGAACCATATGATTGTCCCATTGAACAGTTTATTGGGGATATTATTTCCGATAAATGCCTTGCTTTTATCGGGAACAGGTACCACTTTAAAAATACCATTAACATCGGTTCCGTATGACATTTCCGTAAACTGTGTAAGCAAAGAAAATATAAGACCGACAAGCGTGGGGTGATGCCCGAAATCACGAAGATGATGCTGTAATCCGCCTCCAAAATCTGGGGTGTTCCCATCGCTAGGTATGGGAAATTTTTCTTCCAGAAATTTGACTGCACTTTGACCTTTGCCGCTCTTATAACCAAGCAGAGCAGCTGTTTTTTCAACAAATTCATCTACCTTATCACTTGCAACTGAACGTCCTTTTTCAAGGCTGAAATCTCCTACCCACAACACATCAAGCATACTGCATAAAATGCCCGACGCAACTGCAACAATAATATCCCACTTATCAGCCCGACTTGAAAGCATTTTGATTTCTTCATCCAGATCATATATTACAGCATCAAAATCATTGACATTTGCTTTTCCGAATGAAGTGACCTGTACTTCTATGTTATCCATGTTTTTCTCCTTTGTTTAAACATCGGCTTATTTATATTATAATGCCTTTTTAAAAGTTAGTCAAGATTGATAAGCACATTTGTTATGATTACAAATATTTTTAATTTGCCATGATCATAATTATATTTAGCGGTATCAAACAGTATCATATTTCAAAATTCTACCTACAAACTGCGTAATACCACAATTTGTGGGGAGAAAATAATTATTCCCACTCGCTCCCGAGAAACACAGTCTAAACAATTTTGTGTAAGCGATTTAGCTCATGGTATACGCATTATTTGAGTTATCTATGAAATACCGGCTATCCGAATTTTTGTTGCCATAATGTTGCCACAGTGGCAGAACTATAAAGATGAGTTATGGAGTATCAATGTGATTTTCCCCCCATTCCCATTTGCCTACAGACTTCGGCTATGCAAGCAGATATAGCCTCTTGCTGGTATGCTGGTTCAATTTCTCTTGCGGCAGTGCAGTAATCTGAAACAGCTTTTACCATTTCGGCAATTTTTTTCTGCTGTTCTAAATGTTTTTGAGATGGGAATTGTTCAACATTATTCGAGGAAATATATGTTGGATTGAATATATTATAGGGAAAACTATTATACATACTTGACTCCTTTGCTTTAACCGTACTTAGCAATCTACTTCGTTAACATTGCTGAAAACAGGTTTATTTTAAAAAATTATTTAGCCATTGCAATAACGCGCTCCAATCAGCTCCTGTAACTGCTCCAGCTGCAACTGTTACTGCCAATTTCATAGCAAATTCATCTGCAAACTTTTTAATGCCCGCAACAGCCTTTCTTATACGGTTCTTTTTTGGCATTCCACTTTTCAGTTGTTCTTCGATGACTTCTAAATCATCTTTGACATTCTCTTTTTCTTCAGAGTTAACCTCCTGTATTTCAGGCAGTGAAGCAATTAATTTTTCGATTAGCGCAATCACAGAGCTTGTATCGATTGTAGTGTTATAGGCGTTTATAACACCATTGTTCTGCTGGCTTGCAGGACCATTAACAGTTTCAATGTTTTGAATGTATGTATTTCCAATCATAGTTTTTGCCTCCTCATACATAAGCATTTCCGCTGTAAGCTGGTCGTTTATAAAGTCAATAAGAGGTTTAAACGCCATTTCAAGAAAAGATTGAATGTTATCATTTATTTCTTCATTTGACCAGAAATATCGCATTGCCTGTCCGCGAACACTTGTCTTATTCTCGTTGTTGATAAATACCATATAATCATACATTGCTTTAATATGGCAATTTGTATCTTTTGGGGGTTTAATACTTGCCCACTCAGAGCAACCCATATTAAAACATTCCCTAAAATCGTAGCTTAAACCATCTATTTTTTCTTTGATACATTTAGATATTAATTCGTTTCCGTCAATAAAATCCAGAAAGCGCGAAAGATTAACATCTGCTGTGTTGTCAGTACTATTAAGGAGATTGCTTGACAATCTACGAAAATTTAAACTCAGTTTCCTTAATTCTAATTTGTTCATATATCTCCCCCACAATAAGGACAAAATATTTTTGCTGCCCCCGCACAATACAACACCTTTACTCTGTGATTACAGCAAGAACAGGTGAATTCCGTTTCGACAGAGTCCTTATCCTTCAGTTCTTTTGTTGTTACTTTTTTCAAAGGTTTAAAATTCATTTTTATTAAGCCATTTGAATGGTTGAAAGACTTTTGCATTTGTCCCATTCTCTTGTTTATTTCCTCGACCATATAATTATAGGCTATCGCTTGCGCCTGCTCCCTTACATCAGATGATAAAAACTCATTTTTCCCTTTAGCAAGTCCGCAATATGGACAAAATAATTCTTCAAACGGTTCATCATCACTCTGAAATTCTCCAGCTTGCAATTTAAATTCAGAGGAACAATACGGGCATTCAAATGTGACATATCCCTCGCTATCGCCTTGAATTTTTATTGTAAATTTTTCTGTCGACAAGTTACAAATCCTCCTTATTAGATACCAATTTGCTGGATTTTATGCCCCCATCTTGACATATTAGCCGCACTATAATACTAAAGTTATCGATAGTTGCTATGTTTGTCAATGGCAAGTGGCAACAGTTATCAGCTCTTGTTCTCACATTGTTTATTTAGCTTATACTGTATATTGTACCACACTTTACCCGCTTTGTCAATACCTTGTGCAAAACTTTTTTCACACCTCCCCTGACTTCTTCAGATTGCAGTCCCTGCACAGCATCTGCAAATTTTCGGGAACAGTCTTTCCACCTGCGTGCCAGGGCGTGATATGGTCGCCGTGCATCTGCTCGTACTCGAAGTGCTTGTTGCAAATGGGGCAGATACCCTGCTGGCGTTCGTATGCCTCGCGCTTTTGCGTGTCAGAAAACGCTCGCAGATTTAAATTCCTTTCATCGCCGTTTAGAACATAGGCATAAATTCCCTTTTTGTTACCCACTTCATCATCTGCCATTAGCTTTGAAACCCTTATTTCCAGCTCGTCAGGGTCTAATTCGGCGTCTTTGTAGCTGTTGTACAACAGTCCCCATTCAATGCCCTTCATCTCCTTGCGGTAAACAGGGAATATAGTTTCTACCCATTCAATAACCCGCTTAAAATATATCCATATCTGATTAGCATTTTCGTCGTGCTGATGAAGTGCCATATAATCTTCAATGCTTTCTAAATTGTCGCGAGCAGCTATCCATTGTATTGCCGTTTCGAGATACTCCTGCCGAATAGGAGACCCCGACATATAATTCTTAGCCATATTGTAAGCGGCACAGGTAGGCTTGGAGAAATGAAGTTTTGCGTCAGAGAGCCAAGTTCCCGTATATGCTGTATTGCGGAGTTCTTGCGCGGTCAAAGGCTTTCCTGCAATATTTATAACCTTAAACCACTCGTGAACCTCGGATGGCGTTCCGTCACATACATAAATATCCAGAACATAATTATCAATTTTCTGCTGTAAGTCTTTTTCCAGATTGAAATAATATTTTTCATCTACCGCAAATGTCCTTTCACTTTCAGCAGCATATCGGCAGATAGAGATTGTTCTTTGCTGACCGTCCATAAGCTCGTAGTGACCGTTGTCCGCTTTTGCCCAATACATTGTGTTCAGCGGAAAACCTTTCTTAATGGTGCGTATTACCTCATCGCGCTCTTTTGGGGCATAAACATATTCGCGCTGATACGGCGGTCTGACATCAAGTACCCCATTAAAGGCTACAATACCCTCAATACCGTCAGTTCCACGTTCTTCGTAGCCTTGACAAAGTTCTGCTACGGAAATCTGAATGCGTTCAATTTTCATTTCTTATTCTCCTTATCAATAATCTTTTGTATTTGGATTTCTGATTGATTTTAGGCGTTACTATTTCAAGTATTTCAAACTGCTCTGTGCAATGGTATGGAAGATAGGTTATAGGTACACCGATTGTGCCATAATAGTCGGCAGGAATATCTTTCGTACTGCTGCACTCAATAGCGTCATAATCGTCATAATGGGGATATTTTTCAGGACTGTACCTTGCCCACAGGTCTAATGGGATATGCCTTTTCGGCAAATCAAGATTTGTAAACCAACAGCTGTTACCCATTCTTCTCCATTTCTGACCTGTTTCGTCAACCTTATAATCCGTCCCCTTAGCCTCATAATAAGTCGGAACTCTGAACCAAAAATGACCGCTGTTATATCCGAGCCAAAGTGCATTTGATAATATAAACGGCTTTACTTCTGCAAATGTAATGTGGTTGACATTGCCTAATATTATAAAATCCTTTTTCTTTTTCACAAGCAGAGGAATGTACTCTTTCATCAAAGAAAACGGTGGATTTGTTACGACAATATCGCATTCATTCAGCAGCTCAATGCATTCGTTCGAGCGGAAGTCCCCGTCGCCCTTGAGCAATGTCAGGACGTTTTTCTTGTTTTTGAGCAGATACTCTACATCTGACATATCAACCGTTGTATCGCCATTTATGTCCTTGACTTCTGTTATTTCTATTTTATACGGTTTCTTGCCGTCTTCGGTCGTATAGGTTATCTCCTCATCGCTGAACAGAGTAAGCTGTGTATATGTAATGGGGGAGGTTGCATAACAAGTAGTTATCAGCTTTTTAATACCAAGCGCGTTAAAATTCAGCGCGAAATATTTAAAGAAGTTGCTCTCAAATGGATCGTCGCAATTGCAAAGAACTATCTTGTCTTTGAAATATTTCCTGTAATGCCTCAGTTCTTCCTCAATCGTTGATAATTGTGTGTAGAACTCATCTGTCTTTCCTGCTTTTGACATCTGTAAATTGCTGTTGTCTGCCATATTTTACCACCTCAAGCTGTTTTTTGTGCGATATTTCGATTAAGGCAAGTTTTTTCTTGCAAACTTGCCTTTACATTAAGTATTATATCACAATCTTGCCTTAAATGCAAGTAACTTTGGGCATAATTATATTAACAGGAAAGTGGGGGATAGATTTGGAGATATATGACCTTGGCTTATTGATAAAGAAATTGCGTACCGAGCGCAAGATTACTCAAAAGCAACTTGCAAATTTGCTCGGAGTAGCTGAGGCTACGGTGTGCAAGTATGAAAACAATACATCAATACCCCCATTTGAAACCCTACGCTCAATTGCCGGCATTTTCAACATTTCTATGGACGAGCTTTGCGGAATGAAACACCAAGGCACGGTGTCCACTCACGGGCTCAGCGAAATGCAGATCGAAACCGTGAAGTCGCTTATCGACGCATACCGCCTGAAAAACGCGCAGACGGTGAAGAAACTCACGCAGGAGCAGTTCGCGATACTCGGACAGATTGTCGCCGAACTCACAAAATAACCCCCGAATGACCGCATCATTCGGGGTTTTTTGCTATCTGTGCATTCCGCGCCTTGGGTTCAGAAACTCTTTCAGTTTTTGCGTAAGTTCAAGTTTCTCCACAAACTCCATAACCCTCTGAAACTTCGCCCTTAAGCTCCCAAGCTCGTTTTCAGCCACGCGCAGCTTTTCTTTAAGCGGATAAATCTGCCGCGCGTTCCGCTCCAGAGTTGCATATCGCTCGGCAGCCGCCTCGTTTTCCTTTTTCAGCCTTGCAACCTCGGCGGTCAGCTCGCGTTCCCTGTTCTCGGCGGCAATCTGCTTTTTAGCAAGCTCCGCAAGTTTTGCATAATCCTCTTTCGCCACCGTCAACTTCCCGCCGAAAACGGTTTTCCCCGTTTCAATGCTGTCAATCGCCCTAATTTGAGCAACCTTCTCCGCATTTTCTTTCAGCAAGTTTTGGTTGTCAACAAGCGCGGCAGACGTTTCGGCAAGCTCCTCATCAAGCTGCCGGACTTGAGCATTTTTCGCTTGAAACTGCTCATCAAGTCGGTCGATAATCTCCTCAACCTGCGAGCGCATTTCCTCACGGTGTTTCAGGAGCTTGCCGGCGTACTCTGCCTTTTCGGAAAGCACTGCAATTTCTTTCGCGCGCTCCTGCTTTTTGAAGTCGAGAACCGACAAATGCTCGTTGTGCGTGCCGAGCTGCTCCCACTCAATGCCGCGCTTCCGCATAACGTTGGCAAGCTGCTGTTTTTCAAAATCCGTCCACTGCTTTGCGGGAGTTTCGAGGTTAGTTTTTGCCGAAAACCCTTGTTGCTCCAAAGCCTTATTTAACGAATTTCGAGTAGCCAACCCCCTGCTTTGACCTGTCGCAAACGGCACAAAATCAACGTGCAAATGAGGCGTTGCCTCGTCAAGATGTATCACGGCGTTAAACACTCTGATGTGTGGATTGCGCTCCAGAAATTCAGCATAATACTCTTGAAGAATTTCAGCGGCGACCTCCGCGTCGGACGTTCCGCACGGCGTGTCGTCCTTGTTGCCGACCTGAAAAACAAGCTCGTAAAACGGCTTTTCCTGCTTGCCGTTTTCGATATGTTCAAGGTAGTTTTCAATGCGGCGGTCTTTCCTTTTCTGCTTGGCATTGTACTCCGCGAGAGCCTCGCCGAACAGATTTTCATAAGTATCTTTAAGGCTCTCACAGCACAAAATCACGTTGTCCTTAACCCGCTTTTCATCAACATTTTTCGCAACGAATTTCCTGTTGTTGTGGGAAATACTGCCCTTGCCAATGCGTATGCTAATGGTCTTTTTCAATAAAATCCTCCTTTCGTGACGGTAACAACGCAAAGTTACTTTTGACACTTCACTCGTTCCTCGTTCGCATCAAAAGTCTTTGCGGCAAAGGGGTCGCCCCCTCTGCACTCCCCGCCCTGCTGAAAGAAAAAATATAAGGAACTGCCAAAAACGGTGTACAGGGTGTACAAACCCCGTGAAACCGCTCTGCATAAGGCTTTGCAGCTTTTCGAGTGGTGTACAACGAATGTACGAGCTTGTACACTTATGTACATCTTTGTACGCCTTGAAAATGCCTACTAAACCGCATTACTAAGCGAAATGTACACCCCGTACACCATTTTTCAAGTTTTTATAAAAATTCCTTCAAACCCGCGGACGCGTCCCTGCGCAGTGCGAATGTTGTTGGAGTGGCGCACGGAATACGCCCCCGCGTTCGTCTTGAGCCAGCTTATAAAGCTGTCGCGTTTGAGGGCGGTCAACCCGTTTTCCTCGCACCAATCCACGTAAACATTGTAAAGCAGTTTGCTCGGCACAGCCTTGCTCTTGTCAAAGCCAACCGCCTCTCCGAGAAACTCGATAATGTTGCAGTTTTCCGCAACCGCCTCGGCTAAATTTGCGCGAGTTTTTGCACTTTCGGTGAACTTGTAACCGTTCTTAATAAGTCTCCTCAAACCGTCCAATAACCAACAGAAAACCTGCTCCTTTTCGGCGATGAATTTCTCCGCAAGAAACGGGTCGTCAATGCGAGTGGCGGGTTTCGGCTTGGTGGTGAGTATAAGCAAGCGGCGCGAAAATCCGTCAGATTTGTCGTACAAGGCTTTCGGAGAGCCGTTCCCGAAACACAGGAAACGGCTGTACACCCGCGCCTGCCGCGACTGCTTTCCCTTTGGCTCAACGTCAATCGGCACTTCTGCGGTGATGATATTTTTGATGTAACCCGTGGATTTGAGCGCGGTCATCTGCATATCGTCGTCGTTCATCAGCAGCTTGTCCACCAGATTGCAACGGAAAAATTTGTCGTCCTCCACGCGCTGAAAGTTGCCCGAGAGCATTGCCGAGCCGAAAATCTCGTTCAGCACCACGCCGATACGGCTCTTTCCCTCGCCGCCGTTGCCGATAATGAACAACGCCTTTTGCGCCTTTGTCGAGGGGATTAGGCAGTAGCCGAGGAACTCCTGCAACGTCAGAACGTCCTCGCTGTCGAGCAACTTGTAGAGGAACGCTTGAAAATTCGCGGGATAATAGACGCGCCGCCAAATTTCGGGGTTATAGTCGATATTCAGCCGATTTACGCAGAATTTCTTTTCGGGCGTGAACGCCGGCGGCTCGCCCTCGCGCCCGTCAACGCGAATAACGCCGTTCAGGACGTGAATTTCGTTCTCGCTCGGCGTTAGCGGCTCGGCGTGGCAGAACAGTTTCAACGCCTCAAGCAGAGCCTTTGAACGGTTTGCAATGCCTGTTGTTATGCCGTTTTGTATAAGCAGCTCGGAGATTTTCGCGGTAATCTCGTCCGCCGACGCCGCCCCGTCCACCGAGTAAAACTTTCCCGAAACACACCGCAGCTCCCGCCCTCGGCAAAAGCTCTCGCAGAACAAAGGCTCGTTTATCTTCTTTTCGTCTGAGAGCCAGCCTGCACTTTCACTCACTTGCAGTCACCGCCCTTTATCCCGTCAAGCGTTTTTGCGATCAGCCGAATTGTTTCGAGCAAGTCGTCTGACGGCTCTTTTGTTTTCAGTTCGGCAAGCACCGCGGCAAGTTGGTCTTTCAAAGCCTTGTAAACCCGCGGATTTGGCTGGACGACAATTTCCCTGTTCAGCACCCGCGAAATGATATAGTCCTGTTTCGTAAGTCCCGAAAGTTTAACAGCAACGTCAAGCGCGGCGTTCTCCTCCTCGGAACAGCGAAACGAAACGATTTTCCCGCGAAATCTCCCTTTTGGGTCGAGAACTTTAGCAGACATCTTTGTCACCTCCTTTCCTCAAGTCGCTTAGTTTAGTTGCCATTTCATTTTGCGTACTGGGGAACAAGTGTGCGTAACGATAAGTAATGTCAATACTTTCGTGACCCACTCTGTCGGCTATTGCAACAGCCGAGAAACCCATTTCGATAAGCAGGGAAATCGCGCTGTGCCGAATATCGTGTATTCTGATACGCTTTACCCCTGCAATTTTGCTCCCGCGTTCCATTTCGTGTTTCAGATAGTGTTTTGTAATGGGGAACAGCCTGTCGGTCGGCTTGATGCCGTAAATCTGCCCGATAAAATTCTGTATCTCGTCCGACAAGAAGTCGGGCATTTTTATTGTCCTCACGCTTTTTGGAGTTTTCGGGTCGGTGATTATGTCCCGCCCGTCAATGCGCTGATATGACTTCGTGATTGAAACCGTCATCTTCTCAAAATCGAAATCCGAGGGCGTGAGAGCCAACAGTTCGCCTTCTCTTATACCGCACCAATAGAGCATTTCAAACGCATAGAAAGACATAGGCTTGTCCATAATCGCCTCGGAGAACTTTTTGTATTCGTCCTGCGTCCAGAACAGCATTTCGCGGGTTTTCTCCTTGCCCATATTTCCCGCTTTAGCGGCGGGATTTGCGGACAGCCCGTAAAACTTAACTGCGTGATTAAAAATCGCGCTCATCTGGTTATGTACTGTTTTCAGATAAACAGGGGAGTACGGCTTGCCGTTCTTGTCCGTCAGGCTCATTATCTCATTTTGCCAGGCGATAATGTTCTTTGCCTGTATATCGCTGATTTTGCGCCCCTTGAAATAGGGAAGTATCTTCGTGCGGATAATATGCTCTTTGGTGTGCCAAGTGTTCTCTTTAAGCCGTTTTTTTATGTCCTCGCTGTACACTTCAACAAAACTGCCGAACGTCATATCGAGGTCAGATGTAAGCCTGTTCAACTGCTCGCGCTCCCAAGCCTGCGCGTCACGCTTTGTGGCAAATCCGCGCTTTTGGGTCTGCTTGCGCGCTCCCGTCCAATCTGTGTAACGGTAGACCGCTCTCCAGGAGTTGTTGTCCTTGTAAACCGCCATTTAGTCCTTCCTTTCCGCAGGCGTTGAGTATACCCGCTCCATAAAATATGCCTTGTTTATGCGCCCCGAAATCGTCAGAAAGCCTTTTTCTTTCAGCTCATTATTGAGCTGTCTGACAACCTTGTAAGCGTATGATTTGGAAACGCCGAGAAGTTCTGCTACTTCCTCGACTTTCAGAAAAGTGTTGTTCATAATTCCACCCCCTTTCAAGTAATGTAACTTAAGCATATATGCTTATGCTCTATGATGTATTATACTAAACAAATTTGCTTTTGTCAAGTACCTTTTACAATAAATTAAACTATTTTGTTAAATTTGTCTTGACATATCCATAACTCTTGTGTTATAATATAAATAACAATGATGACAGGAGTTGAAAAAGAATGGCAATAGGCGAAAGAATACGATTTATAAGGAATTTGCGCGGAATGACGCAGAAATGGCTCGGCATACGGGCTGGATTTCCCGAAAAGACTGCGGATATCCGTATGGCGCAGTACGAGAGCGGCACGCGCGTCCCGAAAGAGGACCTGACCGAGAAGATAGCCGCCGCGCTGGACGTATCTTCTGCGGCTCTGAACGTCCCCGACATTGAGAGCTATGTGGGGATTATGCACACGCTGTTTGCGCTTGAGGACTTGTACGGTCTGAAAATTGACGAGGTAGACGGTGAACCCGTTATCCGCCTCAGCAAGAACTCACAGGAGTATCTGAAAATGGTTGAAATGTTCCTCGCGTGGCAGAAGCAAGCCGAGAAATGGTATAACGGCGAGATTACCAAGGAAGAATACGACGAGTGGCGGTATAAATTCCCCGAACTTGACGTGTCGGGAATGTTCCGCAAAATCGAACCCTCCGACGAACTCGACGACCTGCTTGCCGACGAACTTATGAAGAACAGAAAATAAAAAGAGCTAACCGACATAAAATCGGTTAGCTCTTATTTCATAGTAATCAAATGTTGCCAAAACGTTGCCATTTCGTCGTTGGCAACCCAACAAACCGCACCGTTAAGCCAACTATCGGAGTGAACGCATTATTCCCACTCAATAGTTGCCGGCGGCTTGCTTGTTATATCATAAACGACTCTGTTGATATTTCCAACCTCGTTTACGACGCGCACTGAAACCTTTTCAAGAACGTCATAGGGAATACGCGAGAAATCGGCGGTCATAAAGTCACTTGTAGAAACGCCGCGCAGCGCAAGCGTATAATCATACGTCCTGCCGTCACCCATAACGCCTACCGAACGCATATTTGTAAGCACGGCAAAATATTGATTTATACTGCGCTCAAGTCCTGCGTTTGCTATTTCCTCGCGGAAAATAGCGTCAGCGTCCTGAAGTATCTTTACCTTTTCGGGAGTAATGTCACCGATTATGCGTATCGCAAGTCCCGGTCCCGGGAAAGGCTGACGCCATACCAGCTTGCTGTCCAAGCCAAGAGTTGTGCCAAGCTTTCTTACTTCGTCCTTAAACAACAAACGCAACGGTTCAATTATCTCTTTAAAATCAACATAATCGGGAAGTCCGCCTACATTGTGGTGGGATTTTATTACCGCCGCGTCGCCCGTGCCGCTTTCTATAACATCGGGATAAATAGTTCCCTGTACAAGATAGTCCACTTTTCCTATCTTCTTCGCCTCTTCTTCAAATACACGAATAAATTCCTCACCGATTATCTTGCGTTTCTTTTCGGGTTCGGATACACCCGCAAGCTTTGTCAGAAATCTTTCGCCCGCGTTTACTCTTACGAAATTTATACCGCTGTCCTTAAACGCATTTTCAACCTCGTCGCCCTCGTTTTTGCGCATAAGACCGTGGTCTACAAATATGCACGTCAGTTGCGAGCCTATCGCTTTTGCCATCAGCTTGCACGCTACCGAGCTGTCGACTCCGCCCGAAAGCGCAAGCAGCGCTTTTCCGTTTCCAACCTTTTCGCGAATTTCGTTGATCGCCGTTTCAGCATAACCTTCCATTGTCCAGTCGCCCTTGCATTCGCAGACGTTGTACAGGAAATTCCCCAGCATATCAAAACCCTGTTCGGTGTGGTTTACTTCGGGGTGGAATTGCGTTCCGTAAAATTTGCGCTCGGGATCTTCTATCGCTCCATACGGACACTTAGCGCTGTGACCTATCGCGCGGAAACCTTCTGGGAGTTTCTCTATGTAGTCGTTGTGGCTCATCCAGACGATAGAGCTTTCCTTCAGCCCTTTCATAAGTTTAGAGCTTGTGTCAAACTCACATTCCGTCCTGCCAAATTCGGCAGCCGCGCTTTCGTTTGCTTTTCCTATCTTTCCGCCAAGCCCGTATACCATAAATTGTGCGCCATAGCATATTCCGAGTATCGGCACGCCGAGTTTAAAAATATCCCCTGTCATTCTCGGAGAGTCGTCAAGATAGACCGAGTTCGGTCCTCCCGTAAAAATAATTCCTTTTGGAGCTTTGGCTTTTATTTCCTCAATGGGAGTCTTGTAGGAAATCACCTCGCAGTAAATGTTGTGCTCGCGCACCCTGCGGGCAATAAGCTGGTTGTATTGTCCTCCAAAATCAATTACAAGCACCGTTTCGTTAAACATAGATCTATGACCCTTTCGTTTGTTTTTTAAAGAGGCACCGCCTCGTTAATATTCTTATATTCTCATATCGAGCATTGAAAGTATGATACCCGCCGACCCGAATTTTCTGAAAAAATCATTCAGCTTTTCCTTTGTATTCGGATCTTCAATTATCCTGTCCGAATAAGAAAGCATTTGAAACAGCATAAAAAACATTGCCCTAATGCCTATATCCTCGCCGTATGAAAAATACTTGTCCAAATCGTTTGCCGCATTTTTCAGTTCATTTATTTTTTCGGTAAGTCCGCTAGGTATTTCCGAGTTGTTTTCTATTATCTTTGCAAAAACCTCCGCAGAAGGTATAAGATTTTTGCTTAGTTCATCTTCTATCATTTCCATAGACAGCTTTTCTTCTTCGCAAAGCTCCCTTAATTTTCGGCTTGCTTTTATATAAAGATCCTCATAAGAAGGCTCTTCGGAAAGCTCCAACTTTTTTGCCTTGTTTTCATTCTTGGAAACTTGCCGGCTGCTCGTGTTGCTCGTGCTGTTCAGCTCTTCAAATGCGTTTGCAAGATAGCTTACCGTCTGCTCATGCGACATTGAGCTTATGCGTTCAAGCTCTTCCTGCTCGTCAAAATCTTTTTCGTCATTATCCAAAACAACATCTTTGTTTTCGACATGTACAGCCGAAAAAATTTTTTCGTCAACTTTTGCAATTCCCAAAATATCTTCATTTTCTAAAACATCGGAAATTTTGTCCTCGTCATCTTCCGTGATCTCCGAAGTATCTTCATTGTCTGAAGAAACAAGCTCGCTTTCGATAACATTGTTATCTTCATCTGACAGATCACTGTCATCGGCGCTTTCCGGATTTTCAGCCTGCCTTGCAGGAATTATCCTTGTTTCATTATCATCATCTTTTTCTATTGAAAAAAGCTTTTCAAACGCAGGAATGTTCTGCGGGATATTGTCTTTCTTGCAAAGCTTGTCCAAAAGCGCTTTAAGCTCGGATTTGTCAAGAGAATAGTCGGATATCCTTATTTCGTTATCATCTGACGAAATAATAAGCTCGTCCGCAAAGCTGTCTTCAAAGCTCTCGCATATAATGACCGAGCGTATATTGTCATAAGCAATGACGTCGGAAGAACTGCCTATCTTTATCGTCATTGAATTTTCATAAAACGCTATTCCTCGCGAGCCGTCGCGCCGTGGAGAAGTATCAATAAACCCCCATATATCGCCGCTAGTAAACGAGCATTTGCTTTCGGAAACGCTCAACTTATGACAGCGTTCTTCAATTTCTTTTCTCGTCAAATGCCCGCCTCCTTTTTCGGAAAGTCAACTCTATTTCTTTTTTCTAAGAAAGTTCTTCTCCCAGTTTTCGATTATGCGCGTTTTTCCGCGCTCTACGGCAAGCGAGTTTTCAGGAACATCTTTTGTTATTGTAGAGCCTGCGGCGGTAGTGGCGTTGTTTCCTATCTTTACGGGAGCAATAAGGTTCGTGTTGCAGCCAATAAACGCATCGTCGCCTATCTCAGTCCGATATTTGTTTATGCCGTCATAGTTTGCCGTAACACACCCGCACCCGAAATTAACGCCGCGTCCTACGGTGCTGTCGCCAAGATATGTAAGATGTGCAACAGCGGTCTTTTCTCCGATGTCGCTGTTTTTTATCTCCACAAAATCGCCTATCTTTACGCCTTTTCTTATCACTGTTCCCGGGCGGAGCTGTGCAAAAGGACCTATCTTTACATCATTTTCTACGACCGACGACGTTGCTTTTACGTTATCTAAAATAACATTGTCACCTATCACGCAGTCTTTGATACAGGAATTAGCGCCGATCTCGCAGTTTTTGCCGATAACGGTATTGCCGAGTATAATGGTGTTTGGAAGTATAAGCGTGTCCTCGCCTATGACAACGTCTTTTCCGATTATAATGCCGTCGAGCGTGATAAAGCAAACTCCGTTTTCCATAAGCTTTGACAAAACGCCAAGTCGGGCAATGTTGTTAAGCTCGTACAAATCTGCCTTAGTGTTCGCTCCATAGGCTATAACGGGGTTTTCGCTGGTATATGCCTCGGCGTTTCCTATAAGCTCTACGCAGTCCGTGAGATAGTATTCACCCGAAACATTGTTGTTTTTGAGCTTTGGCAGCGCTTTGAGCAGGTCTTTTGACGAAAACCAATAAGCGCCGCTGTTTATCTCGCATATTTCAGCCTCTTCGGGGGAACAATCCTTTTGTTCGCGTATTTCGGTAAATTTTCCGCTTTTATCGCGGATAATGCGCCCATAGCCTTTCGGATCATCGAGCGTCGCGGTTATGACCGTAACTCCCGTGCCCGAGCTTTCGTGAAGTGCAAGGGCGTTTTTAAGCGTATCAGCGTCAATAAACGGCGCGTCACCGCAAAGCACGCACACCCTGTCCACTGACTTTATAAGCTCCTCCGCGCGCGAAACTGCATCTCCCGTGCCTTTCTGCTCGTCCTGAAAATAAGTCGGGATACCCTCATAGTTTTCGCTTATAAAACTTTCGGTCATTTCGCGCTTGTTGCCCGAAACAACGCCTATCCTGTCAAACCCGAACTCTTTTGCACAGTCCAAAACCCATGCGAGCATAGGCTTTTTAAGTACCTCGCATAAAACCTTCGGCTTTTCGGACTTCATTCTTTTGCCCGCGCCGCCCGCGAGGATAATACAACCGGTCGTCATATTTAACCCCCATAGTTAATTGTTATGAAATTTTTATTATTTTACATTCTGCGCAGATTTTTCGTCAGGCTTGAATACACCGACAAAAAAATCACGCTTACAAAACGTATAATCATTGAAAAAACCGCGGTAATTCCCTTGTCCGCGATAATAAAGACAGTCACCAGAATTTCTCCCATAATGCGGATATTTCGCGCAAGGGAAGTGACCGTTTACACCTTAAACGGAAAAATAGAATTTTTCCTCAACCAAAACGAACAGCCGCCGTTTATTCCCAAAATGCCCGAATATTGCATAAAACCGCGCTTTTTTGAAATACTGTTCGGAGCTTTTATAGACACCCGCGCTCTTGCGGGCATAGTCTTTTTTGCCGCCATGCTGCAAAAAATCGGAAGTATAGTCGGCGGCAGCTATTTTGACGGGATAATTTCCGCGCTTATGACTACCGCAGAAAAGCTTTCGGAAACACTTTTGATGATCCATATCGCCGTGCCGCGCATTGCGGCTTTTGCGGCGGCGTTTGCAACTTTTTCGTGGATCTTCGCTTTTCTTTCAAAGCTCATTCGGCTTTCGGGATACTGCCTTTCAAAAAGCGGAAAATTCGTATTTGTGAAAAGCGGCGTCATTACATTATATGAAACCGCGCTTGTACAAAATACAAACGCCCTGCTTTTGCGAAAGACCGCGGTATGTATGTTTATAAAACGTTTTCCCGTTTATTACGGAGCAGATATGATATTTCCCGCCGCGTCCGAGAGGATATTCGCAAAAATTTCCGAACGCTTTTTCGGCATACCTAACGAAAACACAGCGCTTTTAAAAACTCCTTTGAGGAAAATTTTCGGACATATAACCGTTCCTTTTTGGGCGTTTATAATTTCTTCGGCATTGCTCTTTGTGTTTTATTATCTTAACTTGAACCAAGCGCAGATCTTAAAGACCGTGCTCTACTGCGCCGTATTTTCGAGCGGTTATATCGC
Source organism: uncultured Clostridia bacterium (assembly GCA_947631575.1). Classification (GTDB taxonomy): domain Bacteria; phylum Bacillota; class Clostridia; order Oscillospirales; family Ruminococcaceae; genus CAG-115. The sequence goes on from CANRLW010000007.1 coordinate 27,510, forward strand.
CGCCTGCGGCATTGCGTTGGTGAAAAACGCCGAAAGCTCGTTCGGAGACTTCCGTATAAAACTTTCTTTCAGGCGCGGAACAGCTCTATATTCCGTTTTTTTTCCGCGTGAAATATCGCGCGGCTTTGCGCTTTCACAGAATATTTTTCAGCGTACTGCTCATCTGTGCGACTATAAAGCGTTTATCGTCGGCAGAAAAAGTTTTCGTGCGCGACAGCTCCCGCTAAAAAGCGCACGCCGCTGAATAAGTAATAAATACATCAAAGCATTTCCTTTGATACAACCGAAACATTCTTTATGCCGTGCATTTTCAGCGCGTTTATAACATTGTGGTCGAAAACTTCGCCGGGCATTATAAGCGGAACTCCCGGAGGGCAGGGACAGTCAAGTCCCGCGCAGATTTCTCCTGCCGCGGCCTCGAGAGGAATTATCCTGCGCGGCTTAAATATCGCCTCATAAATGGGCATTTCAACAACAGGCTTTATGTGCGCATACTGAACAAAAGGCTTTGGAGCTGCCGCGGGAACGAGCAATATTCCCATTTCCGCGCGCTCGCAGTCCTCAACTGTAGAAGTAGCAGAGAACATAAGCACAACATAGTTTTCGTCAGCCATTTCACATTCAACGCCGTTTGTCCTTAAATAAGACGCAAACTCAAACCCGCTAAGGCCGTATTCCCTCGCATTTATGGTAACTCTGAGGGGATCGCTCTTTTTAAGCGGTATACCGTTTCTTTCGAGTCTTTCTTTGAGGTCGGCTACCGCCTCGCAGGCGTTGTTTACAAGCTGTATGTTGTCCGCTATAGTTGCGTTAAAGCGGTCAAGACTTTCAAGTATAAGGTATGAAGGGCTTGTTGAGCCGAACATTGCCATAAATTCTTTTGCATTTGAGGGATCTTCACCTTGAGCAAAATGAAGATACGCTCCCCCCGTCAGAACAGGCAAAGTCTTATGTGCGGAGTCCGCGCAGATAAGCGGAAATCCGAGTTCGAGAGGGTGGAGATACTCCGTCCCGAATTTGCGCTTGTCGACAAAGCGCAGATATGCTCCGTGGGCATTGTCTATGACAACGGGAATATTCGGGCGGACAAACTTCCATGTTCCGCCGTAGTAGTCGATGTTCGTCACAAAAACAGCATCTGTCCCGCAAAGCCCGTTTACGTTATACGGAACGTCCGCGCTCAAAAACTCATCGGGATAAAGCCATTTTATATCCAGCCTCAAAAGCGCCGCCGCAGATACAAGCGAACGGTGGGAATATCTTGACGCGGCAATTGTCTGACAGCCGCGCGCTTTTAATATCGCGAGAGCCGTCTGTATCGCAAGGGTACTTCCCTCGCAGGAATAAAAAGTCCTCTTTGCTCCGAAAACTCCCGCCGCGAGCGCCTCGCTCGTGGAGATTATTCCGCCCGACTTGTCCGAATGATAGAGGCTGTCCGCGCCGTATATCTCGGTTATGTCGTTTGGAACAGCGCCGTTGTGTCCGGGCGTGTGAAGTCTTAAACGCCCCTCGTTTTCATACCTTTCCAGGAAATTACAAATTGGTGTGTTCATAATTCAACTCCGTCAGATCAGTTTGAGCTATCCGCTGTTTCTATCCTAAGCGATTCCTTGTCGATATCAAATGCATATTCTTCTAACCATTTGTCCATTTCTTCCGCTAAATCGTTCTGAGCAATGTTGTATGAAAGATAATCGAGGATATCGTTTCTGTCATCTTCCGTTACCTCTGCTTTGCTCGCATAGATCATAATGTGTACGCCAAAGTCAGAAATGCAAATCGTTCTGTCGCCGACATTTTCGGGAACGAACGCCGCCTCCTGAAATTCTTCTACATAAGACTGTCCGTTTGGAACTACAAGATAACCGTCGGGATATGCCGAACTTCCCGTAGCGTCCGCGCTGTATTTAAGAAGAATGTCGTCCCATTTCTCGCCGTCGTCGAGCGCTTTTTCTACTTCCGCTTGTTTTTCGGCAAGCTCTGCGGCTTTTTCTTCTCTAAGCTGGTCGGCGGCCTCATCGTTATCCTCGTCGCGGTATTTCTTTATAGCCTCCTGAGTTTCGTCATCAAATCCAAGCAGAACGTGCTTTATATAGCGCGAGCCTTCGGGGATCCAGAATGACGAATAGCCTCCCTGTTCATAAGTCACGGGATCTGTTTCATAGATATCCTTTATTTCCTCAATATACTCGTTGAGCATTTCTTCCGATTCGCTTTTGTCGACCTTATCTAAATAATAATTGATCATCTTCTGCGAGATATAATAATTTTTTATCCACCCATAAATATCCTCGCGCACCATACCGCAGCTTTCGAGCATTTTGTTGAATTCCTGCTCGCCGCGCTCTTTTTTCATTTCGTCGGTTATTTCCGTCCCTTCGGGAAGGTCGCTGTAGTCGGCGTTTTCTCCAAATGTTGCTATCTGGTTTTCAATTTCATTGTCAAATTCTTCCTGAACAGCTTTTGTTTCTTCGTCCGTCAGTGTGTCACAGCCGAATTCCTTTGCCTTTAAAAGCATTATCTTGTCATATATCTGATTGTTTATGACCGACTCGCGCAGCTGTCTGCAAAGCTCCGCGTCGGAAGTTTCCTCGTCCATGTCGTTTGCGTTAAGATAGAACAGATATTCCTTGTTGAATTCCTCAAAGGTGATGTCGAGTTCTCCCGTAAAACAAAGCCTTGTGGGCTTTGCAACAATAAGTTTCGGGTCGACTTTCGGGTTTGTTCCGAATTTTACGTTACACCCCGACAAAATCGCCGCACATAAAAAGATACACGCAAATACAATAATTTTCTTCAGTTTCATTAAAAATTCCTTTCGTTTAATTGTTATAGCAAAGAGCGTTTTCATATGCTTTATTTTGTTCAATTGAAAAAATGAAAAAGCATAAGACAGCTTACTTTTTAAAATACAATTCCATTATAACATATTTTTCGGAAAAAAGAAATATAAAGTTTTAAATTTTCTTAAAATATACACATTTTTTATAAAAATATTTTTGATTTATGAAAATTTCGTATATTTATGCTACACACTGTTGCTTATTTAAAAATATTTTTGAAATTTAAAAAAAGCTATTGACAAAACTGTTATGCTATGATATTATACAGTTATAACAGGTATAACAGAAAGGTCATGACTATGAACATATTTATTGATAACAAAAACGGCGAACCGATTTACAACCAGATCTATTCCCAAATAAAAGGTCAGATAATAAGCGGCGAGCTCAAAGAAAACGAGCCTCTGCCGTCGATACGCGGACTTGCGAAAGATCTTCGCATAAGCTTTCTGACCACCAAGCACGCTTATGACGAGCTTGAAAAAGAAGGGTTTATCTACACCGTTCAGGGAAAAGGCTGTTATGTTGCGGCAAGAAACGCCGAGCTTATCCGTGAGGAAAATCTAAGAAAAATAGAAGAGCTTATCTCGCGCATAACCGAGCTTTGCGCGTGCGGGAATATAAGCAAAGAAGAAATAATCGAAATGATAAATTTCAGTATGGAGGATGAAAAATGACACAAAACGCTATTGAAGTTAAAAACCTGTCAAAAAAATTCAAGGGCTTTGAGCTGTCCGATATTAGTTTTAATTTGCCGAGCGGCTGTATTATGGGACTTGTCGGGGAAAACGGTGCGGGAAAGAGTACTACTATAAAGCTTATTCTCGGTATGCTCAACAAAGACGGCGGCTCTGTAAAAATTTTCGGAAACGACAACTCTCAAAACCTCGAGCTGATAAAGCAGGAAGTCGGCGTGGTGACGGACGTTATCGGTATTCCCAAATGCCTGACCTTAAAGGAAATTGATATGGTTATGCGCGGAACATTTGAAAACTGGAACAGCGAGAAGTTTTATTCGCTTTCGGAAAAGTTTTCGCTGCCCGAAAAAAAGCGGTTCGGAACTTTTTCGCGCGGAATGGAAATGAAACTAGGCATAGCTGTCGCACTTTCGCATAACGCAAAACTGCTTATTCTTGACGAGCCGACGTCGGGTCTTGATCCCGTGGTGAGAGATGAAGTCGTGGATATGCTTATTGATTTCACGAGAGACGAAAACTGCTCGATACTTATTTCATCACATATCATAAGCGACCTCGAAAAGCTTTGCGATTACATCGCTTTTTTACATAAAGGAAAGCTCATTCTGTGCGAGGAAAAAGACGTGCTATTGTCGCGTTACGGCATTGTCCGCTGCACAGTCGAACAGCTCAAAACGATTGATGAAAGCGCGATAAAGTATAAAAAAGAAACCCCTTACGGGGTCGAGGCAATGGTCTGCAGGGAAAAGGTCGGCGCGGGAATAAACATAAGTTCCATAAGCATTGAAGAACTGTTTGTATTTACGGTAAAGGGGGAGAAATGATGAAAGGTTTGTTGTTAAAGGATTTTTATGTGACGATAAGATCTTATAAAATCATATTGATTACAGATGTGCTTTTTATAGCGGCGTCGATTTTTTTCAATGACATCACGGATTTTATAATGTTGGTTGTGGCGTGCAGTACGGCGAATATACCCATAAATCTGCTTTCCGACGACGAGAAAAGCCGCTGGGACAGATACAGCGGCGCGCTCCCGTATACAAAAGCGCAGATTGTTTCGTCAAAATATCTCATCGGGCTTTTTTCACAGCTTACGATGTATGTCATTATAGTATCGGTGAACCTAATAAAAGGCTTGATAACTCACGAAATGCAGTTTGAAAAATACGCGGTCCTTGCGGTTTTATTCTTTGTCGGGATGTTGATTTCAGCGGTCGATCTTCCTGTTTCATTCAGGCTGGGAGTTGAAAAAGGAAGAACCTACGGAATTATTTTAAGGCTTATTATAGTGCTACCGTTTACCGTTTTATATATTGCAACTTGGGACAACGAAATTATATCGCATTTTATAGAAAAGCTCGGAAACTTCGGGATAATTGCGGCGGTCGTTCTTGTCGGAGCGGGAATTTACGCGCTGTCATGGGCATTGTCAATTGCACTCTACAAGAAAAGAGAAAATTGACCGCACCTATTTCCCAGCATTGTGCGCTGTTTTTGAAAATTCGGCAATATCCCGCCCTTTAAGCACAAGGCCGAGCAATTCGGGGAGCTTTTGGGGGTTGCAGGCAAAGCAGGGAATACCGAGCTTTGCGAGCTTGTTTGCCACGCTTTCGTCATAAAACGGCGCTCCTCCGTCGGCTACGGCAAGCAGGGACACGACCGTAACTCCCGACGCTTTCATTTCTTCCATTCGCCTTATAAGCGCGGCGCGGTTTCCTCCCTCGTAAAGGTCGGAAATAAGGAAAAACAGCGTCTTTTTCGGGTCGTCTATAAACTGTTCGCAGTACGCCACCGACTTGTCAATGTCAGTGCCGCCGCCGAGTTGAAAACCGTAGAGCAGGTCTACGGGATCTGAGCATTTGTCCGTGAGGTCTACTACATTTGTATCAAACGCAACAACTCTTGTTTTAAGCGCGTTCATACTCGCTAAAATACAGCTTACGACTGATGAAAAAATAACGCTTTCGCCCATAGAGCCGCTCTGGTCGATGTCTAAAATTATCGTCCATTTTTTTGCGGCGGAAGATGCGGCGCGCTCAAAGAAATAAAAATGCTCGGGAACTATCGTTTTAAGTTGGGGCGAATAGTGCTTTAAATTTCTGCGGATAGTCATTTTATAGTCGAGCGCGGACGCTGACGGTATGGGAGAGTGTTCGCGCTTATTTACTGCGGCGGTGACTGCTCGCCTTATGTCCTGTTCGAGCAGTTTGTTTATGTCGTCAACTATTTTCTTTATAAACGCTCTTACGCTTTCCTTTGAGCGGTCGGGTATCATTTCTTTGAGCGTAAGTATAGCGGACGCAAGGGAAATATCCGGTTCTACATTTTCGAGTATCTCGGGCTCAAAAATAAGCTGTTTCAGTCCGCAGCGCGTCATTGCGTCATTCTGAATGACCTTTACAATTTCCTTGTCAAAAAGCGTTCTGACGTCGCCGAGCCAGCGGGAGATCTGCGGGTTTGAAGGTCCTTTGCCGCCGCTCGTTCCAAAGCCGCCCTGACCGCTCTTGTTGTATATCGAGGCAAGGGCGCTGTCCATAAGCAATTGTTCTTCTGAGAGAGCGGGCATATCCATTTCTTCAAAGCGATTTTTGCTCTCCTGTCCGAGTATCAGCCGCCAGCGCTGCATTTGTACCGTTTTATCCATATGTTCACCTGTAAATTACAAATCAAAATCAAAACCCGAAAGGTCGTCTATAACTTGCTGTGCAGCCGCGTCAAGAGGCGCATTCAGCGTTTCGCTCACTTCTTCGCCGTTCAGTCCCCAGATCTCTCCGAGATTTTCGGCTATTGCGTCCTTTTCTCCCGAAGAAAAATCCGCGAACGCTCTGCGTAAAAACACAAGCGCGCGTTTAAATTCCTCGTCGTCAAGCTCTTTAAGATAATCGTCCAGACTTTCCCAAAGCGACAGCCTCGCAATAAGTCCGTTTCGGTTTTTCATAGCCAGCCCCTCAAACCAGCCCGCGCCGAGGTCTGCGGGAACGCCTTTTGACAGCCTGCGGGAAACTTCCGTTTTCAGCTCGTCGTTCGTCATCTTGTTGCGTTCGAGGAGAATTGCCGAGCAAAGCCCCGAAAGCACGGTATTAAGGTCGTCGCGGAAAGATACCTCCGAAAGCGCTTTTGTCCATTTTTCCGTTTCAAGAAAACCCTGCGCGAGTTCCACGGAGTTTATCATATTTATCGCGTTTGCCGTTTCCTTTGCCGCGTCGTCGTCACAAATGCAGGAAGAACTCATGATAAGGCAGGCGCGGTAATAAAGCTGCTTTAATATTGGCTCTACCGCCGAACAGTCGGCTTTTCGTATGTCGCCGTAGCTTATGACGTTTGAAAGGCTGAACATGGTCTTTGCTATTTCATAAAACGGGATATTGTCCGCCGCCGCGGCTTGTAGCGCGTTTACCGCATAGCTTGCCGCATTTGGCATTCCACAGCAGAACGCGTCTTCTACAGCCTTTGCGATAACGGAAATTTCTCCCGTGTTTTCTACGGTTTCTTTTATCTGATACGCCGCCGCAAGCTCTACAGTGTCGCCTTTGAGCGCGCTTTCAACAAGAACTATCTCACATTCGGTAGTCCATTGTATCTGCCAAGTTTCAGCCCATGTGGCGTTGTCCTGTTTTGACGGGATAAGCTGCGCAAAGTTAATTCCCAAAACGCGCAGCTTGTGGAAAAAATACGAGCGGTTGAGGTTGAGAAACGCCGACTTTTCCGAGCTTGCTCTTAAATTCTCGCGCAAGTCAAGTTTCAGCTCCTGCGCTGTCACAGAGCGGTATTTTTCGAGCTTTAGTTCTTTGAGCAGGCGGTAAAAGTCGTCCTGAATGCTCGTTCTTGAAACGCCCTCGGGTATCTCTCCCAGGTGCGTTCCTATCTCGGTATCGGCGACCGCCGTGCTTATCGCGGCAAAACTTCCTTCTCCTATACAAGTAGTCGCCGCGTCGCGTAAATCCGAAAGCGTCGGGATATTTCCCCCGTGCATTTTTGCAAGCGCTCCCGCAAGCCTTAAACCCTCAATGACCTGCGCCGAGGACGCGGCGTTTCCGCTTTCGCGCATTTCCTCCGCGATCTTTGAAAGATAGGCGTTCGCCGCATAAAAACGGTCGTTTTGGCAAAGACCGTTCCATATAAGCTCATAATAAGCCGGGGCTTTGTTTCCCGCTCCGTATCCAGAACGCGTCGAGAGCCTGTAATATGAATAGGGCATAAGCGTATGCAGCGACGGGAGTTTTGGAAACGCTGGTATTTCTTCATCTGTTTCCCACGTTTTCAGCCCTTCGACATGATACGCGCCCGTTACTACAACTATCTTTTCGGGAGAAATACCGCTCTTTACCGCGTTTCTTATGACACTTCGCATACAGCTTTCGCGCAGGGCTGTTTCCTTTTCGTCAAACCCGTTCTTTTCGGACAATTCGCGTATATTTGCGCCGAAAAGGTTCGCGCCCAAGTGATAAGCCGCCGCATTTTCACAGTGTTCGAGCGTCCGCTCCCAGAACGTTTCGTGCGAACCGTCCTCGCTTTTTTCCGAGAGGAGCTCATAAACATCGGGCTTTTGGTCGGGTATTGTTTCGGCGTCCTGCCCGTCTTGCTCCTTGTCGTCTTGTTCATCGTTTTCGTCAGCGTCGCTCTCGGATTTTCTTATCCTTTCATCTGAAAGCGCAAGAAAAGTTTCGGACGGTAGGTCCATAAACTTCAGCTTTACATTATTTTCATCGCACCATTTTATAGCCTGATATTCGGGGGAATATTCCGCAAAGGGATAGAGTATCGTCCTTATGGGAACGCTCTGCGTATAAGCGAGAATTGCAAACGGCGGCTTTGTTTCACTTCGCACAATGTCCGAAACGGTATCTTCAAAATCCATAGGCGTTTCGATTATGACAAGCTCCGGTTTTGTTTCACAGAGAAATTCCCGCAGGAAAAACGCTCCGGCAGGGGAGAGGTGGCGTATGCCGAAAAAGTTTACGCCGCTCATTCGTTAAGCTCCCTGCAAGCTCTGTAAAGCCCGCTCCATTCCGAGCCGCGCTTTTTCATGATGTTTTCGAGATATTCCTTCCATGCAACGGTGTCCTTGTCGTCCTTTACTACCGCGCCTTGTAGCCCTGCGGCTATATCGTCATCGGATATGTCGCCGTTTCCGAAACTGCCCGCAAGCGCCATGCTGTTACACAAAAGCGAAATTGCCTCGGCAGTAGAAAGCACTCCCGCGGGCGCTTTTATTTTCTGCTTTTTGTCAAGAGTTTCGCCGCCGCGCAGTTCGCGGAAAATGGTGCAGATCTTTTCTATTACTTTGTCTTTCGGGAGTGCGGCATTGAGGTCAAGACTTCCCGAAAGCTGTTCTACGCGCGTTTTTACAATGTGCATTTCTTCTTCAAGAGTTTCGGGCGCGGGCAGGACTACGATATTGAAACGCCTTTTAAGCGCCGCTGACATATCGTTTACGCCCTTGTCGCGGGTGTTCGCGGTGGCGATTATCGAAAATCCCTTTTTCGCGGGAACTTCAAGCGATAATTCGGGAACGCTTATCCGCTTTTCCGAAAGCAGGGAAATCAGCGTGTCCTGAACTTCGGACGCGCACCTTGAAATTTCTTCTACACGCGCAATAGCTCCTTCCTCCATTGCCGTAAAGACAGGGCTTTTGAGCATTGCCTGTTCAGAAGGTCCGTTCGCTATAAGCATGGCGTAGTTCCACGAATAGCGAATTTGCTCCTCGGTCGTGCCAGCAGTTCCTTGTATAACGCGGGAGGAGTTGCCGTTTATCGCCGCAGTCAGATGCTCGGAGAGCCAGCTTTTCGCCGTTCCGGGTTCGCCTATAAGCAATAACGCGCGGTCGGTGACGAGTGTTGCTATTGCAATTTCAACTAAACGCTCGTGTCCGATATATTTCGGCGTAATGACGGTTTTCCCGACTTTACCTCCGCAGATGTAGGTTTTAACAGACCTCGGCGACATTCTCCAGCCTTCGGGAATGGGGTCGGTCTCCGCTTTTATAAGCGCGTTTAATTCATCTTCAAAAAGCTGTTCGGCGGGAAGTCTTAAAATTGAATTGTCCATAAATTACTCCTTTAAATTTAAGTCTGTTAATGTTGAGGCGCCCAGTAATGATATATATCTTCCCTTAGATCCTCTAAATCAAGGTTCAGCGTTATGTTGTTAGCTTTGGCATAGTTTTCGAGATCGTCAATTTCCTTGCAAAGGTATTCATAATCGCTCGGCACCCACCGCAGGAATTTAAGCGCGTCTCTATATTTGTCCTTAAACTTCATGTGGTTTTCCTTGAAATATTCAAATACAAGCCCCTCGATATTTGTATAGCCCATGCCTTTCAGAATTAAAAGATAGTTTAAAGAGTCCTCGCTGTAAACTACCCGCTTGAAGAAATACTGTTTTAATTTCTTGCGCATTTCTTCGTCATTCTTGTCGTATAACTCGCTCGCAAAATATTCCGGCATATACCAGTCGCAGCTTAAAAACATATCGAACCATTTTTCCTTTACGGGCTGACGAATGGGAACGGTATAGGTTTCGTACACTTCCGCAGCGGCTGTATGGCTGTCATACACCTTATACTGAATGTAATACTTTCCGTCAATGCACGTTATGTACTTAACGCAGGACATCGCGGGCGAGTAGAATACGCTCTTGTTGCTTTGAGTCTGAGCGCGTTCCTTTGCCTCGAGAATTTTCTTTTTGAAATAGTCGGTGCAGTCGTCTGTGCCCAGAATGTGCGCGAAAAATGCACTTTCTTCAAACTGTACGGGATATTTCTTCTCAAACTCCAGAGCGAGGGCGCACATATCGGGGTCGCCCGTCGTAGCGACAGTTACCGCAAGTGCGTTGTTTATAAGCTCTCTTATGCGGGAGCGGAGAACTTTTTTATCCTCGTCGACAGGGGCGGCGGCTTTTCTGAAAAATTCAACAACGTCCTTTCCAAGCTTTCCTTGAAATGCAAAATAATCAATGTCCACAAGACCCAAGCCGTTCATCTTGTACTTTCCGCCGTCGTTGTTGTCGAAAAGCCTGTTGCCTATTTTCGCGGCTAACTTGCTTGCCCACGGGGTTCGGTTGAACGTCAGGTATGCAAGGGTTTCCTGCGGTTTTTTCTTCTCCATTTCTTCAAAGAATTCTTTTGCCTTGTCGCAGTCAAGGCTTGCAAGCGTGTGGAAAGCCTGTTCTTTTATCGCGCCTTTTTCGGTTTGTGTAAGTTCAATAAGCTTGTCGGCGTTGCTCGCGTCATGTCTTAATGCGCGGATAAGGAGCTTTTTCGCGCCTTTTTCCGTAAGCGGCAGGTATTCAAGATAGAAGTCGTTTTCATCTGCGCCGCCAAGCTCGTCAATAAGCAATATACGGTTTATCGTTCCTTTTTTGCCTTTCGGGTCGAAACCGTGCTTTAAAAGCGGGAGCATTGTCTTTCCCATACCCTTTACGGTCCTGAACGCCAGAACCGACTGTTCGCTGTAAGACGCGCCCAGACATTCGACTAGCGCGGGCTTTACACGATAATCCTCGAACAATTCGGGTTCATTCTGCAAAGCGTCCGTAATTATTTTATAGTTACCGTTTCCCGAACCACTAAGCGCGTTTATAAGCTTTGACAGGCTCGAATACGGCGCGTTTGTTATCTTTGAGGGAACTTCAAAAACGGGAAGTTTTTCAGCCTCTCCCTCAACGTCTACTTTCGCTAGCGTCGTCATTACCGAATCAGTCAGCGACAGCGCGTCAAGCAGCGTTCCCGCAGGGTCAATACAATTTTCCGAAACAAGTGAGCTCGAAAGCTCGTAAATTTTCCCGAAAACGGGAGAAGAGTCTTTAAGCGGCGCAAATGCGCTTACCGCCCTTTTAAGTCTGAAATTCTCCGAAAGCAGAGATGAGCCCGAAATTGCCGCAGAGCGAAGTTGTGCGCGAATCTCCGAAATAGCTGTTATATCCATAAATTACCTCCGTCAATAAAGCAGTCTTACTACAGCATTTTCGCTGTCGGGAATAATGCACATCGGCTGTGCGCAAATTCTGTTTTCGGCTGAGTCATAGTGAAATCCGCAAAGCATAACGCCGCTTTCAAGAAGTTTTTTGTCGGGGAGCATTTTCAGGCGATCCGTCATTGTTTCGTATTCGTCATAGTCCTTTAGCTCTACCGTGTCGCCGTCTTTTGATCTTAGAACAGTTTTTTCACCGATCTTATCTACTTCCGAAAAAGCTATCAGCTTATAGATAACGGGGCTTGACATTGCGTTCTGCAAAAAGTTTTTAATGCTTTTAATTTCCGCTTTAACAGAGCTTGCGGCATACGAGCGCAGTTTGTTGAAATCATCGTCCGTAAGCTCCGAAAAACTTGCATTGTCCCACCGTGCCCTGACATTTCCCTCTCCGGGATAAACTGCCATAACCGGGATATCCGCCACGCCAAAAACGGAATCGTCCGCTTTTATGTGCTTAAGCGATTTAAGCGGTCTGAAGTTCTTTGTGAGATAGATATTTCCGCTGTTAAGCTCTATCCATGCGCCTGTTTCTATATATTCCTTTCTTGCGTCGTCAAAAGTTACCCAGAAAGAAAGCTGTATCATTCGCGCGTTTTTCACGCATTTGCCTATTGTTTCAAGCTCGGTCAGTTTCCAGTTTCCGCCGAGTTCTTCATAAAGCGCCGTATCGTCAAGCGCGGGATCGTCGTTTTCGATTTTTTCGGTTATGTACTTTCTTGACTTCTTGATAAGTGAATTTAACTTTTCGAGAGTGTCAATTGCCGCGTCATAATGGCTTTCAAGATTGTCTTTCTGATACTCGGTTATCTCGATAATAAGTCTGTTGAACAGGCGCTGAATGCCGATAAGATAATAGTCGCCGAACTGTTTGGATAATTCCTGATAGTTTGACAACGACGCGCCGCCCATTGTTCCCAAGCCCGCCGAGATAAGCTCCTTTATTGCCTTTTCGCAAAGCTCAAGACCCTCAAGCTGTTTTTTGAACTTTTTCTTTTTTGCGGAGCTTGCCGTTTTCTTTGCGGCAGCTTTTTTCTTTTCGGTTTGTTCAGACTCTGCCGGTTCGGCGTTTTCTGCTTTAGCTGCTTTTGCCGCAAGTTTCGCGCGCTTTGATAGAATATCCTCGGGTATCTCGCAGACGCTGAATTCCTTGTCCGTCATCATCTCATACATAAGCGCAAGCGAATGTTTACAGGGAAACTGCCTGCTCGGACAAGAACAGCGGAAAACCGGGTGGTTTTCGTCTATATAGTCTGCGGAAGTGACATAAGGGTTTTTCCCGCTGCCCTTACATTCGCCCATAAAGAACGTTCCGTCCTCCGAGCAAAAGCGGTTTATAAAGCCGCCGCCCGACGAGATCTTTTTCCCGTTTGCCGCCGCGGCACTATTCGGCGCAAGCGACAGAATAAGCTGTTCGGTGATATTCTTCATTATCATAACTCCTTTTTTAAATTTTCAAAAATTACCTTAATATACATTATAACATAAGAGTGAGTAAAAGTCTATATGAAATTAAAAAAAGCTTTCACGCTCTAAGGTGGTTTTATTTTTGAGATTGTTTCTCGCTCGAAACCTCTCTTAAGATTGCCGTTTTAAAAACCATGTTTTTAAAACGGCAATGCGGGGAAAACTCTTGTTTTCCCCGCACCCTTTAGCGCTAATTTGCGATATTTCGCGGTTTCACCGCGACCAAAGGGGAAAAATTTTTTGAAAAAAATTTTTCCCCTTTGGAATCCCTTTTCAAAAAACTTTCGTGCGCCGCCCGTTATGTGGCTTAGAAAGATAGGCACTTTGTCGCTCAAAACATATTCTAGTCTTTAGCAACCAGATGGTCGTCATTCAATTTCGAGGTGTTTAGATTCCGGAGCTTTCTCCTGCTTTTTCGGCAGATCAAGCGTCAATACGCCGTTATCGTATTTTGCCTTGATACCGTCAGTCTCAATCCCCGAAATATCAAACTGCCTGCTGTACTTTCCGTATGACCTCTCAATACGGACGTATTTGTCCTTCTTCTCTTTCTGCTCATGCTCCGAATGGCGCTCGGCGTTTATAGTCAGCGTGTTGTCGGTGATGTCAAGATGAATGTCCTTCTTTTCAAATCCCGGCAGATCCGCCTCAAGCACGAAATGATCGCCCTCGTCGGTAATATCCGTCTTAAATTCCGCAATATCGCCGCTGCGGAAAAACGGTGAGTCTCCGAAGAACTTTCTTTCAAATTCTTCCATTTCATTGAACGGGTTGTACAAAGCATCGCTCATTCTGCGATAAGGTCTAAGATCAAACATAAAACATACCTCCTGAAAATATATTCTTGACTGTAGTATTATTTGCCGTTGTCCTCTTTAAATTCATCGGAATCAGTCCTTTCTTTTTTCTTTCTGAATATATTCTAAGTCCCGTTTGTTAAAACTGTGTCACAGTTTTGTGAAAATAAGATGAAAATTAGCACTCTCACTTTGAGAGTGCTAAAAAGTTATATTTACAAATTATTTTGAACAACATTTCACTTGTCAATTTTCTGCTTTGTTATTCTTCGTCACTGTCCGAAATGCCGTCATCTTCAAGCTTTAAAATGTTGCTGTCGTCGCCTTCAAGCTGTTCAACGCTTTTGAGACTTCTCGCAATGGCACGCGAACGCGTCCCGATAAGCTTTTCAAGGTCGTCGTCGGCTTGTCTTAAACGGTTTCTCGCAGAATCAAGCACTTTTCCGAATGACGCAAATTCTTTCTTTGTCGCCTCAAGAATTTTCCATACCTCGCCGCTTTTCTTCTGTATAGCTACGGCGCGGAAACACATCTGCAAGCTGTTCAGCATTGCCGCCATTGTAGACGGACCGCAGACATTAACTCTATAATTGTTCTGCAAAGTTTCCACAAGCCCCATTTTTATTACTTCGGCATAAAGTCCCTCCGACGGCAGGAACATAAGCGCGAAATCCGTTGTGTAGGGAGGAGCTATATACTTGTCGTGAATGCTCTTTGCCTCGCGTTTTATCTCCGATTCGAGAGCCGCGCGCTTTTCCTTTACGGCGCTTGGCTCTCCGCTCTCATAAGCCTCAAGGAGATCCGAATATTTGTCCTGCGGGAATTTGGAGTCAATAGGAAGATACATAAAATCATTCTTGTCCGAGCTTGGAAGTTTTACGGCATAGTCTACCTTTTCGCTGCCATTCGGAACAACAGCCTGCTGCGAGCAGAACTGTTCTGGGGCAAGTATCTGATCTAGTATAGCGCCTAGCTGTATCTCTCCGAGATTGCCTCTTGTCTTTACATTTGAGAGAACATTTTTGAGGTCTGAAACTCCCGACGCAACGCTCTTCATCTCGCCTAGTCCCTTATGTACCTGTTCAAGACGTTCGTTAACCGCCGAGAACGACTGGGTTAGTCTGTCGTTCAGCGTTTTCTGGAGCTTTTCATTTACCGTGTCATTTATCTTGTCAAGGCTCTGACGGTTTTCGGTGCGGAGCTTTTCAATGCTTTCGCTGTTGGATCTGCGGACGCTTTCAAGCGAAGTGAGAATTTCCTCGCGTATCTTGTTAAAGTCATTTTCAAGCTTTAAAAGCTTTTCGTTTACGTTATTGTTTATCCTGTCGAGGCTCTGACGGTTTTCGTCACGCTGCTTTTCCGTGTCGGCAGAGCTTTGTTTTCTGGAACTTTCGAGCGAAGAAAGTATATCCTCGCGTATCTTATTAAAGTCATTTTCAAGCTTTAAAAGCTTTTCGTTTACATTGTTGTTTATCCTGTCAAGGCTTTGCTGATTTTCGCCGCGGAGTTTGTCCATGCTTTCGGTATTAGATCTTCTTATCTGTTCAAGAGATGCGGATATATCGCCGCTTATTTTTGAAAACTCGCTTTCAAGCCGCGAAAGCTTTTCGTTTGCGTTTTTCTGCTGCAATTCCTGAGAGCCGCGGAGATTGTCGCCGAGCATTGAAATGTTTTTAACGACCGAGTCGTTTACTCTGCTCACCTCGTCCATAAGCGTTTTGCCGGTTGATTCGGACTGTTGTTTTAAAACTTCAATGTCCTGAGAAAGTTCGCTTATCTCTTCTTCAATTTTTTCCTGTCGGCTGTCGGTTTTCCTTTTACTTTGCAATACCAGCATAATTATCAGCAAAACGACATTTATCCCCGAACAAACCAGCGCGAGTATTTCTACGGTTTCCATAGATGACTTCCTTTCTTGATTTTTGATGATACGACAGTGATGTTTTCAAAAACTTCTGACTCTATATATTGTACCACATCTTTTAGAAATTGTCAATAAAAAGTATCAGGCTGTCGAGCCATTTCATTAGACAGCCTGATATTGATTTATTTTACGTTCCGGATAATTATACTGTTTAGGTGATATTGCTCGCCTTAAATTCGTTCCACTTATCCTCTCCGAAATATGAGATAACATCTTTGACCGAAAGATATCCGAACTGATCTTTTTCTTCAGCATTTTCAACAGGAAAAGCGCTTTGTTTGTCTGGAGTTAATAAACAAAAGGAACCGTTGTTAAGCTTATACAGTGAAAACAAATATGTATGTCCTTCTTCGATTATATAATTTTCACGTTCGGCAACAAGAATATCGCTTATGGTCGGATGTTCTTTGACTTCCGTAAGCGCAATAATTTGCTCGTCAATATACCTGTCTCTGAGTCCGCCATATTCTTTAAAAGTAAAAGTGCCCGAAACGTCGCCTTTATACGATGTCAGAACTTCGACCGTATAATTTGTATACAATATGTTATCATGTTCCTCTGTTTGTCCTGTCGGAGGAAGTCCTGTGTTAATGTCAAGTACTTCAAACGATAAAGACTTTACTTTTCCGATAAATACCATATCCGCCGCGTCTGCAAGTTCATCGGGAGTTTCAAAAGCCTCATACTGAAAAGAAAATAATGTTAAGTAATCTCCGCTGATGTCCCAGTCTATATCGGTCATTTCAGAGCAAGCCGACAACATAAGCGCCGCCGCCAATACCGCCGCAATAGATTTAATTTTCATGGCCGTTACTTCCTTTCATTAGTAAAAAAATTCTAAGACTAAGATCTATGCTTAACACGATTATACCACCAGAAGACCTCTTTGTCAACAGGTTGTTGAAGAATTATCAGAATTCATCGGCTTTATATTTCACAAAAAAACCTTGCATTTCTTTTTATAAAGTGCTATAATGGCAGTAGATCATATGGAAAGTGAAAATTCGGGCTTTACCGGCGGCACGAGGCTTTTTATATGTTCTGCAGAAATCTTTATACTATGAAAGGAAAAAATAATGAACACTACGTTTAAACAAGCAATACTCAACAAGTACAACATTATAGCTTTTTTGTTTGTCCCTATTGTAAGCTTTTTTAGCTGGGCGCTCACTTGCGACATATTTAACATTTTAGAGTTTTCCAAAATAATGGAAGAATATCGGGGAATACCCGCCTGGGAATATATCAGGAACGTCACGGGTTTCTTTTCTTATGCCGTTTGGGGATTTTCTTTCATGCAGATCTTGATACCGCTTTTGTCATCGTTTATTACTCTTCCTTTTCTGCGTGAAAAAAGAATGTTCAATTTCTCATACGCACGAGAGGAAAGCTATAAGAAAGCCGTTTTAAAGCCGATGCTGAGACAGCTTATTATAGGCTGTACGGTATTGTTTCTCGGATATATGGTCTTTCTGACTGCGGGTCTTATATGGGGAATAAATCCCGAATCAGCAGGCGGCCGTGTGTTTATGCCGGAGATCTTCGGAAGTAATTTTGTACATGATAATATGTTTATGTTCTTTGTGGTAGACGGGTTCTGGAAATATTTTGTATTCTGCTTTGTGTACGGACTGTTTTCAATTTGTATATCTTTTTACACAAAGAAAGACTTTTTGTGCCTTATAATCCCGACCGTTTATTATCTTGTCTTCAATATAATTCTTTCGGGCATAGGAGAAATAAAACTTTTTGGCGGAATGACTATTGATCTTGCTCTATTTGCCCCGAGCTATCCTATAATGTCGGGAGCGCGCAATTGGGTGTCTATTCCGCAGGTCATTATCCCGCTGCTGCCGCCGCTGATATTCAGCCTGTTTACGCTCTACAGGGAATTTGCCGTAAAGCAAAATCGAAAAGACGTTTACGCTGTTTAAGGTCATAAACGGCGGTATTATCACTTTTTCTCTGCCGGTATCGGAAAAGTGTTAAAGAATTATTGGAGAAAGATCGTGAATAAAATAATTTATTATTGCGACAGTTTAATTTTTGCACTAATGAGAGGAAAACGTTAATATGCTTAGCTTGATAATATTGTATATACTTCTTTGCGCGGTTTCGGTCTTTTTGCTCAACGGTTCGGGGATCCTGCAATTTACCGACGCGGGTTTCTTTGACTATCTGAACATATTGTTTTTCAATTCGGAAAAGTTCTCTCAATATAACATAAACTGGAACATCATAAGCGCAATGCACTTTTTTCTGCTGTTGTTTTTCGGGGTTATTTACTGCTCGTCCTCTGCAAGAAACTATTATGCGGGAATGAACCAAATGGAGCTTATCCGTTATGGGAAATATGAAAAAAATTTCTTTTCCTGCAACCTCAAAAATGCTATGAACGCGCTGAAATTTGTCTTAATGACCGCGCTGCTGCCGCTCTGCATAGTATTTGTAAACTCAAAGGCATTGACAAGTTTTGATTCGGTCATAGGCGAAACGTTAACAGAAAACATTTTTAACACAGCGATATTTTTAGTAAAGACATTCGTGCTTTTGATGCTTATTGAGCTTGTCTTTCTGGTAATAATACGAAAGCGCGACTATCAGTTTTCTCTTTCGATAATGGCTGCGGCGTCGGCTGTTATAGTATTTGCCGACAGCCTTTTAAAAACAGGAGCTGTAACTATAGGAAACATTGTAAATCAGCTTATCGCAACGGGCGTTTACATTGCGTTATATTTAGTACTTTATTTTATATTCAGACGTGAACCAAAATCAATTTGACAGGAGAATAATATGGAAAACATCATCACACTTGAAAATGTAAGCAAAAAATACAAGGACAGGACGATTTTAGAGAATTTTGATTTCGCCTTTGAAAAGGGAAAATGCTATGGAATTATTGGAAGAAACGGCAGCGGGAAAAGCGTTCTGTTAAAGCTCATCGCAGGCTTTGCTTATCCCGACAGCGGCAATATAACCATACGCGGCAAGCAACTAAAAAAGGACATTGATTTTGTTGACGACGCGGGGGTTATCATAAACTCGCCCGAATTTATAAACAGTATGTCGGGGCTTAATAACCTGCTCTACCTCGCCGATATAAGAAAGAAAATCAGCAAAGAAAAAATAATAGAAGTTCTTAGAGAGCTCGGTCTTGAAAATGCGATGAAAAAACGTGTTTCAACCTATTCGCTGGGCATGAAACAGCGGCTGAGACTTGCTCAGGCAATAATGGAGGAGCCGGATCTGCTTATTCTCGACGAGCCAATGAACGCCCTTGACGACGACGGCGTAAGCGAGATAAGAGAGCTGCTTTTGTCGCTGAAAAAAGAGGGCAAAACCATAATCCTCACATCGCACAACTCCGACGATATCAACATTCTGTGTGACAGCGTCTGCTCAATCAGCAAGGGGAAGTTTGAAAAAATAAAAGGTTAAAGCTTAAAAAAATCTAAATTAGAAAGTTGTATAATAAAAACAAGGAGCGTATCAACATTATTCCTTTCATATTTGTTTAAAAAATTCCGAAATGTGTTGAATTTCTCGTGTTTGTAGTGTATAATGAAACCGGAGGTGTAAGTAAAATGACGATAAACACTAATGCGCTGGTTTCCATTACGGAGGCCAATCAAAACTTTTCAAAAGTGACCCGTCTTGTTGATGAGAATGGTGCTGCGGTTATTCTCAAAAACGATGTGCCGCGCTATCTTATCATAGAATTCGGTCGGGCGGAATCCGAACAGCTTAGCCCTGACGAAGACGTCATGGCGATTTCCAAGCGCCGCCCGAACAAGGGCTGCGCTGTTTTGTTTATTTCGTTTTTACGCTTTTAGAGGTAAGAGGTAAGAGTTCAAGCCGAAAGGTTATTTGCTGAATTTAACGAATAAAAAGAAATAAAATGTTTTAGATTGAAAACAATCTAAAAATTATCCGCCTTACGGCGGATACCTTTACCGCATACTGTACACTTTACACTGTATACTGAAAACTCTAGCTATGCTTTGCATAGCTAGAGTTTTCAGTGTCTAACCTTTACAAAAAAGATTTTTTGCAAGTCAGAATTTAAAACCACTTTTCGGAAAGTGCGCATTTTTACGGTTTTGCGCTTTTAGAGGTAAGATGTAAGAAGTAAGAGGTAAGAAATGAGCGAACAACTGTTCGGTACAAACTCTAACCTCTTACCTCTTATTTCTAACCTCTAAGTTGTCTAACCTTTACAAAAAAGATTTTTAAAAGTTATATCGCATTCAGAAAACATTTTTCTATTCTAAAAAGATTTTAGTCTGAAAACAATCTAAATAATGTCCGCCGAAAGGCGGACACCGAAACTGAATACTGTACACTCTACACTGTATACTGAAAATCCCTTGTTATGCAAAGCATAGCAAGGGATTTTCACTGGTGCGAGTAACAGGACTTGAACCTGCACACCGAAGTAACGGCACCTAAAACCGTCGCGTCTGCCAATTCCGCCATACTCGCAAGTTGCTGTTGTTTAATGGTCAACAGCAAACCGTGTGTTATTTACAATATCCGAAGGCTAGAGTTGAATTCAACAACAAAGTTGATTTTCAAAACTTGTTTTGGCTGAAATTCTAGCCTCTAGTCTCTTAACTTCTAGCCTCTAGAAGACCAATTCCGCCATACTCGCAAGTCGCTGTTGTTTAATGGTCAACAGCAAACCGTGTGTTCCGACCTCTTAGTTTCAAGCCTCTGACAGGTACTTTTTCAGCGCCTCCGCCTTGTCGGTCTTTTCCCAGGCTACGCCCAAGTCCTCGCGTCCCATGTGACCATAAGCCGCTACCTGACGGTATTGCGGCTTTCTAAGGTCAAGAGTTTCGATTATTGCGGCGGGTCTGAAGTCAAACTCCTTTACAAGCGCCTCGGCGATTTTTTCGTCGGGGATCTTGCCCGTGCCGAAAGTGTCAACCATTACAGAAACGGGATTTGCAACGCCTATTGCATAAGCAAGCTGAATTTCAGCTCTCTCCGCAAGTCCCGCGGCAACTATGTTCTTTGCGGTATAACGCGCCATATAAGCCGCCGAACGGTCTACCTTTGTCGGGTCTTTTCCCGAAAACGCTCCGCCGCCGTGGCGTGAATATCCGCCGTATGTATCAACGATTATCTTGCGTCCCGTAAGTCCGCTGTCGCCCATAGGACCGCCTACTACAAAGCGTCCAGTCGGGTTTACAAAGTACTTAGTGTTTTCGTCAAGAAGTTCTGCGGGAATTGTCGCCTTAATGACTTTCTCGATAATGTCCGCTCTGATTTGCTCAAGTGTAGCACAGGCAAGGTGCTGCGAGGATACAACGACCGTATCAACACGAACGGGCTTGTTCCCGTCATATTCAACGGTGACCTGCGTCTTTCCGTCGGGGAGAAGATAGGGTATCTCGCCGCTCTTGCGGACTTCGGTGAGCTTTTTGGAAAGCTTGTGCGCAAGGCTTATCGGCATGGGCATAAGCTCAGGAGTTTCCGAGCAGGCAAATCCGAACATCATTCCCTGGTCGCCCGCGCCCGTGTCGCAGGCGTTTTCCTCTCTGCCCTCGAGCGCATTGTTTACGCCCATAGCGATATCGGGCGACTGCTTGTCTATCATTGTCACAACAGCGCAGGTGTTCGCATCAAATCCGTATTCGCTGTCGGTGTAGCCTATCTCGCGTACCGTCTGACGTGCAATTTCGGCTATATCAACATTTGCCGTGGTCGATATTTCGCCCATAACGGAGATAATTCCCGTTGTTGTGGTAGTTTCACAAGCAACGCGCCCCATGGGGTCTTGTGCTAAAATAGCGTCAAGAACTGCGTCGGAAATGTTGTCGCAGATCTTGTCGGGGTGTCCCTCGGTCACACTTTCCGAGGTGAACAGTTTTTTGAATGCCATAGTTTTCCTCCTGTAAAAACTTTTCTCTCTCGCGGCCTCTTCTTTTTGCCGCCTGCAAAACAAAACGCTCACAAGGAGTGAGCGGTAAAATCCTCTTCACTCCTTATCTCTCGGCAGAATTTCACAATAACTGCCGCAGGACGTAGCACCTTGCATTTGGAAAACCAAGCATACAAAAATTGCACATAAACAATTTCATTATATTGCTTGATACCTATGTAGGTTGCCGGGCTTAATAGGGACCAGTCCCCCCTCCGCGATATTTCAGACTGCCGATAAAGCCTCATTCGCGTCGTCAATGCACCGCCGACAGCCACAAAGGCTAGTCGCCGGCTTTCTCGGCAGTCTGAAAAGGGCTTTATAAAACAAACTGAATTATCTGCGGAATGTCAGCCACTCTTGATAAGGCATTTTGTTATTAACAGTATAGCATATACACAACATATTGTCAAGCGTTTTTTGGGAAAAATTTTAAAATCCCCCTTGACAAATAAATTTCTTCGTGTTATAATAAGCTAAGTTGATATTTTCAAATGCGTAGAAGGGGAACAAGACCCTGTATGTTCTTTCAGAGAGCCGTTGTTTGGTGCGAAACGGCAGAGCGGCAGGGAGATGACTCGCCCCCGAGCAGAACGGGCGAACGCCGTGTTTTAGTGTTACGAATAAAACAAAGGCAAATAGTCCGTTACGGGTTTCTCCCGTTAAAGAGAAACGCGCTGTTTGGCGCGGCTGAGGCGAATTTCCAAAAGGTTTTTCGCGAATTGGAGTGGTAACACGGGTTAGTTCTCGTCCCCAAGTCTGGGCGGGAACTTTTTTATTTGTGCTGCCATATTAGACGATTTGATCATATTGACTGATAATTCTACATTTTTATGTAAAGGAGAATGTTTTATGAAATTTGCAAACAAGTATCAGAAACGTTATTTTATGCCTCCTTATCCTTGCCTTGACTGGACGAAAAAGGAGAGCATAGAAAAGCCCCCCATATGGTGCAGCGTAGACCTGCGCGACGGAAACCAGGCGCTTATAATACCTATGAGCCTTGAGGAAAAGCTTGAGTTTTTCAAGGTGCTCGTAGACGTTGGCTTTAAGGAAATAGAGATAGGATTTCCTGCCGCGTCCGACACGGAATATGAGTTCTGCCGTGCGCTTATTGAAAAGAATTTGATTCCCGATGACGTGACCGTACAGGTATTGACGCAGAGCCGCGAACATATAATAAAGAAAACGTTTGAGGCGCTCGAAGGCTGTAAGAACGCCATTGTTCACCTGTACAACTCGACCTCCGTCGCACAGCGCGAACAGGTGTTTAAAAAGAGCAAGGAAGAGATAATCGAAATTGCGACGAGCGGAGCAAAAATGCTGAATGAGTACAAGGCGAAAACCAAGGGAAATTTCCGCTTTGAATATTCTCCAGAGAGCTTTACGGGAACAGAGCCCGAATTTGCCGCTGAAATATGCAACGCCGTTATAGATATCTGGAAACCCACCGCCGACAGCAAAGTAATAATTAACTTGCCGGTTACCGTTGCGGAAAGTATGTCGCATGTCTATGCACAGCAAATTGAATATATGTGCAAAGAGCTGCATGACCGCGAGAACATTATTGTTTCGCTCCACCCGCATAACGACCGCGGATGCGCCGTAGCTGACACGGAAATGGGCTTGCTCGCGGGAGCGGACAGGGTAGAGGGTACGCTTTTCGGAAATGGCGAAAGAACGGGAAATGTTGATATAATAACGCTCGCTCTCAATATGTACACCCACGGAGTTGAACCAAATCTCGATCTGACAGACCTGCCTAAGCTGACAGAGATTTACGAAAGACTTACTAGAATGAGAGTTTACGAGCGTATGCCGTACAGCGGACAGCTTGTTTTTGCGGCGTTCAGCGGTTCACATCAGGACGCAATAGCAAAGGGCATGCACTATCGCGAGGAAAAAGACCCCGACCACTGGAACGTGCCGTATATCCCCATTGACCCCCACGACCTCGGCAGGGAATACGAGGGCGACGTTATCCGTATAAATTCCCAGTCGGGAAAGGGCGGCATTGGCTACCTCATGGAGCAGAATTTCGGCATAGTAATGCCGAAGAAGATGAGCGAACATTTCGGATATACCGTAAAGGGAGTTTCCGACCGCGAGCATAAAGAACTTCATCCCGATGAGATACACGCTATTTTTGAAGAAACGTATGTGAATAAACACAATAAGATCTCCGTTCCCGAGGCGCATTATAAACAGGGAGCGTGCATAACCGCCGAAGTCACAGTAGAAAAGGATGGCAAGAGAAATGTATATACCGGACAGGGCAACGGAAGGCTCGACGCTGTTTCAAATGCGGTAAAAGAGGGCCTCGGACTTGAATACACGATAAACACCTATACCGAAAATGCAATTGAGGAAAGTTCTAAATCAAAAGCTCTCTGCATGATAGGTATAACTTTAAATGACGGAAGAGTTTTCTGGGGCGCGGGAATCGATACGGATATAATAAACGCGTCAATTTATGCTCTGGTGTCGGCTATAAATAATTCCGATCTTGTATAAAATAAAAGTTTGCACCGATAATTAAACCGCAGATATACCACTACCTGCGGTTTATCTTTTTAAAATTGCGTTTTTGTTTTACATTCTCTACAAACATTTTCGGCATAATCCACAAAAGCACTTGACTTTTTTGGAGAATTATGTTACAATGTTATAAATGTTATAGGTGAAAATTTTCTTGATACATAATTTTTCACTTGCTATAAATCGGACCGGGCAATAAACAAAAAATCCTGTAAAAAACAGATCGGAGGCGGTCAAAGATGCGAACGGCTGATATTCCCGAAAAATATCGCGATATGTTTATGAATATACTCGACGGGGGTTCTGCGGCGCATATCCTCTGGATATGCGGCGAGGAAAAGACAATTTCGCTCGGAAAGCCGCTGCTGCCCGATGGTGTGACCGAGCCGCTCGATTATATCCGCGAGAATGACCTTTTGTCCGAAACGTCAAAGGACACGTTCAACGTTTTTGCGGCTCATGTAGAAGAAGGAATACTTTCGGGCATTGGGCGCGAATATGTTTCTACGGACGTAGAAATAAAATTCCCGGGTGATGATACATATACATTGAGCCACTGTTTCGCGCTTTTCAGATTTGACGAGAACAAGCATGTAGACGCGGTTTTTATGAGCGTGCGCCCGTTTAATAATCTTCAGTCTTTCCATAGAAAGGTCGTTACGGATTTCACGTCCGACAAAGCTCCCGCGCTGCTCGGAAAACGCTGTAGAGATGTATATGACGAACATCCCGATGAGGAGATAGCATACATTCAGTTTGATATAGAGCGTTTTAAGCTGATAAATGAAAAATACGGCGTTGAGATAGGCGATGAGCTTTTAAAGTTTATAAACGATTCGCTTAGCGTTATATGCGGAGATAAAATACCGTTCTGCCGCCTCACCGCAGACGTGTTTATGATAGTTATGGCTTTCAGGGAAAAAGAGGAAGTCACAAACTTTATACGCAGAGTTGAAAGCATGATAATAGGCTATAAGGGTCTGGATTATCATCTGGTTTTCGGCGTTGCGGTAGTTGAGGACAGGTCGCTCCATACTCGCCGCTGCGGAGATAACGCATCGCTTGCGCGCCAGGAAATGCACGGAAACGCGCTCGAAAATATTGGCTGGTATAACGGCACTCTTAAAAATGAGCTGAAGAAAATGCAGAGCATAGAAGAGGATATGAACAAGGCTCTGTTAAAAAATGAGTTCTTGATGTATCTACAGCCGAAGTTCAGCATTTCTTCAAACCGCATAATCGGCGCTGAGGCGCTTGCGCGCTGGAAACACACGAAAAAGGGAATGATCTCTCCCGCGGACTTTATCCCCGTGTTTGAAAAGAACGGTTTTATTCTGAAACTCGACAGGCTGATGTGGGAAAAGGCTTGTATGCAAATTCGCGACTGGCTCGACAGGGGAATAGATGCCGTGCCGATCTCGGTAAATATCTCGCGCGAGTATGTAAAGAGCTTTGACGTAGTAAGCTATATGCTCGAGCTTGTAAATAAGTATGATATACCGATAGAGCTTTTAGAGCTTGAAATAACGGAAAGCATGGACGCCCTCGGAATTGACGAGGTAGTAGCAAAGATGAAAAAAGCGGGCTTTACTATGCTTATGGACGATTTCGGTTCGGGTTATTCTTCGCTCAATATGCTCAAAACAACACAGTTTGACGTGCTTAAGATTGACAGGTTGTTCTTGAATGAGTTTATGGGCAGCGACAGGGGCAGAAAGATAATCTCGCATACTATCTCCATGTCGCAGGATATCGGCATAGGAATAATAGCCGAAGGCGTTGAGACCCGCGAACAGGCGTGCTTTTTGGAAAAGTGCGGGTGCGATATGGCTCAAGGGTTTTATTATTCAAAGCCCATACCCGTAGATGAGTTTGAAAAGCGTCTGCTCGGTGAATAAAAACGAGGTAAGATGAAAAAATTTAAACTGACATTTTGCGTCCTCCTTATGCTTGTCGCAGCGCTGTTTACCTGCGGCTGCGACAAGCTCGCGGCTGTGGAAAGCAATAACAACATTGTTTCACAGTCCGAGCATGTGGAGGAATTAAGCTCCGCCCCCGAAGACAGCGACGAAAGCAGTTCCATAACCGAGAACAGCGAAACGCCGATAGACGAGGACGGGAGCTATACAACAAAAGAAGACGTCGCGCTTTATATCCACACATATGGAAAACTTCCGGGCAATTTTATCACAAAAAAAGCAGCCGAAAAACTCGGCTGGACAGGCGGTTCTCTTGAAAAATACGCGCCGGGAAAGTGCATAGGCGGTGACCGATTCGGAAATTATGAAGAACTTTTACCAACAAAAAGCGGGAGGAGTTATACCGAATGTGATATAGATACGCTCGGAAAGAAATCGCGCGGCGCAAAGCGAATTGTATTTTCAAACGACGGGCTGATATTCTACACCGACGACCATTATGAAAGCTTTACTCAGCTTTATCCCGAGGAATAGAAATCAAGCGATCTTCAGGACATATACCGCGAGGATAAGCAGCGCAAGCACAGCAAAATTATAGAGGGTGAATTCCAAGAAGAATTTGCCCTTTTTTGCTTTTTCGGAGCGGGAGTAGAGCTTAAAGGAAATAAGGCTTGCGAGAGAGGCAATGAGCGTTCCCATACCGCCGATATTAACGCCTATAAGCAATGAGTTTGCATTTTCAGCGCCTATAAATCCTGAAAGCATTATCGCACAAGGAACGTTGCTTATTATCTGCGAAAGCCCGCAGGAAACAAGCATTTCGCGCCCGAGGAGAATACTGCTTATAAATTCGCTTACGGCGGGAACTGCCGAGATATTGCCCACAAAAATAAAGAAACAGACAAATGTAGCAAGAAGAGCATAGTCGGGCTTTGAAAGTATTTTCCTGTCGAAAATAAGAACCGCTATAAGCGTTATAAGAAGACATATCCTGTAGTCAAGAAATCTTGCGACAGAAGTTATGCAGATTAAAAATATAACGAGGTAAACGAAAAAATTCCTCGTTGGCGAAAATTTAGCCGCCGTTTCGCCGTGAGATATCTTTTCATTCGGAATGAGCAAAAGCGAGAGCATGAGTATAACAAGGCTTATAAGGCTTATCGGGAGCATTGTCCCGAAGAAATCGCCAAGGGAATAGTTGTAGTTGTTGTAGATGAAAAGATTCTGGGGATTGCCGATAGGGGTAGCCATAGAGCCGAGATTTGCGGCGGCAGTTTCAAGAATGATACAGCGGATAAGGATCTTTTCGCGCCCGTTAAACAGCGCAAGCGTAAGCGGTACAAACGTCAGAAGGGCAACGTCGTTTGTTATGAGCATTGCCATAAAGAAACACAAAAGCGTGAGCGCCGCGGAGAGCGCTCTTGAATTTTTAAAGCGCCCCGTGAGCTTTCGTGAAAGGAAATCAAACAGTCCCGTTTTGGCAAAGCCCTGAACCGTTACCATAAGGCAAAAGAGCGTAGCTATAACGGAGTAGTCTATGTAGCCGAGATAATCCGCGCTCGGCGGCGTTATAAACATAGAAACGATCGCTAAAACAAACGCTATGCATAAAACCGTTTCGGCTTTAAGAAACTTTTTTATTTTGTTCATTATATATCCTCACAAGCGAAACAAGCAGTTCAAAGCCCGCTCGTAACACATTTTATCCAACCAAATCAAAAAACGTTTTAATTTGAAAACAATAGACTAAATCCACTTTTCGGGTAGTGCGCTTTTTTACGGTTTTGCGAGCAAAATTGAATTTCCGGAAGGGAAATTCAAAGTAAAAAAGTGCAGTATTGAACCCCGCTGTTTCACAGCGGGGTTCAATACGTGGTGCCGGTGGTGGGACTTGAACCCACACGCCGTTGCCGGCAGCGGATTTTGAGTCCGCCTCGTCTGCCAATTCCAACACACCGGCTAAAGCTTTTTTATTATATCACCATTTTCTGATTTTGTCAAGGGCTTTTTTAATAAAATTGCAACAGCCGAATATAAACGTTATTATTCAAAACTGCATAAAATCCTGAATTTCAGGCTGTATATAAAGCCTGATTATGTTTCATCTGTCGAACGATAGCGATGCGCCTGTGTTGTGAAAAGCTGATAGTATTCACCGCGCTCTTTCATAAGCTCGGAGTGAGAGCCTGTTTCCTCAATAGTGCCGTTGTTCAGTACAATTATCTTGTCGGCGGTGGTGGCGCTTGAAAGCCTGTGCGAAACGAAAACGGAGGACTTGCCCTCGCGCAGGGTCTCAAACTGGGCGAATATCTCCTGCTCGGCTATGGCGTCGAGAGAGGCTGTTGGCTCGTCAAGTATGAGTATATCGGAGTCGGAGTAAAACGCGCGGGCAATCGCTATCTTCTGCCATTGACCAATGGAAAGCTCCGTGCCGCTGTCTTCAAAATAGCGCATGAGCGGGGTGTCGTATTTCTGAGGAAGTCCCTCTATAAAGCCTTTGGCGTTGCTGTGAGCAGCGGCGGTTTCTATCCTGCCGTCGTCTATGTCCTTTGATATTTCGCCGAAGGCAATGTTCTCGCGGACGGATACGGCGTATTTCCCGTAATCCTGAAAGACGATCCCGAACATATCATAAAGCTCTTTTACATCATACTCCCTTATGTCATGACCGTCCAGAAGAATAACTCCCTCTGTCGGATCATAAAGCCGCATAAGCAGTTTTATGAGCGTGGTTTTTCCCGCGCCGTTGAGACCTACAAGAACTACAGATTCATTAGGCGAGATAGTGAGGTTTATGTTTTTTAGGACATAATGTTCTGTCTGCGGGTATTTAAAGGAAACATTCTCGAAAACTATGGTGTGTTGTCCTCTTTCGACTTTTCGCGGCGGGTCGGTTATAGGAACGATCTTCGGTTCTTCTTTCATAAAGGAGATCATGTTGTTTATAAAAAGCGTGGATTCGTAGATAGACGCGGTCGTAGTTATAAGCGAGGCAATGCCCGAGGCTATGGAATTTAATGCGCCCGTATAAAGCGCGTAATTTCCGACTTCATACTGACCGTTAAAAACGCCCTGCGCTATCATTACAAACAAAACGCAGTTTACGGCAGTAGACAGAATGCCTGCGCCTATGTTCCACAAACACTCAAGTATCATAAGTTTTTTCAGCCCGCGGAAATATATCCCGAAAACGTTTTTGTATTTGTCTATGAACGTGTCCGTAAGATCAAGAGTGCGCATTTCCTTTACAAGGTCTTTGTTTGTGATAAGCTCGGAGTAGTAGGAAAGCTGCCTGCGCTCCTTGCTGCGGCGGGAAATATAAGAGTGGTTCTTTCTGCGGAAATAGAAGTTTATAACGGTAGACGGTATTGCTACGGCAATAATTATCAGCGCGGGCAGTATGCCTATTGCAAGAATAACTACAATATAGCTTATCATGCTTATGAGAGAAGAGATAATGGAGAAAGTCGCCGTAAGGGATTCTATGGGTCTGCGGGCAGCCTCGCGCGTTGCGTTTTCGAGCTTTGTATAATATTCCGGGCTGTCATAGCTGGACAGGTCAACCTCTTTTGATTTTGTCATGAGCTTTATCTTTATATGATTTGACACAAGCTCGCCCGAAATTCTCAGAACCGTTGAATAAACGCGCGATATGGCGTCCTTAAAGAGAAGATAAATAAACTGGAAAATAAGTAGCACAGCGATTATTTTAAAACTTGTAAGCTCCTTGTCGTAGGCTTTCGCAAGGTCGTTTAAAATTTCTTTTCCAATAAGCGAGCCTATTACGGGCATAATTCCGTTAAAGAGCGTCATAAACGCCATAACGAAAAGCACACCGCGGTTAGCCTCCCAGACGAGCTTTATTATGTAGAACATGCGCTCGCCCGTGTCGGTTATAAGTTCTTTTATGTATTTCGGGATATCCCTGAAATGTTTAGGGGGCTTTGCGCGGTAGCGGTCGTTTATCTGACCGCTCGGAGGGGACATGTTCATATGTGCATTTCTCCTTTTTCGGTTTAATTATTGTGTTCAATTGCAATTATGTACTATAAAACGGCGTTCGGAAAAGCGAACGCCGCTTTCATAAACGTATAATAAGCCGAGCTGCCATGCTATTGACCGAGCTTTTTCTTTACAGAATTATAGCACGCAAAAAACGCGGGAATAAGGAACAAATCGGCTAAAATCCAAGCCATAGGGTTTGCATAGCATACAGCCTCAAATCCGAATATCGGCACGAATACTATCGCCACAACGCCCCTTGCGACAAGCTCGAACACTCCCGCATAAAGAGCCACCTGCGAAGAACCCATTCCCTGTATCATAAACCTTACGATGTTTACAAACGCAAGCGGGATATAGAACAGCGCGTTTATAACGAGAAAATGCCCTGCATATCCTTTTATAAGCTCAATGTTTTCGGCAGTTTTCGGGTCGGACGGATCCAAAAACAGCGAGGCGAGATCTCCTCCGAAAAGAAGAGCAATCCCCAGCGCCAGCACCGACCAGATAATTCCGAGTAATATACAGTCGAAAAGTCCGCGCTTTACGCGTTTAAGCTCTCCCGCGCCGACATTCTGCCCGCCGAAGGTCGCCATTGTGCTACCCATTGCGTCAAACGGACAGCACATAAATTGCCCGACCTTGCTCCCTGCGGTTATGGACGCCATGTATACCGAGCCGAGACCGTTTACCGCTGTCTGTATTATTATAGTGCCTATAGCCGTTATCGAATACTGAAGTCCCATGGGAAGTCCTACTCCGCAGAGCCTTCCGATATAGTAAAAATCGGGCTTAAGATCTTCTTTTCTGAGATGAAGAATTTCAAAGCGCTTTATTATAAAGACAATGCAAAGCAAGGACGAAAAAGCCTGTGAAATTACAGTCGCCCAGCCTGCCCCCGCTACGCCCATATTAAGTACGACTATGGTAAATATATCGAGCGCGATATTCAAAAGGCTTGAAATTACGAGGAATATAACGGGCGTTTTGCTGTCGCCGAGCGAGCGGATAAATCCCGAAAGGATATTGTATAAAAATGTTACGGGTATACCGAGGAATATGACAAAAATATAATCATATGCCTCTTTGAAAACATCTTCGGGAGTGTTCATCCATTCGAGTATTTTCCCGCACAAAATGCAGGTTGCCGCCGTAAGCACCGCCGCGAATGCGATTGACACCCAGACGGTATTTCCTACGTACTTTTTAAGCTGGTCAATATCCTTAGAGCCGAATTTCTGCGCGACGGGTATTGCAAATCCCGCGCACATTCCTATTACAAACCCCAGCACAAGAAAGTTTATCGAGCCCGTAGAGCCTACTCCCGCCAAAGCGTTTAGACCTATAAAACGTCCGACGACTATTGTGTCCACCATATTGTAAAACTGCTGGAACAACATTCCGAGAAGTAGCGGGAGCATAAATCCCAAAATAAGTTTCATCGGACTTCCTTGCGTCAGGTCGCGGACAGATGACCTTGACATGGAAAATCACCTCTGTTTAAATCCTTAAACCCACTTTTCGAGCCTTCCGAGCATAAGTTCTTTTCCGAGGACATGGCTTATCTCCCAGATGTCGGGAGCGTTTGAATGTCCCGTGAGAGCAATTCGGAGCATGTTCGTTATATGAACGATACTTCCCTTATACTGCTCGGGATTTTTCTTATAGTCTTTGGGCTTTGCCGCAAAGCCAAGTTCGGAGGTTATCTGCTTTACTTTTTCAAACCACGTCGACTGGTCGTCGTTGTGGTCGTAGCTTGCGATATATTTTTCAAAGAACAACTTTCTTGTCTGATCGTCGATCTCAGCGGGCATTTCGTCAAAAATTTCAAACGTTTCGTCATAATAGAACGACATGAATTCACACGCCTGTTTCCAGCCTGTTATGTCCTTTCTGGGGTTGTTTCCGCTCTTTCCGACGCCGAGAGCTTTTATGGTGCGCTCGGGATATTTCTTCAGAAGTTGTGAATATTGTTCATTATACTTTTCGCACCATTCGAGCCACATCTTATAGACTTCCTCCGGCGGCATTCTTCCGATAACTTCTTTTGAAATATTGTTCAGCTTATCAAGGTCTACAAGCGCGCCAGAATTTGACATTTTTTCAAGTGAGAACTTAAAGTCAAGATAGCTGCTTTCGGGATTTGCAATGCGCCATTCTTCAAAATTCGAGTTAAGAATAGTAAGCAGAAATTCCCACACAGCCGCCTGATAATAGCCCTCCTGCTGATAGAAAGCTAATGACAGCTCTGGGTCTTTGCGTTTTGAGAGCTTGCGCTTGCCGCCGTTTTCAAGTTTTTGGAGCGTAGCCGTGTGGCAGTATATCGGCATTTGCCAGCCGAATTTATTGAACAGCTCAACATGCATGGGGAGCGAGGATATCCATTCGTCGCCGCGTATGACATGAGTAGAGCGCATAAGATGGTCGTCAATGACATGCGCAAAATGATAGGTAGGAATTCCGTCGCTTTTCAGAAGAACAAAGTCCATGTTGTTCCTCGGCATTTCGAGCTTTCCTCTTATCGCGTCGTTTACGCAGATATACTCGTCCGTCATTTCTCCGCGATAGCGCAAAACCCACGGTTTACCCGCCATAAGGTTTTCTTTTATCTGTTCAATGGTAAGAGAGCGGCTCTTTTCGGCATACTTTCCGTATATTCCGGGGTTTTCCTTGTTCTTTTCCTGTTCCTCGCGTATTGCGGAAAGTTCTTCTTCCGTCAGAAAGCACGGATAAGCAAGCCCGCGCTCAGTGAGCTGTTTTGCAAACACATGGTAAATCTCCTTGCGCTGACGCTGGCGATAAGGACCGTACTGTCCCTTGTCGCCGTCGGATACCGCGCCCTCGTCAAAAAGCACGCCGTAAAAAGCCATTGAGTTTATTATAGTTTCAACAGCGCCCTCTACCTCGCGCTTGTTGTCGGTGTCCTCAATTCTGAGGTAGAAAACGCCGTCCGACTGGTGGGCGAGGCGCTCGGCAATTATCGCGTTATAGAGGTTTCCCAGGTGGACAAAGCCCGTGGGAGAAGGGCCTATTCTTGTTACAAAAGCATTTTCGGGGAGTTCTCTTTTTGGAAAGCGCTTTTCCATATCCTCGGCAGAAAGCGTTGTTTCGGGAAAAAGCAACTCGGCTAACTCTTTATAGTTCATGTTTATTTTCCTTCCTTTGACTTGAAGTCTGATTTTATATACAGTCTGATTTATTTTACTATTTTTAAGGGAATTTGTCAAGCGATTTTTTAGTAAATCGTTGATTGTTAAAAATAATTGTAATAACCCCCAAAACACCCGCCCATAAGAATTTTAACTTTGCTATTGAAAAAATTAATTTATTATGGTATAATTATCTTATACCTTAATTCAGCTTGTACAAAAAACTATTTGTGGTTCTTTTCAAACGGTATTTTTCCAGATAACGTTTATTCGCCCCATCCCCCTTGCCCCCTTCCCCAAAGGGGAAGGGGGAGAGTTCGGGGCGCAGGCGCGCCCTGCGACCCGCTTTGGACGTAGCCTTCCATATACCTTGAAAAGAGACTTTCTATCTGTATTATGGTATAACAAACTTGTACGTTATTTTTTTACCTCTAAAATTCTTATCTCTAATCATCTTACCCCTTTACTTTCACCTCTGATCTTAAACTCTTACTTCTTACCTCTTACCCCTAAAAGGAGGATCTCATTTCGGAATGAAAATACCTAAGAGAATAGCCAGCACGATTATAAATGCTCTGAAAGGCGGTGTTGTGCCGCGCGTGGGACTTGGATATATAGCTGTCGGAAGAACAAACGAGATAAACGCTCTTTTGCATGATGTTTCTATTGCGGAGGACGGCGGCGCGTTCTTTCGTTTTGTCGTGGGAAAATACGGTTCGGGAAAGAGCTTTCTTATGCAGATAATGCGCGCAAACGTTATGGACAGGGGCTTTGCAGCGGCTGACGCGGACCTTTCTCCCGAGCGCAGACTTATGGGAACAAAAGGGCAGGGGCTTGCGACATACCGCGAGCTTATGCGCTCTCTTTCGGTAAAGGCAAAACCCGACGGCGGCGCTCTTCCGCTTATACTTGAAAAGTGGATAGACGGCATAAGGAGCGAAGTTATTTCCGAAGGCACTTCCCGCGAAAATACGTTTTTCGATGCGGCGGTAGAAAGAAAGATCTACGAAAAAATAAACTCGCTCGAAAATATGGTTCACGGGTTCGATTTTGCGGCAGTCATTACGGCTTATTACCACGGCTTTTCTAGCGGCAACGATGTGCTTTCTGCAAGCGCCGTGAAATGGCTGCGCGGCGAGTTTGCAAACAAGACCGAGGCAAGAGAGGCTCTCGGCGTAAACGTTATAATAACGGACGATAACTGGTATGACTATATAAAGCTGATGACGGCGTTTCTTGTGAGCGCGGGCTATAAGGGGCTTGTTGTTATGATAGATGAGCTTGTAAACATAATGAAGATACCTCATTCTGTTACGCGGCAGTATAACTATGAAAAGATCCTTATGATGTACAACGACGTTATGCAGGGCAAAGCCTCGCATATAGGCATAATTATGGGCGGTACTCCACAGTGTGTCGAGGATACGCGCAGGGGATTATTCAGTTATGAGGCTCTGCGGTCCAGACTTGAGCGCGGAAGATTTGCCACAGATGAAACCTATGATATGTTAGCGCCGATAATAAGGCTCGAACCGCTTTCTTATGAAGAACTTACGGTGCTTACCGAAAAGCTCTCGGAGATACACGCGGCGCTTTATGAATACGAACCGAAAATAACGCTCGAGGACAGGATATTTTTCGTAAAGGCGGAGTTTGAGCGAGTCGGAGCGCAGACAAACATAACCCCGCGCGAGATGATAAGGGATTTTATAGAGCTTTTGAACATTGCATATCAGAACCCCGAAAAGTCATTCCCGGAGCTTATGGGAGAGGACAGTTTCAAGTTTTCCGAAGGCGAAGAGGACAGCGGGAATGATGACGGATTTGAGGATTTTGAACTATGACGAAAATAAAACTTGCGGCAATTTGCATTATATCGGCACTGATGATTTGCGGGTGTAAAGAATACGAGCAAGACTCGCGGACGGATATTTCTGACAGCGAACAGCTTTGCGAAAATTTAGCAAGCGAATTTCAATACAGTGACATTGACGGCGGGATCGTTATTGAAAAATACACGGGGAACGGTGGAAATGTCGTGATCCCCGCGAAGATTGACGGGAAAGACGTTGTTGAAATAGGGAGCAGGGCATTCCAAAACTGCGATGATATAGAGCGCATAGAGATACCCGAAACTATTGTGAGGACAGGAAAAAGCGACTGCCTTAAATTTTACGAGGGCAATGAACAAAACGCCGAAAAGCTGATACTTGACGGCAGGAATGTTCAAAATGCGGGAGCTTTTTACGACAGCATCAGCAAGGACTACGGCGTTCAGATCGAACTTGACGAAGAGGGAACAAAAATCTTTGCGGAGGCGACAGAGAGGCTTACAGGTCAGGTGATTTCAATATGGGCGGACGATGAACTTCTAATTGCGCCGACAGTCGCAAATCCTATACCCGAAGGCAGGGCGGTAATATCGGGCGGACTGACAGTTGAAAGCGCAATGGATTTAAGAGCTAAGATCCTCGGAAATCCCTTTATTTATTGCAAAAACGCAAAATTCACCTTCAAGGGAAAGATGTATGATCATGACGATATTGACGAACTTTATTCCGTTATAAACGGTTAAATTGAAAGGAGAATAAAAATGGCACAGATCATTGACGGAAAAGCCGTTTCGGCGGCGATCAAAGAACAGGTGCGCGACGAGATAGCGCGCGACAACATCAAAGCAGGTCTTGCGGTAGTAATAGTCGGCAACGACCCCGCGAGCAGGGTTTATGTCAACAACAAGAAAAAAGCCTGCGAGTTTTGCGGGATAAAGAGTTTTGAATACGCTCTGCCCGAAGAAACAACTATGGAGCAACTCTTGGAGCTTATAGATACGCTTAATGCAGATAAGAACGTAAACGGCATACTCGTTCAGTTGCCGCTCCCTAAGCAGCTTGACGAAAAGGCGGTCATCGAGCGCATTTCGCCGAAAAAGGACGTTGACGCATTCCACGAAACGAATGTCGGAAAGATAATGATTGGCAACTACTCGTTTTTGCCCTGCACGCCCGCAGGCTGTATGGAGCTTATCCACAGCACGGGAGTTGATGTAGCGGGAAAAGAATGCGTAGTAATAGGGCGCTCGAACATTGTCGGAAAGCCCATGGCTATGCTTTTGCTCCACGAAAACGGAACAGTGACCGTCTGCCACAGCAAGACGAAAAACCTCGCCGAGGTTTGCAGACGCGCGGACATTCTCGTAGCCGCGGTAGGAAAGCCGAATTTCGTTACCGCTGATATGGTAAAAGAAGGCGCGGTGGTAATTGACGTAGGCATAAACCGCCTTGAAAACGGAAAGCTCTGCGGAGACGTAAAGTTTGACGAAGTGAGCGAAAAGGCGTCGTTTATAACTCCCGTTCCCGGCGGCGTAGGACCTATGACGATAGCTACGCTTATGAAAAACACGCTGACGGCGGCTAAAATCCAGAACGATGAATAATAATAATTCAAAGGCATTTCTCCGCAGCGCTATAATACTTTCCATTGCCCTTTTCGTTATCATATTCTTTATGAAAGAATGGGGAGCGGTACAGGTGATTATAGTTGTCCTTGTCGCACTTCTTGCGGCGGGACAGTGGGCGTTGTTCTTTTATCTGAGGAAGAAATGAATTAAAAGTAAATTGAACTGATAAAAAGGAGATAACATGAGAAAGACAAAAATAATATGCACTATCGGTCCTGCAAGCGAGAGCGAAGAAGTGTTGAGAGAAATGTGCAACGCGGGAATGAACGTTGCGCGCTTAAACTTTTCCCACGGCACTCACGAGCAGCACCAGATAAAAATTGACACTATAAAAAAGGTCAGAGAAGAGCTGTCCTTGCCTATCGCGATAATGCTCGACACGAAAGGTCCGGAATACCGCATAAAGACTTTTGAAAACCACAAAGTCACCCTTAAAGACGGCGACACCTTTACATTCACTTCCGACGAATGCGAGGGAAACAGCGAGCGCGTTTCGGTAAGCTATAAAGACCTTGCTAAAGAAGTGAGCATAGGCGATACCATACTTGTAAACAACGGGCTTTTAGTGTTCAGGGTAAAGGAAATACAGGAAAACAGCGTTGTGTGTGATGTTGTCGTAGGCGGAGAGATGTCCGACAGAAAGAGCATGAATTTCCCGAACCATGTTTTAAAAGGCGATTATCTGAGCGAGCAGGACAAAGCCGATGTTCTTTTTGGGATAAAGAACGGCGTGGATTTTATAGCGGCGTCTTTTGTTTCGACAAGGAATGATGTCGCAGAGCTGCGCTCTTTCCTCAATGAAAACGGCGGCGAGGATATTGACATAATCGCAAAGATAGAAAACCGCTCGGGCGTTGACAATATCGGCGAAATATGCGAAATTGCGGACGGTATAATGGTCGCAAGAGGAGACTTGGGCGTTGAGATACCGTTTGTAGAAGTGCCGTCAATACAGAAGTACCTGATAAAAAAGTGCAGACTTCTGGGAAAGCGCGTTATAACCGCGACAGAAATGCTCGAAAGCATGATAGAAAAACCCCGCCCCACAAGAGCGGAAATTTCCGACGTTGCAAACGCCGTTTATGACGGCAGCTCGGCGGTAATGCTGTCGGGAGAAACTGCGGCGGGAAAATATCCCGTTGCGGCGGTAAAGAATATGGCGGAGATAGCGGAGTGTACCGAAAACAATATTGACTATAAAAAGAGATTTGTCACTACGGATTATGACATAAAGAGCAACACGGACGCGGTTTCTCATGCAACCTGTGCAATGGCGATAGACACAAAGGCGAAGGGAATTGTCATAAGCTCGCTTTCGGGAAGAACGGTCAGAATGGTCAGCCGTTTCAGACCGCCCGTTGACATAATCGGAATGACGACTTCTGAAAAGGCATGGAGAAAGCTCAATCTGAGCTGGGGAGTTACGCCCGTATTAAGTGAGGAGTTCAACTCCGTTGACGTTATGTTCTATCACGCTATGCAGCACGCTAAGAAATATTTCGGACTTAAAAGCGGGGACAATGTTGTCCTCACGGGCGGACAAACAAGCGGTAAATCGGGTAATACAAATACGATAAGGCTGGAATCCGTTTAGAAGTAAGAAATAAGAGGTAAGAATTGAAAGTAAAAAAGCGTTTCCATTATTGGCACGTAGTCAATAATAGAAACGCTTTTAACATTTAAGACTTAATTATACTAATCGGCTTTATTTGTTATCTTCCGCAATAAGTAACTTTATCGCGTCAATTGCGCACTGTATCGCTCTTTCGCTCGAATAGCAGATCGTATCTGGAAGACCCTGCTTAGAGCGTTCGGCGTTCCATAGCGCCGTTAAAACGCCTCCGCAGCGTATCTTCTTTTCGAATGTCGAGCGCACTATTCCCGCCGAATAAATCGCCGCGCACTCCATTTCGCTCGTAAGACAGCCGCATTTTACATAGCTGTTCCAGCGGCTTGTTATGTTGTCGCATACCGCCGAGCGTTCGGGGTTCGTTTCACCGTAAAAGCTGTCCTTACAGTGGACAACGCCGACATGAAAGCGCGTTCCGTTCTCCGTTCCCGAAAGATTTTCGGCAGCCTTTACAAGCGCGGACGTTACCGAAAAATCCGCAACCGCGGGATAACCCTGCGGAAGATATTCATAAGAAGTTCCCTCCGCGCGTATCGCCGCCTCGGCAATTATCAGATCCCCGCCGAAAACGGAAAGCTCGATCCCTCCGCT
The DNA here is from genome assembly GCA_947631575.1 of uncultured Clostridia bacterium. Lineage (GTDB taxonomy): Bacteria > Bacillota > Clostridia > Oscillospirales > Ruminococcaceae > CAG-115. The sequence goes on from CANRLW010000007.1 coordinate 66,427, forward strand.
CGTGCCTACTCTTATGAGGGTGTCAGCGCCGCTGTCAACAAGCTCTTCGACTGCAATTGCCGCAGACGGCCCGCCTATTCCCGTAGAGCAGACGCTCACTTTTTCTCCCGAAAGATAGCCCGTGTAAATGTTGTACTCGCGGTTTTGAGCGACCTGCACCGCGTTTTCAAGCTTTTCGGCAATAAGCGGCACTCTCCCCGGATCTCCCGGAAGAATGACATACCGTCCAACGTCGCCGTTCCTGATTTTAAGATGAAATCTTACTTCATCGTTCATTATTGTTGCCATAAGTGTCACTCCTTTTTATCATCGTCATCGTTTCCCAAAATGCTCGGCGCTTTTTCGCTAAGCTTTCTTTCTCTTTTATCGAGCCACTTCGGAACGTTTATCACAAGCATAATAGCAAGCGTCATAAGCGTTATGAATATGCACGGCATAAACAAGATCACAGGTCCGTTTGTGGTAGGGTCGTCCGCATATAACTGCTGATAGTTGGCATAAGTGATAAAAGATCCGACAGTAGCAAGTGTGTGAATTATCAAAGCTATTTTTGAGTTTCCGAGCATAAGCGCGAAAAATCCGATAATGTAAAGCCCTGATGAGATAAGCCAGAAAACGCCTGCTCTTATCGCCTCGGGGAGAGGATCCTCCGAGCCGGCAAACACGCTTATCGGCGCGAATATTCCGAGAAAAAGCCCGAAGATAGTAACGAGTATCATCTCGAACATTTTTATTACCGTTACAGCGGCGAGTGTTTTTCCCGTGACATGTTCCGCGGAGAAAAATCCGCCGCTCTCTCTCGGTGTGTATTCAACTTTCTTTTTTAATTTAACTTGTTTTCTCATGACTGTTCCTCGTCTGAATTATTGTTCTTATAGCCCCAGCGGTCTATTCCCGCTCTCCTCATTGCCCCGAAAATGCGTTCTTTAATTCCTCGGTCATTGCGTTCAAGCTCTCGTAAAAATTCCTTTGTCCATTGTCGTTTTGTGGTTTTGTCAGCGGGACATTTGCTCTTGACGATTTCGAGCGCGTTTCGCTTTGCGCAGGACATTACGGCATTTTCGGGCGCAAAGACGAGCGGTCTTATTACCGTAACGCCCATTCTCGAAAGATACGAAATAGGCGCGAAACAGCCTATCCTGCCCTCGTTGAATAGGTTCATGATAAACGTTTCAATAGCGTCGTCGTTGTTGTGGGCAAGGGCAAGTTTATTGCACCCCATTTCCTTTACCGCGTCGCACAGCGCCCCTCTGCGCATCTTAGCGCACAATGAACAGGGGTTTGTTTCCTTTCTGATATCGAAAACTATCTCCCCTATATCGGTCTTTACTATTTTGTACGGCATGGAAAGTTCACTGCACAGCCTTTCAACTGCCGAATAATCGCCCTCAACTCCGCCGAATTTCGGGTCAATAGTGACGGCGCAGACCTCGTACTTCTTTTCATAAAAACGGCGCATTTTTGCCAGCGCGCACAAAAGCACAAGGCTGTCCTTGCCGCCCGAAACGCCGACCGCTATTTTATCTCCGTCCTCAATAAGGTCAAATTCCTGACAAGCCCTGCGGACGTATCCCAACATTTTCTGCATTTTTATCACTTACCCACTTACCCACTTACCCACTTATTCACTTTCACGATAGTTTTTATGTATATTAGAATTTAGCTTATCCATTCTACATTGAAATCACTAAATCTGCCGGTTAATTCTTCTAAATTCAGATACCATTCATCATATGTTTCTGCGTAAAGATCATTAAAATCCTTGGAGAATAATATGTAGTATCCACCTGTATTATCGATATCGTGAACTATTTTTAAATAAAATGTTTTCATGTCTCCACTTGAAATGTATCCTATTTTATTTAATAGTACCACGACAATTCAACCTCCTCCACAACTCCCGATTTATCTTACCTGCAACGCCCTTAAAAGAGTTTTTGTGTAAATCAGAATTTAATATACTGTACACCTAATGATGTAAGGCTATCTCTCATCTTTTGTACTTTATCATTTGAAAAGC
>CANRLW010000008.1 GCA_947631575.1 uncultured Clostridia bacterium
TTTTCCTGAGCCAACAGCGCAAGATTTTCGTATATGTCGCCGTAGTCCTCGCCCTTTACTGTTTTTCGTTTAGCCATTTTCCGTTATACCTCCGTCATTATTTCATCAAAATCATCAAAATCGTCATAATTCATCGAAGAAATTTCCGAGAGCAAAAGCTCTGTTTCTCCAAATTCCCCCGAAACGCTTACTTTCTCACCGTCAAAGCCTTTAAGAACACATTTTACGTCCTTTGCTTTTAACTCTTCTGAAAGTTTATATGTCTTCAGCTTTATCCTTTTTCCGACAGAAACGTATATCTGGTCTATACGTCTTATCGGACGTTCAAGCCCTGCCGAACCTACCTCGAGGTAGTCTATCTTTTCCACGAACGGCTGTTTGTCAACTTCCGCGTTTATTAGTCCGTCTATGCTCTCACAGTCGTCTATAGAAATGCCCTCGGGCTTATCTATAAGTATCCTCAGATACCAACTCGCGCCCTCCTTTATGAAAACAACGTCCCACAAAGAATACCCGTGTCCCTCGACTATGGGCCTTACGACTTTTTCCGCCGCCGTTTCTACCTGATTGAAACCTTTGGCAAAACCCAAAAAACTACCTCCTCTTTTTCCAGGCTGTCGATAAAGCCTGTGATTTGCTTTTATTATTTTATGCACATACGGCTCAGTTCGCAATAAAATGCCGTTTCAAAAAGCCGCCGCTCGGATCTCTCCGAGCGGTGATAATTATGCGCAATAATCCCCCGTCACACACCAAAACGCAAGGTGTTAACCCTGACGCCGGGGCCCATGGTCGAGGATACAGTACAGCTCTTTATATACTGTCCCTTTGCCGCAGCGGGCTTAGCCTTTACAACTGCCTCCATAAGCGCGTCAAAGTTTTCCTCCAGCTTTTCTATGCCAAAGGATGCTTTTCCTATGGGGCAGTGAATGATGTTGGACTTATCAAGGCGGTATTCGATCTTACCTGCCTTTGCCTCCTGAACAGCCTTTCCAACGTCGGGCGTAACTGTTCCTGCCTTGGGGTTAGGCATAAGTCCTCTCGGACCGAGTACCTTACCGAGACGTCCTACGACACCCATCATATCGGGTGTAGCTATAACTACCTCGAAATCCATCCAGCCGCCCTGGATCTTTGCGACTGTTTCATTATCAGCGATATAATCAGCTCCCGCAGCCTTTGCGTCAGCCTCTTTCTCGGGCTTGCAGAATACGAGAGTTCTTATGGTCTTACCTGTTCCGTTGGGAAGTACGACCGCGCCGCGTACCTGCTGGTCAGCGTGCTTTGAGTCTACGCCCAGACGAATATGAAGTTCGACAGTTTCGTCAAACTTTGCCTTTGCTGTCTTGCAGACAAGGTCAAGAGCCTCCTGTGACTCGTAAACCTTTGCGGAATCTATGAGCTTTGCGCTCTCAACATACTTTTTTCCGTGTTTCATCTAATAATCCTCCTTGTGGTTATCGGCGATTTTCGCCGCATTAGCGGAATTTATATCCTCCCACTTATTTTATCAGTCAACTACCTCTACGCCCATCGAACGGCAAGTTCCCGCGATCATTGACATAGCAGCCTCAACGCTTGCCGCGTTAAGGTCGGGCATCTTTGTCTCGGCGATTTCCTTGAGCTGTGCCTTTGTGATCTTTGCGACCTTTGTCTTATTCGGAACTCCCGAACCGCTCTCGATCTTGCAAGCCTTCTTTATAAGTACGCTCGCAGGGGGAGTCTTGGTAATAAAACTAAAACTTCTGTCAGCGTAAACCGTTATAACGACAGGGATTATAAGTCCTGCCTGAGCCTTTGTACGCTCGTTGAATTCCTTTGTAAACGCCATAATATTAACGCCGTGCTGTCCGAGTGCCGGACCTACAGGCGGAGCCGGCGTAGCCTTGCCGGCAGGGATCTGAAGTTTAATAAAACCTGTAACCTTCTGTGCCATTGCAATTATCCTCCGTAAATTTTTCTGAAAAACGTCCTCGAATTATTCGCTCAAGCCTTCTTGACCGCGGAAAATTCGATCGTCGCGGGAATTATCCCGCCCATCATATTGACGAGATTTACGACAAGCGTCTTATTTTCCTCGTCAACCTCAGCGACAGTTCCTGTAAAGTCTACAAATATGCCGCCCGTAATAACTACTTCGTCGCCGACCTTGAACGCGGGCGCTGAATTGTCCGAGCTGTTGTATCTGCCCTGCTCCAGCGCCATTGCCTCGCTTTCGCTGAGCGGAGTAGGCTTGGACTCGGGACCGACAAACCCCGTCACGCCTCTTGTGTTCCTACAGATATACCACGTTTCGTTTGTTTCAACCATCTTAACAAAAACGTAGCCGGGATAAACCTTTTCTTCAACTTCTACTTGCTTTTTAACGGTTACCCCGTTTTCCTTTACTTCCTTTTCGACCGTCTTTTTGGTCATCGGAATAGTGACATCTTCTATAAGATGCCCCAAATTGCGGTTGTCAACAAGTGTCCTAATATCATCGGCAACTTTTTTCTCATATCCCGAATAGGTGTGAAGAATATACCATTTTGCTTCTGAATCAGCCATATTAACCCCCGTAAATCGTCAGAACAGCAAGTTGTTCAAAAGACCGAACAGCGAATCCACGCCGAAAACCAATACTCCCGCAATAAGGCATACTATCACGACAACTATTGTATTACGTGTCGTTTCCTTCGGACCGGGCCAGACGACCTTTTTAAATTCCGCTTTTGCGTCCTTAAAAAACTTTATCGGGCCTTTCTTTGCCTTTTTGTTCTTGTCCGCTTTTTTGGAACTTTTCTTATCGTCCGTTTTTGCTTTCTTTGCAGACTGGTCTTCTTCACTTTCGGGAGAGTTTTTCTCAAGCTCTAAATCGTTTGCCATAAAATCCTCCCTCTTGTCACTTTGTTTCTTTGTGAAGAGTGTGTTTCTTGCAGAATCTGCAATACTTCGTCATTTCGAGCCTGTCAGGGTCGTTTTTCTTGTTCTTCATGGTGTTGTAATTGCGCTGTTTGCACTCTGTACACGCCAGTGTAATTTTTACTCTCACTTTCGGCACCTCCTAATTTTTTCTGAGCCTCCCTCACGCGGTCTTCGCATTGCTGCGGGCTTTGCGAGAAACTCCGCGCCTGCCTTTCGGCAGCGTTTCTCGGGAAATTTTTCCGTACAAAAAATTGCACAAAAAAATATACCCCATTCGAGGTATATTTATTTTACCACATTATTTTGTATTTGTCAAGCACTTTTTTATATTTTTTTGTATTTTTCTTTACAGCTCGATTTATGACAGCATAGCGTCAGCTATAAGCGTTCCGTTCGGGTGTACTATGATGTAAATGTATCCGCTTTCAGTCTTTCCCTTTACTGCTCCTGCGGCGCTTGCCTGCTGGTCGGGATAGAACGCGCCCTCGTTTCTTACATATTCAAAATAATCGTCCATTGCGCTCTGGATAGCTTGTGCTTTATCCGCCTTCGGCTTTACCAGAAGTATTTTATAAAGCTGAGCGCTAATCGTGTTTGACATCAGGCAGAAGTCCTCGCAATCTGCGAGGACTATTTCTTCATTGAACAGAGCGTTTACATAATTCTGTTCTGACACAGTTTCCATGCTCGGCCATTCGTCTGCGTTCAATGCCTTGTCAGCCATCTTTTCGGCTGTAGAACCCGACGCCGAACTATCCGAGGGCTGAGAGCTGTCAGAACCTGACGAGCTCTGCGATCCGCTCGAACTAGATGATGAGATAGCTGAGCTCTGTGAGCTGCTCTGCGAAGTGCCCGATGAATTTTCCATATTATTTCTGCATCCGCTAAGTGTTACCATGGCGGCGGCGCAGATCATTGCAACAAATATTTTTCTCATACTGTTACTCCTTTCATTTTGTCGTTTGTATTGTTTGCCGTTTTCACTATTATATACGTTTTTATTATTCGTTACGATTTTGAAATATACACCAAAAAACAGCCGCAAACCGCGGCTGTTTGGATTTAATGCTCTTAGGAAAGACGCCCATCATGGTGGATCAAAAAATGTATAACCTGTACAACACCGGTACAACCTGTTCAACCGTTTGAATGCTTCCCGCGCGCATTATCCGGCGATCACTCGCCTTTCTGCTTTGCGAAACACTCGCTGCACAGAACAGGTCTGTCACCCTTCGGCTCAAACGGAACGCGAGCTACTCCGCCGCATACAGCACAAGTTGCCTCATAAAAAGTTCTCGCGCCTCTGCCTGCGTTCTTTCTCGCATCGCGGCAAGCCTTGCATCTCTGCGGCTCGTTTTCAAAGCCCTTTTCTGCGTAAAATTCCTGTTCGCCCGCGGTGAACACGAAATCAGCGCCGCAGTCTTTGCACTTCAGTGTCTTGTCAGTGTACATAGATTTACCCCTTAAAATAAATAATAATGTTAGCCCTCATCGGATTTTACCGACATCTCAGCGCAAAGAATATTTGCACAGCGCTTTTTTTAAGCTATTCGGGACATATTAACCCTTATAAATTGCGCGGAGCTTTTTCCTCGCCCGAGCCAGAGCATTGTCTACAGACTTTTTATCCACGCCAAGCTTTTCTGCGAGCTCGTCATAAGAAAGCCCCATAACAACGCCTTTTATGCACTTATACTCAAGCTCCGACAGCTCTTTTTCGATGGTACGTATCATATCATCGTTGTTTTCCCTCTGGATGATCTCTTCTTCGGGAGTAGGCTTAAAATCTGCGACCGTATTTAGTTCTTCTTCGCGGGCAAGTCGTTTTGCACGGTTTACAGAACGCTTTACAGTATTTTTAAGCCTGTTTTCAATGCACACCGCCGCATAAGCCGAGAACTCGCCTTTTTCTTCGTCGTAGTTCTTTACGGCGCTCATAAGCCCTTCCATTCCGTCGGACACAAGCTCTTCATAATCGGCGTATTCCGAATACTTTTTCGCAAGGGCAAAAACAAGCTTTATATGCCTCGAGATGATCTCCGCGGCGTATCCGCCGTCCGAACGATTTCGGTCGATAAGCTCTTTATCGCTCAGCATTGAATTATCTTCCAATGTTATGCTCCTATCGTTCAATACATTTTATCATAACTTATACTTTTTGTCAACAATTTCTTTTCACATTTATCAAAAAATCGACATATTAGCGAAAATTTTCAAAAAAAATTAGGCATTTTAACTATGTTCTATACTTTGTTCTTCCCGACTTGAAGATATTCCCGCCTACGCAGTCTATAGCTACTATCAGAGGAAAATTCTCGAATTTCAGGCGCTTTACGCTTTCACAGCCCAGGTCCTCAAAAGCAATTACTTCACACTCTGTTATGCACTTACAAGCGAGCGCGCCAGCGCCTCCTACTGCACAAAAATAAACCGCGCCGTTTCTTTGTATAGCGTCGCATACGGATTCGTTTCTTTCGCCTTTTCCTATCATTGCCGAAAGCCCAAGATCAAGAAATCTCGGCGAATATACGTCCATTCTGCCCGAAGTCGTAGGTCCGCACGAGCCTATTACCATTCCCTCTCGCGCGGCTGTAGGTCCTGCATAATATATTGCCGCACCCGAAAGCTCATACGGGAGCTTTCCGCCCTCGTCCAGCAGCGCGTTTATTCTCTTATGCGCAGCGTCGCGCGAAGTATAGACAACGCCCGACAAAAGCACCCTGTCGCCGGCGCGCAGAGTTTTTGCTTTCTCTTTAAGCTCGGCAGTATTCATATCTATCATAAACTTTACCTTATCTAAAAAATGTTTTAATAAATAAATCGGGAATAATTCTCCGAAAAGTCAAATTCCCGACTTATATCAGGCTGTCGATAAAACCCATTGAAAAGTGCATCAGCGGTTCTTTTCGACAGCCTGAGATCTGACTTTATTTACAAACTGTAATAAAATTCCGATCAGAAACTTCCGAAAATATCCGAACTCATGTCATCATCGTCGCCGGAATCGCTCATATCCATATCGCCAAGGCTCCAGATATCGTTGTCAGAGCTTTGTTTATCATCGCTGCCCGAAGAAACAGGCGTTTCATCAGACGAGCCGTCTTGTTTTTCAAGCGCGTCAAGCTCGCTCTGAAGGCTTGACCAATCGTCGCCGGACGCCGCCTCTGCAACGTCAGCCGTTTTCTCCTCAAACTCTGACGAACCTCCTCCGAACGTAGCCTCCGCCTGTTCGAGAAGTTTCTGCATCTCGTCCATCTCGCTGCTCTGTCCGAAACCTGAGATTGATACGTCATCAGCCTCTACAGTGTCCGCAAGATCCGCCGACAGGTCGCTGTTCATTTCATCCGATGTTTCGGCTTTTACTCCAGAGAACATATCGTCGCCAAGGTCAAGATCGAACGCACTTTCTTTCTGCTCTCCTGCGTCTTCAGATGAAATATCGGTGTCAAGCCCTAATGACATTTCAGCTCCTGAGCTGCCGGCATTTATATCGGTGAAACCAAATCCCATATCGATTTCATCGCTGCCCATACTGCCGTTCATATCGCTGTCATCGGCATTTCCGCCCGACATACTTGCGATAAGGTCATTTATATCGTCCATTGCGCTCGAAACATCGCTGTCGCCGCCGAAGTCACTACCGCTTGTTTCGGGGACATCAGCCGACGGAGCCGTAAAGTCCGAAAAGTCGGGCATTTCAAAAGAAACCTCGCTCTGACCCTCGGAAATTTCCGAGGCGCTGTCCATAAGCTCTTTGCATCCTGCATTTACACTATTTGCAAATTCGCGCAATTTTGCCATAAATCCACTGAGATCTACGCTTTTTTCTGCGCCGCCAGCGCTCCCCATAATTTCGGACGCGGTCTTTTTTGCCTTTTCAACGACTTCTGCCGCCGTCTTATTTGCCTTTGCAACAGTTTCCTTAGCTGTCTTTTCGGCATCCTCGATTATCTCTGACGCGCGCTTTCTCGCGGCAGAAGTGCCGTCGGACTTTCCGGCAGGAATATTAACCGAAACACCCGCGTTTTTGAGTTTTCTTTTCAGCTCGTCTACCTGATCAATAAGTTCCTCGGAATTTTTACGTTCCGCCTTGACCTGAGCCTCAAGCTGATCTATCCTTTCCTTTGAGGCAAATTCGATCTGCTTGATCTTCTCGTCACTTCCGTCAACTACTTTTTTAACAGATTCGTATTTCTTCTCGATCTCTTTCTTTTCCGTTTCAAGCTCGCTCATACGCTTGCTTAGACTGGCTATGTACTCGTTGACCTCCTGCTTATTAAAACCCATCGGGCTTGTACCAAAGCCTTTACCTGCTGGCATTGTGAATTTCTCCCCTCAAAAAATTTAGACAGCGATAGGAAATCCTATTTTCCGCTTTCAATCTATTATAACACAAATTTTCAAGATATACAAGTGTTTTAGCAAATTTTATAAATATGTATATTTTCTTTAACTATTTTTGTGGAAAACCACTAATGTTTTTTTAATAAATTTGTGCTAATCATAGATTTTAACAGTTTGTATAATCAAAAATAATAAATGAGGTTGTTTTTTCGGCGAAAAAAGTGTATAATAAGCTTATGAAATAAACAAAGAAAGGATATGATAAAATGAAAGATAAAACGGTTACATTTTCGGTGCATGAGGACAGAGAAAACGAAATGAAAGAAATTCTTATGACCGTATATGATGCGCTGAAACAAAAAGGCTACAATCCCATAAACCAGCTTGTAGGCTATATCCTTTCGGAAGATCCTACATATATCACTACGTTCAACAACGCGCGGGGTCTTATACGCCACATTGACCGCGACGAGCTTTTACAGGTGATAGTTAAATCTTATCTGTCCGAATGACATAACTTTTCAAAACTCCGCCGATCGGCGGAGTTTTTATTTTTCTGTAAATTTTTTACAAGAATAATCAGCCCGATAACACCAAAAAATAAACTTGCGGCAAGACCGCAAGTTTACCACTTTGTGTTTAAGGAGAATTATTATGGGAACGGAATATGCAAACAAGCACATCGGCTGTACTATCCACAACTGTGAACACCACTGCTGCTGTGACGACTACTGCTCGCTCGATAAGATCGAAGTAGGTACTCACGAGGCTAACCCCACTGTTGTTCAATGCACCGACTGTCTTTCCTTCAAGGCTAAGCCCGGAGTTTAAGCTCCGTTGTTTTGCGGGCAAAACGTGCAATATGCAAGAATGTTTTGTCTCGGAAATATTTATGAAAAATGCTCCCGCTGTATTTGCGGGAGCAATTCTTATGCGCGTTTCAGTGCTTTGCCCTTGATTTTCTGTTAAAAATCTTCAAGGTGAAATGTACGAATATTCCTGCCAAAAACAATGCCACGCCCATAAAAAGATATACATATATAAGATCGTTTACTGTTCCGTATATTTCAAGAACGCCTTCGAAAATACAACCGACCGTAATAGTCGCTACTCCGGAATTATAGAGGTTATAGGCGACCTTATGCGGCTTTTGAGCTCCGACTACAGCCGCGATAATGTTCGGCATTAATCCGCATATAAGAGGTATGCCGAAAGCATATACCATATAATAAGAAATTACACCGTGACTGAATATTTCATAAACACCGCCGAAAAAAGCCGTAAACGAAGTTATAACGGCATATGCAAGGGCTGTTTTTGCCGCAGGCTTTGAAAACTTATCTGTCGATGTAGACAATGTCGCTTATTCCCCTTTCTTTTATTACGTCGCCGTGAGAGGTAGGCTTGTTTACTATTCGTCCGTTGAATATCATTGTTGAAGAACCGCCGCCGTCAAGATTATATCCCGTCTTAACGCCGAGGTCTATCATTATCCCCGCGAGCTGGAACAGCGAAAGTCCCGCGCTCTCATTGGTGCGTCCGTCGGATACGATAAAGACATAGTGCAGATCGTCTATAATTCCTATAGCGGTTCGGGGATTGCTCACACTATGAGCGTAAACTTCATCGTTCTTATCTACAGACGGCTCTCCGTTTTCGACGAGCGCCGGTCCAAATGTAAACACCTGCCATGCTCCCTCGTCGTAAAGCTCCTGCGCGGTAACATCTTTTTCCTTTATTATTTTGAAAGATCCGTCGGGATAAACTACAAGATCCTCCTGGCTGTTGGAAAATCTCTTTTCCTGATAAAGTATTCCGTTTCTTATTACATAACCGCCGCTGCGTATACCGTAATAATCGCCGTTTACAGCAAAGATCGCGTTTGCGCTCTTGGCTATCTCCGATGTATACTGAATCACGTTATGCCCGAATTTGCCTTTTGCGAATGCGGTTTTCAGATATTCCGCCGACGACAACTGCACGTCCGCAATATAACATTCTGTATCGTATATCCTGCTTTGTGTTATATTTATCATTATATTATCGTCAATATAGCTGTTCTCGGTTATAATTGGTTCCATGGGCTCGGGCGGCAGCTCGGGCTGACTGCTCTCAGAGTTTTCGCTGTCAAACCGAGGTTCCGAGTCGGAAATATGCTCTGTAATTGACGAGCTTGGTCTGAAAGAAACACTGTCAGTCGGAACATCAGACACGCGTTCAATAACAAACGTATCTAGTGCAATATACGTGGTAAACGCCGTAAGGACAACGCTGTAAGCAATGCACCACCAATGTTTTCTGAAAAAATTCATAAATATATTTCTCCGTAATTTACAAATTCAAATCTATCAAAAATACACAGTCATTATAACACACTTTTTTGTATTTGTCTACAATTTTCGCAAAAATTTCATAAAAGTAAAAACAGCGCGGGAAAATTCCGCGCTGTTTACTGATATTCCACTTATCAATAGTATGTGTACTCATAATTGAACGGATTTACCGCAACGCCGTTTACACGAACCTCAAAATGAAGATGATAGCCCGTACTCCAGCCCGTCGTTCCGACATTTCCGATAACATCGCCCTGCTTTACCTGCTGACCCTTTGTAACGTTTACTTTCTGACAATGAGCGTACATGGTCGAGATCCCGCCGCCGTGGTCGATTATTATGTAGTTTCCGTAACCGCCGCCGCAGCCGCAGCTATATTGCTTTCCGTAATTGTGAGGGCAGCCCGTGTATACCGTGATGACCGTTCCGGACTGAACGGCGCGTATTTCCGCTCCCGCTATAGAACTTGTAGATCCGACTATGTCAAGTCCTCTGTGCTGCCCGTTTCTCCATGCGTCATATCCGAAGTATGTGGAAATTCTCTTATACTTAGAACTTACGGGCCAGATAAAACCATCCGCCGAATAATTCGGCTGTCCGTTGTTTTTCTCCTGTTCCTGTCTGATAAGTTCTTCTAACTCTTTATTGAGTTGGTCCATTTTCTTTATGGACTCTTTTTCGTCATACTGGAGAGCGCTGACCCTGTCCATAAGCTCTTTGTTTTGCTGCGCCAGGCTCTGAAGATATGCCTTCTGCTGCGCGGCGTAGCTGTCAAGCTCGGCTTTAGAGCTTTTCAGAGCAGCCATATCTTCTTCAAGTTTGGCTTTTTCTTCCGAAAGCTCGGCTTTTTCCTGCTCGAGTTTATTTATATCTTCTTTCAGGTCTTCTATAAGCTTTTCCTGATCTTTTATATCCGCAAGCAGCTTTTTCATAAAGTTCAGGTTTTGTGTGCTTATGTTCTCTATTACGTCAGAATATACGAAATAATCGTACCAGTCGTCCGAGCCGCTGAGTATCGGGATAGTATCCGAAACATCGTTCATATACATTGCTCTCGCAAGCTCACCAAAGCGTTTGAGATTTTCCTTGTTCTTTGCCTCAAGCTCCGATATGTAAGCTTTTTTGTTTGATATGTCTATCTCTCTGTCCCGGACTTCGTTTTCAACGTTTTCTATCTCTATCTGCTTATCGTCAATGCTTTGCTTTTGTGCAAGTATAAGTTCCCCATATTTTTCAATTTCGAGATTTACGCCGTCTATATGCTCGTTTATCAGCTTTATCGATGCCTTGTTCTCGTTTATATCCCCGTTAAGTCCGTCTATCTGCTTTTTGCGTGTTTCGTTTTCCTTTTTTATTTTATCTATCTGAGCCTGCAAGTCGTCAATGCTCGTACTACCCGAAACGCTGTTTTCATTCAGAAAAGCAACATTCGGCAAAGTCAGCGCCACGACTGCCGCGCAAAACGCCGAACATATTTTCACACCTAACGGCACATGCCTTTTATTTGACATACATTTTCCCCCTTCGCCTGAATTGAGTAATGTCCTCCCAAAATACTCAATATATGTTTATTATACAATATTCAACATAAATTGTCAAGGTTTGTTTGTATGAAAAGTATATGAAATTTTTTTCGGCAAAAAAATGCAAAACTTGCATAGCTTGCACCAAAATGAAATTTATATTTCACGGTCGGCAATCAAAAACAGCGGGTTTTTGTAGAAGATGAATAAATTTTAAAAAATAAATTGTCGCAATGCACAAAATCTCAAAGTGATTTTGAAAAAAATTAAAAAAATTCTTGCAAATTCAGGTATAGTGGTGTATAATTAAAAAGCGAGTTAATTTATTTAACAAGTCAATTTTTTATTTTAAAAAGGGAGGACAATTCCAATGGCATTGACAAACAAATATCTTGCGGATCTTCTTGAAACCGTAAAGAAAAGAAACCCCGGCGAGCCCGAATTTATTCAGGCTGTAACAGAGGTCTTTGAAACGCTCCAGCCTGTTGCTGAAAAGCGTCCCGACCTCGTTGAGGCAGGTGTTTTCGACAGGATCGTAGAGCCTGAAAGACAGATCATCTTCCGCGTTCCGTGGGTAGACGACAACGGAAAAGTTCAGGTAAACCGCGGATTCCGTATCCAGTTCAACTCCGCTATCGGTCCGTACAAGGGCGGTATCAGACTTCACCCCTCTGTATACATCGGTATCATAAAGTTCCTCGGATTTGAGCAGATCTTCAAGAACTCTCTCACCACACTTCCTATGGGCGGCGGCAAGGGCGGTTCGGACTTTGACCCCAAGGGTAAGTCTGACGGAGAAGTTATGCGTTTCTGCCAGAGCTTTATGACAGAGCTTTGCAGACACATCGGTCCTGACTGCGACGTTCCTGCGGGCGACATCGGAACAGGCGGACGCGAGATAGGCTATATGTTCGGTCAGTACAAGAGAATAAGAGATGAGTTCAGCGGCGTTCTTACAGGAAAGGGACTTACATACGGAGGCTCTCTCACAAGAACCGAGGCTACGGGATATGGTCTTTGCTACTATACCGACGAAATGCTCAAGGCAAACGGAAAGAGCTTTAACGGTCAGACCGTAATCATTTCCGGTTCTGGCAACGTTGCTATATACGCTACGCAGAAGGCTACTGCTCTCGGCGCAAAGGTAGTTACGGTTTCCGATTCTAACGGTTATGTTTACGATCCCGATGGAATTGACCTTGCTGTTGTACAGCAGATAAAGGAAGTTGAACGCGGACGTATCAAGGAATATGTCGGCAGAACTTCTCACAAGAACGCTGAGTATCACGAAGGCAGCGTATGGGGCGCAAAGATAAAGGCTGACATAGCTCTTCCCTGCGCTACTCAGAACGAGATAAACGGCGAATATGCGAAGAACCTCGCAGAGAACGGCGTTTACGCTGTTGCAGAGGGCGCTAACATGCCGTCTACTCCCGAGGCTATCGAAGTTTACTTTGAGAACAACATGCTCTATGGTCCTGCAAAGGCTGCAAACGCAGGCGGCGTTGCGACTTCGGGTCTTGAAATGAGCCAGAACTCCATGCGTTACAGCTGGACGTTTGAGGAAGTTGACGCTAAACTTCACAACATCATGAAGGAGATCTTTAAGCAGTGCGACGAGGCTGCAAAGGAATACGGCATGCCCGGAAACTACATGGCGGGCGCAAATATCGCAGGATTCCTCAAGGTAGCCGAGGCTATGAAGGCTCAGGGCTGTGTATAAGAATTGCTCATTAAATCGCAAAAAAGCGGAGAGTTTTTCTCTCCGCTTTTTTATTTTATCTTGAGTTGTCTTTGGCTTTACTGTTTTTGCTCTGATTAGGCGTTATTGCATCGGAACTTTGCACATAGTTCTTTACATATTCTTTAAGAATATACTCTATCTGCTTGTTTTTACTTCTGCCCTCTTCGCGAGCGATTTGTATAAGCATATCGTTTAATGTTTCGTCAATACGCAGATTAAAAAATACAGTACTCATTTCACACCACCCCCATACTTAAATAGTACACAAAACTGTGCAATTTTTCTAGCTTTATTTTAGTACTATTTTGGTATTGACAGAGAATTTTTTTATGATAAAATAATATTATCCTCAAATTTAACAGTAACTATATACGAGGATATACTTTAGGTTATCGCACGTTCATCGGATACAACTATTATGTATTGTACGGCTATAAAGATATTGACGCAATGGTAAATGATACCATAACCAAAAACGTTGACAAGTATACGTATGAAAACACCGTAAAGGACACCGAGCCTTCTGCTCCCGCAGATTCGGAGCCTGACTCTTCAGAGGATTCGTCAGAGAATACTTCATCGGTTGCTTGATTTAACAAGTTAAAATTTAATAGGACCTGTCGGACTTAAACTTGATCATTAGTTTAAGTCCGATTTGCTTTGCAGCGGTCGAAAACGTTTAATGGGTTTTGCTTTGAGCTAACGCCTTGAAATCATTTTTTCACTTTATGGCGAAAATATCTTGACAAAAAAATAAGAATTTGATATAATTAAAAGAACGTTAAAAATTGTTTTTTAAAGAAAAATATTCAAAAAGAATTCTGGAGTGTGGACAATGCAGAGAATGACCGTTGCGAAAGCAATGACTGAGTGTCTTAAAGCCGAGGGAATAACGGATATTTTCGGTTATCCCGGCGCGGCTATATGCCCGTTTTATGACGAGCTTTATAAATCGGGGATAAATCATATTCTGGTGCGCCACGAGGTGAACGCGGGTCACTCCGCGTCGGGCTATGCGAGAATAACGGGCAAGCCCGCGGTATGCGTCGCGACAAGCGGACCTGGCGCGCTCAACCTTATAACCGCCATAGCTACGGCGTATATGGATTCCGTTCCGATGATAATTATCACGGGGCAGGTAAACTCCGACCAGATAGGGCGCGACGTTTTTCAGGAGGCCGACATCACCGGCTCTGCCGAGCCTTTTGTAAAGCACAGCTACCTTCTGAAAAGACCCGAAGATACCGCAGAGGTATTTAAAAAAGCGTTTTATATCGCGGGCTCGGGCAGACGCGGTCCTGTACTGATAGATGTTCCGTGCGACGTTCAGAAAGCGGAAATTGACTTTGAATACCCCGAAAGCGTAGACATAAGAAGTTACCGTCCGAGTTCAAAGGGCAACGGCTATCAGATAAAGCGCGCGGCGGTTACTATTCTTGAATCCAAAAAGCCGCTCATAATCGCTGGAGGCGGCCTGTTTTCGGGAAATGCAGCGGAGCTTATGAGAGAGCTTTCTGAAAAGCTCGACATTCCCGTTATCTCGACGCTTATGGGACTTGGGGCTATGCCTACAGACAATGATCGTTATTTCGGTATGCTCGGTATGCATGGCTGTGAGAGCGCAAAGTGCGCGGTAAACAACTGCGACACGCTTATTCTGCTCGGCGCAAGACTGAGCGACAGAACGTCCGCTCCAATAATGCTCAAAAAAGACCTTACGGTCATTCATATTGATATTGACCCCGCGGAGATAGGAAAAAGCGTTGCGGCTAATATCCCTATCGTAGGCGATATAAGCATAGTTCTGGGACAACTTCTTGAGCAGCTTAACAACACCGTTTCCGAAAACGCCGTTACAAATCATGACGAATGGAAAGCTATGCTTTCGCAGAGCCGTGTTGACAAAGGTATAAAGCAAGTGGAAAAGGGTTTTGTAAACCCGAAGTGGTTTATCCGTGAGCTTAACAACTATCTCCCTAACCGCTCCATAGTCGTTGCGGACGTTGGCGAAAACCAGTTCTGGACGGCGCTCAATATTGAGCTTAAAAACGGGCGCTTTCTTACTTCGGGCGGAATGGGAACAATGGGCTATTCCCTGCCTGCGGCTATCGGAGCAAAGACAGCTGAGCCTAATGCCGAAGTTATCGCGGTATGCGGCGACGGCTCTTTCCAGATGGAAATGCCCGAGCTCGCGACCTGCGTTCAGCATAACATCGCGGTAAAGGTAATAGTTATGAGAAACAAGTATCTCGGAATGGTAAGAGAATTTCAGACCAACCATTATGGAAACAGGCTTTATGCAGTTTCACTTGACGGAAGTCCGAGCTATACGAAAATCGCCGATTCATACGGCATAGAGAATATGCTAGTAGACAGCGAGGAGAGCGCAAAAGAGGGCATAAAGCGTCTTACGGAAAGCAAAAAGCCGTTTTTGCTTGAAGTTGCCGTTCCCGAAATGCTCGAAACCATACTTTAACGGAGGCAGAACATGAAACATACTATTTCCGTTCTGGTCGAAAATCACGCGGGCGTTCTCGCGAGAGTTGCGGGACTTTTTGCCCGCAGAGGATTTAATATAGACAGTCTTGCCGTAGGAGTTACGGACGATGTAAACATTTCGAGAATTACGATTGTTGCGGACGGCAGCGATTATACTCTTGAACAGATAGAAAAGCAGCTCAACAAGCTCATTGACGTTATAAAAGTAAAGACGCTCGCGCCCGAAAATATGGTGTCAAGGGAGCTTATACTGATAAAGGTGAGCTGTTCTCCAAAGCAAAGACCCGAAATAATAAGCATCTGCGAGCTTGCTCACGGCAAAATATCGGATATTTCCGCAAATTCAATAACCATTGAGATATCCGACAGCTCAAATGCACTGAACAATTTTGAAGAACTGCTGCGTCCCTACGGCATAAAAGAAATAGTCCGCACGGGAACTATAGCAATACAGAAAGGCGAGGCGGCTGTTTCTGTCAGAAACTGATGTGTCAACAACGCTTAAAGGCGCTAAAATAATATTTTAAAAGGAGATTTTTAAAATGGCTAAACTCTATCATCTGGAAGACTGCAATCTGTCCCTGCTGGACGGAAAGACCGTTGCCATAATCGGCTACGGCTCACAGGGTCATGCTCATGCCCTTAACCTCAAGGACAGCGGCGTAAATGTTATCGTAGGACTTTACGAAGGCTCAAAGAGCTGGAAGAAAGCGGAGGCTGCAGGATTTGAAGTTTATACTGCCGCTGAGGCTGCAAAGAAAGCCGACATCATCATGATACTCATAAATGATGAACTTCAGGCTAAGCTTTACAAGGAGAGCATTGAGCCGAACCTTGAAGAGGGCAATATGCTTATGTTCGCTCACGGATTTAACATTCATTTCGGCTGCATAGTTCCCCCGAAAAATGTTGACGTTACAATGATAGCTCCGAAGGCTCCCGGTCACACCGTAAGAAGTGAATTCCAGGCAGGAAAAGGAACTCCTTGTCTTATAGCTGTTGAACAGGACTACACAGGCAGAGCAAACGACATCGCTCTCGCTTATGCGGCAGGTATCGGCGGCGCAAGAGCGGGCGTTCTTGAAACAACATTCAGAACAGAAACTGAAACAGACCTCTTCGGCGAGCAGGCTGTTCTCTGCGGCGGCGTTTGCGCGCTTATGCAGGCAGGCTTTGAAACGCTTGTTGAGGCAGGTTATGACCCCAGAAACGCTTATTTTGAGTGCGTACACGAGATGAAACTCATAGTTGACCTTATCTATCAGAGCGGTTTCTCGGGAATGAGATACTCTATCTCCAACACAGCCGAGTACGGCGACTATATCACAGGTCCGAAGATCGTTACTGAAGAAACAAAGAAGACAATGAAGAAGATCCTCTCTGATATTCAGGACGGTTCTTTCGCAAAGGAATTTCTGCTCGATATGTCAGACGCAGGCAAGCAGGTACACTTCAAGGCTATGAGAAAGCTCCACGCTGAACACCAGCTCGAAAAGGTCGGCGAAGAAGTTCGCAAGCTCTACAGCTGGAACAACGAAGAGGACAAGCTCATAAACAACTGATTGTCTAATCAGCTAATGCACACATAATTTTAAACGCCGCCCGTTATAATTTAACGGACGGCGTTGTTGGTAGTTGACAGTGTACAGTGTACGCATTATCCGCCTTCGGCGGATAACGCTTTATGCAGGAATAGCCGAAAAGCTGTCCGCTTTATCACTATAACAAAGCTCTTGCTTTCCCCACACCCTTTAGCGCCTTTTTGCCGATTGCAGGGACTCCGTACCCGCGCCCCTGCCAGAGAGGAAACTTTTTTGCAAAAAAAATTTCCTCTCTGGACTCTCCTTCAAAAAACTTTCGTGCCGCGCCTTACGGCGCGGTCGAATAATCGAAATGTTATTCGTCTTTCGTCAAAGTTACGACAGATCATTCATAATCTTCAATAAACATCGTGGTACGTATACTTCAACGGGTCAACTCTTACTCCGTTTTCGCGCACTTCAAAATGCAAATGCTCGCCCTGCGACCAACCCGTTGTTCCTACTATAGCAATAACATCGCTTTTTGACACCGTTTGCCCGACGCTTACGAAAATTTTCCGGCAATGAGCGTAAAGCGTGGAGATCCCGCCGCCATGGTCTATAACAACATAATTTCCCCAGCCGCCTCCACAGCCGCAGCTATAATTTTTCCCGTAATCATGCGGACAGCCCGTGTAAACTTTTATGACCTTTCCAGACTGAACGGCGTAAATGTTCCTGCTTGAAATCGAAACTCCCGTTCCGACAATATCTATGCCGCCGTGATTTCTTCCGCCAAAAGCCGTATCCCAGCCGAAATATGTAGTAAGCCTGTGAAATTCGGGGTCAAGCGGCCACCTGAAATCGCTGCTGTGGTCCTCGGTACTTCCCTGTCCGCTTTGCTGTAACTTTTTTATCTCTTCCTGCAACTGTCTGTCATACTCTTCTATCTCTTTGTTTGTTTTGTTAATATCGTAGTTCAGACCGTCTACTTTGTCCTTCAATTTATTGTTATCCACAACTAAGCTGTAAAGATAATTCTTCTGCTCTGCGGCGTAGTCGTCGAGCCTTTTTCGCTCGTCTTTCAGCTCGGACATTTCTTTGTCGAGCTGCTCTTTTTGCTGCTGAAGGCTCTGCTTGTCCTGTTCAAGCTGCTGTTTTTCGCTTTCAAGGTCTTTTATCATACGATTGCAGCTTTCAATTGACGCTGTAAGCCTTTTCATAAACTCAAGGCTCTGCTCGCTTATGTTTTTAATGACATCTGAATAAACAAAATAATCATACCAATCGTCCGAACCGCTGAGTATCGGGACAGTGTCCGAAACATCATTCATATACATTGCTCTCGCAAGCTTGCCGAAACGTTTCAGATTTTCTTTATTTTTCTCCTGAAGTTCGGAGATCTCGGAATTTTTGTCCTCTATTTCAATTTCTTTATCCGCAATAGCTTTTTCTGAGGTTTCTATCTCGGCTTTTTTTGAGTCTATCTCGTCCTGCTTTGCGATAATAAGCTGACCGCATTTTGTTATCTCGTCGTTTATGCTGTCTATTTGTTCGTTTATAAGCTCAATAAGTTTATCGTTGTCGCTCATCTCGCTCTTATATTTTTCAATAAGCTGTTTTCTCTGTTCGTTCTCTTTTCTCTTGGCGTCTATCTGCGACTGAAGTCCCTCGACTGAAGAGCTGTCGGCTCTTGACAGCGGAACTACCGCTAGCACAGCCGTCAGAAAGACAGCACACACTTTCTTTAATAATGACGTTTTTCTCCCCATACAGATCCTCCCCAAAACAAATCAGACAAAACGCATTTTACAGCCCTTACTTCTTATGTTTTATTATATCATTTTCGACAATAATTGTCAAGGAAAAATTGGCAAAAGCCAAAAAAGGGTGAAAAACCTTTTTCAAAAGGTTTCAGGCTGTATATAAAGCCTTTTTACCCAAACATCAAAAATCTTTATCTCCAAAACATCCTTTGATTTCTTACAGCGTTATCCGCCATATGGCGGATAATGCGCTTACATCTCATTTCTAACATTTAAAAGGGCGAGGCGCGGGGCGCGCCAGCGCCCCACTATCTCCCCCTTCCCCATTGGGGAAGGGGCAGGGGGATAGGGCGAGTAAGTGTAATTTAGAAAAACAACGTTTGAAAAGAACCATATATAGGTTTTTCCCCTTTCAAACTTTTTCGTCAATATTTCAAAATAGCTGCTACTATAATAGTTTGTTATTGTTTACAACCACCGAAAATAAAAAAATCCACTTGATTTAATAGACTAAGTGTGTTAAAATAAACGCGTAAAGCAGACTGTAGATAAAGCCCCATCTGCTGTGTCAGCGGCACTACGGCAGGCACAAAGCCTAGCCGTAGCACCGTTTCCTTGCATCTGGGACTTTCTCTACAGTCTGAAAGTCAAATCATTACCCGAAAGGAGTGCCGAATATGCATCATATCGCCGTTTGTGATGACGAAGAAATTTGGGTCAAAAGCACCACCAAACAGCTCGACGATTATTTTACAATGCACAACGAGATACCCGTAAAAATACACTCTTTTCAGAATGGGCTTGAACTTCTCGAAAAAGCAAACGGAATTGATTTCGACCTGTATATAATAGACGTTCTTATGCCTGCAATAAAAGGCATTGACTTAGGTCGAAAGCTCCGTGACAACTCCAAGGACGGAATGATAATCTACCTCACTTCTTCAAAGGATTTTGCTCTTGAGGCATATGACGTACAGCCGTTTCACTACCTCATAAAGCCCCTCGAAAAGGACAAGCTGTTCTCAACGCTCGACAGGGCGTTTGACATTATCAAAAATAGGAAGAACAGCTCTATCGTCGTAAAAACAAAAGACGGCATTTTGTCGCTTGCGTTCGACGATATCATTTATGTTGAATATGCGAACCGAATTTGTAAATATCATCTTAGGGACGGGCAGACTGTCTCACTAAGCCGTCAAAGGCAGTCTTTTGCGGAAATAAGCTCGCCACTTCTTGAAGACGACAGGTTCAGCCGCTGCGGAGCAAGCCTCGTTGTAAATCTTTATTATGTCAATGCCATAAACAAAGATCAGCTCTATTTCAAGGACAACCCCGAACCGCTGTTTCTGCCGAAAAAATCGGGAACTCCGCTTTTGTCGGCGTGGCTCGACTATTGGATGAAGGGAGAGAAACACCAATGAGCGAGGTTTTCAGGATCTCTTCGGGAATATGGTCTACAATACACATTGTTATCCTGTTTATACTTTCCTCTTTCCCTAAGCTCTATTCCAAAAAGTCGGTAGCCGTTCTGTGCGGGATAATGGTTTTTATTATTGCGGCGAACATCATGCTCTTTTTAAATCTCGGGCAAGACGGTTTTGGAAAGATAATATTGATTTCGGTTACATTTCCGTTTTTTATCGCCGCGCTTATTCTTTCAAAGAAACGCGATACGCAGTTTGTCTTTACGTTCTGCCTTGTAAACACGGTTTCGACGGCAATTATTGTGCTTTCTCTTATCTTCAATTATTACATTTCACCGAAAACAAACCTCTTTATGTTTATATCGAGGATAGCGGGATTTCTGCTTATTGAAATAGGGGTAATTAAAAGGCTACGCAGGCAGTATTTCGAGATACAGGAAAGCGTAAAAAAGGGCTGGGGAATATTTACCATGACAGCCGCGGCGTCCCTTGTTATAATGATAGCTTTGTCTACGTTTCCTTCGGTCATTTCAGAGCGACCCGACGATATGCCCATGCTTATAACGCTTATCATTCTTATGCTGCTGATGTATCTGATGATTTTCCAGACACTAAGCAGGCAGAAAGATCTTAACGAAATCGAGCGTGAAAACGAGCTATGGCAGATAGAACTCACGCAGATGCAGCGGCGTATACGCCAGATGAACGAGGCGAACGAACAGATAAAAATAGCCCGCCACGACATGAGGCACAGGCTTTCGGGAATAGACGTTATGCTCAAAAAAGGCGAGATAAACGAGGCGGAAGAATACATAGCCTCGTCGCTCAAAACGCTTGAATACAGCGGCGAGAAGTTGTATTGCAAAAACGCGGTGCTTGACGCAATATTCAGCTATTATTTTTCACTTGCAAAAGATGCGGATATAGAAGTAGTACACGACCTGAATATTTCTGACGAACTTCCCGTTAAAGCGTCGGAGCTTTCGGTAGTTGTGGCGAATGCTCTTGAAAATGCAATTCACGCCTGTGAAACAATAAATGTTGACAACAGGATAATACGTTGTCGCTGTATTGAAACTCCGCAATTTATGCTACAGGTCAGCAACCCTTATTCAAATGAAATAAAGACGGACGAAAACGGCATTCCCATTGGCGCTGACGGAAACCACGGCATCGGAACGCGCTCGATACTTGCATTTTGCGAAAAATACGGCGCTCAGGTAAACTACAAGATAGGAAAAGACATCTTTTCAATAAGAATCGTAATTCAAAAACTCCCCCCCCCCGAAGATTTCTAACTAAAATTCAACCGATTTTATTCTTTATCGGTTTATATAATGATCGCAGGCTGTTGATAAATACCCTTGTTTTGGCAGACAGGGTTTTATCGACAGCCTGATTTTTTACAAAAAAATTTTTGACTAATTTGGTGAAAAATTCGACCAATTTGGTGAATTGTCTTTAAAAATTAAAGAAACTGTGGTATAATGGCAAAAGAATTTTTGAGTTGCCGCCTGTCAGCTAGTGCGGCTTGTCGGAGGAAAACGATATGCAGAACCGAAATAACGCATCAAATAAAAAACTGCATAGCCAAAGGACTCTGTGGCAAAGAATACTTGCCTCGGTGCTTTGCGTTTGTCTTGTCGTTCCTATGTTGAATGGCGTTGATCTCACATGGAAAATGCAATCGAAGTCGAATATAGCATCCGCGGCTACAGCGGCAGAGGAAAAGAAAGAGCGCGAAGAAGAATACGCGAAGAAATTTGATTTGAATAATCTTCTTTGGAGCGGCGCTACCACGGCAAACGGAAACATAAACTATGGCAATTCTATGAGGACTTATCTTGACTGGCGTACAGGATCGAATGCAGGAATGAACCAAAGGAATTATATCCATGTTTTCGCTTTTGAAGGCGATACTATCTGTTTCGGTTCAAATGTTTTTAACTCCACGCTGAACGAATCCGGATTAGCGGCAGCTACCGCTGCTGAAAAGCAAGATATACATAATCGTTTTGGCGATGAGAACGCGACCATAGATATTGTGCTTATTGATCTTCAAGGAAACCGCATACCTTTTGATGTAGTTCAAAACGGCGTAGGTCATATTCCAAACGTACAGACTGAAGTTCTTGCGAAAACCATGGAGAGCATGGCGGGAAATAGCGGAAAAAACAAAAGCGGCACAGAATTTACTTATACTCCCCTTACCTATAAAGTAAAGGAAACAGGCGTTTATACATTTGAATTTCATTCCTATGATAACTCCGGAACTTCCGGTGTCACTATAAAAAATGATACGGTTGAAACAGTTTCGGGAGTTAATGTTGGAAACACATTTTACGATTTTTATACAAGTGTTAAAAATAATAAAACTAACACATATTATACTCCAACTGATAACGAACATGGCGGTTTGGTCGCAGCGTGGGATATAAGCGTTTTTAATGAAATGGATCAGAAAGAAACAGGCAGAGTTTATGCCGATTATCTTTCTTTACAGCAAAACGGCAACTCTACAATAGAAACTTATTATGTACTGACTACAGACAGTTATATCTATAGGTGGGATTGGAAAGGAAATGCTCCTTATACATACTATTTCTTTACGGATAACCGCGGTCTTATTGACAATGTTACGGGCAATACTATTTACAAATCCGCAAAAGGTTATACTAACAACGGAGAAGATTATACAAAATTCGGAGCGGAATATAAATATCCTACAAGTATAAATACGGAAACTTCTAAAACTTTTTCCATATTCTTTGAAATGCCGAACCCCGACCTCGAGGGGCATATGTATTCAAAGGCTCTCCAGCCCGACCCGGCAGAGGATATAAAGTTTATTGATATGGTTTCTATACCGGATACTGCTAATCCGGGCGAATATGTTGATGTACCCGGCGCTTATAAAGGGGCGGGCGGATATTTCTCGTTTAAAACAGGAGAGGCAACTACAGCCACGCTGACGCTCGATTTCACAAAGCTTAAAGACGAAAAAGGAAATCCTGTAAGCGTAAGCTATGCTCCCGTAAGTATTTCAAGATCGGTAACGCCTCATTCCATAAACTATTTTTACTGGGACGGAAAAGACGGAAACGGAGTAGTTATACCCGCGGGAAAATACAACATAACAGATCTGATTACTATCACCACTAAAGCGGGAGAGATACATTTCCCCGTAAACGATTTGGAAAATGCTGTAAACGGTTTTACCTTTACACGTGTTAGCCACATCTATGACAAAAGCGGAAAACAATTAGACACGCCCGGCTCTATCCTTGACGCAACAAAGAGCGTAATTTATTATGACGATTCCGCTATTTATTACGGAGAAAAAATAGGAAATACAGATAATACAGAAGAAATTGTAAGATCAGATGATACAAAAGCTGAGAACACTCAAACTTTACGTGAAAAATTCCCGGATAGAATAGTAGAAAACGACGGCACGGGAAAATCATATTTTCGCTACTATAATATGTCCGACGAAATTTCAACATCAAAGTGTCATACAGGTTATATTAAAGGCAACGAATATGAAATTAGAAAAGCCTGCGCGGATTATGTAGGCGGTATTACTGCACTTAATGACGGAGTTACGACCACTACTACTGCCGATAAGTTTATACGCATAGGCGACCATAGCCATACCACAAACCAAATTGAGTATTATAAGGACGGGAAATTCCTCAAAGAGGGTGAATTTGAAGATCAGATGGCGATGATAAACTATCTTGACAGCTCACTTCACCCTGTAGGAATAACCAATGCGGGAACAGGTATGAGTACAAGCGACTACGGACTTGTAAACTACTGGACATTTATTCCCTCTCAGCCCGCAAAGTTTAATTCCGAAGTCGGAACTATAGACATAGTAGAGGGAGATTCTTTCAATCTTTATTGTCAGGTATTCTTTGACAACGACAAAGACGGAATTTATGACCAGATGAAAGACGAGGACACGCTCCTTTCAGGCGTAACTCTCAGACTTTACCGCAAAACAAAGGACACGACCAGACAGGCAGACAAAACATACTATACAACAAAACCACAAAGTACCCTTGTCAATGCTAAGGATAAAATCACACCTCCATTTAATACTTTAATTCCATATGAGGGAAACACTCCCCAAGCAGACGGAGCTTTTGAGCTATACCGCGAGGCAGTTACCACTGTAGGCGGATATGTGTTCAGTAATATTCCATATGAAGACGGAGACGTTTTCGCATTTGAAGTTGTACGTCCGAATGACAGTTATATTCTGACTTCTGGACAGCAACAAGGTAAAAGACCTACAAATCTGACTTCCGGTCATATCATAGGAAACAACTATGTTCTTTATAACTTTGACTCAAAAGCTTTCGGAACGGAAGTTCAGGTTATAACCGTAGGCAAAGAAGAAAATCAAATTAACCCGAAATTGAAAAGCGACGGTAAGAGCGACAACGACACCCGCACCATATCGGCTATCGACGTAGGCTATAACTATACTACATACAAGACCGTAACTCTTCAGAAGACATGGGAAACAGCGAATCCGACTGACGAAACGCCCGTGCCCGTGTTTGAGCTTAGCTATGTAGACAACGAAAATAAAACTCATGTCTACGAGGAAAGACCCCTCGCAAAGATAGACAAGCTTTCATATTCCTATCCCCTGCTTTCAAACTCCATAGACGGGAAACTGATAAACGACTGGTATGTTTCGGCGGAATACTATATAATAGATGACGTGCTGTATAAGCAGAAGTTTGAATATTCGCCCGAGGCTAAAGATTATTCGAGCTTTGTAGGAAAGTGCTATCAGAAAACACTTGAGGATACAAACGAGGACAGCGTAATAGACCAGTTTGACATTCCCGACACAAACGGCGACGGAGTGAACGACTGGAGCGACCTCGCAGAAACTACCGGTTGGACAGAATCGACTGATTCGAAATATCACGCGGTTCTTGACAGAATACTTGGCACGCAGGAAATAAACATAAGCATAACGAACTCGCAAAAGCCGGGTATTATAGAAGTGTTGAAATACACGGGAGCATTAGAGGACAACAATCTTCTTCAAGGCGCGACGTTCCGTGTATATACAAACAGCGACACCGAAGATCCACTAACGCTTAAAGATGTTCAAGATAAAATCGACGGAGGAACAACCGAAGATCTGCAATGGCTTGCCGATCGTCAGGTAGGAAGTTCCACGACAAGAACAAACGGGCGCGTTACCTTTGCGGGACTTGACCCGACAAAGCACTATATAGTGCGCGAGATGTACGCCCCCGCGGGCTACAGATTTATGGAGGCTCTCTATATAGTTCACCCGCACGACTGTACAACACATACGTTAGCCGCAGACGCAAGCGAAGTTGAAACCGAAAAATGGAACATGCAGAACTTCTTCTTCGAGGAAAACGGTTATGTTCTGGCAGAAATTGCTAATATCCCCGCAAACGGAGATATGGCGATAAGAAAACAGATAGTCGGGCGCGCCTGGAACAATCTGGACAGTTTCTCTTTTGATCTTGCGTTTTGGAACGAAAGCGGCAGTAAGCTTAGCTTTTCAAGCGGTACTTATAACTATCCCGGAGCTATCGAGATATCGGAAGAAGAATACATGCGCTTTACTACAGCGGGTCAAGATTCACAGCTATTAGAAGACCTTCAAAAGTTTATCGATGCGATAAATAACAGCGAAAATGATATAGTAGTAAACTATCAGAGCGAATTTGCTAAAAATGTTATTTCAATAAACGGCACAAAGGATATTGAAGAATCGCTCGTAGACACAAAACAGTCGGTTTCGCTCGTTGTAAATGATGATGACAGAGATGAAGACGGAGAGCTCAAAGAAACAGAACCCAAAGACGCTATTCTTAATACTTCACAGAATACAAGTGAACCTACATCGCAACAGGCAGTAAACCATCACTTCTTCCCTGCTGCGGGAACGTATACGTTTACGATAAGGGAAAATGTGGGCGATCAAGGAACAATGAGATATACGGGGCGCGTTTATACGCTCGAGGTAGAAGTAACGAGAATGCCCGACAAGGGTATTACTGAAGGCTCAACGTTGACTAAAGATAACTCTTATCTTAGAGCGGAAGTAACACAGATCTATTATCAGGATCCGACACCAGACAGCACAGGATACCCCAACGGTTACAGTGCGAAACAGATCTACGCGGGCGTTGCTCCTACATTTACAAACGAGTATTATGTACAGCCCGCTAAGCAAACCACGAGCTACTCCATTCAAAAACTGTTCAGCGGAAGAATGAACAGCGAAGGAAACCCGCTGACAGAATGGCTTGATAAAGATGAATTTACAATCAGGATAGAGGGCGAGGACGACATAACAAAAGCAGCTCTCGCAAACGGAAACATCTTTATAGGCGGTCTGAATGAGACAGTTTCTTACAGTGAAACAAAGACGCTTGTCTTTACGAAAGACGGAGTTTTTGTCAACAAAAACGGCGAGCTTAAAAAGGTAGCCGAAAATCACTCATTCGCGTTTGACGAGCTGGATTTCCGAAACCTTGCGTTCCCTGTTGAATGGGTGTTCTCAGTAACCAAAGGCTCGTATAATGAGGGCGACGTTGTTCCGAAGAGCGAGAATGAAAATGAAAATGTAGTTCTTTATCTTGACGAGGAAACAGCCAGCAAATATGACTTATCTGCCGGAAACTACTTTGTCAAAAATGCAAGTGCTGAATTAAAAGCAGAAAATCTTTATCCCGTAATTTCGCGGACGCAGGACATTGTTTATACTCTGATAATAAGCGAAGAAGACGGCAAATTACCGGGCATTACTTATGACCCGAAAAAGTATAAAATGGTCATTACTCTTAAAAATGCCCTCGTTGTCAGCACTTCTACAGGACTTGCAGATGCAGTTACAGACGGCATAATTGACGAGATCGAGATAAAACTTTTTTCTGTAGACGGCACAACAGAAAAACAACAGGCATACTGCAAGACTGACCAGCATGTTGTGACAACATATGCAGAATGGAGCTCTCCTCAAACATACTCTTTCGGAAGTGTGCTTGACAACAAAAACGAGCTTACTTATGGTGTTTACTACGTCAATTCCAAAGGAGAAATAAGAGAGCCGGAAAAAATCGGATCGGGCTATAGAGTGTACATTGACGGCAGAGAATACGAAATAACCGCAGATAACTTCGAAACATATATTAAGGATTACGGAGTTACTTTCATAATCAAACGCGAGGAACATTCCGCCACGGAAACCCACGCAATGCCGTTTAACAACTCCTACACGGAAACCGCTACATGGACGCCGAAGATCTCAAAAACGATAAACGGAAGAAGTTGGCTTAGTACCGACAGCTTTACGTTCACCATAGCAGCAACTTCTTGGCCCGGAAGTCCAAACGTAGCACACAAGCCTACTATCACTAATGATACAATTGATATCACAAATTCTGATCTGACAAAACAGACAGCCGAGGCTACGATGTCGGACATAAAGTTCAATGCTCCGGGACAATATACGTTTACGGTAAGCGAAAGTTCGATGACAGCAACAGGCGGTATAAGCATAAATTACGGAAAAGTAGAGCTTACTGTTACTGTAGCAAGCAACAACGATGGTACTTTGTCAGTCACAGAAGTCAAGGCTACAGACCCGACCGCAACCGGCGGAACCGATATAACAAGTCCTTTTATAGACGGTACTCCGGAAAATGTAGTTCTAAAATTTGTAAACACCTACAGCGAAACGGGAACATTCCAACTTTACCTCACAAAGACGCTTAAAGGAAGAGAATGGACGGACGAAGAATTTACCTTTATCATTACTCCTGATGCGGCTACTTTGGCGGCAATAGACAAAGGAGAGTTAGTTCTTGATCCCAAGATTTGGAAACGAAATACTGACGGAAAAACTTATACCGTGACTATTAATAATGATAACTCCACGGACGTTACGGAAGAACTAAAAACTACGCCTTGGACAACAAGAAAACTTGATTTGGGAGAGCTTGTAGTAACCACTCCCAGACCGGCAAGCGAGGCATACAAGTTTACAATTAAGGAAGAAGAAAGCGAAAATCTTGCTTGCGTTCAGCCGAACATTGACCTAAATATAACCGCAACTTCTGACGGAAATAGCGCCGGTGTTCTTACGTTTACGGCAACATATGCTATTGTAGATTCTGACACGACTATTAAAACCACAGACGGTAGCATTACACTTCCGTTCACCAACGCGGACACAAGGCTTGGAACAATAACAGTGACTAAGGTCGTTAGAGATCAGCCCGCGGACGAAAGGTTCACATTTACGCTGACATTGACAGCGCCAACAGAGAACAATCTTCTTTTAGTGATTGATGAGCTTAATATTACTATTAGCGGCGGTGAAATCACGAAAGGATTTGACACAAGCACCACCGACGGAACTTATACGATGACGTTTGAATTAAAGCACAACGGAAATCTTTTAATCGAGAATGTTCCTTATGGTACTGAATACAAGGTGACGGAAGACGTTCCTGACAAATTCCACCTACAGGAAGTCAAGGACAAAGACAACAAAGCTCTTACGTTGTTGCCTGACGGAAATGGAGTAAACGGCGAAGTAACGACCGAAAACAACAATATTGTTCTTGAGTTTGTAAACTCGCGGTTCTATGATATGCCGTTTACGGGCGGAGCGGGCGTTCACCCATGGGTAATACTCGGAATAATGCTTATGGTTCTCCCGCCGACTATCTATCTGTTTTACAGGAAAAAGCGAAAACTCGCAGAGGGTTCGCACGGTCCTTTAAAAAATAGTAAAATCAAATGATTTGAAGGAAGGAGTTTTTTATGAATACTTCAACAAAACATTTTTTACCTAGGATAATAAGCGCAGTAATTGCGGTGCTGCTGGCGCTTACGGTGGCTGTGCCAGCGATGGGGGCGACTTCTACGCCTTTGCCAACGTCTGACAACCTTACGATAACCATTCATAACAATACGGGTCTGCCTGTTATGAAAGAGGATATGTTTGCTGTATATCAACTTTTCACGGGCGTTGTCAGTGACGTACATAAATCAGAAGATGATGCTGAATGGAACGATACATGGGAAGATTACACCCTTGCAGATATTGAATGGGGTGCAAGCCTTAAAGACGGTTATGGAACTTTGCTTACAACTCTTAAAGATGATTTAGATGAAACAGACTATCCTTGGGCTTTCCATGAAAAAACAAATGTATTTGCAAGTGTAAATACTGCGGCTGAATTGGCAAACGTTCTTGCAGAATATGGCACTACCACAGAATTTATGCAGGGATTTGCTAAAATTCTTAAAACAACAAAAGGCATTTTAACTCCGCTTAAAAAAGACACTGATTACACAGAAAAATTAACTTCAGCCGCAGATGCTGCTAATGATACACTTTCTTACAAAGTAAATGCTCCCGGCTATTATATGTTTGCAGAGCCGAAAAAACATGAGGCTGATGATGACGCTGAATCCGAATATATCATAGCTGTTCTCGGAAGTCAGTCAATCTATCTGAAGGCATCTATACCTACCGTTGAAAAATGGATAAATAAAGCTGAAGAAACTAAAGGAACATCTGCGGATATTACCGATACGATAAAGTTTGTTATTAAAGGTACGCTGCCTAAAAACTATGGCGACTTCTTTGAAGGCTATGAGTATATATTCCATGATTATCTTTCTGACGCTTTCACAATGACTACGGATAAAGCTAAAATAGTTGTTACTATTAAAACGGGCGCAGATACATTTATACTTACAAGTGATCAGTTTACTTGGAAAGATAAAAAAAGCGGGGATATTCCTGATATAGACTGTTCTCAAGAATTTCTTATCGGAATCTCGGAAGGAAGATCTGACGGATCAACTTACTGCAACTTAAAGAAACTGGAAGGTCAAGGAGATACAGAAGGTAATGAAATCAAAATAGACTCGTCTTCAATAATTACAGTAGAATATGAAGTGACCCTTAACGAAAATGCAAAAATGGGCGAAGACGGCAGAAATAAAAGTAGCGTTATTCTCCAGTATTCAAACGATCCTAACGCCGAACTGAATAACACAAATAAGACCAAAGAGAGCGATGTATATGTATATACTTATGGTCTTGATTTGACAAAAGTCGGCAGCGACAGCGCTCATGAAAAAGGACTTGGCGGAGCAAGCTTTGTACTCAAAAACAATGATGGTACTAAATACGCTCAATTTGAGGATCAAGAAATTGATGGCGTTACATATCGCCGCTTTAATGGTTGGGTAGATTCTTCAACCGTTGAGGCTTTGATCACGACTTATAATAACGCAAAAGATGCTTATGACAAGGCTCCAAACGATAGCGCTACGGCTGCGAAAGAAGAACTTGAAAATGCAGTAAAGGCAATGGAAGGCTATCTGCTTACATCAGCTGATTCTACCGGTAAGATCTATGTAAAAGGCATTGACGACGATACATATTCTCTTGTCGAAGTTATAACTCCTGCGGGTTATAATACAATGACTGACTTTAAATTTACAATTACCGAAAAAATAACTGAAACAAACGGACAGCTTACAGAATTTACATACCAGTCCGATACAACCATTGATGAAAAGATATATAGTTCTACAAGTGAATCAGGTATATTTAATTCCGGTCTTATCCCCGATAAATTGACAAACATAAAAGCTCCCCTCCTTCCCTTTACGGGCGGTATAGGAACAGTTATATTCTATGTTCTCGGCGGAGCGCTTGTTGCGGGAGCTATAGTGTACATCGTTATTATCGCTAAAAAGCGCAGAAAAGAAACAGAAAACTCTGATAAATGATCTGCGTGGTCTGGGCGGCAGATCGCCGTCCCGCACGCGGAGTTATGTAGAAACATATGGGAAAAACCGCAAAACCGAAAAGTAAAAAACATACCGCGGTTTCAGCCGTAATTCTGACGCTTGTTCTTCTTACGGGCATTGCGCTGCTGCTGTATCCGACTGTAGCGGATTATATAAATTCTCTCGACTACAGAAAGGATATCGAAAAGTATCAGGACGACGTTAAAAAACTTGACGACACGACAAGGCAGAATATGCTCAAAGAATCGGAAGAATGGAACATAAGGCTTGCCGAAAAATCGGAGTTTATGGGTCTGCTCACAAGCAAGGAACACACGACCTATAACAGCCTTTTAGACCCTTCGGGTACGGGTATTATAGGTTATATAGAAATTGAAAAGCTGAAAATTTACCTTCCTATCTACCACGGAACGGAAGAACCTGTTCTTCAGAGCGGCATAGGACACCTTGAAGGCTCGTCGCTCCCCATAGGCGGAAAAGGAACTCATTCGCTTTTGTCGGGGCACAGCGGTCTTCCCTCCTCAAAGCTGTTCAGCAACATAGACCAGCTTGAAAAGGGAGATACGTTTGTTATTCATGTTCTCGGAGAAGTATTGACATACAGAGTTGAAAGCTCGGTGGTAGTACTTCCCGAAGTTGCCGAAAAGCAGGAGTTTTATCCCGACCGCGATATTTGCACGCTTATGACCTGCACGCCATATGGAGTGAATACACACCGACTTCTTGTGCAGGGAGTGAGGGTGGAAAGCGTTGCGGAGGAAAAGCCCGAAATGCCCGTTGAAGAAGTAATTCCCGAAGAAGAAATGCCCGTTATTCTATGGGTGGCAATTTTCGGTATTTCCGCGGTAATTATTGCCGTGGTGATAATTCTTCTTGTACGGCACAAAAAGCGGCAGAAATGAGGCGGAAATGAAAAAAGAAAGATCAAATTCGCCACTTCCGATTATAATAATCGTTGTCATGATGGTCACGGGTCTTGGCTTGTTGCTTTATCCGACAATTGCCGACATGATAAACGATTCTCAGAATCAAAAGGCAATCTCCGAATATAAGGACAATATAGAGTCGCTCGGAGAAAGCGAATATCAGAAGATACTCGAATCAATAAACGACTACAACAAAGACCGCGCGGAGCATACGCCTTATCTTACAAAGCTTACAGCCGAAGAAAGATCCGTTTATGAAAGCCTTTTGAATGACGGCGGAAACGGTCTTATAGGATATATCGAAGTTGAAAAATCGAACGTATATCTCGGCATTTACCACGGCACAGACGAAAGCGTTTTACAGACGGGGGTAGGTCATCTCGAATCATCAAGCCTGCCCGCAAAGGGAGAAAGCGTTCACGTTATGCTTACGGGACACAGCGGACTTCCGTCGGCGCGTCTGTTTACCGACCTTGACAAACTGAAACCGGGCGATAATTTTACCCTGCACATACTTAATGAAACGCTGGTTTATGAAGTTCAGAGTGTAAAGAGAGTGCTCCCCGAAGAGCTTGAAACTCTAAAGATAGAAGAAGGTCAGGAGCTATGCACTCTTATAACCTGCACTCCATACGGCGTAAATACTCACAGGCTTACGGTCACGGGGAAAAGAATTGACGCTCCCGAAAAAACCGAGGACCTCTCCCCTGCCGAGCAGGCGATAACTTCTACCTGGAACAGGTGGTTCGTATTCCTGCCTGCGGCGATATTTATACTGATAACAGCGGGCGTTATTATACTGCTGTATTTCAGAAACAAAAAGAAGAAAACCCCTTCTGATAAGGAGGATAATAAATGAAAAAACGCCTCATATCCATATTATTATGCATGACATTATTTTTAATAAACATCGTTCCGACATCTGCTGAAACTGTCGGGAGGATATATGTTATGCTCAAATATGAAGATATGCCTGTAGCAGGAGCGTCTTTTCAGATCTATAAAGCCGCAGAAATGACCGAGGACAGCATGACACTCACCGAGCAATTTTCGGGTTATCGCGTCAGCATGGCGCAAGACCCGAACAGTGACGAATGGAAAGCGCTCGCTTTTACGCTTGCGGCGTATGCGGCGACTGATAAATTAGAGCCTTTTGATGAACAACAGACGGACGAAAGCGGTATGCTGTGTTTTGACGGACTTTCGGACGGTGTTTACCTTGTAACGGGTTCACCCGTTATTCAAGATGACCTGCTGATACTGCCACAAGCGGTGTTGGTGACTGTTCCGTATTCAAATGATACAGGTGAAACCGATTATGATGTAGTCGCTTTGCCTAAATACATATCGCGCGATTTAAATGGCGGCGTTTTGGAAAGACGCGTGCTGAAAATTTGGGACGATGAAAACAATATACAAAGCCGCCCGCAGGAAATAACCGTTCAGCTTTTCTGCGACGGTGAAGTTTATGACGAGCAAGTTCTGAATGAAGAATGCGGCTGGGGATATACCTGGACAGGTCTTGACCCGGCGCATAACTGGAATATAACGGAAAAGGAAGTTCCCGATGATTATACCGTAAAGATAATGCAGCAAGGCACGACCTTTACCATTACAAACACAAACGACACCCCTGCTCCCCCGCCGACAAAACCCGATGATCCCGATCTTCCGTACACGGGAATGTTATGGCTGCCTGTTCCGATACTTATAGCTTTTGGCGCGGTAACGCTGTTTGTCGGAATAATGCTTTTTATCAAGAAAGAAGATATAGATGAGTAAACGCAGAAAACTCGGCATTGTTTTTATACTGATCGGAATCGTATTTATTCTCTGTGCGGTGGGACTTGTTATTTACAACATATGGGACGACAACAGAGCGCAGGAGTCTGTAAAGAGCGTGCTAGAAGAACTAAAACTTCCCGAAAAGACTGTTGAGGCAGAAGATAAAATAAGCGACGATCCGGAAGTGACGATTCCCGACTATCTGCTTGACCCAAACCGCGAAATGCCGACAATAACTGTAGACGGTTACAAATACATAGGAAAGGTAACTGTTCCCTCGATAGAGCTTGAACTGCCCGTTATGGACAAATGGGATTATGTACGGCTAAGAAAAGCGCCATGTCGGTATTCCGGCTCGGTGTATCTGAATAACCTGATAATCTGTGCGCACAATTACGCATCTGTTTTTGGTAGGCTCAAAAATCTTTCGGCAGGAGACCTTGTTATATTTACCGACGCAGAAGGCAATGTATTCAGATATGAAGTAGAGCAGCTCGAAACCCTTTCGCCAAGCCAAGTTAAGGATATGAAAAGCGGCGACTGGGATCTTACGCTGTTTACCTGTACGGTCGGAGCGCTAAAGCGTGTAGCGGTCAGATGTGAAAGAATTTAGGACGGTAGTTATAATTTTTTAAATAAAGCCCTTGACAAACCGATTTTTCTATGATATAATATTATCGTTGGTTTTTCGGTATAAGTCAAGGGCTGTTGCCAGTTGACAGTATACAGTGTACGCATTATGCGTTTCGCGCCAAACGCTGTGTTCAGTAGAAAGTAAGCCGAAACAATTTGATATGTTGTTATAGCTCATTTGAGTTATCACTGAAAACAATTTAATATGCTGGTGTAGCTCAGTCGCGTAGACGTATCAAGCAGAGCTTGATACTGATCATTCGTAATGCGCAGGCAGGTTGGCAGTTGACAGTATACAGTGTAAAGTGTACAGTAGGAAGTAAGCCGAAACAATTTGATATGTTATTATAGCTCATTTGAGTTATCACTGAAAACAATTTAATATGCTGGTGTAGCTCAGTCACGTAGACGTATCAAGCAGAGCTTTATACTGCGCATTCGTAATGCGTAGGTCGTGTGATGTTAATAAGGAGATACGGTAGCAGGTTGCGGTCTTGCAATTTTTTACGGTTCAACAACACAGGTTTTTATTCAGCGTTACCAAATGGCAGCTTCGGTTGCCGAAACAATTTAATACGCTGGTGTAGCTCAGTCGTGTAGACGTATCAAGCAGAGCTTGATACTGCGCATTAGTAATGCGCAGGTCGTGTGATGTCTATAAGGAGATATGGCAGCGGTTGCGGTCTTGCAAATTTTTACGGTTCATTAACACGGGTTTTTGTTCAGCGTTCCCAAATGGTAATTTCGGTTGCCAAAACAATTTAATATGCTGGTGTAGCTCAGTCGGTAGAGCAGCGCATTCGTAATGCGCAGGTCGGGGGTTCGAGTCCGTTCACCAGCTCCAACTAACGTTGACAAAAAAGATATTATGCCCGCAAACGGATAATGTGTTGAGTTATTTGCGGGCATAAATCTTTCGAAAATCCGGAATGCGACTCCACAGATATTTTTGACACGAAAATGGCAGGGTCAAACAAGTTCTACCCGCGAACCCCTCCCCTACAAAATTTCTTCGGTTGAAATCATGCAGTTTGCACATATTTAAGTCTGTAAATTACCTTTCGAATTAAGTGAAAGGCAGTTTACAGGCTTTTTTTGTTTTTCACATAATTCTGTCAACATATACCTTTTAGATATACGGTTACCATGATATGTCAGGGGAGCAGTTTTACTTATTCAAATGAAAGTGAATTTGAAAATGAAAATGCGTTTTACAATTCATTTAGTTAGGTTATTAAAATAAGAGGTCAGAATTTTAGTCCTGACCTCTTATTCTTTTTATACGTTACATTTTGCGAACACTGAAACTTGTCAAGCACTGTAGGCACACAAAACAGGCACTCGGAGTTATTTTGAGTGCCTGATTTAAATTTTTTTTAAAAATTTTCTAAACCGAAAAAATTATTTCTGGTAATTTATGGAGAATAATGTTATAATTACGGTAATGGTTGATAATACATCAGCCAAATAAAATTTTTTGCGAGGAAAAATGTGGAAAATCATTGAAACAGAAATTACACTGGACGGAAAGTCGATAAAAACCTACGGCATTGGAAATAAAACAGTAGAAATTAACGATATTTCAACTTACAAAAGTGAAGTTGAAAAGTTCGTTGAATTACTTAACAAGCTGAATGTTTCCGAGATACATGCATATGATCTGATAAGTGATTTTATTGAACGGTAAAATCCGCAAAAATCCCTTGTCTAAGTGCAAGCATTATGCAGGATCGGGAGAGCTTTAGCTCTCCCGATCTTATTACATTGCGGGTCGAAGATGTTGCCAAAATGTTTGTAAAATCAATAGCGGAATGTTTCTAAAATGCTTGATAAAATGTTAGTGTAATATAGGCTGAAAATTTGTAAAATGCTTAGTGAAAGGTTTGTGTAATGTATGGTGGAAGTTTTACAAAATGTCCGGCAGAAGGTTGGTGTAATGAATGGTGAATTGTTTTAAAGTGCTTGGCGAAGTATTATTGATTTTATGATGTGATAAATTACCCGCGCAATGTTCGTAAATATTAAATGAGCATTATATCATCAGCAATGCCGCGTATGCTCTATGACAAAAAATCAACGTTTGTTTCGTATTCGCCGGAAGAATTGATTTCGGAATTGTTTTCGGGAACATTCTCGGAATGGCTTGTAATGAAAATATCACCGCTGTTATTTTGTACTTTAATGAGATTTGACGAATAATTGTTTCCGATACTGTAATAACCGCTTTCGATTATCTTTGTTTGTGTGGTGTCGGTATTTACGTATATTGTTCCCGATTGAAACTCGGCGTATAATCCCGCAGAAGTCTGAGGCGGGAGGATGAGATCAAACGTTCCGTCAGCTTTGTTTATGTCTATATAGCTGAAACTGTCAAAAGACATTTTCGCGGTGCCGCTGTCTATCTTTGCTGTTCCCGTTCCTATAAGTCCGCTTATATCGGCAGAGCCCGAACCTAAGTCAAGTTCACAGCTTTTTGCATGGACATTTTCAAACGTTGCTTTTCCCGAGCCTGTTTTCAGCTTTATGCTTTCGGGTTCGAAATTATTGTTGCCTATAAAAGACAGTCTGCCAGAACAGAGCGTTATGTCGCTGCTTTGAGCGTTTATGCCGGTCATATTTACAATTCCCGAACCCTGCTCCAAAACGAGCTTATTATAATCCTTATCGGGAATAGATATTATAACAGTGCTTTTAAGATAGGGGCTGAAAACGTCGTCAGTCCATTGTATACGATCTTCATTTCCCGGGGCAAACGAAATGTTAGAAGGGTGTATCTCTATAGTGGTTTCGTTATCCTCCTCGGAAAGATAGACCTGTATACCTCTCAGAGGATCGTCATTCTTTACACTGACCGTTGCCATATCATCATTAGTACAGTTTATAACGGCGTTTATTCCCGAAAATTTAAATTTAATGCTGCCATAAACGTTTACATGTTCTTCACTGAGAGCCTCGCCGTTTAATACCATGTATTGCTTATTCGGAATAAAAACTTCCGAGCTGTCGGTATAAGAGCTGCCTTCATATATCGGTACATTGTTATAACTATACTGTGGAATCTTGTCACCGAGAATAAGCTGGAGTACCCCCGCTATTATTAGACTTCCGATACATATCGGTATCAGAAACATCAGCATTCTTTTTAGCATATCTTTCACCTCACAGATCGTAAATTGCTTTCAAATTCATTTCTACTATAAACTTTATCAGGCTTATAACAGGTTTTACAAGCATTATGCCGACTACCGAAATTATTACTCCGAATGTGCAATAGCCTATTCCCAGGAAAAAGGTAACGGCCTCATAAAGATGCATGTATTCCAGACTGATATGAAAAACGGCAGGCAAACCCACGGCAATAAAGAAAGCTACTCCGCCTATTATCGCCAGTATTACCAGAAAAATTATCAGCAGCAAAAGCCAGCTCCACAAAAACACATCGAGCAATACCGCCATGACAAACTTTTTAGTTTTAAAATTCGGTTTCAGGTTTTTTATATCGACATACTTAAAACCGCCCTTTGAACTTTTCGCTCCGGGCTGACCTGCGGGAATAGTTCCCCTTCGCTCGTGGTTTGAATTTTGTCGAAAACCGTCGTTCGGATGAGGTACGCCTTTCACGGCATTTGCAACATTCTCTCCCGCGCTCTTGACCGCTTTTTTAACGCCGCTGTTTTCAATGGCGTCGGCTATGGCGCTGCCGGCTGCTTTGGCTGCGTTTGCGATAGCGTTCCCAGCGTTTGAAAATGCCTCGCCAACGTTTGCTTTTGAGCCTTGATTTCCCGACTGTGAGTTTTGGGCGTTGTCAGAAGTGCCGTTATTGCCCGTGGCTCTGTGGGGATCTGAAGAAGAACTTTGCGGATATATTTCCTCCGAAAAATGCTCGGGGGTATACTCTATCATGTTTTCGTTTCTTTTATCCTTTATCAGCGACAAGTCCGCTGGTACGCTCTGACCGGGCTTTGTAAGGCTTATCTTTCGCTCAACATCACGCGCGACCATGCTGTTTATTCTTGAGCTCTGGAGATCGAGGTAATTTCTCGCTATCTCCTTTACATCGCCAAGCCTTTCCGCCGCCTCGCTTTCGGAAACTCCCTCTTCTTCGCACTCGGCAAAATGCTCCTCGAAATCTATCCTTATATCTTCCGTAAGATTTATGCCTATACGCTCAAGCTCATATTTCAGGCTGTCGAAAAACTCAGCCTTCGTCTTTGCTATCATTTTCAAATTCCCCTTTCAGCAGCTTGTTTATACTTTCCTCAAATTCATTCCACTCGGCTGTAAGCCGCGAAAGCTCTGCCTTTCCCTCTTCGGTTATTTTATAATACTTTCTGGGCGGACCTTCGGGAGATTCGACTATATAACTGTCTATAAGGTTTCCGTCTCTTAATCTTTTCATAAGGGGATATATTGTTCCCTCTGTTATTTCCATACATGCGGAGATCCTGTTTACTATCTCATATCCGTAACAATCGCCGCTGTTTATGACAGACAGCGCGCACATTTCTAGTGTTCCCCGTTTCATCTGTGAATTCATATTTTCACCTCAATGTCTTTCTCCGTAGTTTTATTATATCACAAGGTATCGTATATTGCAATATACCGAACGCACAAAAAACCGCCGATTTTTCAGCGGTAATTTGTACATTTAAAACAAATTATTGTAAAATCATATCGAAAATGCTTTTATATTGCGGCTTTATTCTTCATCTTCCTTTTTAATAAGCTGTATCTTTACTTTATTTACCCTAAGGTCTGCCGCGTCTAAAACCGTAACGATAAAATTTTCTCCCTCGAAAACATCTCCGTTTTGGGGAATA
This sequence comes from uncultured Clostridia bacterium, assembly GCA_947631575.1. Lineage (GTDB taxonomy): Bacteria > Bacillota > Clostridia > Oscillospirales > Ruminococcaceae > CAG-115. Next base: position 39,073 of record CANRLW010000008.1, read on the forward strand.
CTTCCGAAAAGCTCCAAGACCCAACCCGCAACAGTATGCGCCTCGCACTCAATAGAAATGTCCGAGCCGAGACCGCTGAAATATCTTCTGAGGCTGTTTAGCGAAACATCGCCGTATGCCTCGAACTCTGTTTCGGAAAGAGAAGTTATGGGACTTGTCACCTCGTCGCTCTCGTCATATATCTCGCCAACAAGCTCTTCTAAAAGGTCTTCCATTGTGACGATGCCGAGCGTTCCGCCGTGCTGGTCGAGGACAACGCTCATATGGCACTTTTTCTTCTGCATTGTCCTCATTACTTCCGATATTTTCAGAAGATGCGGAAAATAAATGGTTTCCTGTGTAAGGTCGCGTACCGTCAGATCGTTTCCCTTTTCCTCATATGCCCTTATAAAATCCTTTTCGTTTATGACGCCTATTATGTTATCAAGCGTCTTGTCGTAAACGGGCATACGCGAATACTGCTCGCTAAGGAATTTCTCGCGGATATCGTCTGCGTCTTCTCCAACTTCTACCGCGACTATCCTAACGCGGGGAGTTATTATTTCATCTACAGTTATTTCGTCAAACTCAAGTGCCGAACGCACAAGATTTCTTTCCTGCTGCTCAAGTACGCCCTCATCTTCTATCTCGTCGATTATGGACATAAGCTCCTCTTCGGTAAAGCTTACGGAGTCGTTACTTCCGAACAGCTTTGAAACGCCCTTTTTGAGCAACATGAACAATAGCGAAAAGGGAGTAAGTATTATCATAAGGAACGATATGACCGCAGAAACTCCTATAGTAACGCTCTCAGCGTGTTCCTTTGCGAGACTTTTGGGCGTGACTTCTCCGAAGATAAGGACGATTATTGTTGTAGCAATCGTTGAAACAAGAGAGCCGTATTGTTCTCCGACAAGCGCGATACAAACTATAGTAGCTATAGACGAGCAGGCGATATTTACGATATTGTTTCCTATGAGGATAGTTGTCAGAGCCTTATCGTATTTGTTAAGAATATTGAGCGCGCGTTTTGCGCCTCTGCTCCCGCCGTCAGCCATACTTTTAAGGCGTATGCGGTTCACGCTGGAAATAGCCGTTTCGGACGCTGAAAAAAACGCCGAAAACGCTATCATTGAAACTATTATAATTATATTAGTAACGCTCATATATTCCTCAATTTTTCACTTTCTCCGAAAACAAATTCTCTTATGCACTTTGTTACTCCCCCGCTGTTGTTGTCGGGGGCAATATAACGACACAGCCTTTTTACATCATCGCTGCCGTTCTCCATACAAAAGCTATGTTCTGCCGCGCGGAGCATATCCGCGTCATTGTAATAATCGCCGAACGCCATCGTTTCATGCGGCGTTATCCCAAAGCGCTCCTGCAAAGACCTTAGAGCCTGTCCTTTGCTTATGCCGCCCGCCATAACGTCCATCCATTCTTTTCCCGATGCCTGGACATTGAGGCTCTTGCCAAATATTCCGTCTATTATCGGCTTTCCGTGTTCCACCGAGCCGAGCCTGTCCATAACGGCGAGCTTATAGATCTCTCCCTTTACATTTCTTAGATCGTCTATGGGCATATTCTGTTTATAAAAAAGCGCGACGTCTTTTGCGAAATCACTGTCGCGGTTATCAAAAAACACGCCCTCTGAAGTGCATACTACAAACTCAAACCCGCCTATTGTCCCGCATTTATCCAAAAGCTCATTATAGAGTTTTCTTCCTAAAGGAAATATCCTGTCGGGCTTTCCGTTTATGTATGTACAAGCGCCGTTGTCGCAGATAAACGCCATATTGCTGCGGTATTTTTCGGGAAACAGATGTTCCGCCGCAGAATATGTTCTTCCGCTTGCGGCAACAAAAATAATGCCTCTTTTTGAAAGCTCGTCAAGCACGTCAAAGAGATCTGCGGGAAGTCGCTTTTTATCGTCTAAAAGCGTTCCGTCTAGGTCTGACGCAATAAGCCTAATCATCTCTGTCCTTTCATTTTCTTAGTTTTTTAGCCCTTTATGTTTGCCGTACAATACGCTGTCGCTGCATAGATCTATATCGAAATATTTTACCGCGTCAATGAGTGCGTCTGAAGTTTCTTCGTCAAGTTCAGTTTTCGACATCATTTTTTCAAGCGCGCTTTTGTATTCAACGTTACGTTGTTCCAACGGCATAAAATCAGGCATAAGCGGAACTATTTCTCCGGTGTCTGCATTTACCGACGTACTTATGCTACGGTATGGTACATTTATTTCCCGTGGACTTCCTTCTTCCTCACGGAAAATATTGTCGGAATAAATTGCCGCGCCTATAAGCCCCATTAGGTCAAACTTGTCGAGGCGTATTCTGTATACCCCCATAAGCGTCATTATATACTCTCTGAGTTGAGCAAATCGGCTTGTCCGCGGCACTGTAAAAGAAATGCAGTCTGCACCCGAAAAAGTAAGTTTTAAAGCGCAATCGAGCGCAGTCTTATGAGAATTTATGGGACAGAAATCCACCGGTATAGGTATGGTATTTCTGATCTTTGCCACAAATCGCCTCATTTCGCCCAAAGTCATATATCCAAAATCGTCACAGAAACGTACTGCCGTTATCCTGCCGCAAAGCCGCGACTGAGCAAATCCGAGCATTTGTCTGTATGCCCTTTCAACAAAAGGCATTTCAAGCATAATGGGAATATCGGGTCTTATGTTTTTGAAAAGATCCGAATATCTTATAAGCGCATAATTTAACTTATATTTTTTTATAATATCAACATCATCGGGACTTGTTATCCTGTAAATATACCCTATGCCTTTCGGGAGCTTTCTCAGCTTTTGCAGGATCTTTTGATCTATCTCGACATATCTTACACCCGCCGACGCGAGCGATTTTATGTATTTGTATATATCGACCGCCTTTGCGTCCGAAAGTAACTCTCCCGCGCAAAGACTTATGTCTGTCAGAACTGTCTTCATTTTCTTCTCCGAATATCAGCTTATTCCTACACCCGAAACAAAGTGCGTTTTATAATAATTGTTTGTTATATTGACCTCTACAACTCCTTCAAATGACGATGCCACAAGGCAACCTATCATTTTTCCGTCGCCGGAATAAAATCCCGCGAAATTAGGACTGCCGCCTATGTCGTTAGAAAAGAAAACAAGATCTCCCTCTTTAAGTTCGTCATACTCGCGTATAACGCCCATTTTCGCTTGAAGAGCAATATCTCTCGGGCAGGAGGCAAATCCGCTTTCGCGCATTACATAGTAGATAAATCCCGAACTGTCAAATCCATCGGGATCAATGCCCCCGTCTTTAAACGGCGTTCCTATAAGCTGTCTTGCATTTTCAACTATCTTCTGTGCAAGAGAAAGATCGACACTTCCCGCAGAAGAGCTTTGAGGAGCGGAGCTGCTCTGAACAGAGCTTTGCGGTCTGCTCTGAGAGGAACTTTGAGTAGAAGAGCTGCTCTGCGATGAGCTTTGAGGGGTGCTCTGTGATGAGCTTTCGGGAGTTGAAGAAGATACAGAACTCGGTCGGCTTTCCTGTGAAGAACTGCCAAGAGATGAGCTGCTTTGGGGTGAATTATCGGAAGATGAACCGATATCTACCGAAGGCACTGAATTTCCGCTGTCGGATGTGCCGCTGTTATTGAAAAGACTGAGCGCTATCACAAAGAAAATGACCGCTATAACTACAAAGATGATCGCTGCGATTATTAAAATGTTGTTCTGATTTGTTTTTTTGTTTTTCATTTTTTAATACCTCGGTTTTTGTTATGCTACATTTGTTTATGTATCAAGATCTTTTATAATTCCGATAACCTCAGAAAGGCTGTCGGCTTTTGCATATATAAGGTGCATAAGTTCAGCGTCAGGCTCGGAAAGATCCGGGATCATTATAGTCTTAAATCCCGCAGCAGCTGCCGACTTTATTCCGTTTGGAGAATCTTCCAAAGCTATGCAGTCGCCTGGTTTCAAGCCTAACTTTTCTGCACAGTAAAGATAAATATCGGGCTCGGGCTTTCCCTTTTTAACATGTGCCGCACAAACAATGTCTGTAAAAAAGCCGTATATTCCCGCTCTTTTAAGATAATCTGCCGCTCGGTCAATATCCGTCGCCGTACAGACAGCCGCGGGTATCCCGCTTTCACGCAGAAACTCCAGCAGCTCTGTTGCTCCCTTTTTAAGCTCTAAAGGATTTTCCGAAAGATATCCGCTCATAAGTTCCATTCTGCGCGAGCGTATTTTCAGATAGTCAAAGTCTTCGCCGAACGTTTCTTTTAATAGAGGTATCGCAAAGTTTCTATGAAGTGAACGCAGACTCAGAGCGGTTTCTCTTGTCATAGGAAAGCCCGCCTCGTTTGCCGCCTGTATCCAGAATTTTATCAAAAGCTTTTCGGTATCGAGCAAAAGCCCGTCCATATCAAAAACTACTGCTTTGACCATAAATACTCCCGAAAGTCAGGCTGTCAATAAAGCCGAGGTCTGACTTTTTATACAGTATGTACACTTATTTATCATGCACTTTATCACTTACACATTTTTCATTATATCACTATCTCGCCCGAATGTCAACAAATCATAAAATTTTATTTTATTTATTTAAAAAAATTCGGAAAAATACTTGAAATTTCTGTAAAGATGTGTTATAATATCCTAGTATTGCATAACAACAAAACAAAGTTTGTCTGGAGGAAATTCATAAAAATGGGAATATTTGAAATAATCAGTGCGATAGTACTTATAATCGCGTGTGTATTTATAGTCGTCGTGGTCCTTTTAAAGGATACAAAAACGCAGATGTCGCAGACTATTTCGGGAACATCGAGCGACACGTTCTATCAGAAAAACGCAGGCAGGACAAAAGAGGCCATATTGAACAAAGCGACGATCGTTGCAGTTATAATTTTCTTCGTCATGGCTATAGCGGTAAATGTCATAAACGTTTACTTCGGAGCATCTAAGGGCAGCTCAAGCAGCACGCCAAGTTCAAGCCAGGCAGCTGTTTCATCTTCTTCAAGCTCTTCAAGCTCATCAAGCTCTTCGGGGTCGGCAAGTTCATCAAGTTCTTCGGGCTCGGCGAGTTCAACAAGCTCTTCCGGGTCGGAAAGTTCTTCGAGTGTTTCTGACAGTTCAAGCTCCTCGGCTAGCGAAAGCACTGAAAGCAGCTCGGCAAGCACTGAAAGCAGCACGGAAAGCTCAGCAAGCTAATGATTTTTACGGACAGGCTGTGAGGGTCTGTCCGTTTGATTTTTTAAGATATCAGAGGTGACGGCATGAACAGGATAAAGATAGATGTGATGTGTGCGCTGTGCAAAAGCGAAAAAGGACTTTCGGAAAAGGAGCTTATAAAAAAGCTCGGTATTCCGAAAAAGTCCGCAAAAAAGCTGGAGCAGACGCTGAACGAAATGAAAAAACACAGCGACATTACAGGCAAAAAAGGCGTTTGGAAAATAAAAGACCCCGAAAATTATTTCAGCGCAATTGTCACAAGCGTAAACACAAGGTCGGGATTTATTGCGAAAATTGACGACGCTGAAACTGACAGCGCCGAAGAAAACAATGAATTTTTCGTGCGCGGAAGGGATCTGTGCGGGGCGATTCCGGGAGATAAGGTGCTGGCGAGGAAAATTGCCGATGCAAGCTTTGACAGAAGTGCAGAGGCGGTCGTTCTGAGCGTTATAGAAGAAAGCGACAGGCTTTTGACGGGGATAGTCGTTGCAGAAGGAAACAAACTTATGGTAATGCCCGACAAGCTCTGCGACGCTCCCTTGTTCATCGCAAAGGTCGACTCAAAGCCGCTGGCAATAGGCGACAAGGTGGCATTTTCAATAAAAAAGCGCGGCGAGAGGCATTTTGACCACACGGTTGAAATTAAAGAGAGCTTTGGTTCTTCTGAGGACGCAAAATCGAGCGCAAAGGCATATATGCTCGTAAACGGGCTGCATACCGAATTCCCCGAAGAAGTCCTCGCCGAGGCGCAGAAAATTGACACAGACGAACCCGACGCCGACGAAACGGAGCGCAGGCTCGACCTTCGCGGAGAGCCTATATTTACTATTGACGGGGCTGACACAAAGGATATAGACGACGCGGTTTCAATTAAAAAAACCAACTTTGGCTACAAGCTCGGCGTACATATTGCAGACGTTTCTTATTATGTGAAAAAAGGCTCGGCTATCGACAAAGAGGCGTTTTTAAGGGGAACGTCGATATACTATGCGGATAAAGTTGTGCCGATGCTGCCAAAGGAGCTTTCAAACGGGATATGCTCGCTTAATCCGAATGTAGACAGGCTTGCGTTTTCATGTCTTATGGAAATTTCCGAAAAGGGAGAGCTGCTTTCTTATAGATTTGAAAAGACTGTTATCAGGAGCCGCGTAAAGGGCGTTTACTCGGAAGTGAACAAGATAATTGACGGAACGGCGGACGATGAAATTAAAGCAAAATACGAGCGCGTTTTAGACCGAATTCCCGCTATGAAAGAGCTTTCGGATATACTGATAAAGAACCGCATTGCCCGTGGCGCGCCCGAAATAGACACTCCCGAACCGAAAATAATCACGAACGAAAACGGAGTATGCATTGATGTAAAACCAAGAGAACGCGGCATAGCAGAGGGCATTATAGAAGAATTTATGCTGATGGCGAACAAGTCCGCCGCCTCGCTCGCAATGCGCGAGAATATGCCGTTTGTCTACCGCGTACACGAATCTCCGACAACGGAAAAGCTGATTGCGCTCGGAGAAACACTCACCGCGCTTAATGCGGGCTTTGAAGGCATAGGCGAAAGGACGACGGTGGCTGACCTTGCGAAGATAATCAGAGACAGCAGAGACACTGACAAATACACTGTTATAAACCGCATCGTGCTTAGAACGATGATGAAGGCGAAATATTCGGAAGAGCCGCTCGGACATTATGGCCTGGTAATGCCCGAATATGCGCACTTTACTTCTCCTATAAGGCGTTATGCCGACCTTTCGATACACAGAATTCTGACGGACTATGTTTACGCACTGAGCAATGAAAAGCTGAAGAAAAAATACGATAACTTCGCCCGCGAGGCGGCTTTGCAGGCGAGCCTCACAGAGCTTTCAGCAGTAAAATGCGAGCGCGAATGTGAAAACTTCTACATGGCGGAATATATGAAAAAGCATATAGGAGAAGAATTTGACGGCTTTATTTCAGGCGTTACGCCAAGCGGGATATATGTCGAGCTCCCGAGCACTATTGAGGGAATGGTGTCGGTAAATGCCCTTCCCGCGGGAGAATACGAAGTGAGCAACGGCGTTATTCTGACGGGCGCGGCGGACGGCACGATATTTACCGTAGGCGACAGGATACGCGTTAAATGCGTTTCGGCAAATGTAAACGGCGGGTTTATTGACTTTGAGATCATAAAACACGAAAGGTCGGATAAGCCGTCTGCTAAGTCAACCGATAATCCCGAAAAGCAAAACAAACCGAAAAAAGCGCCGTCAAAGACAGCGAAAAAACCAAAAGCGGAATAACAATACATTGCGGCGTTGTTTGTAAAGTTTAGCTTTATTTTTCGCTTATTCGGCGCAATTCGCGCTTTTTCGGAAAATTGCGTCTTTTTTCGGAAACTTACGGTATTATTTTTGTAAATATAGGCAAATTACCTATTGAAATTATGCCGGAAATGTGATAGAATGTAATTTGAGTCGATATGCTCAATTACTATTTAACAACAGGGTGATACTAAAAAGCGCGGCTTTTGGAAGGGCTTTTATGTGTATTTCCCAAAATTTGGTTTTTTGGCAGGGGTCGCGTTGGCAACTGTCAAAGAAAGGCAGTAATTTATGGCTAAGATCAAAGTCGCTGTTCTGTTCGGCGGTGCCTCGAGCGAACATGATATTTCGCTCATTTCGGCGCACACGGTGCTTTCAAATATCCCGAAGGACAAATATGACGTGTTCTGTATAGGAATTACAAAAAAAGGACACTGGCTCTATTATCCCGGAGAATATGACGATATAAAAACGGGAAAATGGGAATATAACACCGACTGTTGTACGGCTGTTCTAAGTCCCGACGCACTCCACAGAGGATTTATTGTTATGGGGAGCGACGGCGCGTTTTTGAGAAAGGCTGACGTTATATTCCCGGTACTTCACGGAATGAACGGCGAGGACGGGTCTATACAAGGATTATGTCACCTCGCGGGACTGCCGTGCGTGGGGTGTGATATGACAAGCTCGGCGGCGTGCATGGATAAGACCGTTACGCATAAGATACTTGAATTTGCGGGAATAAGAACAGCGCCGTTTATCGAACTTCGCCGTTTCTCTCTTAAAAACACCGACGGCATAATTGAAGATGTGAAAACAAAACTTGGTTTTCCCGTATATGTAAAGCCTGCGTGCGCGGGATCTTCAGTCGGAGTTTCGAGAGCGGAAAACGCAGACGAGCTCAGAGCCGCGATAAAGATAGCTTTTGCTCATGGCGAAAAGGTACTTGTGGAAAAGGAAATTATAGGAAAAGAAGTTGAATGCGCGGTGCTTGGAAACGGAAACGACGTTATTGCGTCCGTTCCGGGGCAGATAACTCCCGCGGAAAAATTCTACGACTATGACGCAAAATATAAGCTCGGAACTTCCGTTCTGGATATCCCCGCGAAAATCAGCGAGCAGGAAATGAACGAACTTCGCGAAACAGCAAAGAAAGCCTACATAGCCTGTGCTTGTTCGGGAATGGCGAGAGTGGATTTCTTCGTCTGCGAGGACGGGCTTGTACTAAACGAGATAAATACTATCCCCGGCTTTACATCTATAAGTATGTATCCGAAACTTATGGAAAATATGGGTATTCCGATTGGCGCTCTTATTGACAAGCTCATACAGCTCGCATTTTGCAGCGACAATAACTGATATTAAAACGAAGGACCGACTGTATAAAAAGTCAACTTTCAGACTGTATAGAAAGCCCCAAATGCTAGAAAGCGTCACTGCAACTAGCCTTTGTGGCTGTTGCAGTGACGCTGACGCCGCAGGTGGGGCTTTATATACAGTCTGAGAGGACGTGTAAAATTGGACAATTGCTCTATAACACTCAACATAAAACAGACTGCGGAAGGATTTACGGACGAGTCCGAGCTTTATACAAAAGGCGAGTTCAGGCTGCACAAGGGCGCATATTATATCGACTATGACGAGAGCGAGGCTACCGGATATGACGGAAGTCATGTTCAGCTTATGGTTGATAAAGACCTTGTGACAATGACAAGAACAGGCACGTCGTTTTCAAACCTCGTTTTCCAGGACAACACGCGCCACTTCTGCCACTACGGAACGGAGTTCGGCGACTGTATGGTCGGGATAACGACGCAGTTTATTGACAGAAAGCTAAACGAAAACGGCGGAAGAGTACACCTTAAATACTCTGTCGATATTAACGGCGGGCTTATGTCCGAAAATGAAATTACGATAAAGATAAAAATGTGAGGACGAAATAATGTACTATAATGCGGTAAACGAAGTAAAAAACGAAATAAAGGAAATAATAATGAACGCTCTCGGAAAGCTGACGGCTGAAGGCGAGATACCGTCCGAGCCACTTCCGGCGTTTTCCGTTACGATACCCGCCGACAGCGCTCACGGCGATTTTTCGGCAAACACCGCGCTTGTTGCGGCAAAGGTGCTGAAGACAAATCCCCGTGCGCTCGGAGAAAAGATATGCAAAGAAATTGACCTTACGGGTACGCTTTTTGATAAAGTTGAACTCGCGGGAGCGGGATTTCTTAATTTCTTTTTGGGAGAGCATTTCTTTTCTTCGGTCGTTGAAAATGTTCTAGACCTTAAAGAGGACTACGGAAAGACAGACCTCGGCGCAGGAAAGCGCGTTCTGGTCGAATTTGTTTCGGCAAACCCCACTGGACCTATGCACATAGGAAATGCCAGAGGCGGAGCTATAGGCGACTGTCTTGCATCGCTTTTACAGACAGCAGGATATAAAGCCGACCGCGAGTTTTACATAAACGACGCGGGAAACCAGGTGGCAAAGTTCGGAAAATCGCTCGATCTGCGCTATCTCCAGCTTTGCAAGGACGAGGGACAGAAAATTATCGGGGAATGTAAAGACGACCTCGAAAAGCTGTGCGACGTTATTTACGAAAAGACAGTAACCGATACGGAAGAATGTCAAGCAGACAAGAACGACCCGTTCTATATGCCCGAGGACGTTTATCTTGGCAGGGATATAATTGAACACGCGAAGAACTTTTATGACATAAACGGCGCGGCATTTATTGATAAAAGCGAGGACGAACGCAGAAAAGCGCTCGTGGACTATGCGTTGCCGCTGAATGAAAAGCGGCTCGAAACCGACCTTTTAAAGTACCGCATTAAATACGACAACTGGTTTAAAGAAAGCTCTCTGCACGAAAGCGGAGCGGTAAAGGACGTTATAGAACACCTCAAAGCGGGCGGGCATACCTATGAAAAAGACGGGGCGCTGTGGCTGAATGCAGAGGCTCTCGGCGGCGAACAGGACTTCGTGCTTGTGCGCTCAAACGGTTTTCCGACTTATATCGTGCCGGATATAGCGTATCACTACAACAAGCTCGTTACAAGAAACTATGACACGGCTATAGACGTTTTGGGAGCGGACCACCACGGATATGTAAAGAGAATGAGAGTTTGCCTTAAAGCAATGGGCATAGACGAGAAAAGGCTGGACGTTGTTATTTGTCAGATGGTAATGCTCGTAAGGGACGGAAAGCCCACAAAGCTCTCAAAGCGTTCGGGAAAAGCTATTACGCTCGCTACGCTTTTGGACGAAGTGCCGATAGACAACGCGAGATTTTTCTTTAATCTCCGCGCCGCGGACACTCATCTTGATTTTGACCTTGATCTGGCGGTAGAAGAAAGCGCGAAAAACCCCGTATTCTATGTTCAGTATGCCCACGCGAGAATATGCAGGCTGTTGGGTAAAATGGCGGACGACGGCATAAGCTATAAGGGCGAGCCTGTTTCATACGAAACCGAAGAAGAAAAGGCTCTTATAAGGAAAATTGCCGAATATCCCGAGCTTATAAACGAGGCCGCGCGCGAATATTCTCCCTTTAAGCTCACAAAATATGTATACGAGCTTGCGCAGATATTCCACAAATTCTACGATAGTTGTGATATAAAGGCAGCGGAAAACAGCGTAAAGCTGTCGAGACTCGCACTCTGCGAGGTTTCGAGGATAGTAATCAAAAACATTCTTTCACTGCTGAAAATAGACGCTCCCGAAAAAATGTGATCTTAATTTTTAAAAACTCTTGCTATCAAAATCGAGGAACTATAAATGTACAGTAAAGAAAAAAGCTACTATAAAAAATCATTCTTTGTCGCGCTTATAATGGCGGCAGTTATGTTCCTGCCGTTTCTTATAATTGACGGCGGTTATTTCCTGTATTACGGCGACTATAATTCACAGCAGATCCCATTTTTCAAGCACTGTATAGAAATGGTACAAAACGGAACTCTCGGCTGGGACTGGGGCACGGACCTCGGCGCAAACTTCTTCGGGAGCTATACCTACTATACCCTTGGAAGTCCTTTTTTCTGGTTTATGTGCCTTTTCCCCGCGTCTGTTTCGCAGTTTCTTATGGCGCCGCTTTTGTGCGTCAAAATTGCGCTCTTTTCCCTGTTTGGGTTTATGTACATAAGGCGATTTGTAACTAAACCCCAGTCGGCTCTCATAGGCGGGATACTTTATGCGTTTTCAAGCTTTAATATCTACAATATTTTCTTTCAGTTTCAGGACGCAATAATATGGTTTCCGCTGCTGCTTATTTGCCTGGAAGAGGCGGTCATAAACAAGCGCAGAGGCGTCTTTGCTCTGGCAATGGCAATAAACGCCCTCGCAAACTACTTTTTCTTTATAGGCGAATGCGTCTTTCTCGTCATATATTTCTTTGCAAGGGTATATATGGACGAACGTTTCCGCATAAATTTAAAAGGATTTTTCTGCCTTGCGTTTGAATGTATAGCGGGAGTTTTGATAGCAGGGATCTTGTTTCTTCCGTCAATATATCAGGTATTGGACGTTCCGCGCTCGACAAATATCCTCTCGGGCTGGAACTTTGTATTCTTCTCAAATAAGCAGCGCTATGGGCTGCTTATAGAAAGCATGTTCTTCCCGCCCGAAGTACCCGCAAGGAACAATATGTTCACCGAGGCAAATGCGAAATGGTCGAGCGTTGCGCTCTATCTGCCGCTGTTTTCAATGGCGGGCGTAATTGCGTTTTTAAAGGGCGCAAAGGGACACTGGGCGAGGGTCGTTCTGGTGATATGCCTTATTATGGCGTTTATCCCGGGCTTTAACGCCGCATTTACCATGCTGAACGATAATTACTACACACGCTGGTTCTATATGCCCGAGCTTATATGCTGTCTGGCTACGGCATATGCACTGGAGCATGAGGAGTTTGACCTTGATTTTGGGCGGAAGGTCTGCCTGGGAACAGTTATATTGGTATCGGCAATTGCTCTGCTATCTCCGTTTGAAATGACGAAAGAAATAGACGGCGAAGAAGTAAAGAGCATTGTCCCGAGATTTATGCTGGAAAAAACAAAATCGAGCGATCCTGTGGTTGACGGAACGGTCTATTTACAGATCGTTATAGCTATAGCTATGCTGATAACCTTAAACATTATCCTAAGCAAAAGAAACAAGCCGAACTTCAATAAGTTTATGAAACGCGCGACCTGCGCGACAATAGGCTGTTCAATGGTTTTGAGCTGGTATTTTATAGCCTTGGGGCATTATTTCAGAAATACGCCGGATTATAATACCGCGCTTTATGCAAAATTTGATATAGACGACGACAGCTTTTACCGCATAGAGGGCGTAAACGAAACGAACAACTTCGCTATGTTTTCAAACAACGGTACTCTCAAAAGCTTTACGAGCATTATTCCCGGTTCGACATTTGAGCTTTATGACACTCTCGGCATTTCAAGAAGTGTAAACTCCGCGCCAAACAACACCTGCTATGGTTTCAGAGCGCTTGCGAGAGTAAAATATATAATGATAAGAAAAAGCGTCAGCGAAAGTGACCGCAAAAAATTGCTCGGTCAATATCAGATATATGACTATCTCGAAACCCAGGGGGATTTTGATATTTACGCGACAGATCTTTGTCTGCCTATGGGATTTGCATATGACACATATTTCCCGATAGACAAAGTGAAGAAAGCCACAAAGGCAGACAATCTTATGGTAAGGTCGGTTTTCCTCACTGAAGAACAAATCGAAAAGTATTCGGATATTCTCGAAAAGGACACAACTAATTCAAACACGGCGTTTGTAAAGTTCAGGGTCGATGCAAAAGAAAAACAGAAAAACGGCGTAGAAGAATTTGAAGTTACAAAGAGCGGATTTACCTCGAAAACAAACTATGACAGCGAAAAGCTTGTTTGTTTTACAGTTCCCTACTGCACGGGCTGGAGCTGTAAGATAAACGGCGAAGAAACAGAGGTAGATAAAATAAACGGCGGATTTATAGGCATACGCGTTCCAAAGGGAGAATGCAATATAGAATTCACCTATGAAACTCCGGGTCTGAGATACGGCATTTATGCGACGATAATAGGAGCTGTACTTCTCATTATTTATGTTCTGGCACTTCGTCGTTTTTCAAAAGAAAAGCCCAACAGGTATGCTCATCTTTATGAATATGAACAATCAGAAAGCATAGCGGCGCACAATGCCTATATAAACAGTATTCTGAAAAACGGCGAAAACGCAGATATTGACAAGAAGGACGAATGATATGCATCTTGAAGAAAAAACGCTTTCGAGCGAAAAAATCTTTGACGGAAAAGTAGTTAAACTTTTTGTGGACAATGCTGAGCTTGAAAACGGTGAAACCGTTATAAGAGAGGTAATAAAGCACCCGGGAGGAGTGTGCGTTGTTCCTCTCGACAAAGACGGAAACGTTATTTTTGTAAGGCAGTTCAGATATCCCCACCACAAAGCGATACTTGAAATTCCCGCGGGGAAGCTCGAATACGGCGAAAGCCACTATGACTGCGGTTTAAGAGAGCTTAAAGAAGAAACGGGCTGCACCTGCGAAAAGTATGATTATCTGGGGTTGCTCTTCCCAACTCCCGCTTATGACAGTGAAGTCATTCATATGTATCTCGCGCGGGGGCTTTCCGAGGGAAACAAAAAACTGGACGAGGACGAGTTTCTTGATACAGAAAAAATACCGCTTGAAAAAGCGGCTGAAATGGTAATGAACAACGAGATAGAGGACGCAAAAACTCAGATCGCTATCCTGAAAACCGTTATGCTTTTAAAGAAATAATAAGGCGGCGGGATTTCTCTCACTGAATATAATTCTCATAAGCTCTGACTATCTTTTCTTCAAGCTCGTCGCGGACTTCGGAAGAGATAGGGTGGATTATGTCGCGGAAAACACCGTTGTCCTCGCGGCGGGAGGGCATTGCTACAAAAAGCCGCTCGTCGCCCTGAACAAGCTTTATATCGTGGATAGCAATTGCATTGTCGATAGTTATCGACACAACGGCGCGTAGCCTACCCTCGTGCATTGTTTTTCTGATCTTGATGTCGCTTATTTCCATAAAAAGAGCCTCCGTTTTGATTTATCACGGGAATTATTGTTAGAAAAAAGCGGCGAATTATACATAATTTATGTCGGGCATTATTTCCCGATATTACAAAGGAGCTGTTTAGTTTGGAAAATTTTCTCACGGGTAAAAAGCATATCCATTTTATAGGCATAGGCGGCAGCGGAATGTACCCGCTCGCGCAGATACTTCACACAAAGGGTTATTATTTGACCGGCTCGGACAACAACGAGACCTCTACGCTTGACGCCGTAAGGAAAATGGGAATACCGGTATATATGGGGCAGGCGGCGGAGAATATCGGCGACGCGGACTGTATAGTATATTCGGCGGCAATTATGGACGACAATCCCGAGCTGATAGCTGCAAGAGAATCAGAAAAACGCGGAGTAAAGCTTGCGGAAAGGAGCGAACTTCTGGGGCTTGTGACGGCGCAATTTAACAAAGCTTTCTGCGTTGCGGGTACTCACGGGAAAACGACCGTTACTTCTATGCTTATGATGATACTGCTGGCGGAAAAAGTTGATCCGTCGGCTGTTATCGGCGGGAAATTAAAGGCGATAGGCGGCAGCGGCAGAGCGGGAAATTCGGAATATATGGTATGCGAGGCGTGTGAATTTAAGGACACGTTTTTACACCTATTTCCGAACATTTCCGTTATTCTTAATATCGACCACGACCACCTCGATTATTTTAAGACAATGGACAATCTCAAGCACAGCTTTTCAAAATTCTGCGAGCTTACGACAGACTTTATTATTGCAAACGGTGACGATGAAAACACAATGGAGGCCGTTAAAAACGCAAACACAAAAGTAAAGGTCGTTACTTTCGGAAAGACAGACAAATGTGACTTCTATCCCTATCATATAAAGCAGATCTCGGATTTTTCATGGGAATTTACGCTTATGAGCAGGCTCGAACAGCTTTGCAGAATAGTTGTAAACGTTCCCGGAATACACAATGTTTATAACGCCGTTGCGGCTGCTGCTGCGGCATTTACGGCGGGAATTTCCATACCCGCGATAAAGCAGGGACTTGCGGACTTTTCGGGAGCGCAGAGGCGGTTTGAAAAGCTCGCGGAAATAAAGGGCGTTACGTTTGTGGACGACTATGGACATCACCCCGCGGAAATTGCCGCAACACTAAAAACGGCAAAGGACATGACCTTTCAGAGAGTGTGGGTTGTACACCAGCCTTTCACCTATTCGAGGACGGCTATGCTCCTCGACGAATTTGCAGACGCGCTGTCTATTGCAGACAAGGTGGTACTGACGGAAATAATGGGCGGCAGGGAGAAAAACACCTACAACATTTATGCGAAAGACCTTGCCGAAAAAATAGACGGCTGCGTTTGGTTTCCGACATTTGAGGAAACAGCGCGGTATGTTGTAGATAACGTTGAATACGGGGATCTTGTCATAACGACGGGCTGCGGCGATGTAAACAAGGTAGCCGATATGATGATAGAAATGATGAAGGCTTGAAAAATGGACGAAATCAAAGACTATATCTACAGTAAAAAAGACGAGATAATAGACGCACTTTCGGAGCTTATAAAGATACCGAGCGTTATGGGAGAGCCGACAGAGGACGCGCCGTTTGGAAAAGAGCCGAAAAACGCGCTTTTGAAAATGGCAGAGCTTTGCGAAAAGAGCGGGCTTTCGGTAACGAACTATGAAAACGCCGTTATCTGCGCGGACTTGTACCCCGAAAAGGGACTTGAACTCGGCATTTTATGCCACCTTGACGTTGTGCCCGTAAACAAGGACAACTGGAAGACTGATCCTTTTGAAGTTTGCGAAAAGGACGGCGTGCTTTTCGGGAGAGGAACGATAGACGACAAGGGTCCTGCCGTTGCGGCGCTGTATGCGGTGAAATGCATAAAAGACTTGAATATCCCGCTGAATAAAGGTGTAAGGCTGATTTTCGGAACAAACGAAGAAAACGGCTCGGAGGATCTTGAAATATACAAAAAGCACGACAAATTCCCGCCGAAAGTTTTTACGCCAGACGGGAGCTTTCCCGTTATAAACATTGAAAAGGGCATGATGCGCTCGAATTTTTCGGGAGTTATAAGCTCTGAAAAGCTGGTCAGCTTTGAGGGCGGAAAGATACCGAACGCCGTTCCCGACAGGGCGAGGGCGGTATTAAAAAACATTGAGCAGGAAAAAATACTATCCGAAATAAAGCGCGACAATTCGGGCGCGGAGTTCTTTTCAGAACAAAAAGGAGAGCTTACCGAAATAGTCTGCAAGGGACGCCCGGCTCACGCGTCCACTCCCGAAACGGGTATAAACGCCGTAACTGCGCTTATTTCGCTTATAAACAGGCTCGAACCCGTGCTTAAAGGACTTGAAGACATTCTTCCGTTCGGCGAAACGGACGGCGGCTCTATGGGGCTTTCTTGCAAGGACGAAAGCGGCGCGCTGACATGCGTTTTCAGCATTTTCAACGTTTTGGACGGAAAGTGCTCGGGAACGATCGACGTGAGATTTCCCGTGTGCAAGAATCTTGCGTTTATTGAAGAACAGGAGCGCAAGGCGCTTTACAAAGCGGGATTTACGTTTAATGACTATCTCGGCGATGAGCCACATATTGTTTCAAAGGACAGCGATTTTGTAAAGCAACTTCTCAAAGTTTACGAGGAAAACGAGGGCGAAAAGGGCTATTGCGTGGCGATAGGCGGCGGGACTTATGTCCACAACATCGAGGGCGGCGTTGCGTTTGGCGCGGAGCGCGGAGATACCGACTATAACATGCACGGCGACAATGAGTGTATAACCAAAGACGAGCTGCTCAAAGACGCGGTGTTGTTTGCTAAGGCAATTGAGAATGTGTTGAATTAGAATTTTTTATACAAGCCGAAATCCCCCACAAAAATGTGGGGGATTTGTTTTGTTTTTATAACTAAATCTTATAAGGAACAGCCGTATACTCTTCGCCGTCTGTGCTTATCCTGAACGCATTGTTCATAAGGCAGCAATCGCAGCTTTGGAGCAGTTTTTCAGATTCCGACTCGGGACACGGGAACACCGCTTTGTGTCTGAACAGCGACAGGAATCCCGCCTGCATCTGGCTTACGCTCGTGCATACAAACATAACGCGAAGTCCGTTCTTTGCTCCCTTTACAAGCAACTTTTTAAGATCCGCCGCGGCGTTCTGGTCTTCGGCGTGGAGCGCCGCCATAAGCACGTCTCCGCCAAGTATAACCAGAAGTTCGTTTGTAGCATTGTCCGCAAGCTCTTTTATGCGGTCGCTTTCGCTTACCTTAACATCATTAAGCATACCGCTCGCATAAAGCTCGGAATAAATGGGGTCGTCTTTTGCCGCAATTATTTCCGCAGGAACGCCCTGCTCTTCGAGAGATTTAAGCGCCGCCGCAACGGTCATTGCCGCAGGCTTTGCATATCCCTTTGGCGCAAGCTCCAGAACGTTTTCTCCATAGCCCGCGCGAAGTATCATAGGAGCGTTTGCCGCCACTTTGTTCGGCTCTCCCAAAAACAGCATGAGCTCGTTGTTTTCTTTCTGAGAAATAAGCTCAGAACGTGCAGAGCTGCGGTTGCCGAACGGAATTGAAACTCTCCTGTCAGCTATAAGCGAACGCTTTCCGAGATAATTTTCGGGGTTGTCGTCATACTCGTATGACAAAATGTAATTCTTCGGCTCTCCCTGTGTGGGAACATTTATTCTTACCGCAACGTTACTTCCCGAAACAAGTACAAACCTGTCGTGGATTATTCCCGCCTTATAGCCGAACAGCGTTTCGAGCGCCTTTTCTTTTCCGGGTATCGCAGCGGCGCTCTTTATGCCGTTTACAAACACATCGGGAGCTTTTCCGTTTTCGGAGAACGTACTTCCTACAAGCACAATGTTTATTCCGTAATCAGCGCAGTTTTTAAACAGGCTTTCAAGCGAACGTCTGAGATCTCTGCCCAAGTACTTCGGAACACGGTCGATAGACCTTAAGAAATCTGCAAAGTCGCTTATTACCACAACTGCCCTCGGAAGATAAACATCGGCGGGTACGTCGCTGAAATCTGCATAATTCTTTTCACTGAACAGCTCGGCACGCGATGCTTTTTCTTTTACAAGAATCTCGATAAGGTCCGCGGCTGTTTCGTCGTTTTCATCGGAAACTGCGTATTTTATATGCGGACATTCGGGGTCAATAAGGCTGATAATACTTCCGTCATTGTCAAACAGCCAAAGCTCCGCGCTGTCGGGGTGGGTCTTTGAAATGATTTGGTCAATGACTGCCTTTACTATCTTTGTTTTATCTTCGCCGTTCTTTCCGCAGATGTATGAAACGTTTCCGCTTATATCAAGACCCTTTTCGTCCGCCCCGAGAACGATCTTCGGAACAACGCGCAAGCCCTTGTTGCTCTCTTTCTTAGGCTCTTCGGGTTTTGCCTCTTCAACAGGCGGCTGCTTTTCCTCTGTGGTTGTAGGCTCAACAGGCTGTACAGGTTGTGCAGGTTGAACGGGTGGTTCAACTTCGGTGGGTTGTACCGGTTGTACGGGCTGTACGGGCTCAACTTCAATGGGTTGAACAGGCTGTACGGGTTCAACTTCAGTGGGCTGCACAGGTTGTGCAGGCTGAACAGCAGGCTGTGGAGCGGGTTCAACTGTAGGTGCGGCAGGCTGAACAGGTTGAACAGGCTGTGCCATAGGGGCGGGCTGTACAACAGGCTGAACGGTCGGTGCAACAGGTTGAACTGTAGGCGTTGTCTGCGGAGCAGGCTTAGCGACAGCCGCCATTCTGCGCTGTTCAACATAAGTTCTGCGAATGTTGTCGGGAATATCCGTAGGCTTTGAATACCAGAAAAGGCTCTCGCGGGTATTGTCGATATAAAAACTTCCGTTTCTGCTGCGGATAGTCTGACCTATGCTCCTAAGCTCTGTAACAGCGTCGGTATCGGGAGTTGTGCCGTTATGTATAACTACAAGCAAAACTCCGTTCTGTTTTGCGTCTCTCGCAAGCTCGAGGACTTGTGTGGAAAACTCGGGGCTGAAATCCTCCGGGAAACCGCGAAGGACAATAACCCTTGTAACGCAATCGGGCGTAGGCTTTTCTTTTATCTGCGAATAAAGCTCTGCCATTTTGCTGTTTGATTCTATGGGCGACTGGGGAGCTACTATAAACGAATTTATGCCCCTTGCAAACATCGACATAATTCCGAGATTTTCTACAGAATTCGGAGTATCGTCGAAATACACCATGTCGGTTATATTCTGTCCGCAATACTTTATAAAATTGAGCAGCAGTCTTTCCACGCCGCCCATAAGATAAGCCTGGTTTCTGTCGTCATATTCGAGCATAAGGACGCTGCCTTCCTGAGTTGAAACTCCGAAAGGTGCGCCGATAGTTCTCGAGGCGGCATTATATTCTCCGCCTGAAACAGTCGTCAGATCCTGTTCTACCTCCATAGGCACGGAAAAACGTATCCTGCGCTGACCTATGGAGATCTTGCTCTTGTCTATGAGATTTACGGTGCTCTGGCTGTTGAAAGCAGACTTATCGAACGCAAGCAACTGGAGATAGCGCTTGAACTCCTCGGAAAGGACATATGCATGAAGATCTTTATCGTGCTTTTCTTTTCTGCCCTCAAGCGCCGCAACGTCGCTGTCATACTGGCGTTTCGCCTGGACCTTACTGCCCTCTATGAGCTTTCTGGTACGCTCCATTTCGGCCTCGTAAAACAGCTTTTGCCCCGACGCCTTTGTATAGAGCGACTCAGCGTTCGGGTCGTTATGCGAATCGAGCTTTATGGTCTGACGTATACTTTCGAGAGAACCCTCGGACGTTTCAAACGGCATCTGCGCCTCTTCAAGGTCGGTCGCGTGTTCGCGGGCATATTGCATATACTCGGAAACTTTTCTGATCTTGGCGCGTATCTCCTCAAGCTTTCTGTTCAGATCCTCGTCAGATGATTTGCAATAATCATTATATTCCTTTAAGGCTTTATCAATATCGCTGTTGATATTCTTTTCTTCCTGAGCCAACTCCGCAAATTTACTAAGCATTTCACTAATCAAATCAGCCATAAACTCAATTCTCCTTATTTTTTATCCGCAGACATACCACGGCTTATATTGATTATACAATAAAATTTCCTCTGTGTCAATATCTTTTATCAATTTTGTACAATTTTTGATAATTTATGAAATAAAATCTGTTTCGTTGCTTGCGTCACGACAGGAGGGTAAACTTATTCAAAAAAATAAAACCGCACCTTGTGGCGCGGACAGCTTGTAAAATAACCTATTTGTTGTTTTTTCAAACGGTATTTTTCTAAATAACGTTTACTCGCCCTAACCCCCTACCCCCTTCCCCGAAGGGGAAGGGGGTAAATTGCGGGGCGCTGGCGCGCCCCGCACCCCGCTGTTGACAGTATACAGTCTACAGGGTACAGTATTCAGTAACAGCCGAAAAGCAATACGCTCATTTACCAATGTTGAAAACCTTTAACGTTTTTATTCCCCCGCTCCAAAGTGGTTTCACTATTTGGGTTGTTCCCCGCTCAACACCTCTCCTAGCATTGCCTTTTAAAAGCACGGCTTTGAAAAGGCAATGCGGGGAAAACCCCTGCTAGAGGTTAGAAATTAGAGGTAAGAGGTAAGAATTTTGAGGAGATTTTGAGATTAAAAGCTTTTTGATTATCAAAAGAAGAAACCGGAGGCTAGAATTTGTTTTGAGCGGAAAACAACTTTCCCTCTTAAACTCTAGCCTCCAGCCTCTTTCTCTGAACACCAAAAAACTTTATCTCCAAAACTACCTTTGACTTCTTACCTCTTACATCTTTCTTCTTACCTCTAGAAGGGAAAACTCTTGTTTTCCCCGCACCCTTTAGCGCTAACTTGCGTTTGTGGGGACTCCGTCCCCGCGCCCCTGCCAGAGAGGAAACTTTTTTGACAAAAAAGTTTCCTCTCTGGACTCTCCTTCAAAAAACTTTCGTGCGCCCGCCCGTTTAGTTGCTGAAAATTTGAATAGTGGCTCGCCGCTCAAAACTTATTCTAGCCTCTTGACTCTAGCGTCTAGCCTCTAGCAACGTTCGCCTTTACAACGTTTACTATATTCTCCGCCGAAAGCCCGAACTCCTTTAACAGCACCTTCGCAGGTCCGCTATGTCCGAACACGTCGTTTATTCCGATCTTTATCACCGGCACGGGATATTCTTCAAGAACAACATCTCCTACTGCCGAGCCGAGACCGCCTATAACGCTATGCTCTTCGACCGTTATTATCTTTCCCGTTTCCCTTGCGGCTTTTATGATTATATCGCGGTCAATGGGCTTTATAGTGTGGATATTGATAACGCGCGCGTCTATGCCCATTTCTTTAAGAGCCTGTGCCGCGTCCATTGCCTCAGCCACCATAAGTCCGCTCGCAATTATGGTTATATCCTTTCCGTCCTTTACCGTAATGCCTTTTCCAAGCTCAAACTTATAATCGGAAGTATTGAACATCGGAACGGCAAGTCTTCCAAATCTCAGATATGTCGGACCTTTGAAATCAGCCATAGCAAGTACAGCCGCTTTCGCCTCATAATAATCCGCGGGAACTATGACCGTCATATTCGGGAGCGCTCTCATAATTGCCACGTCCTCGCAGCACTGATGTGTAGCGCCGTCCTCGCCTACGGAAATGCCGCCGTGCGTCGCGCCTATCTTTACATTTACGCGGGGATATGCGATCGAATTTCTGATTATCTCAAATGCTCTTCCCGCCGCGAACATTGCAAATGAGCTTGCAAACACAAGCCTTCCGGTCGATGCAAGCCCCGACGCAACGCCCATCATATTCTGCTCGGAAATTCCGCAATTGAAATGCTTTTCGGGATAAGCCTTTTTAAACACAGAGGTCTTTGTCGCAGCGGACAAATCCGCATCAAGAACGAGCAGATCGGGACGAATTTCCGCCAGCTCGCAAAGTCCGTCGCCATAGCCCTCGCGCGTCGCGCGTCTAGTTACTTCTGCCATTATTCAACGCCCCCTTCAAGCTCTTCAAGATGTTCGCGAAGTTGTTTTATTGCACGCTGATAGTCCTCTTCGCCCGGAGCTTTTCCGTGCCACTCAACGGCGTTCTCCATATAATCGACGCCCTTTCCCTTTGTCGTTTTCAGAATAATGAGCGTCGGCTTTTCAACAACTCTCTCCGCTGCGTCAAACGCCTTTTCCATTTGTGAAAAGTCGTGTCCGTTTATTGTAATCACATTCCAGCCGAATGCCTCGAATTTTTCGTCTATGGGATAAGGCGACATGACCTCGCTAAGTTTTCCGTCGATCTGAAGTCCGTTGTTGTCGAGTATCGCAACGAGATTATCAAGCTTATAATGAGAGGCGAACATTGCGGCCTCCCATACCATGCCCTCCTGAATTTCTCCGTCGCCTAAAATGGTGTACACCTTATAGCTGTCGCAGGATATTTTTCCCGCGAGCGCCATTCCGCAAGCCTGAGAAAATCCCTGACCGAGCGAGCCTGTGCTAGCGTCAATTCCCGGAACTTTGTTGCAGTCAGGATGTCCCTCCAGCATAGAACCGCTCTGGCGCAATGTTTTCAGCGTTTCAAACGGGAAAAATCCTCTAAGCGCCAAAGCCGCATAAAGCGCGGGCGCGGAATGTCCCTTTGACAAGACCATTCTGTCACGCGAAGGGCTATCAGGGTCGTTGGGGTCGACATTAAGGCGGTGTTTATACAGATAAGCCAGCACGTCCGCTATAGACAGCGCGCCGCCGGGGTGTCCGCACTTTGCGTTATAGACGCCCTCGATTATGCCTATTCGTATTTTTGCCGCGTCAATTTCAAGCTCCCTTACAAGTTTTTTGTCCATAT
>CANRLW010000009.1 GCA_947631575.1 uncultured Clostridia bacterium
CTTTCGTCCCAGCCGCTGCGAAATTTTACAGTAACGGGAATATTTGTCGCCATAACTGCCGCGCGCACTATTTTCCCGAAAAGCTCGGGAGTTTTCATAAGCGCTGCACCCGCTCCGCCGTTTACTATTTTCGGCATAGGACAACCCGCGTTTATGTCGATAATATCGGGCGAATATTTTTCGGCAATTTTCACCGCTTTTTCCATAAATTCCGGTTCAGCGCCGAAAAGCTGTATCGCCGCGGGACGCTCTGCGTCAGTTATACAAAGCAGCTCCGCGGTCTTTCTGTCTGAAAAGCAAAGTCCCTTACAGCTTGCCATTTCTCCCACACAGTATGCCGCGCCGTATTCTTTCGCCATAAGCCTGTAGGCTCTGTCCGCGACGCTCGCCATCGGCGCAAGAGCCGCCGTCTTTTCTATTTCAACGTTTCCTATTTTTATATGTTCCACAATAAGCCCCTTTTCAGGCGTTTATTTGTTTCACTTGAAAAACAATTATCTGATAATTGTTCCAGACTGTAGATAAAGCCCCATCTACTTCGTATGGTTACTCGCCAAAGGCAGACAATGCCATACACTGCCAACAGTGGTTGCGGTGACGGAATCCCCGCAAGGCGGGTCGCAGGGCGCGCCCGCGCCCCGAACTCTTCCCCCTTCCCCTCCGGGGAAGGGGGTCAGGGGGTTAGGGCGAGATAACGTTATTTAGAATAATTTTGTTTGAAAAGGACCACAGATAGGATTTTTATACGATCAGTAACAATTATTTGACAATTGTTCAATTCAAGTACATCATTATCTTAGCACATTTCAAACTTTTTTTCAAGAGGTTATTGTATTTTTTCATGAAATGTGCTACAATGTATAGTAAACGATAAAACAACGGGGGAAAATTATGCCGACAGATAAAAAAACAAGCGGTAGAGTAGGACTTCTCGACGAACTTCGCGGATTTGCGATAATTTGTATGGTCGTTTATCATGCCATGTTCGACCTGAACTATTTTTTCGGCGTCAAAGTGCCTGTGTTTTTTGACGACTGGTTTGATGTTGTCCAGACTTCCTTTGCGGGTCTGTTTATTTTCATTTCCGGTACGGTCTGCCGTTATTCTCATAACAACCTGAAACGCGGCGTACAGTGTTTCTTTCTGGGAATGATACTGACTTTCGTTACACCGTTCTTTACAAACGGGAACATTTATTTCGGAATTTTACATTTTCTGGGAATTGCTATGATGATATTCGGGCTTTCCGAAAAAATTCTGGATCACATTCCCGCTTTGGTAGGAATAATCGTTTTCGGAGTTTTGTTTGCGCTTTCATGTTATGTAGTGAGGATATACAATGATGGCGGCGGGGTAGTAAGCGGCGGATTTTTCGGACTGCCGGGGCTGTTTGAATTGAAACTGCCCGATGAATTGTATAAGGCGGGCGTGTTGTTTCCGCTTGGTTTTAACCCGAAAGGTTTTTCTTCATACGATTATTTCCCGATATTCCCGTGGCTGTTTTTGTTTATCGCGGGCAGCTATTTCGGAATATGGGCAAAAAACGGCTCGCTCCCAAAATTCTTCTATCCCGTACATATAAAGTGGCTCGCGACCGTCGGGCGCTATACGATATGGATATACATGCTCCACCAGCCTGTTGTTTATCTCATTTTTTCACTTATTTTCCGATAATGTGAAAATAAATCGGAATAATTTCAGAGTTGCAAATTATGACGAAATGTAGTATAATAGATATGTGACATAACAAAATCAACACCGCACAGTTGCCGCTCTTTCGGAATTGTCGGCTGTTGACTCGGATCAATGTCGATTTGGAAAGGAAATTATTAAATGAACAAAAATGTGATTATACCCGCCATTTCCCTTCGGGGACTTGTCGTGTTTCCTTCTATGGTCCTTCATTTTGACGTGGGCAGAGAACGCTCCGTTGCCGCGCTGAAGGCGGCGCTTGCGGCAGACGGACACATTTTTCTTGTAGCACAGAAAAACGCGTCGGACCAAGAGCCCGAACCGGAAGATATTTTCCGCGTCGGAGTTGTCGCGGAAATAAGACAACTTCTTACAACTCCCGACGGACTTACGAGAGTGCTTATAGAGGGACTTTATAAAGCTAAAATAGTAAATGAAGTTCCTTGTGCGAACTATCTTAAATTTGAAGTGTCAAAAATTGAACCAAGACAGACCGCCGCTCTCAGCGAAAGGGATAAAACGGCGCTGGTGCGTTCTCTTTCTCAGACGTTTGAAGAATACGCCATGGTGTCGCCTAAAATGCCGCGCGAGCTTTATGAAAGCATTGTGAGCGAAACAGACCTTTCAAAGCTTTTCGATAAGGTCGTTTTTAACGTTGTATTAAAGGTAGAGGAAAAGCAAAAGCTCCTTGAAACAAACGATCTTTCAAAGCGCACCGTCATGCTTATAACGATGATGAAAAGAGATATCGGCATAATGCAGACGGAAATTGAAATAAACGAACAGGTGCACGAACAGATAGATAAAAACCAGCGCGAGTATTATCTGCGCGAACAGATGAAAGCTATCTCCCGCCAGCTCGGAAACGACGACGATCCGTTTGATGAACAGCAGGAGTACATAAAAAAAATAACAAGGCTTGGTCTTCCCGAGGCGTCTGAGGAAAAGCTGATAAAAGAGGCGGAAAAGCTCGGAAGAATGTCGGGCTCTTCTCCCGAGGCGGCGGTAATACGGACATATCTCGATACGGTCTTGTCTATCCCGTTCAATAAGCGCACGACAGATAAGCTGAATATCGAAAATGTCGCAAAACAGCTCGACAAAGATCACTATGGAATGAAGAGCGTAAAAGAGCGCATACTTGAAACCATAGCCGTCAGAGCCTTAGCTCCCGATGTAAAGGGGCAGATACTCTGCCTCTACGGTCCTCCCGGAGTAGGAAAGACCTCTATCGGAAAATCAATAGCCAAAGCCCTCGGAAGGACATATGCCAGAATATCTCTCGGCGGCGTGCGTGACGAGGCGGAGATACGCGGTCACAGAAAGACATACATCGGTTCAATGCCCGGAAGGATAATAGACGCGCTGCGTTCGGCAAAAACTATAAATCCCGTTATCCTTCTCGATGAAATTGATAAGATGAACAGCGACTATAAGGGCGATCCGTCCTCCGCAATGCTCGAAGTTCTCGATTCCGAACAGAACAGCGCGTTTGTGGATCACTATGTAGAGATACCCGTAGATCTGAGCGAGGTGTTGTTTATAACGACCGCAAACGATCTCACTACTATTCCCGCGCCGCTCCTTGACAGAATGGAAGTAATAGAGCTTTCGAGCTATACGCGCGAGGAAAAGTTCAATATCGCAAAGAAACACCTTATCCCGAAACAGCTCAAAAAAAGCGGCGAAAGCAAAAAAACGCTGAAGATAAACGACAAGGCTATTTATTCTATCATCGACTTTTACACCCGTGAATCAGGCGTCAGAAAGCTTGAGCGCAGGATAGCCGAGATATGCAGAAAAGCCGCGAAAATGATAGTTTCCGGAGAACAAACCGTAACCGTCACAGATAAGAATATTGAAGAATTTCTCGGAGTAAAGAAATACCTGCCCGAAAAGCTTTCCACGCGCGACGAAGTGGGATATGTAAACGGGCTTGCATGGACGTCTGTCGGAGGAACAATGCTCCCGCTCGAAGTTCTGGTTCTTGACGGCACGGGAAAGACGGAGTTTACGGGTTCGCTCGGAGATGTAATGAAAGAATCCGCAAAGATAGCCGTCAGCCTTACGCGTTCGCTTGCCGACAAATACGGCATAGACAAGGACTTTTACAAAACCAAGGATATCCATATCCATGCTCCCGAAGGCGCAGTTCCCAAAGACGGACCTTCCGCGGGCGTTACGCTTACGACCGCGCTCGTTTCGGCATTGTCGGGAACGCCCGTCCGCAGAGATGTGGCAATGACGGGGGAGATAACCCTGCGCGGAAAAGTTCTGGCTATAGGCGGTCTTAAAGAAAAGACAATGGCGGCATACAGAGCGGGAATTTCCACGGTCTGCCTGCCAAAGGACAATATGCCCGACCTCGAAGAAATTGACGAAAAGGTAAAGAGCGGCATAAATTTCGTTCCCGCGGAGGATATAACGACTGTCCTCGATACGGCGCTTGTAAAAACAAATTGCTCGGTAAAAAGGGAAAAGAACGTTATTTCCGAAAAGCCCGTTGTAAATAAAGCAAACAAGCCGCAGGTAAAAAAGCCCGTGCTGAATGCCTGACAAACTCAAAGTAAATTGACAGTTCAACAAGGAGCGACAGATGAATTATAACAACGCAAAATTTTTCGCGTCATACGGCTTTATCGGTCAGCTACCCGCGCCCGACCGCGCCGAGATAGCCTTTATCGGGCGCTCTAACGTCGGGAAATCCTCCATGATAAATAAGCTGCTGAACAGGAAAAATCTTGCGCGCGCGTCTGCCGAGCCGGGAAAGACCGCGACAATAAACTTCTATGAGCTTGAAAATATCTTTCTTGTAGACCTGCCCGGTTACGGCTATGCCAAAACGTCAAAGAGCGAAAAGCAAAGATTTTCGGCGCTTATCGGGGATTATCTTTCGGCGGAGCGGTCGCTTTGCCTTGTGATACAGCTTATTGATATGCGGCATTCTCCCACAAACGACGATATAAAAATGATAAACGCGCTTATTGACGGAGAGTTCCCGTTTATCGTGGCGCTTACAAAAGCCGACAAGCTCTCGGCAAACGAGCGTATACAACGCCGCGAGGCGCTTAAAAGCGAACTTCCTTGCGCAAGCGAGCTTACTCTTGTTGAGTTTTCCTCGCAGACAGGGGAGGGCGTGGAGCAAATAAGGGAGATAATCGAAAGTATTGCGGAAGAATAAAACTTTCAGACTGTATATAAAGCCCCATCTACGTCGTCAGCAGCCCTACGGCAGGCACAAAGCCTAGCCGTAGGGTTTCTTCCTAGTATCTGGGGCTTTCTTTACAGTCTGAAATTTGACTTTTTATACAAGTTGAAAAACTAAGGGAACGGTTCCCTTTTTTATGCCTGATTATTTTAATTCAACTACGGTTACTCCTGCCTCGCCTTCGCCATATTCTCCGAGCCTGAAATTCTTTACCGCGGGATTTCGTCTTAAAGCGGTATGAACGGCGGCACGGAGCGCGCCCGTTCCTTTTCCGTGGATAATGACAACTTGCGAAAGCCCCGCCATAAGCGCAGAGGCTATAAACCTTTCGACCTCAATAACTCCCTCGTCGCCCATCATTCCGCGAATATCGAGTTCCATACCGCCGCGCCTCGTCATATTTGAGCTGACGACTTTCTTTACCTTTCCTTTGGGCGGTTCGGCTTTTTTCTCCACGAGCCGCAGATTATTCGCGTTTGTTTTCACTTTCACAGAGCCTGTCTGTACAAAGCATACCCCGTTTATATTCGGAACGGTGATCAGCGTTCCTTCGCGGTTTGTGTCCGCAAGCCTTACGGTGTCGCCCTGCTTGAACGGACGCGGCGGAACATAGCTTTCTACGCGCCTTTCGGTTACGGGATTCGCGTCGTCCTGCATTTTATTGAGCGCGGAGTTGGAACGCGATTTTGCGTCGGAAATACCCTTTCGCAGCGCCTCTTTGTCTTTTGTTTTCTTCAGTTCTTCAAGCTCGTTTAAGAGAATGTCCGACTGCGCTCTGGTCTGTTGGACAATTGAAAGCGCTCGCTGTCGTGCGTTTTCGAGTTCCTTTTCCTTTTGCGACTCAAGCTCGGACAGCTTTTGTTTAAGTTCGCTTTCGGTCATTTTCGCGTTACGCTCCGAAAGCTCCGCGCTTGCCCTTAGTTCTTCAAGTTCTTTTCGCGTTTGTTCGAGCTTGCTTATAACTTCTTCAAAGCGCTTGTTTTCAGTGCTCACGAGATCTTCAGCATTT
Source organism: uncultured Clostridia bacterium (assembly GCA_947631575.1). Classification (GTDB taxonomy): domain Bacteria; phylum Bacillota; class Clostridia; order Oscillospirales; family Ruminococcaceae; genus CAG-115. The sequence goes on from CANRLW010000009.1 coordinate 5,910, forward strand.
GCGATTATCTTTTTCGGCATACCGAGCCTTTGAGAAATAGCAAACGCGTTTGATTTTCCCGGAACGCCGATTATCAGCCGATATGTGGGTTTAAGTGTTTCAACGTCAAATTCACAGCTTGCGTTTTCAACGCCCTCCGTTTCAAGCGCGAACATCTTTACTTCCTGATAGTGAGTTGTCGCAAGCACCTTACAGTCTCGGTTTTTAAGCTCCGTAAGTATCGCCACCGCCAGCGCCGCGCCCTCTACGGGGTCAGTCCCGCTGCCTAATTCGTCTATGAGCGCAAGAGAATTTTCGCTTGCATTGTTCACTATCCCCACAACATTTGTCATATGCGAGGAAAACGTTGAAAGGCTTTCTTCTATGCTCTGCTCGTCGCCTATGTCTACAAATATCCTGTCAAAAACGCCTATAACGCTCCCGTCGCCCGCGGGTATCATCAGTCCGCATGCCGCCATAAGCGCAAGCAGCCCCACTGTTTTAATTGCAACGGTCTTGCCGCCCGTGTTAGGTCCTGTTATTATAAGACAACCATAGCCCTCGCCTATACTTATCGAAATAGGAACAGCCGTGTCTTTATCAAGAAGTGGGTGTCGCGCTCGGTTGAGTATAACTTTCGGTTCGTTTACGATCACGGGAACGACCGCTTTCATCTTTGCGCCAAGGTTTGCCTTTGCAAAGTACAGTTCAAGTATCTGCGAAAGTCTGAAATTCTCGGCAATAGCGGAAGAGTTATTTCCTATTTCCCCGGAAATCTCGCGGGTGATTCTTTCAATTTCCGCCTGTTCGCGGTTTTTGAGAATGCGAATTTCATTGTTCGCCTCGACAACGCTCATCGGTTCAATAAAAAACGTCTGACCCGTGGCGGAGGTGTCGTGTACAAGCCCCGGAACATCGTTTTTATGTTCCGACTTTACGGGAACGACATACCGCCCGTCGCGCATTGTGACAACAGCCTCCTGTAAAAAATCGCGCTGTGCCTTGTTTTTAAGCATACCGTCGAGCTGCTCGCGGATATGCAGACCCTGCCGGGCTATGCGTTTTCTTATTGAGGCAAGCTCCGCGCTCGCATTGTCCGACATTTCCTCCTCCGACAAAATGCTGTCGGAAATGCGCTTTTCGAGAGGCTTTATCGGCGTTAAGGCTTTAAAGTATTCCGAGAGGGAACATTCTGAATTCTCGCACTGTGAGAACCAGTCGCAGAGCATTGCCGTTTCGCGCAGCACCGCTGCCGTATCCAGAAGTTCGCGAAAACTCAGCATACTTCCCGCCGCGGCGCGTTTTAAAGCGTCCGAAATATCGGGAACTTTCCGAAAACGCGGCGTGCCGAATTTAGCCGACAGGGTAAAAGCGTCGTCGGTTTTCTTCAGCTCCGTTTTAATCTCGTCATAACTGCGCAGCGGCGATATTTTCAGCGCTTTGTTATGCGCATAGTCGCTTACTGTTTCATTTGCCAGCAGTTCTAAAATTTTGTCAAGCTCTAATTTTTTATAGTATTTGTTCATTGTTTCCTCATCGTTTTTTATTTTTAGGCTCGGGAAGTTCTTCGTACATTTCTTCGACAAGCACGCGCAGAAATTCCCTGTCGTCAACATTATCTACAAGCAGCATTTCCTTTGCTCCCTCATACGGCAGTTCAAGCGCAGCGCTCGACATATTCTTTCGCGCGGAGTTTATGTTCTTTACAAGAAAACGGTCGTCAAATATCCCGCCGAAATATTTTCCTCTGTAATAGAGCATATATTCGCCCATCATCTTGCGGCAGGATATTTCATTCAGCTCGGAAAGCTGTCCTAATACAAATTCAAGATAAGCTTTTGTTGACGGCATATTATTTTCCTCCAATACGAAATTACTATTACAATTATAATTCCAAACACACGTTTTGTCAAGCATAATTGCCGAAATTCAGGAGAGAATAACAGCAAATGTTTCATGGGAGGATATTATGGGAAAAGAAGAGATAGCGTTTTTTGACGCAAAGCCTTATGACAAGGAATGGTTCGACAAATACAACAAAACTTATGATATACGCTATTATGTCGGAAGATTAAGACCCGAAAACGCAAAGCTTGCCGAGGGCGCGAAAGCGGTATGCGTGTTTGTAAACGATGATGTAAACGAGAAAACAATAGAGATACTTTCGCGACTTAAAGTAGAAGTGATACTTCTGCGCTGCGCGGGATATAACAATGTAGCAGTAAAAGCGGCTCAAAAGCGCGGGATAAAAGTACTCAGAGTGCCCGCATACTCGCCTTATGCAGTAGCAGAGCACACTATGGGGCTTATACTTTCACTCAACAGAAAAATTCCCCGCGCATATATCCGCACGCGCGATTTCAATTTCAGCCTTAACGGGCTTATGGGCTTTGACCTTCACGGAAAGACAGCGGGAGTTATAGGCACGGGAAAAATAGGCAGAGTTTTTATTGACATCTGCAAGGGCTTTGGAATGAACGTTCTTGCGTTCGACCCGTTCCCCGCAAAGATAGACGGCGTAGAATATGTTTCAAAAGAAGAGCTGTTTACGGATTCGGACATTATCTCGCTCCATTGTCCGCTTACAAAAGAAACGCACTATATCATAAACAAAAGCTCGCTTGAGCTTATGAAAAAGAACGTGCTTATAGTAAACACCTCGCGCGGCAGGCTTATAGACACCGAGGCGCTCCTTGCGGCGCTGAATGAAAAGAGGATAGGCGGCGCGGCGCTCGATGTATACGAGGAGGAGAGCGGGTTGTTCTTCGAGGACAATTCGGACAAAATAGTGACAGATGAAGTGATATCTATGCTAGTTTCAAGACCGAACGTAATTATAACCTCCCACCAGGCGTTTTTCACCGAAGAGGCATTGTCGAATATTGCACAGGTGACGCTTGAAAATTTCGACGATTACCTTTCGGGAAACGAACTAAAAAATGAAGTGAAATAATTTAAGCCGTTAATAAAGCCCCGTATGCCAAAAGCGTTCGGGGCGGGTAGTCAGTTGACAGTGTACAGTGTAAAGTAAACAGCAATGGTATCCGCTTTGTGGATAAAATTAGATTGTTTTCAGACGATAGGCACACGAGCAAATCTTTTACGTTTACTCTCAAAAAAATTTCAATCTGATGTAGTTTTGGAGATAAAGTTTTTTGATGTTCATAGAAAGAAACAAGAGGCTAAAGTTTAAAACCTAGCCTCTTTTTATACGTTATTTTGGCAAATAAATTTTCGGATCTTACTGAATACTGTACATTGTCTACTGTCATCTGTCAGCAGGGGTTGCGGGTCAAGCGCGCCGCCCTCATTATCCCACATGTGAGCGCTCAATTTGTGCTTTGTGGGGGTCTGCGGGGGCGGCAGCCCCCGCACTGACCCCCTTCCCCTTCGGGGAAGGGGGTCAGGGGGATAGGGCGAATTAACGTTATTTAGAAAAAGAACGTTTGAAAAGAACAACAAATAAGTTTTTATACAAGCCGCCCCCGTATGAAAACATAAAAGTTCTAAAATGCTCTCCCTCCGAATACACTTTAACATATCGGACAAGAAAAAAGGAGGAACATAAAATGACCGAGAGATTAAAACTGCCGCTTTCTTCAATCTCAAAGATCCGCATAGAAAAGCCGCTTTCGGGCGTTGCGGAAATAAGACTGCGATCTGGCAGACCCGCCGTGTGCGTTGAAACATCGGGGAAAATGCTCCCTTGCAGCGAGCCGTTTTCCGCAAAGGAGATAGCCGAGGTTTTCGCGGAAATTTGCAGGTATTCCGTCTATTCGTTTGAAAACGATATTGCGCGCGGTTTTGTTACAATAAACGGCGGACACCGCGTCGGCATAAGCGGTATGTGCGTTTATAAAAACGGAAAAGTTGAAACTATCCGCGATATTTCGGGACTTAATATACGCATAGCACACGAAATAAAAGGCTGTGCGGATGGGCTTTTTGAAATGATATTTTCGGACAAGCCGCGCTCGCTCTTGCTCGGGGGCGCGGCTATGTCGGGAAAGACCACTATTCTCCGCGACCTTTCGAGAAGGCTTTCCGAGAAATACCGCGTCACCGTTATAGACACGCGCGGCGAGATTTCCGCAATGATAAAAGGAACTCCGTCCTTTGACGTTGGACTTAATACGGACGTTCTTTGCGGCTGTGAAAAAACCGACGGCATACTTATGGCACTAAGAACTTTAAGCCCCGAAATAATTATATGCGACGAGATAGGCGATGACGAAAAGGCAATTGAACAGTGCGCCTTTTGCGGAGCAAAAATAATAGCCTCCGCCCATGCGGGAGATTATTCCGAACTTTCAAAGCGCCCTTCCACAAGCGCCGTACTTCAATATTTCGACTGCGCCGCTATCGTAAAGGACAGGGGAAACATTTCGGAAATTCATGTTATGCGCGAGTGATAGTAAGTATGAGAATAATTTTGTCGTTTATTGCATTTGCCGCCTGCGCCTGTTTCGGAATGAAAAAGAGCCGCGAGCTAAAAAAGCGCGTTGAATTTCTTGATGAAATAATTATGATGTTAAATAATTTTTCTGTTGAAATTAAATTCGGAAATCCCGAATTATCGGAGCTAATTTCACGCGAGAACGGTTGCTTTGCCAAAAAAGTAAACGAATATCTGGAAGAGCTTTCGGATATAAAGGCGGCATGGGAAAAAGCTTGCGGCGAACTTCCCGAAAAATCTGAAACTGCCGCGCTCTTAAAGGAACTTCTCCCCGCGCTTTCAAAGAGCGGGAGCGAGGGCGCGATAATGACGGTTTCGCTTTATTCCGAGCGTTTTGCGCGGCTCGAAAAGCAGGCTGCGGAGGAATATTCGCGAAAAGGGAAAGCCATAAGACAGATAGGCGCGCTGTGCGGAGCTGCCGCCGCAATACTAATTGTATGAGGAATAATTATGGAGCTTGATCTGCTTTTTAAGATAGCCGCGGTCGGGATCATCGTGGCAATATTGAATTTGATATTAAAAAAGACCGACCATGATGAACAGGCTGTCATGCTTACCGTCGCGGGTATCATAATCGTACTTCTTATGCTGATACCCGCAATAGAAGAATTGTTTGAAACAATAAAAAACGTTTTCGGACTGTGGTGAGATGTTGAAACATGGAAGTAATAGAGCTTTGCGGAGTGGGGATATTGTCCGCGGTCATCTGCCTTATACTGCGGAAGATAAACGGCGAGGCGGCGTTTTTTGTTAGCGCCGCGGCGGGAATTATTGTCCTTTCAATGGTCGTTTCCATGCTCATGCCGACAGTAAATGCCGTAAAGGACCTTTCCGAGCAGGCGGGGATAGATCTAAGGCTTATAGGTATAATGCTTAAAGCGCTGGCGGTGTGTTATATAACAACATTGTGTTCGGGCATAGCCCGCGACGCGGGAGAAAATTCCGCGGCGGTATGGCTTGAGCTTGGCGGAAGAGCGGCAATAGCCGCAATATCCCTGCCCGTATTCGCAGACCTTGCAAAACTTATTACGAGCCTTATTCGGTGAGACAGAAAAACGAGGACGATAAAATGAAAAAAATTCTTTCGTTAATATTCCTTTCGATATTCATTATAGTGTTTCTGAATTTAAGGTCATATGCTCAAAGCGAAGAAGATCCGAGCGACGAAATAAGAAGTGAAATAAGCGGCGAATTAAGCGGCGCTCTTACTGACGACGCGCAGGATCTTCTTGATGAAAACGGGATAACTCCCGATAACAACGGCGCGGAAAACCTGACGTTTTTTGGCGTGCTGAAAAGCGTCTGGGATACGCTTGCTAGTAAAGTCACAGAGCCGCTGAAAGTTCTGGGAGCGCTGTGCGGAGCAATTCTCCTTTGCGTTTTAGGAAACAGCATAGCTCCCGATAATACCCTGAAGGGCGTAATTTCCGCCGTCGGAGCAGTATGTACCGCGGGAATATGCGCTTTGGCAATATCCGGCGCGGTAAATGACGCGCTCGATGTTTTAAGCGCCGCCGCAAACTTTATGATAGTTTTCATTCCGTCGTTTGCGGGAATTTCCGCCGCGCTCGGTTATATCGGTACAGCCTCGGCGGTAAATACCGCGGTCATTGCCGCCTCGCAGCTTTTTTCGCAGATATGCGTAAATCTTCTTGCTCCGCTTTGCAGCGCGATACTCGGCTTTTCCGTAGCGGGAGCGGTACACCCCGAGCTTAAAATAGAAAAAGCAGGGGAGCTTATAAAAAAGTTTACCGTGTGGGGCTTGTCGCTTATAATGACAATATTTATGGGGGTACTTTCCGTACAGACAGCCGTTGCATCATCATCTGACGGAACGGCTCTCCGAACGGCAAAATTCCTTGTTTCACAGGGAGTTCCCATTGTCGGCGGGACAATTTCCGACGCGGTAGGCACTGTAGGCGGCGGACTTGAAATATTAAAGTCAAGCGTAGGCACATACGGCATAATAGCCGCTTTCGCCATAATTCTCCCAATAGCCGCGTCGCTTTTTTGCTATCTTCTTATGTTTTCTGCGGCAGGAGCCGCCGCGGAAATGTTTGACCTGAAACCGCTCTCGGTTTTGGCTAAAAGCTGCACGCAGATAATAACCATAATACTTGCGGTGTGCGCGTGTTTTATGCTGCTGAATTTTATATCGGTGGTCTTAATGTTCGCGATGACAAAAGGATAATTACAACCGAAAAGGACATTAAAATGAAATTTCTTTCGACAATTTGTGTCGCGGCAATAGCCTCGGCGCTGTTTAAAATACTTGTTCCCGAAAACAAATATTCAAAGCAGATATCGCTTTTGACTGCGGGAGTTTTCCTGCTTATAGCCGTAACGGCATTCGCGGGTATCGAGCCGCAGCTTGACATTAGCGAATATGAAAAAGAATCCGACAGCACGATAAATGATTTTTCGAGCGGCGTTAATGAGCAATTAAGAGAAGAGGTATGCAAGAAAACCGAAGAGAAGATAAGGGATTTACTGGCTGAAAAAGAAATTTATCCCGAACAAGTCCACATAATCGTTAATATTTCGGGATTGTACAGCATAGATATTACTGAAATAAGGATAGTCCTCGGCGAGAACAGCGATCGGGAAACCGACGCCCGTGAACTGCTCGAAAGCGAACTTCCGCAGAATATAAAAATAACGATCACATAAAAGGTGAGGAATATGACTTTTTTGAGCGAACGTATAAAGCAAATTTTTTCTAATGACAAGGTGCGAAGGATAGTAGTCCTGTGCGGGCTGTTTGTGATGCTGTTGCTGCTGGTCAGCAGTTTTTTCAAACGAACAGACAGCAATACATCACAGGATACGGATTTCAGCGAGGACTGCGCAAAGCTGGAACGCGAGCTTGAAGACCGGCTCAGCGCTCTTATCCTGCAAATAGACGGAGTGGGAAAAGTGAGCGTTATGGTCACTATAGACAGAACGGAGCGCGTTGTATATGAAAAAAACAGCAAGTCGGAAAGCAATGAAAACGATTATTCCGAAGAAACGGAGGTGGTCCTTGCGGGTAGCTCAAAAGAGCCGCTGAAAACGGTGAAAATAATGCCTGTTGTGCGTTCTGCGGCTATAGTCTGCGAGGGTGCAAGCGACCCCGTAGTACGCGGGCAAGTTGCGAACATTGCCGCGAAAGCCCTTAATATCGGCATATCAAAGGTCTATGTAGCGTATTGAATTTTATTAAAAGGAGAAAACTCATGAGAATGAAAAGGATCAATCTTATTATCGGAAAGAAACAATTAGCCGTTGCGTCGCTCACGCTGCTTTTAGGCGCGGCAGTAGCTGTGAACTTCATTGCGCAGAGCGGGAAGAAGGATATCACAGAGCCGACAGAAGAAGTCGGCGGAAATTACGGCGATCTGGAGTATGTCGCAAACACTGACACCGACGCATATTTTGCGAGCGCAAGGCTTGAAAAGCAGCAGGCGCGCGACGAGGCTGCGCAGATGCTTGCGGTAATGTATCAGGGCGGCGATATGACGCAAGACGAGCTTAATTCAACAGAAACGAGCGCACAAGATCTGAGCGAGCTTATTGCAAGTGAAAACGCCGTAGAAACAATGCTCAAAGCGCAGGGCTTTGAGGACGCTCTCTGCTACATAACGGCAAACGGCGCAAATGTTATCGTAAAGACAGACGGGCTTGACGCGGCGGGCGCGGCAAAGATAAAATCCGCGCTCTTGTCAGAAGTAGACGTAAGCGCGGACAGGATCACCATCGTAGAAGTTAAATAACTTAACGTAAATTTTCTGAATTGCGTAGTGCAATGGGATAACCTCAAGTATACAGTGTACAATGGACAGGGTACAGCATAGGTATCCGCCTTGCGGCGGATAATATTTAGATTGTTTTTGGTCAATAGGCATACAAACAACCTTTAACGGGTTAGCTCGAAAACCTTTAGACTTGATAACAATCTAAACAATGTCCGCGTTAGCGGACACCATTGCTGAATACTGTACACTGTCCACTGTATACTGGCGTTAAGCCCTTAGACTACGCAATGATGATTTTACACGGTTTTATCAGTTTTGTTCGTTCCTGATACCGAACATCAGCCTCAACAGACCCGTAAACATTTTCGGACTTTTGACAACAACAACCTTCATAAAATCGCTCCTCTCACAGCTTAAGCAAAAATAACCCCAGAACAATAAGCAAAATAGCGATTATAAACAGCATGACCTTAAACGAAAAAAACGAAATGCACATAATAGCTCCCAGAAATGCCGCTGCCGCAAGTATCAGCGGCAATTTTCCGTTGTTTTTGTGTTTTCGCTTTTTCGGGCATCTCATACCGTTCGCCTCGCTTTCAGTTCATAATATTCCGAAATAAATTTTTTGTTACTGAATTTTGCATAATAACTAAAATCACCGACAGCCGCGAAAGCATGGATCTGTATATTTAAAAAATTTTATTCATTTTTTTGATTATTTAAGTAAAAAAATACTTGTTTAAAAAAGAAAAGTGTGGTATAATATAAAATGTATATATATTCTTTCGGACAATATGGAGGAAATTTATGGAAAAAAATAAGACCAACACCGTCGGAAGTATAAAAGTTTCCGAAAACGTTATAGTAAAAATAGCCCAGACAGCCGCTCTTGAAATAGAAGGCGTAAAGTTCAGACCCGCAGACAGCGAGGACGCGCTTTCAAAGCTTATGAGGAAATCTCCCGTCCGCGCGAAAATTTCGGGAGAAACTGCGGCAATAAAACTTGAAATATTTATCGAGGAAGGTTATAACGCCGTAAAAGCCGCGGAAAACGTGCAGAAAAGCGTTAAGTCGGCTGTTCAGAACATGACGGGATTTACCGTGACAAAGGTAGACGTAGGCATAGCGGGCGTAAGTTTTAAAGACGAAGAAGATTCCGGGGTGAATAATGAACAGGCTTAAAAGGAGCGAGATACGCGAGGGCGCTTTTCTGATACTCTATCAGACGCTTTTCGGAACATCTCCCGACGAGATAGACGAGCTTAATTCCGAGGCTTTCGATATGGCGAAAAACGAACAGACGGACGAGCTTGTAAGGGGAGTTTTAGAGCATGACGAGGAAATTCTCGGAGTGATAGCTAAATATTCAAAGACGCGGTCGGTCGCGCGTATTGCAAAGGTCAATATCGTTATACTCAAGATCGCGATCTATGAGATGAAGTATTGTGAAAAAGTCCCGAATGCCGTCGCAATAAACGAGGCTGTCGAGCTTTCAAAGAAATATTCTCTTAAATCGGACAGCTCGTTTATAAACGGAATATTGAATTCGTACATGAAAGAGTTAGAGGGAAACAATGCAGAACACTAAAGAACTTGTTGTAACTCCGTCTAATGTAAACTATCTTGTATCCAGCCTGCTGGAAAAAGACAAAAGACTTATGAGCCTGTCGGTGCGCGGCGAAATAACAAACCTGAAGTTTTCCGCTGCGGGACATTGTTATTTCAGCCTTTCGGACAAGACTTCAAAACTCAGCGCCATTATCTGGAACAGGACTTTCAGCAGGATAGGCGCTGAAATAGAAGAAGGTAAAAGCGTTATCTGCAAAGGAACAATTTCGGTCTACGAAAACGGGGGAACATACAGCCTTGTTTGTAACGAAGTTGAGACCGAAGGCAGCGGCGAGCAGTCAGCGGCGCTCGATGAGCTTGTAAAAAAACTTAAAGCCGAGGGAATTTTCGGCAGGAAACGTCCTCTTCCTAAGTATCCGAAAAAGATAGCGGTCGTTACTTCTCCTACGGGAGCGGTCGTCCACGACATCGAAAAAACGCTTGAAGGCAGATTTCCCTGTGTAAAGATGCTTGTTGTGCCCGCGGTGGTGCAGGGCGAGGACGCTCCCGATTCTATAGTTCGCGGCATAGAATACGCACAGAATACAAACGCTGATGTTATCATAATCGCCAGGGGCGGCGGAGCTGCCGAAGACCTCAGCGCTTTTAACAGCGAGCGCGTTGCGAGAGCGATATTTCAAAGCAAGCCCCCTGTAATAAGCGCCGTCGGTCACGAGATAGACATAACCATTTCCGACCTTGCCGCAGATAAAACAGTTCCTACTCCAACGGCGGCTGCAGTCGCGGCAGTACCCGATAAAGAGCAGCTTTTCAAAGAGCTTGGTATGTCCAAAAGCTCTATTTTGTACTGGCTGGATTTTAAGATCAGTAAGGAACGTGAAAGGGTATCTTTATTTAAAGATAGCATGGACAAGCACCTTGAACGATGCCATCAAAGCAAATTAAGCAGGCTTTGGGAGTTTATGGAAGATATAAAGCGCTCTATGGAAAAAAAGCTGGAGATAAGCGAGATCACTCTTGAAAAACACAGACAGCTTATTTCCGCTCTTGACCCGCTTTCAGTCTTAAAGCGCGGGTATTCGACGGTAAAGCTTGGAGAAAAAATAATTTCCGACGCAAAAGAGCTTTCTGTCGGGGATAAAGTTGAAATAATGTTCGGCAGCGGCAGCGCAGATGCCGAGATAAAGAAAGTAAGGGAATAAAATGGATTTTAATTTTGAAGAGGCAATGAATAGGCTTTCGGCAATATCGGAGCTTATGTCCAATAAGAATATTTCTCTTGACGACAGCTTAAAGCTTTATACAGAGGCGGCGGAGCTTATAGAGAAATGCGGAAAATATCTGGACGAGGCAAAGCTTGTGGTAGAGCAGGCGGAAATGAAGGCATAATGAACGTAAAAGAACAGCTCTTAAAATATGCACGAATGACCGAAAATGCGCTCGGAAAATATATCCCAAGTGCAGACTGCCCGCAAAAGTCCGTGATAGATGCGGCGCGCTACAGCCTTTCGGCGGGCGGAAAACGCCTCAGACCCGCGCTTGTTATGGAGTTTTGCAGAGTCTGCGGAGGAAAACCCGAAACGGCGCTGCCTGTGGCGTGTGCAATAGAGATGATGCATACGTTTTCGCTTATTCATGACGATCTTCCGTGTATGGACAACGACGACCTGCGGCGCGGAAAACCCTCCTGTCATAAGGCTTTCGGAGAGGCAACGGCTCTGCTTGCGGGCGATGCGCTCGCCATAATGCCGTTTGAGGTAATAGCAAAGGCAGGACTTGATAAAACCATATCCGCAGAAGACGCGCTAAAAATATCCGCGCTTTTGGCGGAGCTTGCGGGATTTGAGGGAATGATAGGCGGTCAGACGCTCGACCTTGAATATGAAAACAAACAGCCGCCGTTGTCCGCAATTGTTGATATGTACAATATGAAAACGTGCGCGCTGCTTGAGTTTTGCTGTAAAGCAGGCTGTATAGCGGCAGGCGCCGATGAAAGCAAACAGGACGCCGCAGGAAAATTCGGCAGAAGTATAGGACTTGCTTTTCAGATAACAGACGATATACTTGATATAACTGCGGATGAAAAAACTCTCGGAAAGCCTATAGGCAGCGACAAGGAAAACGGCAAATACACATATGTTTCCGCGGTCGGTATTGACAAGGCAAGAGAGCATGTAAAACAGCTTACGGCAGAGGCAAAAGAGTTTTTAAACGAGTTTTCGGACACGGAGTTTTTAAACGGGCTTGCCGGTATGCTTGCCGAAAGAAGTAATTAGGAGGAAGTCTGAAAGTGCTTGATATTCTTATGATAAATCCCATTATTTCCGTGGGACTTATTTCGTGGATTATTGCGCAGATACTTAAAACTATACATTACTCTATAAAATACAAGACATTTAATCCCGAACGCATAACGGGCGCGGGAGGCATGCCCTCCTCCCATTCGTCGCTTGTCGTTTCGGTTATGATCTATACTCTGCGGTTTAAGGGCTTTGCAAGCTCCGAGTTTGCCTTTTCGGCGCTGCTTGCGGGAATAGTTATCTATGACGCGATGAGCGTGCGCTATAACGCGGGTCTTCACGCAAAAGAGCTTAACAAGCTGAGAAAAATTGTAGACGAGCTTGATGACGAAATAACGGCTCTCGGCGGAAGTGAAGACGATTCGGATATAGAAGACCTTGTAAATCAAAAAGACCTTAAAGAATTTCTGGGGCATACTCCCATAGAAGTAGTGGCGGGCTCGCTTTTGGGAATAATAATAGCAATGGCGTTTCCGATCCCGTAATACATTTTTCAGGAGGGCAGGTCGTGTATCTCTCAGACGACATAAATCACGATAAAATATCAAATCTTACTATTCCGCAGCTAAGGCAGCTCTGCAAGGAACTTCGCGGCTGCATTTTGCATACTACCGTAAAAAACGGCGGACATCTGTCCTCAAATCTCGGAACAGTGGAGCTTACCGTTGCTCTCCACTGTGTGTTTGACGTGTTCGGCGAGGACAAAATAGTCTGGGACGTAGGACATCAGTCTTATGCCCATAAACTTCTTACAGGCAGATATTCGCGCTTTGAAACATTAAGACAAAAAGACGGACTTTCGGGTTTTTCAAGACCCGATGAAAGCAAGGCTGATGCGTTTATCTCCGGACACAGCAGCACATCAGTTTCCGCCGCATACGGTATTTCCGAGGCAATGCGTCTTTGCGGAAAGGAAGGCGCGGTCGCGGCGGTCGTAGGCGACGGTGCATTGACGGGCGGAATGGTATACGAGGCGCTCAACAATGCGGGAAAGACCGCCTCTAATCTTACTCTTGTGCTTAATGACAACGCCATGTCAATAGGCAAGAACAAGGGCGCTCTTGCTCGGTATCTTGCGCATATCCGTTCTACAAAAAAATATTATAAAGCAAAAGAACATGTAAAGAGCGTGCTTTCTGCAATTCCCGTTGTAGGAAAACCTGTCGAGGATATCATAACCGATGTAAAACGCCTTATAAAGCAGACGCTCTACGACAGCAGCAATATGTTTGAAAACTTAGGCTTTACTTATATCGGACCTGTTGACGGGCATAACCTCGAAGACCTTATTGAGGCGCTCACTGTTGCAAAGTTTGTAAAGCGCCCGTGTATCGTCCATGTCTTTACCAAAAAGGGAAAAGGCTATAAACCCGCGCAGGATAATCCCGGAAAATACCATGCCATAGGAAAAGGCGGCGTAGCGGTCGAGTATAATAACGACGAGTTCAACACTCCGCGGACTTATTCGGAAATGTTCGGTCAGGAGCTTGCGCGTCTGGGTAAAAAAGACAGGCGCATATGCGCCGTGACTGCGGCGATGAAATACGCCGTAGGACTAAATTATTTCAAGAACTTTTTCCCCGCAAGATTTTATGATACGGGAATAGCCGAACAGCACAGCGTGACATTTGCCGCGGGACTTTCAACGGGAGGTATGCTGCCCGTGTTCGCTGTTTATTCGACATTTTTACAGCGCGGCTTTGACCAGATTATACATGACTGCGCGATAGAAAAAACGCATATTACTCTTGCAATTGACCGGGCGGGCTTTGTCGGCGAGGACGGAGAAACACACCAGGGAATTTTCGATGTGCCGATGCTCAGAATGATACCGAACACAACGGTATATTCTCCCGCGTCATTTGCCGAGCTTAAACAGTGCTTATACCGCGCGATTTATGAAACAGAGGGAATAGCTGCCGTCCGTTATCCCAAAGGAAACGAGTTCTGCGATATTGACGAGCGGTTTTCGGCGGCAATGTTGCCCACAAGAGATTATTACTATTCGGGAAAAAGTTCCGACGTTCTTGCCATAACATACGGAAGGATTTCTCTTAATTGCGCGAAAGCCTGCGAAAAGGCAAACGCCGATATGTTAAGGCTCGTGAAAATAAACCCTCTCCCAAAGGAAATTATCGAAACCGCGAAGAAATACAAGAAAGTTGTATTTTTTGAAGAAGGCTCGCAAAAAGGCGGGGTAGGAGAAGGGCTTGCAGTTGAGCTTATGGGCGAAGATTGCAATACAAAGGTAGAAATTGTCGCGGTAAAGGGCGGTTTTGTCCCTGCGGCAAGCGTCGAAGAGCAGTTTGAAATGTACGGCTTGTCCGAGGATAAAATGGCTATGCGGCTGAAAGATCAAGAGCCAAAATGAGGATAGATGTTTATCTTGCAAGAAACGGCTCGTGTCCGAGCAGGACAGCCGCGGCGAGACTCGTTGAACAAGGCGGCGTTTCGGTAAACGGAACTGCGGTCTTAAAACCGTCGTTCGATATAGGCGAGAATGACGAGGTTTCAATTCTCGAAGAAAAGCAGCTCAGATACGTCGGGCGCGGAGGATTGAAACTTGAAAGGGCAATAGAAGTTTTCGGGCTTGAACTTAAAGATAAAACCTGCGTAGATGTCGGCGCGTCTACGGGTGGTTTTACGGATTGTATGCTGCAACACGGCGCGGAGCTTGTATATGCGGTCGATGTCGGAACAGCCCAGCTCGCCGAAAAGCTGAAAAGCGACAACCGCGTAATTTCTCTCGAACAGACCGATATCCGTGATTTTACGCTTGAAAAGCCTGCCGATTTTATAGGCGCGGACGTTTCGTTCATCTCGCAAAAGCTCATTTTGCCGCACATTTTCCGATTGTTAAGGGACGGCGGAGCGGCGGTCGTACTGATAAAGCCGCAGTTTGAGGTAGGAAATAAAAATCTCCTCACCAAAAAGGGCATTGTAAAAGATGAAAAGCTAAGGCTGAAAGTAGTAAATGAGTTGGTTAATTTCGCCCAAGAGTGCGGTTTTTCCGTTGTAGGAACGGAAATTTCGCCTGTGACGGGCGGCGACGGAAATGTCGAATATCTTCTTGTATTAAGAAAGGAATAAGGTATGAAAGTTCTTATAGTGTTCAATATGGGAAAAACAGGTGCGGCGACGCAATCCAGAAAGATAGCGCAGTTTCTTAAAGCCGCGGGGATAACGCCGTGTATATTCGGAGAGAATACGCTCTTTGTTGAAAAAGTCGGAGCGGAGGTCGTAGAGTCCCCCGAGGGCTGCGATTATATAATAACTGTCGGCGGCGACGGTACTATACTGCGCTGGGGAAAAGTCGCGGCAGAATACGGCATTCCGCTTTTGGGAGTAAACTTCGGCAGGCTCGGCTTTATGGCAACGGTAGAGGCGGAGGACATATGGAAGATCCCCGACATTTTAAACTCAAATCACCCCGTAACGCCGCGAATGATGCTTGACTGTAAGCTTATACGCGACGGCGAAGTCATCTTCTCCGAGCAGATATTGAACGACGTAACCATTTCCCGCAGTAGCCGTTCAAGACTTCCCGAATATATGATATACTGCGGCGACAGCGAGGTGACCCGTGTCCGTGCTGACGGCATTATTTTAAGCACACCCACAGGCTCTACCGCATATTCGCTTTCCGCGGGAGGACCTATAATCTCTCCCGATATGGAGTGTATCGAGTTTACGGCGCTTTGCCCGCATACTCTTTTTAACCGTACAATGATCTTCTCCGCAAAGCAGAAAGTGACCGCGCGCGTTTGCCACTACGGCGACAGCACCGCTACAATTTCCGCAGACGGCGGCATGGCAGTTCCGTTTTTAGAGGGCGACGTTTTGCAGCTTACCCGTTATGAAAAGGATCTGCTGCTTATAGAAACGGGCGAAGGATTTTACGGAGTAATTCACAACAAGCTGTTGACGCCGATAAAGGACGGAGAATAAGGAGCGCATATGAAAAAGAAAGCGCGTCAGCTCCTTATAATGGAAATAATATCGCAGAACGAAGTAGAAACTCAGAATCAGCTCATGCAGCTTTTGGAAGAGCGCGGTGTAAAAACCGCCCAGGCTACTTTGTCGCGCGATATTGCGGAGCTGCGTATAGAAAAGTGTATGTCCGAAAGCGGAGTGTCGTGTTATTATTCGGGGATATCGGACGAAGAACTGACATACAGCGACATTTTTGCCCAGTCTGTTATATCCGTTGATTACGCGGCGAACATTGTTGTTATGAAGTGCCATTCGGGACTTGCGGACGCGGCTTGTAAGGTCGTAGACGAGCGCAGGATTAGCTCTGTCATGGGAACGATAGCGGGCGACGACACCGTATTTATTCTCACAAAAACCGAAAATCACGCTAAGGCGCTTTCGATCCAGCTCGCAAGAATGATGAGGAGATAGCGTTTTACTTGGGTTTATGGGAATATGGAATTTATTGAAGTCAAAACGAACAAGCGGGCGTATATTGATCTGCTTTTGCTTGGCGACGAGCAGGAAGATATGATCGAAAAATATCTTGACAGAGGGACAATGTACGCGCTCATGGAAAATGACGTTAAAGCAGTATGTGTTGTCACCGACGAGGGAAATTCTGTTCTTGAAATAAAGAATATCGCCGTAAAAGCCGAGTATCAGCAGATGGGATACGGAAAAAAGCTTATAGGATTTATCGAGAGGAAATATAAAGGTTTATATAATGTCCTAAAAGTCGGAACAGGCGACAGTCCGCTTACTATCCCGTTTTATAAAAAGTGCGGTTTTAAGGAAACATACAGGGTAAAAAATTTCTTTGTCGATAATTATGACCACCCTATTTTTGAATGTGGCAGGCAGTTGGTCGATATGGTATACCTTGAAAAAGCGCTTTAAGATAATAGATCATAGACTGTAAAGCAATTAAGGAGCAACAAAATGTTAAGAGAGCTGTCAATTGAAAATCTTGCGGTTATCGAGCGCGGAAACGCTCGGTTCTGCGGCAGCTTTAACGTTTTTACGGGTGAAACGGGCGCGGGAAAAAGCGTGCTTATCGGCGGGATAAACGCTATCTTGGGTCAGCGCGTCAGTCGCGACATTGTTCGTTCGGGCGAACAAAAGGCAGTCGTTTCCGCGCTTTTTGACGACATACCCGCTTTAGCAGCCGAAAAGCTCAAAGAGCTTGGCTTTGAAGAATGTGAAGAGGTAGTTTTATCGCGTGAAATTTTTGCGGACGGAAAAAGCTCCGCTCACATAAACGGCAGGACGGCGACAGCGGCAATGCTCAAAGAAATAGCCGGCTTACTTATTGACATTCACGGTCAGCATGACAACCGTATACTTATGTCAAATGAAAACCAGCTCGATATTCTCGACAGATATGCGGGAATAACCGACAGGATAAACGAATATCACGCGCTCTTCCGTGATTTTTCAAGTACCTCGCGCGATCTTAAAATGCTCAGAGGAGACCTCGACAGCATAGACTTCAAGACCGAACGTCTTAAAGCCGTTATTTCCGAGCTTGAACCGTTGGAGCTTGAAAAGGGGAGCGGGAAATATCTCGAAGAAAAGCTTGAATATGCGAGAAAAGCCTCAAAAATAACAGACGCCGCGCAAAAGGCATTATCCGCGCTTTCCGCAGACGGCGGGTGTATAGACGCGCTAAGAGACGCGGTTAGTTATCTTAAAAGCATTTCCGACTTAGAGCCCGAAACCGCCGGGCTTTGCGAAAGGCTTTCGGCTGTTGTGTCGGAGGCAAACGACATTTCCGATGAGATCTACAGTATCTGCGATAAATACAGCGACAACAACGAGGCTGAACTTGCCGACAAAATGTCGCTTTTAAAAACGGCAATGCGAAAATACAACCGTACTGCCGATGAGCTTATGTATTATCTTGATGACTGCAAGGCGGAGCTTGAAGATCTGGCGAACGCAAATGCGCGCGCGGCAGAGCTTGACAGGAAAAAACATGAGCTTGCAATACAGGTAAAAGCCGCGGCAGGCGAGATATCAAAGCTAAGAAAAGTAGCTGCCGAGAGATTTGCAGAGGAAATAAAAAACGAGCTTACGTTTCTCGATATGCCCGATGTGAGGATAGTTTTCGCGGTAAAGCCCGATAAAATTTCAATAAGCGGAATGGACCTCGTAGAGCTTATGATATCCGCAAACGCGGGCGAAGAGCCTAAGCCGATAAATAAGATAGCGTCGGGCGGCGAATTGTCGAGAATAATGCTTGCAATAAAGTGCGTTTTTGCGAAAAGCGACGATATGCCGACGCTTATCTTCGACGAGATAGATACGGGAATAAGCGGGCGCGCCGCGCAGAAAGTAGGCATTAAATTAAAGGAACTGTCGCGCTCACGCCAGGTCATGTGCGTAACGCATCTGGCGCAGATAGCCGCGAAAGCCGAGCAGCATCTTTCGCTTGAAAAAACCGTCGAAAACGGCAGGACTTATACCAGAATAACAGAGCTTGACCGTAAAGGAAGAATTCGCGAAATTGCGCGCATTATTGACGGAAGTGAAAATAATTCTGCAAGCCTTACGGCAGCCGAAGAAATGCTCAAAGAAGATCAGTGATATAAAAAAAGGGGAATTTTAAATTCCCCTTTTATTGATTTTATTCGCTGAGTTTTTTCGTTAAATATTCCTGTATAGCTTTCGGCGAGGCAAGACCTTTAAGCGCCTTGTTTGCCTGTCCCATAAAGAAACCGAACACCTTTTTATCTCCGTTCTTGTATTGTTCCACGGGTTTGGGGTTGTTTGCTATTATCTCATCGATAGTTTTCGCAAGAAGATCGCTGTCCTCTTTTATCCACAGATCGTCTTTATCCGCGATGTCATCGGGCTTTTCTCCCGTTTCTATCATCTTTCCGAGAACGACCTTTGCATTAGACTGTGAGAGCTTGTCGGTTTGTAAAAGTTCAACAAGCCTTGCAAATTCAGCTCCCGTAAACTTGAGGGTTTCCATGTCCGCCTCGCCGAGGTTTATTCTTCTCATAAGCTCGCCGACAATGTAATTCGCTACAGCTTTCGGGTTGTTGTATGCGGAGATCGCCTCGTCAAAGAAATCGCAGACTTTCTTGTCACCAACGATTATATCGGCGTCCGCTTTTTTTAGACCGAGGGAATTTACATAGCGCTCAACTCTCTGCTCGGGAAGTTCGGGGATAGAGTTCTTTATTTCTTCAAGCTCTTCTTCAGTGAAAATTATCGGCGGAATGTCGGGGTCGGGGAAGTAGCGGTAGTCGTGCGCGTCCTCTTTCGAGCGCATAGCCGTGGTTTCTCCGAGAGCCTCGTTAAAGCGGCGCGTTTCCTGTATGACTCTCTCTCCGCTGTCTAAAAGCTCCTCCTGCCTGTCAATTTCTATTTCGATCGCCTTCGCTATGGCTTTGAGCGAGTTTAAGTTTTTAAGCTCCGTCCTTGTGCCAAGCTCGGCGCTACCCTTCGGGGCAATTGAAATGTTCACGTCACATCTTATAGAACCCTGTTCCATCTTGCAGTCGCAGATACCCGCGTATTGCAAAAGCAGCTTTACCTTTTCCATAAAAGCTATAACTTCGTCCGCGCTGTGGAAATCAGGCTCTGTCACTATCTCAATAAGCGGTATCCCGCAGCGGTTATAGTCCGCAAGAGATATCCTGTTCACCTCGTCATGAACAAGCTTTCCCGCGTCCTCTTCAAGGTGTATGCGGTTTATCCTTATAGTCTTTTCTTCGCCGTTTACATTTATCTTTACATTTCCCGAAAGACAAACGGGGCGCGGCATCTGCGATATCTGATATGCTTTGGGCAGGTCGGGATAAAAATAGTTTTTTCTGTCCCATTTTGTAAATCTTGAAATCTCGCAGTTCATCACATATCCCGCTTTTATGATATATTCAACGGCTTTTCTGTTAAGAACGGGGAGCGTTCCGGGCATACCGCTGCATACGGGGCAGCAGCGCGAGTTTGGAGTTCCTCCGAACTCAGCCGAACAGGTACAGAAAACTTTCGATTTTGTCAGCAGCTCCGCGTGTATCTCAAGACCCATTGTCGGAAAATAAGCGCTCATTTTTATTCCACCTCCTTAAAGTTTCGGCGCGACAGTCTTAAAGTTCTGTTCCCATGCATAAGCGATACGCAGAACAGACTGTTCGTCAAAACGTTTTCCTATTACAGACATTCCTATAGGAAGTCCGCTTTCGGTATAGCCGCAGGTCGTAGATATTCCGGGAAGTCCTGCGATATTTACCGTTACAGTGCATATATCCGCCGTATACATTTTTACGGGGTCGTTGTCCTGTTCGCCTATCTTGTAGGCGGGCGTAGGCGCTGTAGGAGTAAGAACAGCGTCGCACTGTTCAAAAATATCGCCGTATTCCTTTATTATTTCCTGTTTAAGCGCGAGCGCCTTTTTATAATAAGCATCATAATAACCGCTCGAAAGCGCATAGTTTCCGAGAAGAATACGCCTTTTAACTTCCTCTCCGAAACCCTTGTTCCTGCTGTCAATTATAAGGTCGTTAAAGGTCCTGCCCTCTCCTCTGAAACCGTACTTTATGCCGTCAAATCTCGAAAGGTTAGATGCAGCCTCAGCGCACGCTATAAGATAATACGCGGGTATCGCGTATTTAAGTCCGGGAATTGAGCAGTCGATAAGTACCGCGCCTTGTTTTTCAAGCTCCTTTGCGGCATTCAGTACAGACTCTTTCACGCAGTCGTCAATTGCGTCCGAATAAAATTCTTTCGGCAGCGCTATCTTCATTCCCGCTATGGGCTTGTCAATATCCGCCGTAAAGTCGGGAACGTCTTTTCTTGCAGACGTTGCGTCATGACGGTCTGCACCGCATATGGCGTTTAAAAGTATCGCGCAGTCATAGGCGTCGTTTGCAATAGGACCTATCTGGTCGAGCGAGCTTGCAAACGCCACAAGCCCGTATCTCGAAACTCTTCCGTATGTTGGCTTTAATCCCGTAACTCCGCAGAACGAGGCGGGCTGGCGTATAGAACCGCCCGTGTCCGAGCCGAGAGCCGCGGGCGCAAGCGATGCCGCGACAGCCGCCGCCGAGCCGCCCGAACTTCCTCCGGGTACACGTTCTAAGTCATAAGGGTTTTTGGTCTTTGCAAACGCGGAAGTTTGCGTAGAACCGCCCATCGCAAATTCGTCCATGGACGTTTTTCCGAGCAGGACATATCCCTGTTCGTTCAGTTTTTCAATAACCGTCGCATTATACGGCGGAACAAAATTCCCCAGCATTTTGCTGGCACAGGTGGTCTTTATACCGTCCGTGCAGATGTTGTCCTTTATCGCCAGCGGAATGCCCGTAAGCATGGACGCTTGTCCCGCGTCTATTTTTTTCTGCGCGTTTTCCGCGTCGTTCAATGCCGTTTCTTTCGTGACGGTAATGTAGGAAAGAAGTTCCTTGTCCGTAAGTTCTATTTTCTTTAAATATTCTCCGCAAAGCTCAACAGCGCTTATCTCACGGCTGTCGAGCATTTTTCTGAGGTCGCGGAGTTTAGCTCTTGTAAGTTCCATTTTCTCTCTCCTTTATTCCACAACCTTCGGCACTACATAGCAGCTGTCGGTATTTTCCGCATTTTGAAGAAGTTTTTCCGTATCAAAGGATTTTTCTGGAATATCCTCTCTTGTTTCATTAAAGCGTATTTCGTTTTTGTCCTTTGTGTCGTCATATGTGAGGTCAAAGCCCTTTATCTCGTCCATAAGGTCGATTATATCGCTCATTTCTCCCATGACCTTTTCCATTCCTTTTTCATCATAAGAGAGCTTTGACAGCCCGCAGAGATGCTCAATGGTTTTCATATCTACTGCCATAAGACAGCTCCTTTCTTTCACTTTTTGAATAAAAAAAGCGCGAATAAAATATACATTATCATTATATTACAGTCTATATATCAAGCCTAATTAGCGTTGTATGGTTATTCACCAAAGGCAGACAATGCGTACACTGTCAACAGGGGTTGCGGGGACGGGTAGTCAGTTGACAGTTGACAAGATACAGTATTCAGTAATATCCGAAAGCCACTTCAACGAAATCATTCTTTCCTTTCCCAAACCAACTTGCACGCCCGATTTGCGCGTTGCGACGGTGAACAGAGTTGCGGGGGCGGCAGCCCACACGGCAGGGGTGCGGGGACGGAGTCCCCGCAACTCTCCCCCTTCCCCTTCGGGGAAGGGGGCAGGGGGATAGGGCGAGTGAGCGTAATTTAGAAAAACAACGTTTGAAAAGAACCAAAAATAGGTTTTTATACAAGCTGAAATATACATTATCATTATATTATATTTTTGCAAATTTTTCAAGCATTATTTCATATTTTTACTAATTTGGAGAAAATGACTATTTTTTTTGAAATTTGACCTTTCCATTCTTGCAAGTCAAACAAAAAATTTACTTTCATCACAGGCAATTATGCAATTTACGAATAAAAAATACGGTAAATGTTGCAAAATGCGTGCAAAAAGTTATTGAACCAAATGGATTTTTACTTAAAAATGAAAGTTCAAAATTTATTTCTTGCAAAAAATGCTTGACAAAATATAAAAACGGTGTTATAATATGAAAGTAATTTTAAGAAGAATTATCTTCTTTCAGACTGAATATAAAGTACCATTTGTGATTCTTTTCAAAAGTTTTCTCTCTGAATAACGCTCATTCGCCCTATCCCCCTGACCCCCTTCCCCGAAGGGGAAGGGGGGAGAGTTCGGGGCGCTGGGCGCGCCCCGCGCCTCGCCTTTTTAGAGGTTAGATGTAAGAGGTAGGAATTCCGGGGAGATTTTGAGAGATAAAGCTTTTTGCTTTTAGAGCAAGAGGTTTGATGCTGGCGACTAGAAGGGTAAAGAGCTTTTATACAGGCTGTAAGAAGAATTATCTTCTTTTTCAACAATATTAAGGAGTGAGGATATGCTACAAAAAGAGGGAGAAACAAGAATCCCCGCGGGTTGTGCCATTTCCGGCTTTATAAACAGAAGTGGCAGACGCACCAGCGGCAGCGTTATTGTAAATTCAATAGCCTGTATGCACGAGCGCTCAAACGGTCTGGGCGGCGGTTATGCGGGATACGGCATTTACCCCGAGTATAAGAACCAGTATGCTTTCCACGTTTTCTATGACTCAAGCGAGGCGAGAGTAAAGACCGAGGCTTTTCTTGACAGACATTTTGACGTGGTAAATCTGTCGAGGATTCCTATTAGAAAAAATCCGAATATAACCGACGAGCCTCTTATATGGCGTTATTTCGTTAATCCTCTGCCGACAAAGCTTGCCGACAGCCAGCTTGACGAAAGAACGTTTGTCGCGCGCTGTGTTATAAGGATAAACGACCAGATCGACGGAGCGTATGTTTTCTCCAGCGGAAAGAACATGGGCGTATTTAAAGCGGTAGGTTATCCCGAAGACGTCGGCGACTTCTACCGTCTCGAAGAATACAGCGGCTATGCCTGGACAGTACACGGAAGATACCCGACGAATACTCCCGGCTGGTGGGGCGGCGCACATCCGTTCTCGCTCCTTGATTATACCATAGTACATAACGGCGAAATATCATCTTATGACGCGAACAGACGCTTTATCGAGATGTTCGGCTATAAGTGCAATCTTCTTACGGATACCGAAGTTATTACCTATATCATAGATTATCTTCACAGAAGGCTCGGTATGCCGCTTGAAGACGTTGCAAAGGTCATAGCGTCTCCTTTCTGGAGCGAGCTTGAAAGCGGAAAATTCAGCCCCGAGGACACCGAAAAGTACAGACATTTCAGAAATGTATATTCTAGCCTTCTCATAACCGGACCTTTCTCCATAATTTTAGGCTATAACAACGGGCTTATGGCGTTAAACGACAGACTGAAACTCCGTTCGATGGTCTGCGCGGAAAAGGGCGACACCATGTACATTTCGTCCGAGGAATGTTCTATAAGAACGATGTGCCCCGATGTTGACAGAATATGGTCGCCGCGCGGCGGAGAACCTGTCATAGCCGAACTTGACAAATACGCTGCGGAAAGGGTGGGAAGATAAATGGCAATAAATTTCAATAATCCTCTTTTCGAGGTATTAAGAGACCCCGACCGCTGCATAAAGTGCAGAGTCTGCGAAAGACAGTGCGCGAACGAGGTACATAAATACGACCCCGATCTTGATAAAATGGTGTCGAACGAGCAGACCTGCGTAGACTGTCAGAGATGTGTCTGCCTTTGTCCTACACAGGCGTTAAAGATACGTCCGAATGAAAATCAGTTCCGCTATAACGCAAACTGGAACATGCAGGTCATGGAGGAAGTCTACAAGCAGGCTGGCACGGGCGGCGTTCTCCTTTCCGCAATGGGTACTCCGAAAGATTATCCCGTTTACTGGGACAAAATACTTTTAAACGCATCACAGGTAACAAACCCGCCTATTGACCCTCTGCGCGAGCCTATGGAAACAAAGACCTTCCTCGGCAAAAAGTCGCAGAAGATAACCTATGACAAAGAGGGAAAGGCGCATTTTGAAAAAACGCCCTATCTTGAGCTTGATGTTCCGATAATGTTTTCAGCGATGTCATTCGGCTCAATAAGCAAAAATGCACACGAGAGCCTTGCGAGAGCGGCTACAAAGCTCGGAACGTTCTATAATACGGGCGAGGGCGGACTTCACCGCGACTTTTATAAATACGGCGCAAACACTATCTGCCAGGTCGCGTCGGGACGTTTCGGCGTTTTCAAGGGATATCTTGACGCGGGCGCGGCGATAGAAATAAAAATGGGACAGGGCGCAAAGCCCGGTATCGGCGGACATCTTCCCGGAATGAAGATAGACGAGGAAATTTCCAAAACGCGTATGATACCTATGGGCTCGGACGCTATATCTCCCGCTCCTCATCATGATATATATTCCATAGAGGACTTACGTCAGCTTGTTTTGTCGCTGAAAGAGGCTACGAATTACGAAAAGCCTGTTATCGTAAAAATAGCGGCGGTACATAATATCGCGGCAATCGCCTCGGGAATTGCTCGTTCGGGCGCGGATATTATCGCAATAGACGGTTTCAGAGGCGGCACGGGCGCAGCTCCTACGAGAATACGCGACAACGTGGGAATACCGATAGAGCTTGCTCTGGCAAGCGTTGACGCAAGACTTCGCGACGAGGGAATTAGAAACGATGTTTCTATAGTTGTCGGAGGTTCAATTCGTTCGGCGGCTGACGTAGTAAAGGCAATAGCTCTCGGCGCGGACGCCGTTTATATCGCGACGGCGGCGCTGCTGTCGCTGGGCTGTCATCTTTGCAGGAGCTGTAATACGGGTAAGTGCAACTGGGGCATAGCTACCCAGCGCGCCGACCTTGTAAAGCGCCTTAATCCCGCAATAGGCAGCGAAAGACTTGTAAACCTCATCACCGCATGGGATCACGAGATAAAAGAAATGATGGGCGGAATGGGTATAAACTCGATCGAGGCGCTCCGCGGAAACAGGCTTATGCTGAGAGGCGTCGGGCTTACGCAGAAAGAGCTTGACATTCTGGGCATAATGCATGCGGGCGAATAACGAAAGGAGCGGCTAAAATGAAAAGAGTTTATGTAAACGAAGATTGGTGTCTTGCCTGTCATTTGTGCGAATATTATTGCGCTGCGGCAAATTCGGGCGCTCCGAATATGATAAAGGCTTTTAAGACCGAGGGCAAAAAACCTCTTCCGAGAATAAAAGTCGAAGAGGGAAATGAAGTAAATTTTGCCGTTCAGTGCCGCCATTGCGAGGCAAAACCCTGCGTAAAGGGCTGTATTTCGGGAGCGCTCTCCGTAAAGGACGGAGTTGTTTCAGTAGATGAAACAAGGTGCGTAGGTTGTTATACCTGCGTGTTGAGCTGTCCTTACGGCTGTATAGTAATTGACGAAGAGGGACACAGAATACAGAAGTGCGACTTGTGCGTAAAGAACCACAACGGCGAGCCTGCCTGCGTTCAGGGCTGTCCGAACAGAGCCATTGTTTTTGAGGAGAGGTGAAAAAGATGAATTACGTTATTATCGGAAACAGTACGGCGGCTGTCGGAACTATCGCGGGAATCCGTGAGATAGACAGCACCGGAAAAATAACCGTCATCTCCGACGAAAAGTATCACACCTATTCGCGCCCTCTCATTTCCTACTGGCTCGAGGGCAAGGTTTCGGACAAGAACATTTATTACCGCGAACCCGATTTTTATGAAAAGAACGGCGTTGAAACCATACTCGGCAAAAAGGTCACAAAGATAGAAACGGAAAAGAAGTGCGTAGTTCTTGATGACGGACTTTCCGTTCCTTATGACAAGCTTATGGTCGCAACGGGTTCAAAGCCTTTTGTGCCGCCGATGAAAGGTCTTGAAAAGGTAAACTATCATACCTTTATGACTTTCGACAGCGTAAAGGCTATCCGTTCCGAAATAAAGAAGGGAATGAAAGTCCTCATTATCGGCGCGGGACTTATAGGACTTAAAGCCGCCGAGGCGCTTGCCGCACACGAAACGGATATAACAGTCATCGACCTTGCCGACAGAATACTTCCGTCAATTCTCGACGTACAAGCAGGAATTAAAATGCAGCGCCATATTGAAAACCACGGCGTGAAATTCATTCTTAAAACTTCCGTTGAAGAATTTTCCGAACATTCCGCAAAACTTCAGAACGGAATGACCGTTGATTTCGATATGCTCATAGTAGCCGTCGGAGTGCGCCCGAATACTGAGCTTGTTTCCGACGCGGGAGGAAAGGTCGAGCGCGGCATAATTACGGATATGACCCAGAAAACTTCGCTTGATGACATTTACGCGGCGGGAGATTGTACCGTAAGTTATGATTCTGCCGCCGACACAAACAGAATACTTGCAATTCTCCCCAACGCATATTTACAGGGAGAAACGGCAGGACGCAATATGGCGGGCAGAGAGAATTATTATCTTAACGCCATTCCTATGAACGCAATAGGGCTTTTCGGACTTCATATCATTTCAGCGGGAGATTATAACGGCGAGGAATATGTGACCGAAACGGAGAATACATATAAAAAGCTGGTGTTCCGCGACAATAAGCTGAAGGGCTATATCCTTATGGGTGACGTCGAGAGAGCGGGAATTTATACGGGAATGATAAAAGAGGGCATTGAGATAGACGATGTAAACGAAGAACTTCTCAAACAAAAGCCTCAGATGATGATGTTCTCAAAAGAAAGACGCGAAGAAAAGCTCGGAGGTATCATAAGATGAAAATAGACGCAAAAAATATCGGTTATTCCGAGCTGAATAAAATAATGCGCGAGAGCGACGAAAGCAGGTTTGAAATAGAAAACGTGCTCGGTCAGCGCTATATCGGCGCAGGAACAACAGGGAAGGAGATCCTTGTTACGGGTACTCCCGGAAACGCTCTCGGAGCATACCTCAACGGCTCTAAGATAGTTGTATACGGAAACGCACAGGACGCTATCGGCGATACAATGAACGACGGAGCAATAATCGTTCACGGAAACTGCGGCGACACCGCGGGATACGCAATGCGTTCGGGCGAGATATATGTAGAGGGAAACGCGGGCTATCGCGTCGGAATACATATGAAGAGCTATAAGGAGCTTTACCCGATAATCGTTATCGGCGGAAAGGTCGGCGATTTCCTCGGAGAATACCAGGCTGGCGGCATTATAATCGTTCTCGGAATAGGAACGGAAGGCTGTCCTGTCGGAAGTTTCTGCGGAACGGGTATGCATGGCGGAGAAATGTTTATAAGGAGCGAAGTAGCTCCCAAAGGACTTCCAAAGCAGGTTTGCTGTACAGAGGCTACCGCAGAGGAAAAAGAGCAGATCCGCCGCTATATCGACAGATTTGTAAAACACTTTAAGCACAACACCGACGAGCTTTTAAGCTCAAAGTTCTATAAACTTATCCCCAACTCTGCAAATCCCTATAAACAGTTGTATGTAAACAATTAAACAAAAACGCCGCGGCAAAAATCATACAACATCGGAGAGGTTTTATGAAGATCTTCATCAACGCAAAAACAGAAGAATCCTGCAAAGATCTGCGCGATATTCTCGGCGAATCAGCCGAGGATTTTTCGCTGTGCTTTGATGATGAAAAACAGTTTGATTTCGGCGACTGCGGGGCGATAATCGTTTCAACTCCCTTGAGGTCGGAGTTCGGACTGAATTATGTCAGCGAGGCGTCAAAGCTTACTTCTTCGCCGATAATTGTGCTTGCGAGAGCGGATATTGCGGACGATGTGCAAAAGAGAATAAAGTTTACGGGAGCGTTTGTCGTAGAAAAACCGTTTAAAAAGAGCGTTCTGCAGAACGCCCTTAAAATGGCGGCTCTCGCAAAGGAGAACATAAACCGCCTCGAAGATGAAAAAAACAAGCTGTCGAAACAGCTTGATGATGTAAAAATAATTGACCGTGCAAAGTGCTGCCTTATACAATACCTTAATCTCACCGAAGAACAGGCGCACCGTCACATACAAAAACTCGCAATGGATACCCGCAAAACCCAGCGTCAGATAGCGGAAGATGTTCTGAGAACATACCTTTCCGATACTTGACCGACAGGGTCAAAGATCCGTTCTTTTTCGGTATTCCTCTAAAAATCTTCTGATTTTTCCTTTACATATGACACTTTCGGAGCGTTCGCCAATAACGCTCCTTATTTTTTTGAGAATTTCCCGTGCCTTTTCTTCGTCGGTAAATTCGATCTCAACTTCATAGTCCGCCTTTTCAAAATATTCGCTCATGTCGAGGTCAATTTCCGCGCCGTCAAAGCCCTTAACCAGCCTCTTTGTAAAAAGTTTTCCCAGCCGCTTTACATCGGGAATATCCTCTCCCGACATTTCCGAGAGGAGCTTTCCCGAAAGTTCTTCGGGCAGAGTATCGAGTTTTTCGGAAAGTTCAACGCGCGAAAACTCTTTCTTGGTCGGGAGTTTCACTTGCAGAAAAAATTCTCCGTCAATCTCACGAACGCGCACGGTTATACTTCTTTCGGACAAATTAAGCCCGTCGGTGTCGTAGTAGTAGTTTGTCTGTAATATCGTTTCGTCCCACGAAAATTCGTTTAACAGCCTTTCATACTGCTCGGCGGAAAGCATTGTCTTAAATTCATTTTCTATCATAAATACCCGTCCTTTCCTCTTATGGAAACTTCTCCCGAATTTACCTCGAACCTTCCGCTTTCATTTTCGCAGATAAGACAGCCGTTTTCTGCAATATCCACCGCCCGCGCGAGCTGTTCTTCGTTTCCGCGGATAAGTTTCACTTCGCGCCCTAAATTTAAAAGCCGAGCTTTGTATTCATCGTAACATTCACAGAAAGTCTGTTTTGAGCGTATAATAACTTTTTCCAGAATTTTTTCACATAACGCCTTTTTCGGTATGTCTTTATTTGTCACGGTTTTAAGAGAAACAGCGTTCGGAAGTCCGATTTTCCTGAAATAATCGTCGCTTTGCGATATGTTTACGCCTATCCCGCAGATAACATATTCACCTTTTCTTACGCTCTCGCATAAAATACCACAGACCTTGCGATTTTCAATAATTATATCGTTAGACCACTTTATGAAAGCCTTTATGCCGAATTCTTCAATTGCGTCGCATACCGCAAGTCCGACGCGCGCCGTTAAAGTCATAAAGTCGGGCGGGTCTTTAAGCAGTACAGACATAGCAAGCATTCCCGCCGCCGTATCCCACGCGTGACCGCGCCTGCCTCTGCCGAGCGTCTGCCTTTCGGCGGTAACACAAGCGCCGTCCGACAATTCGTCACACCGTTCTTTCAGCCAGTCGTTTGTAGATGTAGTTTCATCAAGATAAAAAATGCCGCTCATCTGTCATTTACCCCTAAGCTCACGAATATTTATAGATATGGCGCGGTTTTTGTCGATATCAATTATTCCGTATGACGGTTTCATATCGCCTCTCGGTAGCGCCGCGCTGCCGGGGTTCATGACATAAACGCCGTTTACCATATCATTAAACGGAATATGCGTATGCCCGTAAAGCGCAATGTCACAGTTGTTTTCCCTCGCATTTTCCGTGAGCAGACCGAGCGTCATTTTCACGGCGAGCGTGTGCCCATGACAGCAGAAAATATTTACGCCCGTGCCTGTTCTGACAACATGCGTTGTTTCATGTACGCCGATGTCGCAGTTTCCTCCGACATAAACCGCAGGCAGCATAGGATGCGCCGCAGTAAAGTCCTCAAACTCGGTTTCTCCGTCGCCGAGATGAATAAGCATATCCGCGTCTTTGTTCTGCGAAAGAGCAAGCTCAATTGCGGAAAAGTCGCGGTGAGTATCAGAAATAACAAGAATTTTCATAAATGCCTCCGTTCAACTTAAAAGTATATCATAAATCGGAGACAAATAAAAGTATTTTAAGAAAAGTTTGTTTATTATGCACAATTATGATAACGGGAGGAAATCGTTATGAACGAAAAGAATTATGACAAGCTCATAGAGGCAGCAAGCCAAAAGCTCGGAACATCACCCTCACAGCTAAGGCAGACCCTTGAAAAAGGCGACATGAAAGCGCTTTCACAGGGACTTTCAAAATCGGACAAGGAGAAACTCCGCGCGATACTTTCAAATAAAGAGCTAATGCAGAAACTGAAAAACGCCTCTACGCCCGAGGACATAATGAAAATGCTCGGCAAAAGATGAAATAAAGTTTTTTACAAGAATGGGGGCGCTCGTGTGTGGATAATAACAACATAGAAGATTTGCTGCGGGCGCTTGTCGGCGATGATGAAGATAATGAAGACGAACAGTCCCGCGAAAACAAAAACGAAGAGCAGGGCGGCTTGTTTTCGGGACTTGACCCGGAAATGCTTATAAAGCTTATGGGACTGCTTGAAACGCTGAATCAGCCCGATGATACCGAGCGTTTTCTGCTTGCGTTAAAGCCGCTCCTCAGACAGGAAAACCGTCCGAAGATAGATTCGGCTTTAAGGCTGATAAAGCTGTTTACTATTCTTCCTATGCTCAGGGAAACGGGACTTTTTGATAAACTTATCTGAATATCTTGTCGGAGGTGATCTTATGGTATGGAATCCTACACAGTCCGCCTTTTATAAAATGTCGGAAGAAAGCGCCGAACCGAAGTCTTGTGAAAAAAATGCAAATGAAAATAACGTCCGTTCACAAAACAGCCGTTCGGATTGTCAATGTTGCAATTGTCGTTATAATAAAGCGCCCGTTTATAAAAACGACCCATTGTCAAAAATGTTTTCGGACAGCGATATGCTGCTTATCGTTATATTGATATTTATTCTCTACCGAAACGGCGCGGATAAAAAGCTTATTATGGCGCTGGCATTTGTGCTTGTATGTTAAACTGCACAAAAATTCCCGTAAAAAAACGGGAAAATTTCCGATAAAGCACTTGAAAAAAATTTCGGAATGTTGTATAATAATATAAAAGTTATATAAAGACGTTTTTACGCAGCAAGAGTACCCGTTTTATAATAAGCTACAGAGAGCCGCAGTTGGTGGAAAGCGGCGCTTGTTTTACGGAGAAGTGCGGCTGCGGAGTCGGTCTGAGGAAATGCAGACCCGTTTTCCGCGTTAAGGACAATGAGGGGCAGTATCTTGCCCAAAGCGAAGTGGGACCGCGTTATAAAACGCCTTCGCGCCGAATAGGCGCGGAGTTTTTGTTTTAGGGAGAAATTATGTTTGACAGACTGAAAGAAGAAATTGCGTCAATAAAAGCGCGCGACCCCGCCGTAAAGTCGTCGCTTGAGGTACTTCTTTTGTATCCGTCGTTCAGGGCGGTGAGGGATTACAGAATGGCGCATTGGTTTTATGTGCGC
The DNA here is from genome assembly GCA_947631575.1 of uncultured Clostridia bacterium. Classification (GTDB taxonomy): domain Bacteria; phylum Bacillota; class Clostridia; order Oscillospirales; family Ruminococcaceae; genus CAG-115. The sequence continues at coordinate 37,717 of CANRLW010000009.1, forward strand.
GGGCATTATTTCATAGCGCGCTGGATATCGCAGCGCTCGCGCCATGTCACGGGAATTGAGATACATCCCGGCGCAAAGATAGGCAAAGGCTTGTTTATAGACCACGGCGATGGAGTCGTTATCGGCGAAACGACTGAAATAGGCGACAACTGCACACTCTATCAGAATGTAACTCTCGGCGGCACGGGAAAAGATGTCGGAAAGCGACACCCGACGCTTGGAAATAACGTTATGGTCGGCGCGGGAGCGAGGGTTTTAGGACCTATGAAAATAGGCGACAACTCAAAGATAGCGGCAAACGCCGTAGTATTGCACGAAGTGCCGCCAAACTGCACGGCGGTCGGAGTACCCGCAAGGGTCGTTAAAATGAACGGCGTCAGAGTTTCAAACAGCGACCTCGACCAGATACATATTCCCGACCCTGTTTCCGAGATCATGTGCAAGCACCTTATGTACATTGAAAAACTTGAAAAGCAGGTAGAGGAACTCCGGGCGGAAATTGACGAGCTAAAACAGAAGACAGGAGAATAATATGAAGATCTATAACACTATGACAGGGAAAAAAGAAGAGCTAAAGCCCATAACCGAAGGCACGGTAAAAATATATTGCTGCGGTCCGACGGTATATAATCTTATTCATATCGGAAACGCGCGCGCTCTTTGCGTTTTTGACGCGCTGCGCCGTTATCTTGAATACAGGGGCTATAAAGTCTTTTATGTTCAGAATTTCACCGATGTTGATGATAAAATAATCCGAAAGGCAAACGAAACGGGGAAGACCTCGCTCGAAGTTTCCGAAAATGCAATAAAGGAGTATTTTATTGACGCAGAGGGCTTGAACGTGAGAAAAGCCGACGTCCACCCGAAAGTAACGGAAAATATGGACATAATAATTGACATCGTAAAGACGCTTGTCGAAAAAGGCTATGCATACGAGGCGGACGGCGATGTTTATTTTGAAACATCAAAGTTCCCCGAATACGGAAAGCTTTCCCATCAGCCGCTTGACGACCTTAAAGCGGGAGCAAGAATAGAGGTCGGAGAGAAAAAACGCGACCCTATGGATTTTGCCGTATGGAAAGCGGCAAAGCCCGGAGAGCCTTACTGGGATTCGCCGTTTGGAAAGGGAAGACCCGGCTGGCATATCGAATGTTCCGCTATGAGCCGCCATTATATCGGCGATACAATTGACATTCACGGTGGCGGCGCTGACCTTATCTTCCCGCATCATGAGAACGAGATAGCGCAGAGCGAGTGCGCCACGGGTTGCAGGCTTGCAAATATCTGGATGCATAACGGTATGCTGAATGTCGATAACAAGAAAATGTCCAAATCCGCGGGGAACTTTTTCCTTGTCCGCGATATGGCGAAAGAATTCGGCTATGAGCCAATACGCTTTATGCTGCTGTCGGTGCATTACAGAAGTCAGCTCAATTATACTACCGAGGTTATAGAGAGCTGCAAAGCGGCTCTTACGAGGCTGTATAACTGCCGCGAGCTTATGGAGCGTACAATGTCGTCGGCAAAAGACGGCGAGGCAAACGAGCAGACAAAGCTCGATGCAAATACCGCAAAAGAATCCTTTATAACTGCGCTTGACGATGATTTCAATACAGCCGACGCTATTTCCGCAATATTCGAGTTTGTAAGAAAGATAAACACCGCGCTGTCCGGTGAAGATATCACAAAAGCTGATGTGAAAATTTATCTTGACGAATTTAACTCATTGACAAACGTACTCGGTTTGTTGTATAATAAAAACGACGATATTCCGAGCGATGTAAAAGAACTTGTAGAACAGCGCGCCGAGGCGAGAAAGGCAAAGAATTTCACGCTTGCAGACGAACTCAGAAACAAGATAAACGCAATGGGATATATCGTCGAGGAAACCAAACAGGGAACTATCGTTAAAAAAGCATGAGAACAGGAGAGGTAAAAATGAAGATAAGACAACTGATAGCAGCTGCGGCAGTGTGCGCGGGCGTTTTGCTGACAGGGTGCGACACATTTGATTACGGCATTACTAGCGCGTCGCCGAGAGAAATAGAAGGCTTTTCGGGAAATGTCGAAGATGTACAGCCAAATGCGGGCGACCTTATAGCGGAATTTGAAATAGAGGGCTTTGGCACAATAAAAGCCGTACTGTTTCCCCAAGCTGCGCCAATGGGCGTAGAAAACTTCCAAAAGCTTGCGGACAGCGGGTATTACGACGGACTTAAAATTCACCGCGTAGTGAGCGACTTTATGTTTCAGGGCGGCTCGGCAAACGGCGACGGCACGGGCGGCGACGCGGCAATAAACGGCGGTTCTTTCGGAATTGAAACAGCGCAGAATGCACGTCATTTTTACGGAGCGCTGTGTTATGCAAATGACGCAGGCTCAAATACTACACAGTTCTATATCGTAAACTCAAAGTCTTCCGAAGACCTTTCCGCATTTGATTATGAATCTTATGACAGCATAGTAGAAGAAGGAAAGGGCTATATAAAAGAGGCGCATGAGGCGGGAGAAACAAACTACGAGGAATATTATGTCTATCAGACACAGTTCTATCAGAACAGGATAGATTATTTCAAAGGCGCTACAGAGGCGATCTCAAACAAATATAAAACAGTTGGCGGCGTACCTTCGCTTGACGGAAATTATACGGTTTTCGGTCAGGTCTATGAGGGACTCGACGTAGTAGACGCAATAAGCGCCGTTGAAGTTCAGGACAACGGCGGCGGCGAAGTTTCAAAGCCCGTGGAGGATATCATAATAAAGAGCGTAAAGGTTACGACTTTCTCATAATATACAAACGGTCCGGGAAATCAAATTCCCGGACTGACTGTTTATAGAGGAAAAGTTGTTTTTTGCTTATAACTAATTCTAGCCTCTAGCCTCTTTCTCTGAAAATCAAACAACTTTTACACTCAAAAGCTCCCCGAATTTCTTACCTCTTATCTCTTACCTCTTACCTCTAGAAGGGAAACTCTTGTTTTCCCCGCACCCTTTAGCGCTGTTTCGGGGATTGCGGGGGCTTTGCCCCATATGCACTAACTTAACAACAAATTACACATTTGCAAACGAATAAAACCTTTTCGTTTTTCAACGCGGGAG
>CANRLW010000010.1 GCA_947631575.1 uncultured Clostridia bacterium
CATATATGCCGAGGATATTACCGAGATAAAGAAAGGGGTAAACGAGATTTGGCATACACTTCTATCCATACGATCCGGGCAACAGTCAGCGCAGCGATCGCTTACATCACAAACGGAGATAAGACCATCGACGGTTTATATGTCAACTCTTATGCTTGCCGAGCCGACAGTGCAGGAGCAAGCGAGGACTTCCGAGCCGTCCGAGGAACAGGCACAGGACGCACCCAAATCCTTGCCTATCACATGATACAAAGTTTCGCTCCTGGTGAAGTCACACCCGAACAGGCTATGCAGATTGGTGAGGAGCTTTGCGACCGCTATCTGAAAGGCGATTATCAGTATGTGATAGCCGTCCACCATGATAAGTCGCATCTGCATTGCCACATCATTTTCAACAACACAAATCTTTACAATGGGCTTAGTTTCACCACTGAGCATAATCAGGGCAGGAAGTCGGAAAGAGCGTGGGCAGAGCTGCGTGAAATATCAGACGAGATTTGCAAGGAACACGGCTTATCTCTCATTGATCCGATTGGTAAGGGCGTATCACATTATGAGAACGAAATGAAGAAAGAGGGCAAGTCGTGGAAAGAAAAGCTCCGTGTCAGGATTGCGGAAGTCATGCTTTACAGCCGTGACTTTGCTGATTTTCTCCGCAACTGCACCGCCAGCGGCATCGAATATGTTTATACTCCGAAGAACAAATACAAGCTGAAATTCAAACTGTCTGGTGACGGTCAGCAACGCTTTACAAGAGCCGAAACGCTGGGCGAAGGCTTCACCGTCGAAAGCATCACCGAGCAGATTGCGGAGATACAGGAAAAGCTGTCAGCGGAGAATGTCACTCCCGATATGCTTATCGAACCGCCGAAGCCTGTTGTTCCAAAGACCGAGCCGAAGCAGACACCGCCCAAGTCTGCCGAGCCTGTTCAGGGCAAACGGCTCATCACCGAAGAACTGCTTGCGAGAGTGCGTGAACAAAAAGCATTGCAGACACCTCAGCCGACAGCAACACCACCCAAGCACGACACCGACAGAACGGTTATTACAGCGGAGGAATTTCTTGCACCGCTGTATGATAAGCCTGAAACTCCACCGCTTGCACCTGAGCCGACCGAGAGTAAAGCTCCTGAAAAGAAGAAAGAAGATCCGTGGGATCTCGTTCGTGGTATGCGTGACAGCGACAAGATGATCGCAGAGCTTGAAGCAGTTGGCATCACTTCTTTCACCGAGTTTACGGGCTTTATGTATCGAGGTCAGCACGATGATGACCACACAGACGAGGTTGCCGAGCTGAAAACACATATCAAGACTGTTGAAACTATCATTGCCAAGATGAAGCACCATGATGACCTTGTGCCTACATACCGAGAGTACAAGGGCTTATCTGGCTTTAAGCAGAGCCGATACAGGAAAAAGCACTCTGAGGAGATCGAGGACTATGAGCAGACCAGAGCTTTTCTCAAAGAGCAGTGCAGGGCTTACACCACAGACGATAAGCTGCCGTCATTGAAGGATATGGAAAAGCTGTTACAAAGAATGAAAGACAGGCGTGACGAAATTTTGCCTGAACACAGGGCTTACCTTGCAAAGAAGCAAATTGCCAAGCAGTACACGCAAGCTGTTCGCCGTTACAGAGACCAGCAGATCAACAAGAGGGCTGCCGAGCAGAGCAGACAGAAAAAGCTCACTCAGCAGAGAAAGAAAGACACACTTGAATGATAACAGGCTCTCTGGCGAACGGAAATGCCTTTCAGAACCGTCCGTAATGATTATGAGGAAAGCTGTACCCTGAAACAGTAAACGCTCACTAAGTATTCAGAGAGCGTTTGACGACATAAGGCATATTGCACCGAGGAAAAATGTGATATTGCTGCGCCCTGCACAAGAATTATTACAATAATTCCGATATGCTGGACTCCTGATTCATTATGGTATATACTGTATCTACAATAATGATTTGGAGGTAACAGCTATGTTGAAAACGCCTGAATTGGCAATGCCGAGATCACGCAAGGTCACTACCGTCTGCAACGGCAAACGTGAGGTCTGGACGGACTATGAGGAAGCAAAGGCTTATTTCCTTGAAATAATGATGTCTACGGACGGTGAGGAGCATGACCGAGCAGAATGCGTTTACATTCAGCTACTTCATGGGCTTGACGAGTGCAGTGATGAGGACGAATAATCAGCAGGGCGAGTTGTTTCGGCAGCTCGCCCTTGCTATGTCCTGCGACGAACGGAAATGCCACTTACAGCCGTCCGAGACTGCGAAGCGGAAAACTAACCGACCAAAAAGAAAAGCCCTGAGAAATGCTTGTGTGAGCAAATCTCAGGACTTATTCTGTTATTCACTTCCAAATTGGTACGATGTTATTGTGGCGTGCGCCATAATGATTTAATAGAATTGTACGAAACGGATTATAGAAGCGCTAATAGCCTATGGCCTGTGAAATACACATAATTATAGTTGTTCACGAATTATGGCATCAGCTTTTGGTAATGCATATTTCAGTAATTTGTCGGATACAGTAATAACATTGGAAGGTATTTCGCTATAATGTTTGCTCCACATCGCAGGCAAAACAAATATTCTGTGTGATTTACCGTTTTCTATCAAGTAGTGCTGCTGCTCATGAGATTCAATCCTATAATCTGAACCAAGAGCATTTAAAGGCAATAGCAATTTTTCTTGATCTTCATAGGATAAAGGTGCAGGCAGGACAGAACATTGACACCAATCTAATAATTGTAATGCTGCGAACCTATCCAGATTGCTTTGTACTCTCTGATTCCAAAAATGCATCATACATTCATGGCAAGCACTATCACATTTTGCTGGGCATTCGCTCAGTACCTTCCTGATTTCAGACATTAATTCCTCAGTACGATCAGCTAATGTAGAGCAGTAACCTGCACCGCTTGACAGACTGTCAAATAAGAAAATATCAACGAAGGCTTTTTCCTGTACATTATCGTAACGTAAGCGATAACCACTTCGTATTTCATTGAATTCGATATCCAAGAGGCGGCCGCCTGCAAGTGTCATTGCTTCTGCCATAGTCTGACCTGCTCTGTGAATCCATAGCTCCTTTGGATCAACATTAATTTTATCATATGGTAAAGCTATCTCGTAGACAACCATGTCTGTTCTGAATTGACTTCCTAAATAAGTATTGGTTATTTGTGAAGCAGAATGGCGGCAATCAAACTTGTTATGCGGATGCACGAAAGGCTTTAGCAATTTAGAAAGCGGAACGGAATCATCACCCGGGACAGCAGCTCCACATTCCTTGCATACCATGAAGCCTTTTGATTTAGGTCCTTTGTTCACGATGATAAGCGGATCATCGTCACGCTTTGAATACCTGAGATTATCATATGATTCAACATCTATCATTTCATCTTCTGAAGGTGTTATTGAATAACTTGGGTTCTCAGCATAGGAAATATCAGCATCATCATCGTTTTCGCTTTGTTTTCTACCATTGACCGGAGCAAATCCCCAAGGTTTCAATACAAACTTCTGTTGAATATTGTCTTTTCCGCAGAATGGGCAATTCTTTACTGGTGATAGCCCCATCCAGTTACATGACTGCTCCTCACAGATATAAAGTGACCTGTAATAGTCCGTACTCGAAAAATAAGGCCGAGCAGGATGCTCTTGCTCTCCTGGTTTAAATTTCGAGTGAAAACTATAAATACCACCTGATTTATATACGTCTTTATTTATGACAATTATTCTACCCGGAGCGTATTCACTAATCGCCATGTCCAAAGAACGGTCAGGCTTTTGAACAATTTTCTTTCCCTGATTATCTTCAACATAAAATCCGATTACGTCCTTCGGGAACGAATATGTCGGGAAAATACCTTCTTCCAAGAGCGTATCGAGAACTGTTTTTGATGAATCACCACTTTCTTTATAGTTTTCAGGAAAACTCTCAACTTTGTGCTTCAAGGTATCCATTTCCGCTAAGAATTTATTCTTGTATTGATTAAAATCAAAGTCAACACCGTCTGGAATCAGTGCGGTCATGTCAAAATCCTTAGCTTGTTTACTGATTACATAATTTGAGAATTGAGAATACCATTGTGTAAAGAATTTATCTATCTCTTGCTGATCAGCACCGCTGTAAATGCTATCAAAGAATTCAGTGATTAACATAACATTAAAATGTCTTGAAACCAACTTTGAATTATGAATGTCTATCCACGGTGTACGAGGTTCTCCTGAAATAATTTCTTCAGGATTATGGAAGTAATAACTATCATGTGGACGATTATCCGCAAAAGTAACAATAGTTGATATTGCAGCGCTTTTACGACCTGCACGACCTGCTCTCTGCTGATAATTCTCTCTCATGGGAGGAATATTTCTTAAACCAACAGCAGTAAGAGAACCAATATCAATACCGACTTCCATCGTTGTTGTACAGCTAAGAATGTCAACAGGACGATCATTGTTTACATGAACATTCTGGAAACGCATTTCATAATCTTCAGTTGTAGACCAAGTATTATCTCTTTGATCCTTATGCGATAATTGTGCAGTATGCTCCTCAGTGTTAATACGAGTCATAAGAGCTTGCGGATCTCCTTCGACGGCTTTAAGGACGGGAGAACGCCAAAAATCAATGCCCTTGAAATCGTCCGTGTTCATTAAATGTGGCTCACCTTTACCGCAATGTGCGCATTTTCCCCATACCGTGTACGGGAATACTCCGCTGCAACGAGGACATTTATACCACTCATGTTCGGCATCGTAATGTAATGAAACTACTTCCATATTCAAGTAATATGATGAAGTATGATCGCTCTTAGCAAGGAATCTGCTGAGTTGCTCGGCGATTATACTGATCTGTTCCTTTGAATACCCATGTTCTGTCAATAATGATCTGATTCTTGTGGGGAGTTCCGTTTCATTTTCAACACCTAATCTTTGCCGATATGCAGTTAAGTTTCGGCGTGTAGAATCTGGAATATCAGAGCCTATGGCATATTCAGAAGTCATTATTTCCATTGCCCAAGCAGCAAAAAGAACTTTAAACTCATCCAATGTCATTAAAATATCAGCATCATCAAAGGCTTCTTCTATGTCATCAAATGTGTCTCCATCAATATCACATGGTTCAATCCAACACAGTCCGGCATCGGTAAGCGAACGGAAATTACTGCAAAGCTGGCGGAGTAAGTGTTCATTAAACTGATCTGGTTTATGTTTAAAATCTTTTAACGCCATTTTATCGTATCTTAGAGAATCGCCTTTCTTTTCGTATCGCTTTTTCATTGTATCTAAATCGTTAAGCAGATCCTCTTCATTATTTCCATAAAAGAATCTTAACCCATTCTGGTATGCCACCTTCAAAAAGAATGTATACAGCAAAGACAAAGTAGGCTCTTCATCTTTTGATGCTGCCCATTCCTGAAGTTCTTTCGCAGCAACTGTGAGAGCTTTCTTCATGGCATCTTCATCAGCAGCCCTTGTCAAATCTCTTGCAAGAACGGCGGCTCTTTGTCTGCTATCAGAGAAGAGAAGCACCTTTCGTCCTTGATTGACAAGATCAGCGTACTTTGGAACAGGCGGCTGAACATAGAACTGCTCAGATACAATATTGAAAAACGGTTCGTTGCCTTTGGTTATAAAATCTGTAGCATTAAATCTGTTCTTTTCACATTTAGGGCAGCTTTTGAATGTTAAGGTATCAGGACGACCTTTCGACTCCGCAGTACAGTAAGCAATATGAAGAAATCCATTTTCTCCAGTATGATCATTGAAACAATCAATTCTTCCAGCGAGTGCATTAAGCCACCCAACAACCATATCTTTTTTCTTTTTGAATGATCCGTCATTTGGAATTATGTAAAAAAGCACTTCCTTCAGATTCTCTGTAAACTGAATTCCCGGTTCATTCCATATAAAAGGATTCGAGCCTTCTGAAATGTCCATGTATCCACGAAGGAACAATGCACCGCAAGAACGTTCATTCAGCAGTTCGTATATCATACCTCCACAATCACATCTTGTCCCGGGTTTATTTAAGTATACTCTGCCCAGTCCTAAACTGCCGTCATGATTTTTATGTTTACACATAGGGTTTGAACAAGCATAGATACCTTGTAAACCACGAAACATCATGTGTAATCTCGCAGGGTATAACACTTGATTGTTAGCATTTTTAGCAAGTGGAGCAATTGCAAGAAAGGCACTCGTAGCTTTTTGAGCGGTTTCTGCTTCTTCGCTCGGAAACGCTTTTAGTGCAAGCTGATTAAAGCTCATTGCATTTCCTCTTGTTGCTTGCATGATCCTACGCATAGGATTTGTATTGAAAAGGCATTTGTACAGCCATACTTCAACAGATTTCTCATCGTCAAGGTCGCAATCCATGTCGAATTTTAATCTTCTTGCAAAATCAGCAATAGCTTCTTTTTTGGTATCCCAGTCACCTTGTAAAGCATCAATGTCAAAATCTAATAGATCCCGAGCATTTATCTCCGAAGCAGTAAATTCTATTGGCTCTTCTTTTCCACGAATTATCTTGAAGTTGTTGACTTTCTCATTTTGTGCGCTAAGTTCGCAGGCAAACTTATAAATTGGTGTATCATCAGACGGAACGCTGGCACTTGTCAGGATAAATTGTACACGGTCACGTCCAATACCGAGTTTATGAAGCACTCTGCGAATAAGTAAAGCTACTTCGCCACCGGCAGAACCTCTATACATATGCGCTTCATCAATAATGAATAATAGCTTATTATCATCTGAACTATCAAGCCAATTACGAGTCGATTGCCAAATCGATTTTTCGATTGGACGCATAAGCATATATTCGAGCATTGAATAGTTCGTAATAAGAATATCAGGACAGAACATTTGCATTTCATGGCGGGTAACAAGTTCTGCATCATTCGGATCAGTCAGTACGGCTCCTTGTTCTTCCAGTCTATCTGCAAAGCTTTCAAGATCAGCTTTAGAAGGATACTTACCCAAATCTCTCAGTTTATTCTGTACCTCTTCTGACTGATTAAGTATATCTCTCCGAATTGTTTCGGCATACTTCACATTTTCATCGTAATTATTCTCGCCAGGATACGGAGTTCGTCCAGTATACATTCCAAACTGCGGAACACGGGAACCTGGAGCAAGCTTGTGAATTATATCATGGAAGCCATTTTTACCGTTACCAATCATTTTTCTAAGACGCCCCATCTGATCGGATACAAGTGCATTCATAGGATAAAGCATTATAGTACGAATACCTCTGATTTTCCATGAGTCAGGCGAATTGATCTGTTCCATTAACAGCTTTGTAGCTAATGGCCACATAAAGCATTCCGTCTTACCTGAACCTGTTCCTGTGGATACAAACAAATCCTTTCCTCGATAGTAATTCTCTAATGATTCTATCTGATGCAGATAAGGATTTGCAAATACACCAAGATTTCTGTTTATCATTTCTTGAAGAATCCGCTTTACATCATCGGGAAGATCAGCTTTACTTATCCCGTCAGGTATCGACAAATAGGCATGGTTAGCTTCGATATAAGGTTCTTGATACAATAGCCCTGTTTCCTCTAACTCTGAAAGACACGCAGAACGCAGGGCGTCATTTTTTCCAAGATATACTGTACTGATATAGTTTATTAGTTTATTTTTCAACGCTTCATGCGTACTTTTAACTCCGTATTTATCCATGTTTTTCCTCCGCTATTCGTATGCCTAATGCTTCAAAATACGGTTTGATGTAATCCCAAATGAAACCGTACATTGTCCAACAAAGCATATCGTTTATTCGATTAAATGGCCAAGCATAGCTTTCAAGAATTATTCGTTCTTTCATTGGGAGATGTGTAGATAGTTTAAGATGAACATGATCGCTATAGCTCTTGACAATAGCAACAGCACTATTATTTGCTTTTTTTCTTAATGCAAGCATTATTCTAATATTATACCCTTGCTCTTGTAAAAACGGATCTATTTTGTGCATTAATTTGCTCTTGGGCTTTAGTAAATAATACTCATGTCCATTTTTGTTTATCGTTAATCTGCCAAGGATAACCTCGTCGATAGCATTTGGGAGCGAACTATCCCAAGCTGTGTAGTTATTTTTCGACTTATGCGCTGGATTGAAATACATCAATTCATTCATTTCAGAGGGAATAGCTGTCCACCATACACTTTTAAGAAACCCTTTTAACCATTCTTCGGGACTTTCACCCGTTTCTGATTGATTTGTAAAATCATTCTTGCGAAGTGCCGATATTCCCGAGTATATGATGTTTTCGCCTAAGACTTCGCCGTATATTGTATCATAACCTGAAACATACTGCTTTTTATGTACGATAGAAAGAGCCAGGTTAGTATCAAAACCCTCGTTCAATAAATCACCATGATTTAACAATCTGTTTCTTATTATTACGACAGGGTTTTCATCGCTATCTTCAGTGCTAAACCATGGTGCTGTCTCAGGATTCATTTTAATAAGCGATTCTAAAACAGCATTACCACGTTCATATATGTGTCTCCGGCTTACACCTGAAAGATGATTTTCTTTACTACCGATTGGCTGATCCATTGCAATAGCTTTCAGCCAGCTTGACATTGCTGAATATATTACCCTACACTTAAATGATGTTGTATCTTCACCATCATAACTTGTGATGCCAAGGTCAGCAGCCATTTTGTCTATAATCGAATTCATATTATGTTATCCCTTAATAAATCAGTCAAATAATTCTTCACAACTTCCTATTCCGTTTTCCTGGAGCAATTCCTTCAAACGTTCAGGATTTCCTGTTGAACGAGCTGTAGCTATTAGTTGTGTAAGTATCAGATTACTATCATCTAACGAGGCATTATATATTGCTAAGTATCTTGAATACATACCGATTTGCGTATTACTCAATATATCTGTAAACAACTTCATTGATTTCCTGGCATCCTTATATTCCTTTGATTTCATATCTATAGTTCTATCATGAAGATCAAGGCTGTCAAGAACGGTAAATGTGTGCAGTAAATCAACAGTCTTTTTCTCAAAACCTCTATCACCGTCAATATAAATCGAACGATTCCATACACCGGGCATTATCATTTTTGACTGAGTGCCCTCTATTGATAAAAGTATAATAGCGTTGTCCCAATTTTGCATAATATTAGAAAGTGCGTTAAAAAGATTGATAGAATAACCATCAAAAACACCGTGAACAAGACATACCATAGGCGATGCTTTGCTCACGTTATCGTTGATAACGGCAGACAATTCCTCAATGCTGATTCCCTGAACGGGTACAAACACCTCAGACACATTACCGCCATTAAGAACAGCAGCCAAACACTGAGCTATAAGTTTAGCATTTTCGCTTATCACCAATGGAACTTTCTCAAAAACGCCAAAGCTGATAGCTTGTGATATTTCAATTGACTGTTCGTTGTCATAACCGATCCGTGTCAGGTTTTCACTCAATTCATCTTCAAATGTATCAACATCATCGATTTCTCCGTCTTCGACGCAATCAATATGTGAATTAAAAACTGATAATTGATTTGAAAGCTGATTTCCGTTTGAAGTAACAGCAGAATAGAGTGGAGATACAAATGCCATATTACTGATAAAATCAGCAACATTTTGTTTTGCCTTTTCTATTTGCGTGGAAATTTTTGTTTCAACATCTGATGCAAGTTGTTCTCTTTGACTGAGTGCTGATTGTAGTTGCTCCATTTCATCGGCTAACTTATCTCTCTCAACTGCTAATTGTTTTATTTCATTCTGGTTCCTTTCAACTACACTTAATACCTCATTGAGTTTTGATTCAGCCTCAGCAAGTTGTTTTTCATTTTCAGCTTTCCACTCATCTGTCAACTGCTGCTTACATAAATCAAGTAGTTCAGCATTTCCTTGTATAGCTCGGGAAATGATAGTTGTGTCAATATCGGAAGCAGATAAGTATTGGTCAGCTAAACTGATAAAGCCATCGATGTATTCTTGTGCTGTTTCGTTTGAACAATTGTAGGCAAGTGTCAGTTCTTGAATAATATCCTTAGTGGGAATAGCCGTCAAATAGTTCCTACAATGCTGAACTTCTTTTTTTGATAGCCCATATTCACGAAGATTAGCATTAGTGAACCGGGAAATGATAAGAGATTTAACTGCTTCATAAGGATCCCGAACCTGATAAATAGACTGTGGTATCCCGAGTGATAAAAACTTATAGATTCTGATACTAGCAAGGTCGATGGTATCAGATAGCTTAATGCTATACTGTGGAAGCGTATAAACATCGGATTTAAGGGTGATTTTATCATTAGCACGGTCAAAATCAGAAGATGAGCATAGTAAGCCGGTTAAGATAGTGTTTTCTTCATAAACAAACAGCAGCTTATTAAAAGAAAATTGAAACGATATTCCGTTTTTTAACAAAGAAACTACATCATCAAGTGTTTCACAATTTAACAACTGAATTATCTGCGTAAGTTGAATATTATTACAGAAGTCGGTTTCTACATAGTCTTTGTTAGGATCGGTGTCTCTGGGAGTTACATTCCAATTCCAAACGCCTATAGCTTGATCAGTGTCAGGTCCGTTTCGCCAATATAAGCGGTCTCTATTAGAAAAATAATGTGGAATTGTTTCATCAGCAACAAATGGCACAATCTCTCCGCTCTCTGTAATATCGGCAAGTCTAAATATCCATCGCTGATCATTGTAGTCATATAAGATCTGACCAATTGAAACGTACTGATAATTTGAAACAAAAGGCTGAGACACTTCATTACCTGCATACCTTTTCAGAGCTTGATAATGCTCAAGCTCGTGTTTCATATCAGATATGGTCGATTCAGCGATACGAAGTTTGTCAGTCGTATCACTTAACAAGCGTTGATTTTTCTGTAACTGCTCATTTACGCCATCAAGTTCATGTTTTAATGCGTCCCCATGTTCCTTCTCTTCAGTCAATTTTTTACTGATTGTCTGAATTTCGGAATTAAGCCTTTCGATTTCCGAGCTTTCAAGTTCGACATTATGCTCTTCCAATGCAATATCAGATGTTTTCTTTACAAGAGATAATGCATCATTAAGTAATCTCAGATAATCGTCTGTATATGCTTGTTCCGTCAGCTTAAAGTACAATTCTATCCTATCGCAGAAAACGCATTCAGGAATAGTTTTTAGCAAAGCTTCTCCGGCGGTAAAGCCTTCATGTTCAAGTGAGTCACGATGTTCTTTAATCTCCGATAACCATTGTTTAACAGCGCCCTGTATCACAGATTGAATAAAGGGTTTATTAGCGTATTTTATAAGAAATGAAAGCGTTTCATCGTCCGTCATCTTTTTTACAGTAAATCCCGGCCTGAGTTTGTTAAACTCTTTAGGATTCTTCTGGAAATAATACCTTACAGCCGGAAGATGCATACGTTCACAGATATATTTGATTTCGTCGTTTGATAATTCGGAAATATTATACATATGATTTCCTCTCTTCCATCTGTTATTTGTTGTTCGATATTCCGATTGATAAATCTAATAAACGTAATTGTCGAACTGTTTCAATATGAAGCATATTATTAACCATTGTTCCGACTATAGCCTGATAGATCTGTTCATATTGATTATTTCTAAGGTATTGCAGTAAATGATTAACCCATACAGGAATAGGTATCAGTTGACCTCTTGCAGACGCAATGATCGTTTGAGAAAGAATAGTTATATCTGTATCAAGTATTATATCATTATCAAATTTAATACAGTCATATACATTTGAGCCTATAATTAGAGATATTTCTGTAATTCCTTGGTTTTCGGTGATTGAAGTTTGTTGTTCTCTAACAGAGAAATGCTTGTAAACCATTTCGGAAGTACCTAAATATATATCAAATTTACTGTTTGATTTTAACAAAAAGCCTTTGGCAACTTCATTTTTTCTTATTTTACTTAATTCGTTTTCTTCTCCTGCGGAGTTAATATAGGAAAAGCTATATGAATAACCGCTTCGCTGAAGTGCCTTTGAAATAAAAGTCACTTCTCTTCCGACATATTTTCTGTCTACGGATAAAACAGTCGGAAACAAGCCAAGTGAAAGCTCAACTGTATGAATTCCCTTTGATATGGTTTTAACTTTTTCTCTATACACTGCATTACCAGAATAAGAATAAACATTCGGTTCATCATTACCACTCGATACTACGCAAACTACATTTGAATCACTTTTTACTGGAATCATGTAATCCTGCTGCACAACGGGCGGCCATACAGGAATCAGCTCTGGCGGACATTCTAACAGCCATACGCCAAAATTCGACTTCATATATGAGCTTATAAGTGTAAAATCTCTTTTGCTATCAACAGACACATCGATTTGAAATTTGATTATTTTGAAGACGGTCTTATTGATTATGACCTTACCAATCGTGGTTTGGCTGATACTTGAATGATATAAAAAATCGTTTTTAACAACAGCATAGTAATATCTGTTTGTAGATATACTATCACCTCTACGAACCTTTTTTCCACCTGTTTCACTATAAGAAAAGATAGCGCCGTTTGACTCAAAACCGTCTGCATAATCAGACCATTTTCTTTGCAAATCATAGAGTGGTGTTCTTCCCTCAATTGAAATTGAGTAGTTTCTTCCGTACAATGGAATGAAATCTATTGGTATAAGTGTGGTATTGTCCGACAAGAAATTTGATTGATTGACTTTGACGGTTCTATATTGCTGATATGAAGAAATTTTAACTGTACAATCGAATTTTGCTGCGTTATCTAATGTTTTACTGCCAAGAGCCGGAAAACCTATACTAAGTTGAAAATTTTCTGAACCGATTTGTGTAATAAATAATGGTAAACCAACTCTTTGGCTTATTGTGAGTTCCGAGCGACCGTCAACACGCTTATCACATTCAGGAGTACGAGATGTTTTCTCTTGGTGATAAAAATGACTTACATTATATTGACCGTTTCTAATATATACCAACTCGCCACATTCAGGACAGTAAAATCTCTCCTTTCGAGCCGGAATGTATGATTGTCCCTCAAATTCACTGGCACTAACCTCTTTCTCCGTGCCAACTGCATATCTGTCTATTGCAAATCTCATTTTATCACCCCACTTTACAAAAAATTAAAAATCCAAATTATTCTTCAATAAACCCCTTATAGCTCCCAAACCCCAGCATATACACCGCCATAGCCACGGCGAGGTTCTCATCATCAATGTTCTGCTTCTTAGCAAGAGTTTTCAGCTCGTCAATAACAGTATCGTGCGGAACGATAGAGCCTTCAAGCTCGTCCACAGCCTTCTGAATGATAAACGGCAGAACCATACACATCTGATAGAAAGCGTCCTCCTGACCTGTTACAAGGGCATAGAATTGGTCAAGGCTAACACGGCGGATCAGTTTATGACCGACTTTTTTCTTGTCAACGGTAGTCTCCCACTTGATATTCTGCGACCTCTGAGCGATCGCTTCAACAAGGAAACAAGCGCAGTCATCATCATTAAGGAGCTGATTTTGCATCTTGATGAAGGTCTTTCCTGCCGATGCAGAGTTCATCGTGTTGTGCTTATTCTTCATCTCAACATAGACAGTATGCACTACGCTGCCGTCGGGCAGGGCAATACCATCGGGATTCTCAAAGATAACGTCCCAGCCACCCTCTTTGCCGTTATCGGGAACACGGCACTTGTCGATATAGTTGAATATTCTCTGATGGAAATAGCCTATATCGTTGTTATTGGACTTATCACGCTGACGGAAGATCTCGTTGCTTACGATCTCCTCCCATGATGCCTGATAGACGGTCTTATCAAAAATAAGCTTGATAGGGTCAATGATATTCTTGTTGAAACGCTTCAAGTCGAAGGATTCCAGCTTTTCACCGTACTTCTCAATGGTTTTCTTGACGTGCTTTGTAAAATCTTCTTCGCTGATGAAACTAAGTGTCCACATTATAATAATCCCTCCAACGCTATTTTTATCTGTTTTGCAATATCATAAGCAAGGTTTACGGGTACAGCATTACCAACCTGCTTGTACTGTGAGCCGATACTTCCGCAGAACTGCCACTCATCGGGAAAACTCTGGCAACGGGCATTTTCACGGATAGTAAACGGGCGAGGCTCAAGGGGGTGACAACGATCTGTCTGCTTCTGGCTCGGAGAAGTCAGTACCGTGAGCGAAGGCTCATCAAGGCTGAGTCTGCGGAGAATACCAGTCCTTCCGCCCTCCATGTACCAACAGCTTTTCATATACTCCTTGGCAATATCTTCGGGAATATCTCGCCAATATCCGCCCGGAGGAACAAGCTCAAATATTTTACGCTTATACTCCGAATAGGGTGTACCCTCACTCTTCGGGCAGTCAAGCAGCACATCACGCAGAACTGGCTTATAATCGTGCGGTGTAGGGAAAGTGAACTTGATCTGATTTGTAAGATCGTTTCTGATACCGATAGTGATAAGTCGTTCACGCTTCTGGGCAACACCATAGTCCCACGCATTCAGCACTTTTTTCTGAATGGTGTATCCTGTACTTTCAAAAATATCTGTAATGGTCTTGTATGTCCTGCCCTTATCGTGGGTCAGCAGACCACGGACATTCTCAAAAAGAAACATCTTAGGCTGGAGCTGTTCCAAGAATTTCGCATAGTGATAGAACAGTGTTCCACGGGCATCTTCGAGACCGAGCCTTTTTCCTGCATAGGAGAAGCTCTGACAAGGTGCGCCGCCCGAAAGCAGATCGAGTTCGCCCTGCTTCAAACCGAAGTATTCTTGCAGATCAAGGCAGGAGACGTTAGCAATATCATCGTTGATGACACGCCATTCGGGTCTGTTTCTACGGAGCGTATCAGAAGCATCCTTGTCCACCTCTACAAGACCGAGCGTTTTGAATCCTGCTTTTTCCACACCGAGAGCAAGACCGCCTGCGCCTGCAAAAAGCTCAATGGTCGAGAATGTCCTTGCTTCTGTTTGTGTCGTAATATCCATAATATCACCGATATTGCAGTTCAGCACCATACATATCTTTTCAAGACTTTCAAGGGATACCGTTTCATTTTTCCCCATACGAGCCATAACATTGAAGCTGATACCCGATGCTTCTTTCAATTCGGTCTTATTCATTCCTTTGTCGATAAGTAATTTCCAGAGATTATTGTAGCTCACTGCCACCATGTTTCATTCCTTCCTGTATCTTGTGATACAATAATGGGTTATAAAAATTATAGCACAATCCGTCGAAAAAGTCAATGTATCTCACGAAAGTGTTAGATAATCTTTTGCACTACGTGCTTTTAAAATAAAAACGCCGTCCTGAATAGGAATGGCGTTCATAAGCAATGTTGATATTAGGCTGTTTCGGACTTTTATCCATATAGGAAAGCTACTACGGATACTAAAAACGCCAAAATTATATCCACAGATTTCACCTCCCCTCGCATAAAGCTCGGGTGGTAACCGGCAAATGTATTATATCACAGTTTAAGTTATTTGTCAATTTATGTCATAAAAACTCTTGACAAATGCTATTCAATATGCGATAATATAACTGTGAGATATAGAAAATGCTAAGAGTTTCATACCATCACAAAAATATCCCCCTGAGAGTGGTACTCAGGGGGCTTTTTTTATGCAGGTTTACAAATCCATATCATCTTTAGAGCGGCGTTTATGGGGATTTTTCTGCTGCTTTTCGTTCTGAAGTTTAAAAGAAGTCTTTATAAGCGACAACACAAGTTCTTTTTCGCGGTCGGTCTTTCCGTGTATCTGCTGAAGGATCTGCATTGAAAGCGAGTCGATGCCGAGCAGATTTGTGCTTGTTTCAGTAAATATATCGTTTAATGAAAAGCCCATTACTTCACATACTTTTTCAAGCAATAAAATGGTAGGGTTTGCCGTTCCGCGTTCAAGCTGACCATAATATGAAGTCGTGATATCCGCACGCAGCGCGACATCTTCCTGAGATAATCCGCGCTCTTTGCGCAGTTTTCTCAGCCTTTCTCCGTATTTAAAACACTTTTCATCTTTCATTTCGATCACCCTTTTTATTATAAGTTATTATAGTTACATTTTCAATATAATATAATAATTAAAAAAAATAATTAAAATAGTATTGACATTTTAAAAATATTGTGCTATAATACAATCGTTATAAAAAGTTTTTGTCGGAAATAATCACGACAATAATATAACATAAAACAAATCTATATGTGATAAAACGGAGGTAATTATTATGGCTGAAAAAATCAAATATGAAGATTTGACGCCCGCTATGCAGAAAGCGTATGACAAGGAGAACAAACTGCGAAAGAAATGGCTTATAATAAGTCTGATAGCGGGAGTGATATTCGGTATCGCTATCATGTTTGTTATCGGAGTTGTAGACTATCCCATTGTGCTTAATATATTTGTCGGATTGCTTTTCGCGTATGGCGTTAGTGCAATTATAATGGGCGTCGTTCACAAAAGGCGTTGGTTCATCAACATTAAAAACGCAATTTTTCTTATACCTTTTGGACTTATCGCCATGTACTTCGCCTTAATTCCTGTTGCCTACATGGGACTTGTATATGTGATAATGGACATTGTACGGCTGATTGCGAGAAAACCGCTGATCTCCAACGGAGAGATCCCGAAGATAGTAAATACGGAAGAAGTCGCAGCCGAAACGATGGGAAGGTATATACAAGCGGGAATTAACGAACAGTCTGTCTCGGAAAAACTGAACGATCTGAAACAGATGCTCGACAACGGACTTATTTCAAAAGAGGACTTTGAAAAAAAGAAATCCGAACTTTTGAACAATATGTAAGTACAAATACTATTTTAGCATTTATAAAATCCTATTTATTTTCCTTTTCAAACACTATTATTCTAAATAACTTTTATGAACGTTTCCGGAGGCCGGAAACAAGAGGTTAGAGTTTTAAACCCTAACCTCTTATTTCTTTTATAACAAACCATCTCCAATAAGGAAAACAACTTTTCCTCTTAAAACAAATTCTAACCTCTAATCTCTTACCTCTAACCTCTAAAAGGGCAAGCTGCGGCTTGCCTTTGTGGTTTTCTGATTATGTTCATTAGTCAAAATGACGAAAAAGGCGTCGGAAAAATCCGAAAATATCTATAAATATTACATTGCAGGACGGAAAAAATAATGTTATAATATAAGTTGGCAGTTTGTACCTGACTTTTTGTAAATATTTTCGGAGGAACTAAACTAATGTTTGGAATAAACAAAGATATCGGAATTGATCTCGGAACGGCAAACACACTCGTTTATATGAGAGGAAAAGGCATTATCATCCGTGAGCCTTCGGTCGTCGCGGTGGATAAAAAAGCAAACCAGGTCCGCTATGTCGGGTCTGAGGCTAAGGAAGTTATAGGAAGAACGCCCGGTTCTATCGTTGCTGTAAGACCGCTTAAGGATGGCGTTATTGCAGATTTTGACATGACTTCTATAATGCTCTCGCAGTTCATCAAAAAAGCTCTCAAAGGCAGAGGCAGAGCGAGAGTTATAATATGCATACCTTCTGGCGTAACAGAGGTAGAGCGCAGAGCCGTTAAAGAGGCAGCACAGCAGGCGGGCGCAAAGCGCGTTTCAATAATAGAAGAACCTATGGCGGCGGCTATCGGCGCGGGGTTGCCCGTTGCAGAGCCTATGGGCAGCATGATAGTCGATATCGGCGGCGGTACGAGCGAGGTCGCTATAATCTCTCTCGGCGGCATTGTTACTGCGCGTTCCGTAAGAGTCGCAGGCGACGAGTTTGATTCCGCTATCATAAATTATATAAAGAAGAAATATAATCTTCTTATCGGCGAAAGAACAGCCGAGAATATAAAAACCGGAATAGGCTCGGCATTTAAGACCGATGAGAACGAGCCTGTAATGGACATTCGCGGAAGAAACCTCTTAAACGGACTTCCCGAAAACATAACCATAAAGAGCGAGGAAATCAGAGAGGCGCTCTCCGAGCCGCTTTCACACATAATCGAGGCAATAAAGACCACTCTCGAAAAATGCCCTCCCGAGCTTGCGGCGGATATTATCGAAAGCGGGATAATGCTTGCGGGCGGCGGCGCGCTCCTAAAGGGACTTGACAGACTTATCCACGAAGAAACCGGAATGCCCGTAAAAATTGCCGAGAGACCTCTTGACTGCGTTGCGGACGGAGCGGGAAAGGTCCTCGAAAATATAGATAAGCTTGAAGACGTTCTGTCTGAGGACGAAACCATTTATTGATCTTACTTTACTAAAAAATGAAAGAATTTTTTCACAGCGTAAAATTTAAGGTGCTCATTTGTCTTGCGGCGCTGCTTTTGGGGCTTATGGCATACGCGGCTGTAACGCTCGGAACGGAAACGCCTCCCGAACAGATCGTAGGAACGCTGCTGTATCCTTTTACTACCGCGGCAAACGCCGTGTCTGACGGAGTTTCGGGATTTATCGACAAGCTCGTAAATGCCGATGTATACAAGGCGGAAAACGAGTCGTTGAAGTCGCAGCTTACCGAGCTTTATAAAAAGACCAAAGACTATGATACCCTTGAAGAAGAAAATGCACAGCTCAGAGAGATACTGGGACTGAAGGAAAAAAATCCCGACTTTATTTTTTCCGAGAGCTGCAGCGTTATCGCGCGAAATGCAAACGATATATACGGCGGCTTTACCATAGGAAGTGGAAAGACGAGCGGAATTTCTTTAAACGACCCTGTGGTTACTTCTGTGGGACTTGTGGGAAGAGTAACGTCCATTGCCGATAATTATGCAAAGGTCACTACCATAATAAGCCCTGAAGTTAATGTGGGAGTTTATTCCGCGCGCTCAAATGTGACGGGAGTAATTGAAAACACCGTTGAAAGCGCACAGGACAGAATGTGCATTATGAGCGGCATTTTAAAAGATGCCGATATAGCTGTGGGCGACGTTATATTTACTTCGGGAAAGAGCGGACTGTTCCCCGATGATCTTATGGTCGGGACGGTCGTAGAAATACACGATGACCCTAACGGACTTTCAAAGCACGCTATTGTAAAGCCCGCGGTCGATGTATTCAATATGACCACGATGTTTGTCATTACGGATTTTAACGGAAAGGGTGTACCCTTCGAGATTGAAGAATAGTGTAAAAAAACCTCTCGGAATGAGGGCGCGCACACGCCGTGCAATGATGAAAGTGGTCATAAGATGGGCGTTTTATGTCGCCCTGATGATCTTGTTTTATCTGTTTTTGTGCAATCCGCTGATAAAGGGCTTTTGCCCTCTTTTGCTCATTCCGCTGGCTACTGCGGTGGCAATGCACGAGGGCGACCTTTCGTCGGGAATTTTCGGAATGTTCTGTGGATTTCTGATGGATATGGCGAGCGGTAGCTCGATCGTAGGATTTTACGCGCTATGGCTTTTGTTTGCCTGTCCGTGTATCTCGCTGCTTTCGAGATTTCTCATAAAGGTGAATTTCATTTCTCACTTTGTAATAAATGTGGTGGTTTCGGCGGCAGTTGCCATTCTTGATATGCTGTTTCTTCACTGGGTCTGGGAGGGAACGCAAAGCATATTTTCTTTTGTAAGAGTGGTGTTGCCGTCTTATTTCGGCGCGATATTGTTTTCCGTGCCTATATATTTTCTCATTTCGCTTGTTGTATCAAGGCTCAAACCGAGCGATCGGAGAAAGCTCGAAAACTCGGCGCAGAATGCCGAGGACGCGGAGAACAGCGAAGGCGAGTAAATGTGTTATTTTCGGTGAAATATTATGTCAAAAATATCTAATATAATTCGTACTATAATTTTAGCCGCACTGGTCGTTGTCTTGTCTTTTATGTGCGGCTTAAAGCTTATTCAGACGCAGATAGTAGACGGCGACAAGTATCTTGAACTGACGCAGACGACCTATACCGCACAGCAGGATATCGAGGCTACAAGGGGCATGATAGTTGACAGTACGGGAAAAGTCTTTAATTCAAACAAGATAGTTTTTTCTGTCGATCTTCAAAAGGCATTTATAGAGGACGGAACCGAAAACGATATAATTTACAGAACGCTTAAAGTTCTGAAAAGACATGGCGAAAAGTGGAACGACAGCCTCCCCATAAGTACCACAAGGCCGTATAACTTTATTATCGGAAAAGACAGCGCGGTAACAAAGCTGAAGAAAACGCTCGGCGTTGCGGATTATTCGTCTGCCGAGGATTGTATGTACTGGCTCTATGATACCTATGATATCGATGAAAAATATGATGAGCAGATGCGCAGACTTATCGCGGGCGTTCGCTATGAAATGACGATAAAAGATTTTTCTACGCGAAATAAGTTTGTCCTGGCGTCGGATATAAAGGACGAAACTGTCCAGGAGCTGAAAGAGCTTTCGTCATTGCTTGCGGGCGTTGACATAAGCCAAAGCTGGGAGCGCGTTTATCTGAACGACGATATTTCCGCACATTACAGAGGAACAGTCGGCGCTATCTCCGCCGAACAGTATAAAGAGCTTAAAGACAGCGGGTATACGATAAATGACGTTATAGGCTTAAGCGGCATTGAGTCCGCGTTTGAAAGCACTCTCAGAGGAACGCGCGGCACAAGATCTATAACCTATGGTTCTGACGGAAAGCTTATATCGGATGAAATAACAAAAGAGCCTGTTTCGGGTAATTCCATAATGCTTACGATAGATTCGGAATATCAGAAACTTATACAGGATGCTCTAGAATATCATATAAAATATTTACAGTCGCCCTATGCTTTGAGAACTTGGGGCAAAAGTCTTTTGAAAGAACCCTGCCAGGCGGGATCAATAGTGGTGCTTGACGTTAAAACCGGCGGAGTACTTGCTATGACGAGCTATCCGAATTTCAATCTTAACGACTATGCAGAAGACCCGGAGGGCGTTATGAATATGGAACACTCTCCCGTATTCAATCGTGCGCTTAAAGGCACATATCGTCCGGGTTCTACTTTTAAGACGATAACGTCCATAGCGGGACTTTATGAGGGAAAGATAGGAATATCTTCTACCATACTATGCGGACATAATTATATGTATTATGCTCCGGGATTTGTTCCGACCTGCCTCGGCTGGCATGGAAACATTGACGTAAGAACCGCGCTTATGTATTCCTGTAATATCTTCTTCTATGAAACTGCGCGAAGGCTGGGCATAGATGCTCTCGCAATGTGGGGAAACAGATTTGGCATAGGGACTGATCTTGGTTTTGAGCTGTCCATGGAAACGGGACAGATGAGCTCGCTTGAGCTGTATGAAGAAAAAGGACTTGACTGGCACGCGGGCGATATAGTTCAGGCGGGAATAGGACAGTGTGAAACAGCCGTAACGCCGCTCCATCTTGCGGTACAGGCAATGACCCTTGCAAATAAGGGCGTAAGATACACGCCGCATATCCTTAAATCCGTTTACAACTATGATTTTTCGGAAAAGCTCTATGACAGTGAAACTACTATAAGAGAGGATTTCTCGAATTATCCCAATATGCTCTCATATATGAACGCCGTAAGAGACGGAATGAAACGTGTCGCAAGTTCGGACTGCTTTATCAGCGTACCCGGGGCGGGATATGTAAATGTGTTTAACTATATAGGCGTAGGCGTTAAGAATGTGGCGATAAAAACAGGTTCGCCACAGGTTAGCGCAAAGGTATTTAACGGTGCCATAGTCGGATTTTATCCTGCGGATAACCCCGAAATAGCATTCGGTATAATGCTTGAAGATGGCGAGTGTGCAAAATATATGGTCGCAAATATAATAAAGGCATATGTTTCGGGTTCAATATCTACACATTATGATGAAAACGGCGTTCCTACCTGTCCGGTTTGATGAATAATTTACAAAATAAACTTTATGCAAAATAGCTAAAAAATATCAAGGCAAAGTAACAAAATTCACGAAATTTCGCATATAATGAAAAAAACTCTTTTCATATCGAAGTTTTTGTGGTAAAATTAAAGTAGTGTATGGGTGATAAAATTTACTCGGGCTTGTACGAAAGGCGTTGTAGATGCTTTCTGCGGCGCGGTCGGCGGTCAGAGGAGCTGCTTTTTAAAGCAGCAAGGTTTGGTTATTTTTGTGATGTTCGTTTGACATCGGAGAGGGGAAGAATATGTCACAGATTATTGCGGTTACTGCCGGAAAGGGCGGAACAGGAAAGTCCACAACATCGGCGAATGTTGCAACAGGTCTTGCAAATCTCGGGAAAAAGACCCTGCTTGTGGAGCTTGACTTTGGTCTGCGCTGCCTTGATATCATGCTCGGAATAAAGGATAAGGTAAAACATGACATCGGCGAATACCTAGAGGGGAAAATAGATATACTGACTGCGACCACAAAGGTCGAAAGAGTTCCAAACCTCAGTCTTGTGTGCGCGACAAGAAACCCGTTTATCGACATAAACGCGCAAAAGATCATGAATGTCTGTGAGCAGATGCGCGAGCATTTTGACTATATCATAATAGACACGGCGGGCGTAGGGAGCTCTGTTTTCAGCGTTATCAAAGCTGCGGATCTTATACTTATGGTAACTACCCCCGATACGGTGTGCGTCCGCGACGGCGCGATACTTTCGGACTTCTTGTATGTAAAGAACTGCATAAACCAGCGCCTTATTATAAATAAGGTCAGCCCGAAGTTCAAGGACGAGGATATACTTTACGACCTCGACGAGGTCATGGACAGCGTAGGAATACCGCTTATCGGCGTTGTTCCCGAAGATGTAAACATAAAGATATGCGGCGCAAAGGGCGAGGCTCTGCCGCCGTCATGCGGAGGATATAAGGCATATACCGCTATAGCAAGACGTATAAACGGAGAGGACGTTCCGCTTACGATAAATATCGACTGATCGGTTTATGTCCTGAGATAAAACAGGAGGTGTTGGCCATGACTGTGGCTTTGATAGCTCACGATGCCAAGAAAGAACTTATGGTGCAGTTCTGCATAGCATATTGCGGTATTCTGAGCAAATATAACCTATGTGCAACGGGGACGACCGGAAAGCTTGTCGCCGAGGCTACGGGTCTGCAAATACAGCGTTTTCTGAGCGGCTCTCAGGGCGGCGACCAACAGCTTGCGTCAAGTATTAGCTGCAATGAGATAGATCTGCTTATCTTTTTCCGCGACCCGCTTACTATGAAATCCCATGAGCCGAATGACATAAATATTTTAAGACTCTGCGATGTTCACAGTATTCCCGTTGCGACAAACATAGCGACCGCCGAGGCGCTTATACATGCGCTCGAGCGCGGCGACCTTGACTGGCGCGAATATATGAGATAAGTTAAAACGCGGATATTTTAAAGTGCGTCTTGTGGGCGCACTTTAGTTATTTTTTGGAGTTTTTATGGAAAAGACAGATTTCAGTTTGAGAAAAGTTTACGGTCAGGCAATGGCAATTGCCGTGCCGATGATGATACAAAACGGCATAACAAACGCCGTCGGGCTTGTGGATAATGTAATGGTCGGCAGCCTTGGCACGGAGGCTATAACGGCGGTATCTATCGTAGGACAGCTTATATTTGTGTTCAATCTCGCGGTTTTCGGCGGACTTTCGGGACCGGGCATATACGGTGCGCAGTATTACGGACAGAAGAACACGGAGGGTTTCAGACAGACCGTAAGAATGAAACACTGGATAGGCATTGCCGTTCTGATAACGGGAATGTTGGCGTTTGTTTTCGGCGGCGATTTTCTGATAGATCTTTATCTTAAAGGCGAGAGCAAGGACATCGACCCTGTTCTTACTGTAGAAATTGCAAAGCGCTATATGAACATAATGCTCTGGGGACTTCCGCCGTTTGTGATAACTCAGATCTTTGCGGGAAGTCTGCGTGAAACAGGCTCTGCGGTAAAGCCTATGATAGCGGGAGTTGTTTCGGTGGTAGTGGATATTGTCGGAAACTGGCTTTTAATTTACGGAAACCTCGGTTTTCCGAAAATGGAAGAAAGAGGAGCGGCGCTTGCGACGGTCATAGCGCGTTTTGCGGAGCTTGCGGTAATAATCATACTTATGTACTCCACAAAGAAAAAGCACGAGTTCTTAAAGGGCTTGTACAAAAGGCTTACGATACCCCGCGATATTGCGGCAAAGATCATTAAAAAAGGCTTGCCTATTTTCTTTAATGAGCTTATGTGGGCGGCGGCTATTGCGTTTATGACGCAGATATATTCGCACAGGGGAATAGAAATAGTCGCGGGGCTTAATATTTCAAACGCGCTGTGTAATCTTCTGAACGTTGTGTTCGTTTCACTCGGAAACGCGGTCGGGATAATCATTGGACAGACGCTCGGCGCGTCGCAGTATGAAAGGGCGAAAAAAGAATCATTCGCGCTTATGTGGTTTACGGGCGGAGTAAGCGCAATAATGACAATAATTCTGGTGCTTATATCGGGAGTATTTCCAAACGCCTATGATACGACGGCAGAAGTAAAGGAATACGCGACGCAGTTTATAATAGTGACGGCGCTGTTTTTCCCTGTGCAGGGTTTTCTGAATGCGCTTTATTTTACTTTAAGAAGTGGCGGAAAAACGCTGGTAACGTTTCTTTTTGACAGCGTGTATTCGTGGGTGATAGGAGTTCCTGCGGCGGCATTGCTATGCACGTTTACGGACATTCCGATACTTGCGGTCTACGCTATAGTACAAGCGGCGGACCTTATAAAGGTCGCTATAGGCTGTGTATTGATAAACAAGGGAGTATGGGTCAGCAACATAGTGGATAGTAAGACGGAGTAGTTATGCTTGTAACGTATGACGGAATAGTTATCTCGCGGCGGACTGTCGGCGAAAGCGGAGTTTTTATCGACATTCTGACCGACGAGCAGGGAATAATTGAGGCTGCCGCACACGGCGCGAACAAGATAAACAGCGACCTGTTATCCTCGTGTTCATTGTTTTCATATTCAACCTTCTGCCTCAGCAAGTCAAAGTTAAGATATACGGTAAACTCGGCAAAGCCAAAATTCAGCTTTCATAATCTGGGCTTGGACATCGAAAAGCTCGCGCTTACTTCGTATTTTGCGCAGGCGGTCAGGTTTTGCACACCCTCGGAGCAGCCGCAGGACAGCATAGTAAGGTTTGTTGCAATTGCGCTTTATGAAATAATGAACGGGCGTTCGCTTTCTTCCGTAAAAGCGGCGTTTGAATTAAGATACAGTGCGGAGCTTGGTTTTGCGCCGAATCTTGTCGCCTGCGACAATTGCGGCGAGTACAATTGCGAGCGGGGAATGTATTTCCTTCCGAAAAGCGCAAAGCTCATCTGCGCGGACTGCTTTAACAAAGATTATGAAGGAGAGCATGAGCGGCTGTTTCCCGAAACGCTGTTCGCTATGAGAAACATAATTTTCTCGCCGCTCGAAAAGTGCTTTAAATTCAGCATTCCCAAAAATGCCGAAATACAGCTCGGCGCTATATGCGAGAAATATTTCCTCGGAAGTGTGGAAAAGAGTTTTCCCGCGCTGAATTATTATAAGGGAATTGTCTCGGAATATAAATAGACAGCGTTTCTGTCTGGATAAAAAGTTTCTTTCTCCTAACATCAAAAAGCTTTATTTCTAAAACAAACTTTGATTTCTTATCTATTACAGCGTTTTTGATAATACGTGCATAATGTGTGGACAATGCATAAACTGTCAACAGGGGTTGCGGGGGCGGTAGCCCCCGCATTCTTCCTCCTTCCCCTTCGGGGAAGGGGGATAGGGCGAGAGAGTGTTATTGAGAGAAAGAGTGTTTGAATAGAACCACAAATAGGTTTTTATACAAGCTGAGAGTTTGATTCCTTTTGTGCCATTTAATTTAAATTTATAAACAAACCGAGAAAATTTGTTTATTTTGTAAAAAAGTTAAGAAAAAACAGAAAAAAACTTGACAAATAGGAGAAATGATGTTACAATAAAATTGCAAAGACCCTTATTCTTTATTTATGAAAGGACTGTTTTGAAATGGGCAAGTTTGAAATCAAAAAAACCAAAAACGGCGGCTTTATGTTCAACCTCAAAGCCGGAAACGGCGAGATAATCGCCACAAGCGAGACCTACAACACGCTTGACGCCTGCAAGAACGGCATTAACAGCGTAGCGACAAACGCTCCTGTTGCTGCTGTAGAAGACCAGACTGTCGAGGGATACGCGACCGAGAAGAACCCGAAGTTCGAGATCTATCTCGATAAGAAGGGCGAGTTCCGTTTCCGCCTGAAGGCAAAGAACGGTCAGATCATTGCGACGGGCGAAGGCTATAAGGCTAAAGCAAGCTGCAAGAACGGCATTGAGAGCATAAAGAAAAATGCTGTTGATGCTAAGGTCGTTGAGGTCGAGGACAAGTAAGCGTTTATACATACAGTTTAATAAAATCAAGAGGTAAGAGTTTTGTGGAACGGTCGTTCCATAAGCTCTTACCTCTTTTGTCAGTATACAGTGTACAATGTACAGTAGTCAGTAAAAGGGGGAAAGTTGTTCTCTCGTTATTTTGATTTCTAAACTTAAACGTGCATAGCTGAAACGCGCTTTCCCGCCCGAACCCTCTCCGTTTCTAAAGCACCCGCCCGCTCGGTCGGCGCCGCGCCGCTTGCGCGGCTTACTCGCTTCGCTCGTGATTTTGTTTCGCTCCGCTCAGCAAAATCGCGGCGCCGACCTACGCACTTTTCCTTAAATAAAGTTGTTTTTGATCTATAGGCACATAGCCGAAAAGCAGTCCGCTTATTTGTGCATTCTTGAAAACCCTTAATGCTTTCTTTTTCCCGCTCAAATGTTAATTCATTTTTAAGGTGGTTTAACACTCATAACCTCTTTTAGGATTGCCGTTTCAAAGCATGGCTTTGAAACGGCAATGCGGGGAAAACTCTTGTTTTCCCCGCACCCTTTAGCGCTTGCTGACGCGATTGCGGGGACTCCGTCCCCGCACCCCTGCCAGAGGGCAAAAATTTTTTGAAAAAAATTTTTGCCCTCTGGACTCCCTTTTCAAAAAACTTTCGTGCGCCGCTCGTTTTGTGGTTTTGATTTTAAACGTTGTTCGCCGCTCGAAACAGCTTCTTGCCTCTTGCCTCTATCCTCTGACCTCTACTTGATATCTCTGCATCCAATACTCTATCTGCAAGAAGTATGCGTATATCTGCGGAACAGTCATAAGCTGTCCGTACCAATTCTTCTTAAACGATGCGCCGTTTGTTTCGAGCATTTTCCTGAGAGCGCTTTCGTTTACAAGCTCCGTAAGCCTGCATTCTCCGCTGTCTAAAAGCATTTTCAGCTTTCCTGAAAGAAGTTCCATGTAGTTCGGATTGTGAGTCTTGGGATAGGGCGACTTTTTCCGCCATAAAACATCTTCGGGTAATACCCCCGTCATCGCATAGCGCACCAGTCCTTTTTCACGCTCGCGGTAATTCTTGAATTTCGTCGGGATATTATACGCATATTCAACCAGCCTGTAGTCGCAGAACGGAACTCTGACTTCAAGCCCGTGCGCCATGCTCATTCTGTCTTTTCTGTCAAGAAGTGTCGCCATAAAATATTCAAGATTTAGTATGAACATTTCTCTCATTCTGCGGTCGTCCGCATTCTCCCCGTCAAGATATTCAACATCTTCAAGACACCGCTCATATTCCTTTCTTACAAAAGCCTCCGCCTCTTTT
This sequence comes from uncultured Clostridia bacterium, assembly GCA_947631575.1. Lineage (GTDB taxonomy): Bacteria > Bacillota > Clostridia > Oscillospirales > Ruminococcaceae > CAG-115. Next base: position 27,622 of record CANRLW010000010.1, read on the forward strand.
GCGCTCATCGGGTCTTTCATAAGCTCCGCCCTTTCGGGAACGCTCGTCGCCCACGGAAATCCGTCATAGTGCAAAACTTCGGGTCTGTGATACCAAGGATAGCCGCCGAATATCTCGTCCGCGCATTCTCCCGATACTGCTACGGAATGCGTTTTCTTTATCTCACGGCAGAACAGATAAAGCGAGCTGTCAACATCCGCCATTCCGGGAAGATCCCTCGCATAAGCCGCGTCTTTGAGCGCCTCTGCAAGCGCGGGAGTATCAAGCTCTACTCCCTTATGATCCGAGTTTATAAACTTTGCCATTTCTGCTACATACGGCGCGTCTTCGTCGGGCTGAAAAGAGCTTGCGTGAAAATTCTCGCGGTTGTTTTTGTAGTCAATAGAATAGGTCACCAGCTTTTCTCCGCGGCTTTCATATTCTTTCGCGGCAATTGCCGAAATAACAGAACTGTCGAGTCCTCCCGATAAAAATGTGCAAAGCGGAACATCGCTTATAAGCTGGCGCTTTACTGCGTCAAAAATAAGCTCGCGCGTATGCTCGGCAGTCTCTTCAAAGCTTTCGCTGTGCGCTTTGGCAGTAACTTTCCAGTAGCGTTTTACCTTCAGCCCGTCTCTTGAAAACTCCGCATAATGTGCCGCAGGCAGATCGCTTATATCCCTGAAAACTCCGCTCCCCACAATTCTCGCAGGACCTATCAGCATTATCTCAGCCGCGCCTTCTTTGGTTATCACGGGCTTTATTTCCGGGTGCAGCAAAAGCGACTTTATCTCGCTCGCAAAAACTATCCCTCCGCTTGTTTTCGCATAGAACAGCGGCTTTACGCCTATCCTGTCGCGCGCCAGAAACAGCGTCTGCGTCCGCTTGTTCCAGACGGCAAACGCAAATATGCCGTTAAACATATCGAGGCATTTTTCCCCGTATTCGGCAAATGCCTTTAAAACTACCTCCGTGTCCGAATGCCCCGCAAATTCATAGCCCTTTTTCAAAAGCTCCTTTCGGATATCTTCTGTGTTATAAAGCTCTCCGTTGTAGATAAGTGTATAGTCGCCGAAGGTCATGGGCTGTTTTCCGTTTTCCGGGTCAATTACTATAAGCCTGCGGTGTGCAAAGCCTACATTATCGTCAAAATAAAAGCCCTTGTCGTCCGGTCCTCTCGGAGCAAGCGCCTCGCTCATTTTTTCGAGCAGTTCTCTCTTCACCTTGTTTTTAAAATCAATTTCCCCTGCAATTCCACACATACTATCACCCTTTCATAAAGCTTTGAATTTACAGTCCGTGTCAGTGATTTCATGAAATATCCCTGACACGGAGCTGTAAAAGTTGTTTCGGAAATGCCGATAAAAAATTTTGCCGTTTCACTTCTTTAATTTTCCCAAAGTCTTTAAAAGCGCATTTACTTCATTTTCATTGTTGAACGCCGACGGCGAAAAGCGTATTGTGCCGCCGTCGATAGTGCCGAGCTTTTTATGGCAAAGCGGCGCACAGTGAAGTCCCGCGCGAAGGCAAAACCCGTTTTCGGACAGATATCCCGCGCCGTCCGTAGCGCTCATGTCCTTTATATTGAACGAAACCACTGGAGCGTACATTCTCCGATTTGTTTCGTTTATGTCATTGTACAGCGTAATGTTTCCGAGCTGTTTTGCGCCCGCACAGAATTTTCTGCACAGAGAGAGCTCGTGTGAGAGTATCACTTCGGGAGTTTTAGCTTTTACAAACTCAACTCCTTTTCCGAGCGCTATAACTCCCGCTGTGTTTATCGTTCCGCTCTCAAAGCGGTCGGGCATGAAATCGGGCTGTAAAATGCTTTCGGAGGCGCTCCCCGTGCCGCCCTCTATAATTGTTTTAAGAGGGAATTTTCCGTCGGTTATCATAAGCCCCGTTCCCATAGGACCGTAAAGCCCCTTGTGTCCTGCCGCGCAGAGAATGTTTATCCCGTTTTTCATTTTCAAGGGCAAAACTCCCGCTCCCTGCGCCGCGTCCACAATAAAACAGATGTTGTGCTTTTGGCAAATTTTTGCAAGCTCTGATATGGGATTTCTTCTTCCTATGACGTTGCTTGCCGCAGTGCAGACGAGAGCGACAGTGTTTCTTCTTATCGCGCGCTCGGCGTTTCTGACTGTCTGTTCATCGTCGTCCGTCGTTTCAAAGACCGTACAGCTCCCGCCTTGTTCGCGCACAGCGGCATAGACGGGACGCGATACGGCGTTATGTTCGATGTCGCTAATAACAAAATGACAGCCGCGCCGCGCCACGCCTTTTATGGCGAAATTCAGCGCGGTCGTACAGTTCAGCGTAAAAACAGTGTTTTCAACTTTTCCGCCGAAAAACTCCGCGCATATCTCGCGCGAACGGTAGACGGTTTCGGCGGTCTTTACCGAGAAAGCATGACCCGAGCGTCCCGGGTTTGCGCCGTAATAGCCCAGTGCTTTCTGCCATACTTCATAGACCGACCGCGGCTTAGGGTAAGTCGTCGCGGCATTGTCAAGATATATCACAATTGACTCCGATCTTTCTGAGCAGAGCGCAAACCTCTGCTCTGTCCGCGCCCGAAATTTTCAGCGCAAACCCGCAGCCGTATTTCTTGCTTGTTGAACGAATTATCATGCTGCGGATATTGTGTTTCATCAGAAAGTTATGAGCTTTCTGCGCGGTCGTAAATGATTTTATGTAAATACTGTAAGGCATAATTATTTTTCTCCTTGTGTTGCATTGAAAGCGTAAACATGTATAATTATAAACACATTAACGCTCGGAGCATTATATGCATTTTAATTTTACATTGCCACGCGCTCAGAATTAAAAAGCAGAGCGCGTAAAAGCTCGAAAAATCCCGTGGATTTAAACGCCCTTTCCCGCATAACTTTTTATCAGACGGCTCATAATAGAATTATCCAAAATTTTCAAGCGAGGTGTTTTTATGGGAAATTCTGATATGCCCGCATTTTCCGCCGAGGCGTCGGGCGCACTTGCAAACGCCGTGACAATTGCGGGGCAAATGGGTCATAAATATGTGGGGAGCGAACATTTGCTCTGCGCTTTGGCGAAAAATCCCGAAAGCGCGGCGGGCGTAGCTTTGGCGCGGGAGGGCGTTCAGTTTAGAAAGCTCGTTATGGCGCTTAAAGAAAGAGCGGGAATTTCATGTGCGTGTGAGCTTTGCGAAAAGGATTTTTCACCGCGATTAAGAAAACTTCTTTCTGCGGCAAGAAACGCCGCATCTTCGAGAGGCGACGGCTTTGTAGGAACGGAGCATATCCTTATAGCAATGCTTTCCGACCGCGACTGCGCGGCTTATTCGATGTTATCCGAGCAAGGAGTAAAATTCTGTTCGGAGATAGGGGCGAAAAGAAACGAGCCGCCCTGCTTTGACCAGCAGGACAGCAAAACGAAAAAGTCCGAGCGCAGAGGAGATCTCCCCGCGCTTTGCAGATATGGAACGGAACTTACGGCTTTAGCAAGGGAAGGAAAGCTGGATCCCGTTGTAGAGCGCGATGCGGAGATAGAACGTCTTGTGCAGATATTGCTCAGACGAAGTAAGAACAACCCCTGCCTTATAGGCGAGGCAGGAGTAGGAAAAACAGCGGTTGTCGAGGGATTTGCACAAAGGATAACATCTGGCAGCGTACCGGATGAGCTTTTAGATAAGCGGGTATTTTCGGTAGATCTGGCGGCTTGCCTGTCGGGAGCGAAATACCGAGGGGATTTTGAAGAAAGGCTTAAGAGTATACTTGACGAGGCGGCGTCTAACCCAAACGTCATACTTTTCATTGACGAAATTCATATGATAGTCGGCACGGGCGCGGCAGAAGGCGCGATAGACGCGGCAAGCATTTTAAAACCGCAGCTTGCGCGGGGAAAAATAACGCTTATCGGCGCGACAACAACCGATGAATACCGCCGCATAATAGAAAAAGACAGCGCGCTTGAGCGCCGTTTCCAGCCCGTATGTGTAGAACAGCCCAACGAGCGGCAGACCATAAGGATATTGAACGGTCTGCGCCCAAGACTTGAAGACCACCACCGCGCGATAATAACAGACCGCGCCATAGAAACGGCAGTAAAACTCTCCCAGCGCTATATAAACGACAGAAAACTTCCCGACAAAGCCATTGACCTGCTCGACGAGGCGGCGGCTAATGCAAGAACTCACAGGATAATCGAAAAACCTACTCTCTTCCGCGCAGTAAAAGAGCAGATAAGACGCGAGCGAGTAGTGGTAGATGAACGCGATGTTGCGCGTGCCGCCGCGGCTATAACTGGCATACCAGCGGAAAGACTGAGCGAGGACGAAAGCGAAAAGCTCAGAAATCTAGAATATATGCTCTCGCAAAGGGTAATAGGTCAGGAAAAAGCCGTCTCTCTTGCCGCAAAGGCTATTCGCCGCGGCAGAGCGGGACTTTGCGACCCTAACCGCCCCATAGGCTCGTTTTTCTTTCTCGGACAGACGGGTGTCGGAAAGACCGAGCTTTGTAAAGCGCTCGCAGAGGCAGTATTCGGCGACAGAAAAAGGCTTTTGAGATATGATATGTCCGAGTTTGCCGAGCGTCATTCGGTGTCGAAACTTATAGGTTCTCCTCCGGGATACGCGGGCTGTGAGCAGGAGGGCAGACTGGTAAAGGAAGTCCGGTCGAATCCCTATTCGGTCGTATTGTTTGACGAGGCGGAAAAAGCCCACCCCGATGTTTTGAATATCCTTTTGCAGATACTTGAGGACGGAAGACTGACCTCCGCAGACGGCAGGATCGCGGATTTCACAAACACCATAGTCATACTCACGGGAAATGTCGGAGCAGAGGAGCTTGGACGAAAGTCCGTCGGTTTCGGGAAAAACACTTCCGAAAACTCTGATGTAATAAAGGCATTGAAAAAGCAGTTCCGACCCGAACTGCTCAACAGGATAGACAATATCATAGTGTTTGAAAAACTGACAAATGAAAATATGGAAAAAATATGTCGGAAACTTCTGGACGGAGTAGCGCAAAGAGCAATGCACAGCGGCATAGAGCTTTCTTTTGACGAAAGCGCCGTAAAGGCTCTTTGCCGAAGATCATTAGATGAAAATATGGGCGCAAGACCTCTACGCCGAGAGATAACGGCAAAAATAGAAGATATGCTCGGCGGCAAAATAATTTCGGGAGAGATACCCGAAAAGTCAAAAGCCGAAATCTTCGCAGAGGGCGAAAATTTCGGCGTTAGGATACTTGCCAATAATCGTTAAAGTTCAGCTAAGAGCCTCCGAAAGCATATTTTCGGCGAAAACAGCATAGCCGCGCGTCGGGTCGTTTACGAGAACATGCGTCACCGCTCCCGCAAATTTTCCGTCCTGAATTATAGGCGATCCGCTCATTCCTCGGACAATGCCGCCTGTCTTTTCAAGCAGTTCGGGATCTGTGATCTTTATGACCATGCTCTTTGAGCCTTCGAGATCAAGCAGATTTATCCGCTCTATCTCTATCGAATAAGCCTTCGGAGCGTTTGTGTCAATTGTCGTCAGTATCTGCGCGGGTCCTGCCTTTACTTCCTGCTTGAATGCCGCGGGATATATGTCGCCCGAAATTTCTCCGCTGTAATCTCCGAAAACGCCCGATTCGGTGTTTTTGGTCAGTTTCCCTGTTTCACTTCCCGGAAAAATAAGCCCGCATAGTTCTCCCGCGCTGCCGCTTTTTCCTTTTACGATGCCGAATATCTCGGCTCTTGTTATCTCTCCGCTCCCGAGCGGTATGGTTTCGCCTGTCGTAACGTCGCTTACGGAATGTCCGAGACCGCCGAACGTCTTAGTTTTTGGGTCAATAAATGTCAGTGTTCCTACTCCCGCCGCGCTGTCACGGACGAAAACTCCTATTTTAAGGCAGCCGTCCTCTCGCTTTGGCGTAAACTCAAAGCACATTTCTCTGTCATCTCGCTCAAGAACGACCGAAGTGCTGTCCGAACAAAGCTGCACCGCGCGGGAAATATCGCTGTTTGTACGGACGTTTTCTCCGTTTACGGATATTATAACGTCACCTTCTCTGATACCCGCGTCTTTTGCTGGAGACTTTTCGGCGGTCTGTACGACCATAACGCCGTCGGACTTTATTTTTATGCCGAACGGCGTTCCGCAAAGTATAACGTTTTGCCGTTCTTTTACAACGGTTTTTGCGGTTTTTATGGGAATGTTCCCGAAATAATAAGCATATCCGTCCGCCGTCCTGCAAAGCGTTGTTCCCGCAAAGCCGCATTCAGACAGCTTACAGTCGGGAGAAAAGTTTATAACACCCGGGAGCGCCGCGCGGAATATCCCGAAAAATACCGCAATGCTTAAAACTAAGGCGGTGGACGCTCCCGAAAATAATTTTACTTTAATGTTTTTCATTTTTTACTTACTCTTTCAAAACCGATTTTCACTATTCATACTTATGCCGAAAACGGCACGCGGCAAGAAAACTTGCCGACGAATATTATATTCTGCAAATCACGCGTTCAATATAAAAGGAAATTACAAACGGAGAAAACAAGTTATGCCGATTTTACAGGAAACCCGTTTTTTTGCCGCGATGTTAAGCGGAGGTGTAAAATCAACTCAAAAAAGGTACATTAAGGCTATTTGGAAATAATTCCCACATTTTTTTAAAATAGTAGTACACCCGAAAATGTACTTGACATTTTTGGAAAAATGAGGTATAATAATATGGTATATATTTTCGGACTGTATAGAAAGATAAATCGCGGGCTGCATAGCAGTTCGGTTTTATCAACAGCATGAATTTGGAACTTTGGGCTGATGCCCTTTTATATATGTTTCGGTAATACTTTCGGACTTTATATTGAATAAGTATGACCGGGCGCTTAATTATTTTTTGCCGAATATCCATAACTATAATTCCGCGATACATTTTTTCGTCTTGTAAATCTTTCCTGTTATTTTTTTGCCACGATTCGCGGCTACATACTGTGCGCTGTTTTTTTAAATGGGTCTTTGGCGTTTGCGGGGTTTTATAATACTTCGCAGAAAGGAAAATTTATGGGATTATTGTCGGAAAATAAGCTCACTATCGAATCGGAAAAAATTTCCGGAAAAGCAAATAAAACCGTTTTGGGAACAAAAAAGCAGACGCGAACTCCCATTATGAAAAGTATGCCCGTTCTGCAAAACAAGCCTGTCCTCAGGAGCAGAGACAACACCTCTGCCTTAAATCAAAGCCAGACCTATGTTCGCAGAACAGTCAAAGAAAAGCCGCGTTCAACGCCCGTCAGGTTTATAGCGCTCGGCGGGCTTAATGAAATAGGAAAGAACCTTTATGTCTACGAGTGTTCTAACGATATGTTCATAGTTGACTGCGGAATAGCTTTTCCCGATGAGGAAATGCTCGGAGTAGATCTTGTTGTGCCTGATTTCACCTATATCGAAAAGAACAAGGAGAAATTAAGGGGAATTGTCATAACCCACGGTCATGAGGATCATATAGGCGGACTTCCTTATCTTCTGAAAAAGATAAACGTCCCCGTATACGGCACAAGACTGACTTTAGGACTTGTCGAAGGAAAACTCAAAGAACACGGTCTGCTTTCGTCCGTTTCGCTCAATGTTGTAGAACCCCGCCAGAATGTCAGAATGGGCTGTATGAGCGTTGAGTTTATCAGGGTCAATCACTCGATTCCCGATTCCTGCGCGGTGGCTATCCATACCCCCGCGGGCGTTATAGTACACACGGGCGACTTTAAAGTTGACTATACGCCGATCGAGGGCGGGATAATAGACCTTGCGAGATTCGGAGAGCTTGGAAACAGAGGCGTGCTTGCGCTTATGAGCGAAAGCACGAATGTAGAACGCCCCGGATATACGAAAAGTGAACGTTCTGTCGGCGAGAGCTTTCATGGGCTTTTCGACAGGGCAGAGGGCAGAAGAATAATCATCGCGACATTTTCGAGCAATATCCACAGGATACAGCAGATAATAAATGAGGCCGTCAGACACGGGCGCAGGGTCGCTGTTTCGGGAAGAAGTATGACGAACGTCATAGCAAAGGCTGTAGAGCTGAATTATATAAGCGTTCCCGACAACACCCTGATTGATATAGACGAAGTAAATAATTACGACCCCGAAGAACTTGTAATTGCCACAACGGGAAGTCAGGGAGAACCGCTTTCCGCGCTTTCGAGAATGTCGAGCGGCGATCATAAGCAGGTAACCATAACCCCCAATGATTTTATAATCATATCCGCAAATCCCATACCGGGAAACGAAAAGCTGGTTACAAAGGTCGTAAACGAGCTTATGAAACAGGGCGCGGAGGTCATCTACGAAAGCATGTACGAAGTCCATGTTTCGGGACACGCATGCCAGGAAGAGCTTAAAATGATGATCTCCCTTACAAAGCCGAAATTCTTTGTTCCTATCCACGGAGAATATAAGCACCTCAAAAAGCATACCATCTTAGCCCACGGAATGGGTATCCCCGAGGATAACACGTTTATCGCGGGGCTTGGCGACGTTCTTGAAACGGACGGAGTGGATATGAAATTTGCGGGAGTCGTTCCGAGCGGAATGGTCATGGTAGACGGCTCGGGAGTAGGCGACGTTGGAAGTGTTGTTCTCCGCGACAGAAAGCACCTCTCCGAGGACGGCGTTATAATCGTTGTCGCGACTATAGACCGCGAAAGCGGAAAGACTGTCGCGGGACCCGATATAGTGTCGAGGGGATTTGTCTATGTCCGCGAGAGCGAAGAGTTGTTGGAAGAGGCAAGAGAGGTCGTAAAGAATATAATGGACGACCTTCTTGAAAGAAACGTCCGCGAGTGGGGAAATATAAAGTCAGCCATGCGCGACGGGCTTTCGGATTATATCTATACAAAGACGAAAAGAAGTCCGATGATTTTGCCGATAATAATGGAGATCTGATAGATAAAAAAGCCGATTTGAAAAGGCGGTGATGGCTTGAGAAATTTTTACAGGAGCAACGTCCTTCTTGCGATAGTATGCGCGCTTATTGCCGCGGTTATTGTGATAGACGTATATGTTTTCAGACATGAGCCTGTTATTTTCTGGATATCGCTCCCGCTCCTGCTGGGAGTTTCGGGCGTAGCTCTGGGAAAACTGTTTCAGATAAGACAGAGCGAGTTTCGCTATTTTGAACAGCTATCCGACGAGATAAAGGGTACTCAGAGAAATTCGCTCGTAGATTTTCCCATGCCCATGGCTATAGTCGACAACAACAGAACCGTTATCTGGAGCAACGACAGCTTTAACGAGGAGTTTTTCACTCCCAGTGAGGAACAGTATTCTATAGACGATGTTACGGAAATGCCGCTCGCTTTGTTCGGCTCGGAGGGCAGAGAGATCCGCTTTGAGGACAAGTGGTTCAGGGTATACTCAAATTCTCACAGTTTCAGCGTTGATGAAAAGATACTCAAAAAACAGCTTTTTGAACCCGAACAGCCCGAGCAGGACAACGAGACCATAACCATGCTCATTTTCCGCGATATAACCAACTTTAAAAAGCTGAAAATGACGCACGAAAAATCAAAGCCTATAGTTATGATAGTTATGGTCGATAACTATGAGGAGCTGCTTTCCGGAGCAAAGGAAAGTGAAAGAGCATATGTCACCATACAGGTCGACAGGCTCATTGAGGAATATTTTGCGGAAAAAAAGGCAGTTCTGAAAAAAATAACGGGCGACAAATTTCTTATAGTTCTCGAAAGACAATACCTAGATGAAATGATAAGCGAAAAGATGTCGCTTATAAATAAGGCTCATGAAATTATCGTCCGCGACAGAGCCGCAGTTACGCTTTCAATAGGCGTAGGAGATACGGCAGAGTCGTTGGCACAGGGCGAGAGGTTCGCGAGCGAGATGATAGAAAAGGCTCTCGAAAGAGGCGGCGACCAGGCGCTTATAAAAACAGCGAACGGCTTTAACGCGTTCGGCGCTGCGTCACCCGGCAGAGAGCGCACGGGAAAAGTAAAGATACGTCTTGCGGCGGAAAATATCAAAAGCCTTATAAGTACCGCAGATACTGTGTACATAATGGGACACAGCTATGCGGATTTCGACAGCGCAGGCTCTGCGATAGGGCTTACCTGCGCAATAAGAAGAATGGGCATACCCGCGTATACCGTCGCGTGGTTCAGAGATGAAACAAAGACAAACGCCAAAGCCCTTTTTGACAAGTTCAGCGATTATGACACTTCCGTTGCTATCGAGCCCGAAGAGGCAAAAAAATGGATAACGGATAAGTCTGTGCTTATAGTCGTTGATACGCATATTCTTAAAAAGCTTGAGGACAAAGAGCTTTACGAAATGGCAAAGAAAAACCGCGTTGTTATAGTCGATCATCACCGACTGAGCGCGGGAGCAATAACCGAGTTCGGCGTAAGATGTCAGGAAAGCAATGCCTCGTCCGCCGCGGAGCTTGTGACAGAGCTTATACAGTATTTCAGCGCGGACGCGCTTATAAATGCGCGCGAGGCGGAGGCTCTGCTTGCGGGCATAATGCTCGACACAAAGGATTTTGTCATGCGTTCGGGAGTTTCAACGTTTGAGGCAGCGGCGTATCTTAAAAAGCAGGGCGCGGACACTATCGCCGTTAAAAAGCTGTTCGACACAACTATTGAAAACAAGATGAGAAAAGCGAAGATAATTTCTTCCGCGGAGATATACCGTGGAAAATGCGCTATCTCAAAGGTGAGCGAGAGCTTTTCGGGGCTGCGTATAGTATGCGCACAGGCGGCTGACGAAATGCTGTATATAAACAGCGTTGACGCGGCGTTTACTGTCTATCCGATAGAAAACGGCTGGGGAGTGAGCGCGAGATCTTTAGGAAAAATAAATGTTCAGGTCATCATGGAAAATCTGGGAACAAATCCCGACGACGGCGGCGGTCATCAGTCAATGGCGGGAGCGCAGCTATACGGCTGTACGCTTGACGAGGCATATGACAAGCTGACAAAAGCCATAGATGTATATTTCTCGAATGTGCCTGAAGAACCTAAAAAATAGGAATAACGAAAGGAGAACCGGATTATGAAAGTTATCTTGCTTGCAGATGTAAACGGAACGGGGAAAAAAGGCGAGGTCAAAGAAGTAAAGGACGGCTATGCGATAAACGGACTTATCAGAAAGGGTCTCGCACAAGAGGCCACCCCCCAGAACCTTAATCTTTTAAAGGGTCAGCAGGACGCGGCACAGCATAAGATCGATGTTGAAAAAGCCAACGCAAAGGCTATAGCGGAAAAGTTAGATGGAAAGACCGTCTGTGTAAAAGCAAAAGCGGGACAGAACGGAAGGCTTTTCGGAACGGTGACTTCAAAAGAAGTTTCGGCTGAAATAAAGAAGTCGTTTGGTGTAGATGTTGATAAGAAAAAGATAAACATTCCCATGAAGATAGAGGGCTTTGGCGTTTATTCCGTTGAGGCTAAACTTTATGCGGGCATATCCGCCAAGTTTTCGGTTGAGGTAACAGAGGAGGCGAAATAATGTCTGCCGCTGATTTTGAGGGAATAAATCTCCCGTGCAATGTCGGAGCGGAAAAGTCCGTTTTGGGGTGCGTCTTTGCGGACAACAGCAGAAAAGGCGTTCTCAGCGAGGTCATCGGAAGTCTCCGCGCGGAGCATTTCTATGTAGAATTGCATGCAAGCATTTACAGCGTTATGATGAGACTGTATCTCGCAGGTTCAAGACTTGATACGGTAGTTATACTCAATGAATGTATAAAAGAAGGAATATTTGAAAACGAAGAAGAGGCTGCGGCGCGCGCAAAAGAGTTTCTTGACGCAGCTCCGAGTTATTCTGCGATAACGTCATACGCTAAGATCGTAATAGAAAAATACATGCTCCGAAGTCTTATACTTGCCGCAAACGATATTATCAAATCGGCTAGCTCCGAAACAGACGGCGCGGATAAAGCATTAGACCTCGCAGAGCATAAAATTTACGACATCAGAGCCGGCGAAGAAGACAGAAGTCTTACGCATATAAGCGGCATTGTTTTCGAGAGGATAAAAGACCTGACGGAGCTTGCAAAAGAGTCCGCCAAAAACAACGGAAAGCCCGTGCTTAAAGGTTTTGAAACGGGATTTTCGGAGGTCGATAAAAAGCTTTTCGGACTCAACGCGTCAGACTTGCTCATTCTTGCGGCAAGACCCGGAATGGGGAAAACGTCGTTTGCGATGAATATAGCCGTAAATGTGGCGAAAAAATACCGCGACAGGACCGTTTGTGTCTTTAGCCTCGAAATGTCAAAAGAACAGCTCGTTGCAAGAATGATCTCCTCCGAGGCGCTCCTTTCGTCCGAGTCAATGAAAACGGGAATTATCTCAAACGATAAATGGTCAAGCATAACAGAATCCGCCGATGTTTTGTCACAGCTCCCGATATACATCGACGATACTCCCGTTTGCAGCGTTACAACAGTCAAATCAAAGCTGAGGAGAATTAAGGGGCTGGGACTTGTGGTTATAGATTATCTCCAGCTTATGACTTCCGTAAATGATTACCATGGAAACAGAGTAGCCGAGATCTCGGAAATAACCAGAGATCTGAAAGTATTGGCAAAAGAGCTGAACGTTCCCGTGATTGTCCTTTCCCAGCTCGCGAGAGGAGCTGAAAAGCGCGAGGACAAGCGCCCGCTTTTGTCAGACCTCAGAGATTCGGGTTCTATAGAGCAGGACGCGGATATAGTTATGTTTTTGTACAGAGACAGCTATTATGACGCCTCAAATCCGAACAAGGA
>CANRLW010000011.1 GCA_947631575.1 uncultured Clostridia bacterium
CGCTGTTGGAAAGAGGAAGCCGACGAGATAAGGGCGGCGTCTAGATACGGAAAACCGACAGAGGACAAAAATGAAGTTTCTGTCCGAGGAATAGTGACCGACGAATTTCTCTTGGAATTATCAGATGATGAACCGACAGACAAAAGCATATACAACAAGATGACAAAGTATTTTACAATTAACGTAAAAAATTTTTGCAGTGCGCATTATGGGACAGAGATTTATATTGAGAATTTGCCCGAAGAGGATATTTTATTTGTCGAAGATGTTTTTAGTCCGTTTGAGGATAAGTTCAGCATTTCAATAGGAAACTATTAAAATCCCCTCCCATAAGAAAAGAGGTGTGTATATTGTCGGGTTTTGTTCATTTAAATGTTCATACTGGTTACAGTCTGCTTGAGGGTGCTTGCAGGCTCAGAGAGCTGTGCGAAAAAGCAAAGGCGCTCGGTATGTCCGCGCTTGCGATAACCGACACGGGCGCACTCTACGGCGCTATAGACTTTTCGGATATCTGCGGAGAACTCGGCATAAAAGCTATTATCGGCTGTGAAATAAGGGTCAGCGAAAACAGCAGATTTATGAAAGCGTCCTCCGAGCCGAGCAGGCTTACGCTTTTGTGCAAAAATGAAACGGGCTATAAAAACCTCTGCCGCCTTATCTCCGAGCAAGTCGAAGTAATGGGCGAATTTGTAAGCGACAAGGACTGCATTGAAAAATACGCAGAGGGGCTTATTGCGCTTTCTGGCGGGAACAGGGGCGAAATTGCCCGCTTAATTCGTGAGAGAAGAACTGCCGAAGTCAAAAAGTGCGCCGAATGGTATAGGTCGATATTCGGCGAGGACTTTTATCTTGAACTGAACAGCCACGATACCGCCGAGGAAACGGCGCTCTGCAGAGAACTTCGGGCATTGTCCGAAACAACGGGAATAAAGACCTGTCCCACAAACAATGTCCACTATGTCGAAAAATCGCAGAGCAGGGCGCAAAAGCTCCTTGAATGTATAAAAGAAAACCGCAGGCTTTCCGATAAATCGAGCGGCGGGCTTTTAAACGACGAATATTATCTGAAAAGCGCACAGGAGATGAAACGCTTTTTCACCGCCGAGGAGATCTCGCAAACCGAAATAATTGCCGAAAAATGCAATTTTAAATTTGAGTTTGGCGTTACAAAGCTCCCGCTTTTCAAAAAAGACGGCGTTTCGGACAACGCCGAGTATTTTCGCAGGCTATGTGAAAAAGGCGCGGAAAAGCGTTATGGCACGGTGACGGACGAGATAAAGAGCCGCCTTGATTACGAGCTTTCGATAATCGAAAAAATGGGCTTTGTGGACTATTTTCTGATAGTGTGGGATTTTGTGCGCTATGCAAAGACGAATGATATTCCCGTAGGACCGGGCAGAGGGAGCGGCGCGGGGTCACTGTGCGCATACTGCATGGGGATAACGGAAATTGACCCGCTGCGTTATAATCTCCTGTTCGAGAGATTTTTAAACCCCGAGCGCGTTTCAATGCCCGATTTTGATATAGACTTCTGCAACGAGCGCAGGGGAGAGGTTATAGAGTATGTCCGCGGGCGTTACGGCGCGCCGTGCGTTGCACAAATTGCCGCGTTCGATACCCTTAAATCAAAAGCGGCGATACGCGACGCGGGGCGGGCGCTTGCCATTCCACAGCGCAAGATAGACGCCGCCGCAAGAGCCGTGCCGCCGCTCATAAATCCGCAGCTTTCGGAGGAAATAAAGCGCGGGGAGCTTAAAGCGCTCTACGAAACGGACAGCGAGATAAAAACGCTTATTGACGCGGCAATGCTTATCGAGGGATTTCCGCGGCATACTACCGTTCATGCGGCGGGAATAGTTATAACGCGCGAGCCTGTCGTAGAATATGCGCCCGTAGAAGTAAACGCGGACGGCGCAAAAACGCAGTTTACCATGACCGCGCTTGAACGGCTCGGGCTGCTGAAAATGGACTTTCTGGGGCTTAGAAATCTCACGGTCATTCACAAAGCTTGCCTTAAAATACGCGAAACCGAGCCGAATTTTGACATAAAGACAATAAGCGAAAATGACGAAAAAACATTTAAAATGCTCGGAGAGGGAAAGACCTGCGGCGTGTTTCAGCTTGAATCGGACGGAATGTCGTCGGTAATTGCCCGCTTGAAACCGCAGTCTATAGAGGACCTTACGGCGGCAATTGCATTATACCGCCCCGGACCTATGGATTCTATTCCCGCGTATATTGAAAACAGGCACAAAAAGCCCGAAGAGATAAAATACAAACATCCGCTCTTGAAAAATATACTCTCCGTAACATACGGCTGTATAGTATACCAAGAGCAGGTAATGCAGATATGCCGCGAAATAGGCGGGTATTCATACGGCAGAGCCGACCTTGTAAGGCGCGCGATGTCCAAGAAAAAACACGGCGTTATGGAAAAAGAGCATGACGCGTTTGTTTACGGCACTGAAACCAACTGCGGAGCAATAAAAAACGGCGTGCCCGAGGATATTGCAAACGAGATATTCGACGAAATGGAAAAGTTTTCGAGCTATGCCTTCAACAAATCCCATGCGGCGGCTTATGCCACGGTAGCGTATCAGACGGCGTATCTACGCTGTCATTATTACAAAGAGTATATGAGCGCGCTTTGTTCGAGCGTTGAGGACTATAACTCAAAGCTCGCGGAATATGCCGCGGACATAAAAGCGAGCGGCTATAAACTTTTGCCGCCCGATATAAACAAAAGCTATGCGGATTTTGTGGTAGAAGGGAATGCGATAAGATTCGGGCTTTCGGCGATAAAAAGCCTCGGCAGGAGCTTTTCCGAAGAAACAGCAAGAGAGCGCGACAAAAACGGGCTTTATACCTCGCCCGAAGATTTTGCCGTGAGGACGGAGGCTTTCGGAAACAACCGCAGGTATACCGAATCGCTTATAAAATGCGGCGCTATGGACAACTTGGGCGTTACGCGCGCAAGCATGCTTTTGGGTTTAGACGGACTTATGAACTACGCGGCGCGCGAAAACTTCAGGAGGGAGAGCGGACAGCTCGACCTGCTCGGAAGTGAAGAAAAGCAAACGAAGTTTACCTTTCCGCACTCGGAAGAATTTCCTAAAACAAAGCTCCTTAGTTTGGAAATAGAGATGATAGGGTTTTATGTTTCGTGTCACCCCGCGAGCATTTACCTGCCGCGCGCGGAAAATGCTCCCGACCATGAGAGCTTTATGTTCATAGCGGACGCTTTAGGGCGGAGGGACGGCGCTTTAGTGTCGACAGTTGCGCTTGTGCAGAATGTAAGGACGCATTTTTCAAAGAGCGGGGAAATGGCGTTTGCGGATATTGAGGACGAAAGCGGGACAATTTCGGCGGTCGTATTTCCAAGCACTTTTTCCGTCTCGGAGCGGCTCACCGTGGGGAAGGTGTACTATTTCGGCGGGAGAATACAAAAGAAGGACGGGAAAACGAGCCTTATTGTAAACAGCATAAGGCGGGGCGAGAGCCTCCCCGAGGGACGTTCTAAGACGCTCTATGTCAATTTTGAAAACGAAAACGACCCGCGCATTCCGAGGGTAACGGCATTGCTTTTCGAGTATTGCGGGATAAGCGCCGCGAGAGCGTGCTTTCGCGATAAACGCGAGGTCAGACGTATAAACGGACTGCGGGGAGTCAGAATATGCGCGGAGCTTGTAAAGCGATTAAAAGACATTCTCGGCGGCGGAAATGTGGTCGTAAAGTAAGCGAATAATAAAAAGGGCGTAAACCGTTATAGCGGTTTACGCCCTTATAATTTCATACTGTATACTGACTATCTATCTTCTTTCGGGGAGCGTGTACTTAGAGCGGTAGTCGTTGAATTCGTCCATAAACTCGGACTTGTCGAGCTTTTTCAGCTCGTTTATATACTCATGAGTATCAAGGCTGTTTTCCTTTATCTGGATAAGACATACCGCAATATTCGAACAGTGGTCCGAAACCCTCTCATAATTCGTCAGCAGATCCTGAAGGATAAACCCTAGCTCTATAGTGCATTTTCCTGTTTTCAGGCGCTCTACATGGCGGTTTTTAAGCTCCGTTCTAAGCCCGTCTATAACGTCCTCAAGCGGCTCTACTTCTTTCGCCAGTGCAACATCGTCGTTTAAAAATGCCTTTAGCGACATATCTAGTATCTCTTTCAGCGCCGCAGTCATAACCGCCATTTCGTTTTCCGCAGCTTTTGAAAACTTTATCTTCTTGTCGTGCATTTCTTCGGCAGCCTCGGTTATGTTTACCGCATGGTCTGAAATGCGCTCGAGGTCGCCTATGGTGTGGAGCAGGTTTGAAACGGCTTGTCCGTCGCTGGAAGAAAGGTCTTTAGAGGCGACCTGGAGAATATACGAGCCTATTTTGTCTTCATAGATGTCAATTGTGTTTTCGTTTTCGACAATTTCCGCGGCGGTCTTTGCGTCGTAATTCCCCACAAGGTCTATCGCCGAAAGCAGCGTTTTGTGTGTAAGATCCGCCATTTTATACGCAACGTTCTTGCATTCTTCAATTGCTACTGCGGGAGTATTAAGAAGACGCTTGTCCAGTATAGGCATTTTCGCCTCGTCGTCCTTGCTGTCGCGGATAGTAAGGCAAGCCAGCTTTTCGAGCTGCTTTGTAAAAGGCAGGAACAGCGCGGTTGCTAAAATGTTGAACAGCGAGTGGATAACGGCAATTCCTACCGCGTTTATTTGTTCGTTTACTATCGGCATATCAATAAACGCCGTAACAAGATAGAACAGCCCGAGGAACACTACCGTTCCTATAACGTTGAAATAAAGATGAACTATCGCCACGCGCTTTGCGGCTTTGTTAGCTCCTATCGACGAAATAAGCGCCGTAACGCACGAGCCTATGTTCTGTCCGAGAAGAATGGGGAGCGCTATTTTATATGTGACAGTCCCCGTCTGACTTGCGACCGACTGTAGAATACCGATAGAAACGGACGACGACTGCAACACCGCCGTGAGTATCGCGCCCGCGATAACTCCGAGTATCGGGTTTGAAAACATCGTCATAAACCGCGTAAATTCGGGAACATCCTTTAATTTTTCCGAGGCGGCGGACATCATATTCAGTCCGAACATCAAAAGCGCAAATCCCATAAGTATATTTCCGACGGTCTTTTTCCTGTCGGATTTTGTAAACATTGCGAGGATTATTCCGATAAGCGCGATAACGGTTATAATGGTGTTGAAATTTAAAATGTTCATTATTCCCGAAACTTCGCCGCCCGCGAGCGAAGAAAGGCTCACAAGCCACGCCGTAGCGGTCGTTCCGATGTTTGCGCCCATAATAACGCTTATCGCCTGGGAAAGCTTTAAAAGTCCCGAGTTTACAAAGCCTACCATCATGACGGTGGTAGCGGCGGATGACTGTATAAGCGCCGTTACTGCCGCGCCGAGAGCCACGCCCTTTATGGGGTTTGAAGTCATTTTATTGAGCAGGTCTTCTATCCTGCCACCTGCAAATTTTTCGAGCGACGCGGAGAGCGTGTGCATTCCGAACATAAACACGCATAATCCCGCGATCATTGACACAACATCTTGAAAGGTCATATGTTACTCCCAAAAAATAGTTCGTTCTGTCTTCTTGCCATTTTACTTCTTATCATTATTTTGTCTCAATTTATATTATACAAGAAATTCCCCAAAAAGTAAAGCCTTTTCACATATTTTTTCAAGATTTATGCAAAAGCGACATTTTTCCCCGTATGTGCCAAAAACTATGGTTTAGTTTAACAAGTTTGTATCAATTTCCTTATTTTGGCAATTGCGGCAGCTCTATCCGACTTCCGTTTTTGCCAATGTAATAATCGTTGCTTTTAAGACACGCGAGAGTTATCATATCAACGATCCAGCCTATGCCGAACATTCCGCCCGTAAACAGCCAGAGAAAGCCTGTCCCGACCTTGCCTTCATAAAAACGGTGAACGCCGAGCACTCCCATAGCAATGCAAAGTATAAGGCTCACCATTCTGTTTAGAGGTCTTACGTTTGCGGGAACGGTCGTATGAATAACAGTGGTCGTCTGGTTGACATAATTCGGCTCGGTTTTGAGAACTTCGACCTGCCGCCCGCAGTATGTGCAAATTACCGCGTCCATGTGTATAAGCTTTCCGCAGTACTTGCAGTATTTCATATTGTCGCTGCGCTCTATATGAACGCTTGCGGAAGAAACCGACTGATTTTGCTGATTTTGCTGATTTGGTTGATTTGGCTGATTTACCTGCGGTATCTGCGAAAATTCGGGAAACGCCGTCTGACCCGAAAACGCGCCGCTTTGCGAAGAAGTGGCGGTTTTGCTTATTTCATTAGGGTTTCCGCCGGGATAATATTCCCCGGTCTGCGGGTCTGTCCAGCCTTTTTTCTTCAGGCTAAGTCCTTTATTGTCACTCATAGTTAAAAGCCTCCTTTTCGGAAGTGTTGTTTAATTATCCTGTTATCTTTGAAAGAACTTCATAGATACCGTTCGGAATAAACTGAAAGGTAAAGCTGTCCGCCGCAAGCAAAAAGCCGATTATTACCGTAACGCTTGAAAAGAATATCCCCCAGCGTTTTGCGGGCGACAATTCTTCTTGGACTTTCGGTACGCGATATTTATTGAGCTTTATAAGCTTTGCTATCAGCATAAACAACCCTACCGCAATAAGCAAGCCCATAAACACCATAAGTCCCATATATATCCCGACCGCGGGAGTTATCTCCGCTTGCCTGCCGGACGCTGTCGCAAGGATATAATCCCCGACGCTCTTTTCCGTAATAAGTAGCAGCAGCAGCGCCGCAACGCTGTTGAACATGGCGTGGAGAACGGTCGTAGTGATAATGCTTTTCGTTGAAACCGCGATATATCCCAGGCAAATTCCCAGAATGGTGGCATAGAAGAACTGTGCGAAATTCGCATGAGTAAGCCCGAAAAGCAGTCCCGAAATGAAAATTGCAACGCCGTTTCCGTATGGGCGCATGCTTTCGAGGACTATCCCTCTGAACCAGAATTCCTCCACTATCGGCGCAAGTATCGCCATCTGAAAGAACAATATCAGCCCGCAGGTGAAATTAGGCGCGGCAAAACTGTTCGCGGTATTGAAACTCTCGTTTACGTCCGTTTGTTTAAAAAACTGAGAGATAAACATAGTTATAAGATTTGTGACCATTCCCGCGGCATAAAGAGCGGGGAAAGTTCCGAGGGCGCTGGCGAAATACTTCGGTTTCCGATAGCTCGTTCTGCCGACTTCGCTTATCGGCTTTTTGAACACTATGAGCGTAAGCGCAATAGGAATAACGTTCAGAAATAAAATGGACACAAGCGTTCTTATAATATAAGCCGTGGTAATGTCGGCATTATCGAGCGCGTCGGCGGCTAAGCTTAAAATTATCTCGGCAATTCCTCTCGCGCAGAAAATGATAATTATCATAATGCCGAGCTTTAAGCTTACGGACTTAAAGCCCTCGCGGAGATCGGCGGGCTTTTTGTTTTCGGTAGTTAACTCTTCGGACATTTTACTTTGCTCCTATCATTCTGTGATAATCGGCTATCTCGGCTACGACGTCCTCGGCGGTCTTTCCCAGACAGTCTACCTTGATATCGCAATATTCTTCGTAAAGCGCGCGCCTGTTGTTAAATACCTCTTCTACGCTCTGACCCTTGCGCATGGCTATGCCGCGCGTTTTTATGTTTTTAAGGCGCGGGAGAAGTTCCTCTGACGGCAGCGACAGATAATAGACAGCCCCGTTTTTCTTTAGGTAGAGCATGGATTCTCTGCTGTAGACCGCGCTCCCGCCCGTTGCGATAACGGTGTTTTCCGTTTCCGAAACGGAGAGTATCGCGCGTTCTTCGGCTATACAAAAGGTGTCAAGCCCGTCGCTGTCAATTATATCCTGCAAGAGCCTGCCCGTTTGCTTTTGAATAATAAGGTCGGTGTCGATAAACTCAAAGCCCAGCGATTTCGCCAGCAGAACGCCGATTGTCGACTTTCCCGCGGCGGGCATTCCGATAAGCACAATGTTTTTCATCAGAACCTCACCTCGTCGAGCGGCATTGTCGCATAAGCGTTAAGGTTAGTCTTTGCAATATTTCCCGCCATAAACTCATAATACCCCTGACAGCCTATCATTGCGGCATTGTCTCCGCAAAGCGAGAGCGGCGGCGCGAAAAGCGCCATGTCGTGTTCTTCGGCGGCTTTTGATAATGCCGAGCGCAGTCCGCTGTTTGCGGCTACGCCTCCCGCGACGGCAATTGTCTTATAGTTGTTTTCAACTGCGGCGGAAATGAATTTTTCCGTCAGCATTTCGCACACTGTTTCCTGAAAGCAAGCCGAGAGGGAATTTACGTCAATTTCTTCTCCGCGCTGCTCGGTGTTGTGGATAAGGTTTAAAACGGCAGTTTTAAGCCCCGAAAAGCTGAAGTCATAGGGGTTAGGCGTATGCGGTCGGGGGAGCTTGTATTTCGAGCTGTCGCCGAGCTTTGCGGCGCTGTCGATAAAGACCCCTCCGGGATAGGGAAACCCCATAGCCCGCGCGGCTTTGTCAAATGCCTCTCCCGCCGCGTCGTCTATAGTTCTTCCGAGCGTTTCAAACTCGGTGTGGCTTTTTACTTTTACTATGTGAGAGTGGCTTCCCGAAACGACAAGGCACATATAAGGCGGCTCAAGCTCTTTGTGCGCGAGATAGTTCGCCGCGATATGCCCTCTTATATGATGAACGGGGATAAGAGGTTTTCCGAGAGAAAACGCCAGTCCCTTTGCGAAATTAACTCCCACAAGAAGAGCTCCCACCAGCCCCGGCGCAAACGATACCGCTATTGCGTCAACGTCTTTCGCCGTCACTTGTGCTTTTTCGAGCGCCTCGGACACTACTCCGCAAATGCTCTCACAGTGCCGCCTTGAGGCGATTTCGGGAACAACGCCGCCGTATAGACGGTGTTCTTCGATCTGCGTTGCTACGACCGAGGAAATTATTTCCCGCCCGTCGCGCACGACCGCCGCGGCAGTCTCGTCGCAGGAGCTTTCTATTGCTAATATATCCATTATTTTAAATACCTCTGATACTTTTAGAGTTATTCTTCTCTGTCTTTCATTATTTCTATTTCATTTTCCGTCTGCCTTCCCGTTAAAAAGCAGACCGCGTTTTCGGGAGACACCTCGGCGTTTTCGGAAAGAGGCTTTCCGACATTGCGGTAGTCAAAGCTCCTGCAAAGCTCTTCAAGCCCGTTTCTGACAAGTTTCAGTCTTTCCTTTGAGAGCCGCTCGGTCTCCTGTGAAAACTGTTTAAGGATATCCTTTTTGAGATACTTTCGGGCATTATTCAACAGAAGATTTCTGTGCGGAAAGCAGATGTATTCCTGTTCAGAAAACAGCTTTCGGAAATTCTCGTCCTCCGCGTACATCTTAAACATTCCGTGTAAGAAACGGTCGAGGTCGTCGTTCATACGATTGCAGACATAACAGGTCTTTTCAAATTCCGCGCCGCGTTCGGCTTTGGTGTTTTTCCCGAAAGCAGGCTCAACTTCATAGGCTTTGGTTTCTATCTCGTCGAGGTGGGTGCTTAGTATAAGAGCTATCGGAAGTCTTGCGCTTGTTTTAAGGAGCATGTCGAAATGCTTTTCGCAAAAGCCGAGCTTGTTTGTTTCAATGCGTATTTCGGGCGTCATCATAGCCGAGCCCGCAATATATTCGCAGGCGTTTTGCTCGGATATCCTTTTTGTAAGGCAGATAGGGCAGCCGCATTTCTGCCCGAAGATGTCGTCTACGCGGATAGTAAGAATGTTCTTTTTCACTTTTCCTGTCCTCCGTTTATAAGAGAAAATTTTGTGTCGGGTTGGTGAAAAAAGCAAGAAAACACTTGAAATCCCAATAAAATTATATTATAATTAAAGTAAATAATCAAGGGGTTTTTGAAAAATTTTGAAAATCATAACAACTACAAGCGAGCTTTCTCCCGCGCGTACTTTCCTTTGCGGACAGTGTTTCCGCTGGAGCGGCGATGAAAGCGGGAATTTTACGGGCATTGTCCGCGGGCGGAAACTGACCGTAACTCAAAAAGGCGACACGGTAGAAATTGACGGCGTGACCGAAAGTGACAAGAAATTCTGGCGGGATTATTTCGACCTTAATGCGGATTATAATGAATACATAGCGCGGCTTTCCGAAGATGAAACGCTGAAAAAAGCCTGCGGGGCGTCCTACGGTATAAGGATCTTAAAGCAAGAGCCGTTTGAAACGCTTTTGAGTTTTATCATTTCCCAGAACAACAACATTCCCCGCATTTCGGGAATTATCTCGCGGTTTTGCGAAAAGTTCGGAGAGAAGATAACGGGCGGCTATGCTTTTCCGACAGCCGAAAGCTTAAGAGGGATAGAAGAAGGCGACCTCGCGGAACTAAGAGCAGGCTTTCGCGCAAGGTATATTGTTGACGCGGTTTCAAAGATAAACCGCGGGGAAATAGACTTTGAGGAAATAGACGCGCTGGCGCTTATTCCTGCGAGGGAAAAGCTCAAAACCATAGTGGGCGTAGGGGATAAGGTCGCGGACTGCGTATTGTTGTTTGCGTTCCACAAGCTCGACGCATTCCCGAAAGATGTCTGGATAAAGCGGATAATGAGCGAATATTTTCCGGACGGACTTCCCGAATGCACAAAAGGTATAGAGGGCATAGCCCAGCAGTATCTGTTTGATTATTTCAGGAACATTCAGAATAAAGAAAAAATTTCGGTTTAATGATTATAAAGGAAGGTATAAATTATGTTTTGTTCTTATTGCGGAAAGCAACTTGGCGACAGCGCAAGATTTTGCAGCTTTTGCGGAAAACCCGTTTCGGCAAGCGTTATAAGACCCGCTCAACCGGTTCAACCAGTACAACCAGTACAACCCGTAGAGCCGTTTGAACCCGCGCGACCCGTTGAAATCGTTCAACCGACACAGCCCGTTGAACAGGCGGCTGCCAGCCTTATGGGGCAGAATGTTGAACAGGAAAGAATTGAACAGCAGATATCCGAGCCCGTTATTCAGAGGGCGGAGCAAGCGGCAGAGCCTGCGGCGCAGACTGTTGAACAGGAGAGAATTGAACAGCAGATCTCCGAGCCCGTTATTCAGCGGGCGGAGCAGACGGCAGAGCCTATAGCGCAAAATGTTGAACAAGCAATTGAACGACCGATATCCGAACAGGCGTTTTCGCCGACATTTGACCGCCCCGCAGAGACCGTAAACAGCGCAACGGGAAAACAGCTTAACGAAACGCCATGGACGGGCGCGGAAATGAGCGTAAATATGGGAAGTGTATCGAACGTTGCAAACGTTCCGAATGTTCCGAATGTTACAAATGTTCCCGTAGAGCAAAAGCCGGAGCGCAAATATACTTTCGCTCATCTGATGATGTGCCTTGTTTCGACGGCGGTCTTTGCAATTGCCGCGGGAATTTTCGCAGGGTTATACTTTGCGGGACTGTAAAGCCTAAAGCGGGCATTAAACTCCAACACATACCGAAGGTCAGAGGCAAGAGTTTTAACTCTTGCCTCTTTTTATACGTTATTTTCAGCGGACAGCTTTTCGGCTGTTACTGAATACAGCGTTGTACGCAAAGCGTTCAATGCGTACATTGTATACTGTCAACTGTCGACAGGCGCTTTTTCAGTGGATTAGCACAAAAACTGACGCGTTCTTTTAATCAATTGTACAATTTTCATAAATTCAATTGACATCACGGTTTAAATATTGTATAATAAGATTAGTAATTTTGTGCTTTGTCAGCAACGGGGGAATTTTTATGTTTTGCGGAAATTGCGGTAAAAAGCTTATTGACGGAAGTTTATTCTGTATGGAGTGCGGCACGCCTGTGCCTGTGGGAAGATTTCCGAAAAAACCTCCCGTACAGCAGAACCCTGCTAATCCTGCCGCGTCAGACAGCGGCAGCGCGCCCTACGGCGTTTCGGGCGAAGTTGATCTTTTCGGAACGAACAGCTTTTCCGAAGAGGCGGTTTCGGCAGTTTCGGGAGCAATAAACGCCTTTGGCGCAGAGGGTTTTCAGGTTCCGACAATTGAGGCGGTGGACCTTGCTACAGGGCGCGTGCGCCAGAAAGCTCCGAAGAAGGGCGATGAAATGCGCGTCGAAAACTTTTCAATGAGCGACGGCGCGGAAAACGTTGAAATTACGGACAACATTCCCGTTATAGACGGCTGTTCTATGGAAGAGAACGCTGAGCTTGACGTTATACTTGACCCTTATAGTTTTCTTGGCGGCTCTATGGACGAGGTTCCCCTTGATTCCAAACAATCCGAACAGCAGACGCAGCCTAAAGCTGCCACAGCCGAGCCTGTCACTGTCGAACCCGTTACATTTGCGGGAATGGCGGACAATTTTGCGGCGCTTGCTGCCGAGCCGGATATTCAGCCGACTGTTTATGAAGAACCCATTGTTGAGCAGGCAGTTGAAGAACCCATAGCGGAGCAAGTGATTGAAGAACCCGTTGCGGAGCAAGTTGTTGAAGAACCGATTGCAGAGCAGGCAGTTGAAGAACCCGTTGCGGAGCAAGTTGTTGAAGAACCTACTGTTGAGCAGGCAATTGAAGGACCCGTAGCCGAGCAGGAAGTTGAAGAACCCGTTGCGGAGCAGGCAATTGAAGAACCGATTGCGGAGCAAGTTGTTGAAGAGCCTGTTGCGGAGCAGGCGATTGAAGAACCCGTAGCCGAACAGGCAATTGAAGAACCGATTGTGGAGCAGGCAGTTGAAGAACCCGTTGCCGAGCAGGCGATTGAAGAACCCGTTGCGGAGCAGGCAGTTGAAGAACCTGTTGCGGAGCAGGAGATTGAAGAACCCGTTGCGGAGCAAGTTGTTGAAGAACCTACTGTTGAGCAGGCAGTTGAAGAACCCGTTGTTGAACAGGCAGTTGAAGAACCCGTAGCCGAGCAGGAAGTTGAAGAACCCGTTGCGGAGCAAGTTGTTGAAGAACCGATTGCCGAGCAGGCAATTGAAGAACCCGTTGTTGAACAGGCAGTTGAAGAACCCGTTGCCGAGCAGGCGATTGAAGAACCCGTTGCGGAGCAGGCGATTGAAGAACCCGTTGCAGAGCAGGCAGTTGAAGAACCCGTTGCCGAACAGGCGGTTGAAGAACCTGTTGCGGAGCAGGCGATTGAAGAACCGATTGCCGAGCAGGCAGTTGAAGAACCTGTTGCCGAGCAGGCAGTTGAAGAACCCGTTGCTGAGCAAGTTGTTGAAGAACCCGCTGCCGAGCAGACAGTTGAAGAACCAGTCGCAGAGCAAGCAGTTGAAGAACCTGTTGCAGAGCAGGCAATTGAAGAACCCGTTGCAGAGCAGGCTGTTGAAGAGCCCGCTGCCGAGCAGACAGTTGAAGAACCTGTCGCGGAACAGGCAATTGAAGAACCCGCTGCGGAGCAGGCAGTTGAAGAACCTGTAGTTGAAGAAACTCCCGTTATTCCGCAGCCGACAGAGCAGCCCGTTGAACCGACCGCGCCAACTACACCACCCACACCGACCGCGCCACCCGTAACGCCTGTTCAACCTGTCGCGCCCGTTCAACCCGTTCAGCCCGCCGAGCCTGTCAGGCAGGAAGAACCCGTTCAAACCGTTGAACAGCCGCCCGTGCCGCAGAAGAAAGGCGTTCCCGTGGGGTTGTTTGCTGCGGCGGTCATAGCGCTTATAATTGCAATAATAGTAATCATAATCATGGGCATAAACAAGTAAAATTAGAATCAAATAAAAAAGCGCCGTTCTTTGAGAACAGCGCTTTTGTTTTATGTCGAATTATTAGAGAATAGCCAACTTTCCGTCCTTTGTGCCGACCTTTATGGTATCGCCCTGGTGGAGTTTGTCCTCCAGAATTTCCTTTGCGATAAGGGTTTCAAGATTGCGCTGCATATAGCGCTTGAGCGGTCTTGCACCAAACGCGGGGTCATAGCTCTCGTCAACGATAAACTGCTTGGCGTCTTCGGTTATCTCCAGACCGAGTTGTTTTTCTTTCAGGCGCTTTGCGAGGTCGTTCGCCTGAATGTCGATTATGCCGAAGATATTTTCCTTGGACAAAGGCTTGTAGAATACTATCTCATCGAGCCTGTTCAGGAATTCGGGTCTGAACGAGCGTTTTAAAAGCGCGTCTACATTGTTCCTCGCCTCTTCGGTTATCTCGCCGTTTTCGTCAATGCCCTCAAGAATAAACTGCGAGCCTAAATTTGAGGTGAGTATTATTATCGTGTTCTTGAAATCAATGAGCCGCCCTTGGCTGTCGGTTATTCTTCCGTCGTCAAGCACCTGCAAAAGAACGTTGAACACATCGGGGTGAGCCTTTTCAACCTCGTCAAAAAGCACCACGGAATAAGGTTTTCTGCGGACGGCGTCAGTCAGCTGTCCGCCTTCTTCATAACCGACATATCCGGGAGGCGCGCCGATAAGTCTTGACACCGTGTGCTTTTCCATATACTCGCTCATGTCAAGGCGAATAAGGTTTTTCTCATCGTCAAACAGCGCCTCGGCGAGCGACTTTGCAAGCTCCGTTTTTCCTACGCCCGTAGGACCTAAGAACAAGAACGAACCTAATGGTTTTCTCGGGTCGTTTATTCCCGCTCTAGAACGCATAATGCTTTCGCTTACGCGCTCTACAGCCTCGTCCTGTCCCATAACGCGTTTGTGGAGAGTGTCTGAAAGCCGCAGTATCTTTTCACGCTCTCCCTCTGCTAGCTTATCTACGGGGATACCCGTCCTTCTGGCGATTATAAGCGCAATTTCGTCGTCCGTTACCTTGTCGCGAAGGAGCGAATCGGACTTCGCCTGCTCGGCAAGCTCTTCTTCGGTCTTAAGATCCGCCTGCAATTTCGGGAGCTTTCCGTACATAAGCTCGGCGGCTTTGTTCATGTTATACTCGCGCTTTGCTTTTTCAATGTCGGCGTTTGTCTGCTCTATTTCCTTGCGCAGGTCCTGAACCTTGGAAATGGCGTTCTTTTCGTTTTCCCACTTTGCTTTCATTGCGGAGAACTTCTCGCGCTTTTCGGCAAGCTCTTTCTGAAGTTCCGCAAGATGTTCCTGCGACAGCGCGTCGGTTTCCTTTTTAAGCGCGGTCTCCTCAATTTCAAGCTGTAGAATGCTCCTCGAAATTTCATCAAGCTCCGCGGGCATGCTCTCCATTTCCGTTCTTATCATTGCGCATGCCTCGTCTATAAGGTCTATTGCCTTATCGGGAAGAAATCTGTCGGTTATATAGCGGTCGGACATTGTCGCGGCGGCAATTATGGCGTTGTCCTGAATTTTAACGCCGTGAAAAACTTCGTATCTTTCTTTAAGTCCGCGCAGAATTGAAACGGTGTCCTCAACCGTCGGCTCGTCTACAAGCACTTTCTGAAAACGGCGTTCAAGCGCGGGGTCTTTTTCGATGTACTTTGAATACTCGTCAAGCGTTGTCGCACCTATACAGTGCAATTCTCCGCGCGCAAGCATGGGCTTTAAAAGGTTTCCCGCGTCCATTGCGCCACTCGATTTTCCCGCTCCGACAATAAGATGAAGTTCGTCGATAAAGAGGATTATCTGACCTTCGCTCTTTTTGATTTCATTTAGTACAGCCTTTAAGCGCTCCTCAAATTCTCCCTGATATTTTGCGCCCGCGATAAGCGCGCCCATATCGAGCGAAAAAAGCTTTCTGTCTTTGAGGTTGGAGGGAACGTCCCCGCGCACTATTCTAAGCGCCAACCCCTCGGCAATAGCCGTTTTTCCTACGCCGGGTTCGCCGATAAGGCAGGGGTTGTTTTTGGTTTTTCGTGACAGTATGCGGATAACGTTTCTTATCTCGCTGTCACGCCCAATAACGGGGTCAAGCTTGTTCTGGCGGGCAAGCTCTACAAGGTCCTGTCCGTATTTTCTCAGAACGTCATAGGTATCCTCGGGGTCTTGAGATGTGACGCGCTGATTTCCGCGTATTTCCTGAAGAGCTTTGAGGAGCTTGTTTTTGTCGATCCCAAAGCTCTTTATTATTCCCGAAACGCCGCTGTCAGCCTTTTCAATAAGCGCCATCAGCAGATGTTCTACCGACACATAATCGTCCTTCATTCTCTCAGCCAGCTGCTCAGCCTCGGTAAACGCCTTGTCGAGGTCGGGGGAAATATATATTTTCCCTGCCTCTCTGCCACTTCCCGAAACGCGCGGCATGCCCTCGATAAAACGAAGTGCCGCCGTTCTTACGCCGTTTGAGTCAACCCCCGTTTTGGTGAGTAACTGCGGGCAAAGTCCGCCCTCGTCATTCAACAGCGCATAGAACAGGTGCATTTGTTCAACGCAGTTGTTCTGATAAGAAACCGAAACGTCCTGCGCGCTTTGAACTGCCTCTATTGACTTTTTGGTCATCTTGTTTGGATTCATTATAAATCAACTCCTTTGTCGACAGATCTTTCAAGTATACAGTTTACAGTGTACAGTGAACAGTATAATACAAGTCAGACAGTACTTTTTGTTCAGTGTACAGTTAAAAGTTTATAGTGAACAGCATAATAACCACCGCGCATTTACAGCGTTTTGCGCGCGCAGCGCGGCAGGGTTGCGGGGCGCACCGCGCCCCGCTCTTTTCTCCCTTCCCCTTCGGGGAAGGGGGGGTTAGGGCGAATGAACGTTATTTCAGAAAAATGCCTTTTGACAAGAACCACCGCGCATTTACTGAATATCAGTCACTTTATAGTCCTTGTCCTCAACGGCTTTTTTAAGCGTTTCTTTGTCAACGTTTCCGTTAAGCTTTACTACAGCTGTTCCGCTTTCGTGGCTTACTACAGCCTCTGAAACTCCGTCTACCGCCTCGAGCGCCTTTTTAACCGTCGCCTCACAGTGACCGCACATCATACCTTCGATTTTCATTGTAACTTCCATTGTCTGTTCCTCCTGAATTTCATTTTTATTTTCAAGCGAATGTTTCGCTTTGATTTTCCTGTCATGCTTTGGGTCGTAGATATTGCAGAAATTGAGCCTCAAAGCGTTTGTCACTACGAAAAAGCTCGAAAGCGACATTGCTAATGCTCCGAACATCGGGTTTAATCTCCAGCCAAAAAGCGGTATCCATACTCCCGCCGCGAGCGGTATTCCTATAACGTTGTAGAAAAACGCCCAGAAAAGGTTCTGCCTTATGTTGCGGAGAGTTTTTCTTGAAAGCCTTATTGCCGCGGGAACGTCCGAAAGCCTGCTTTTCATCAATACAACGTCCGCCGCGTCTACGGCAACGTCTGCTCCCGCGCCTATC
Organism: uncultured Clostridia bacterium; assembly: GCA_947631575.1. Classification (GTDB taxonomy): domain Bacteria; phylum Bacillota; class Clostridia; order Oscillospirales; family Ruminococcaceae; genus CAG-115. The sequence continues at coordinate 17,239 of CANRLW010000011.1, forward strand.
GCTATTCCCGTATCGGCGCGCGTCAGAGCGGGCGCGTCGTTTATGCCGTCGCCGACCATTGCGACCCTGCCGAGCTTTTGAAAACGCCTTACGACGCTTTCTTTATCTCCCGGCATGACCTCGGCTATTACCTCGTCTATTCCTGCGAGCTTTCCGACGGCGTTGGCGGTGCGCTTGTTGTCGCCCGTCAGCATAACGGTTTTAATTCCCATGTTTTTAAGCTCGGAAACGGCGGAGGGGCTGTCGGGCTTTATCTTGTCCGCAACGGCGATCATTCCCAAAAGCGTACTTTCCCGACAGAAAAACAGCGGCGTTTTTCCGTCGTTTGCGAGTCTGTCGGCATTTTCACGAATATTTTCGGGAATATCGCAGATATCCTCGCAGAGCTTTAAATTGCCCGCGGAATAATTTTCGCCGTTTATTACTGCCGAAACTCCCGCGCCCTTTAAGACCTCGAACTTTTCGGGGTCGTTTGCGGTATATCCCTTTTCATTGCCGAGGTTTACTATTGCTTTTGCGAGAGGGTGTTCGCTGCGCTTTTCGAGAGTGCAGGCGGTTTTCAAAAGCTCATCTTCGGAAATGCCGAAGGGAATTATATTCGTAACGGCAGGCTCTCCGCTTGTAATAGTGCCTGTTTTATCAAGCAGGACAATTTCCGTTTTCCCTGCCTGTTCAAGTGAAACGGCGGTTTTAAACAATATCCCGTTTTTCGCGCCCATTCCGCTGCCGACCATTATCGCCACAGGCGTTGCAAGTCCCAGAGCGCAAGGGCAGGAGATGACGAGGACGGAAATTCCGCGCTCTATCGCATAACCCGCGCCGACGCCCGCAATTAGCCAAACGGCGATTGTCACAAGCGCGATTGAAATAACCGCCGGCACAAACACTCCCGAAACCTTATCCGCTATCTTTGCAATAGGAGCTTTTGTTGCGGACGCGTCGCTGACCATTTTTATTATCTGTGAAAGGGAGGTGTCTTCTCCGACGCGCGTCGCCTTACAGCGTATATACCCCGAAAGGTTTATTGTTGCCGCCGAAACCTCATCGCCGACCGATTTGTCTGCGGGAATGCTCTCGCCCGTCAGCGCGCTTTCGTTTACTGACGTTTCTCCCTCGATTATTACCGCGTCCGTCGGGATATTTTCTCCCGCCTTAACGGCAAAAACGTTGCCGACCTTTACTTGTTCTATGGGAACGGTTATTTCCTGCCCGTCTTTTATAAGAACGGCGGTTTTCGGAGCGAGCTTTATAAGGCTTTTGAGAGCGTCTGTCGTCCTGCCCTTTGAGCGTGCCTCGAGATATTTTCCGAGAGTAATCAGCGTAAGGATAGTGCCTGCACTCTCAAAATACAGCTCGTGCATATATGTCATAACAAGCTCGTGGTTTCCCGCCGCCTGTGCGTTTGACATGACAAAGGTCGCATAGACGCTGTATATAAACGCCGCGGCAGAGCCTAACGCAACGAGCGTATCCATATTCGGTGCGCGGTGGATAATTCCCTTAAACCCGCTTATAAAAAACTTTTGGTTTATTACCATTATAATGCCCGAAAGCAAAAGCTGAACTATCGCCATTGAAACATGGTCGTCAGCCAAAAACGGCGGGAGCGGAGCGCCCCACATCATGCCGCCCATTGAAATATACAAAAGCACTATCATAAAACCCAGACTCCAGAAAAGTCTGCGTTTTATTTTCGGGGACTCTTTATCCTCAAGAGCGCTGTCATCTGCGGATTTTTCGGCAGGCTTATCCTTCAGCGCCGCGCCGTAGCCCGCTTTTTCAACGGCGCTTATTATGTCGGCGCTTTCTCCGCCATCAACGCTCATTGAGTTTGTGAGAAGATTTACCGAGCACTGTTTAACGCCTTTTACCGCGCTTACGGCTTTTTCAATTCTTGCGGAACAAGCGGCGCAGCTCATTCCCGTGACATTGTACAAAACCATTTCTTTCCTCTATTTCATAAGTTTTCGGAGAGTTTCGACAAGCTCTTCAACTATTTCGTCGTCACCTTCTCTTATATTATCCGCAACGCACGTTCTTATATGCTCGGAAAGCAGAGCCTTGTTGAAAGAATTAAGGGCGGAGTTCACCGCGGAGACTTGTATTAAGATGTCGGTGCAATAGGCGCTCTCCTCGACCATTTTCTTTATCCCGTTTATCTGACCCGAAATTCTGTTCAGGCGGTTTATAAGGCTTTTATACTCTTCGGGGGAGCGGTCTTTTCGCTTTTTTGAACAATCACACTCGCGCATTTTATCACCTCTTGCTTTCTTGCTCACGAGTATATTATATACCCCCATGGGGTATTTGTCAAGAGGGAAATGTGAAAATTGTGTGAATTTTATAGGGAGCGGGGTTGACAGTATACAATTGACAGGGTACAGTATGCAGGAAGAGCGGAAAGGTTGTTCTTTTCAAACGTTGTTTTCTCTAAATAACGCTCACTCGCCCTATCCCCCTGACCCCCTTCCCCGAAGGGGAAGGGGGAAAAGTGCAGGGCGCTGCGTGCCCTGCACCCGCTGTCGGCAGTTGACAATTGACAGGGTACAGTATGCAGTAACAGCCGAAAAGTCCGCTGAATAAACGCAAAAAGAGGCTAGGGTTTAAAACTCTAGCCTCTAGCCTCTTTCTCTGAACATCAATAAACTTTACCTTCCAAAAGCTCTTGAAATTCTTACCTCTTACAGTGTTATCCGCCGTAAGGCGGATAATGCGCTTACATTCTTACCTCTAGATGGGGAAGGGGGAAAAGTGCAGGGCGCTGCGCGCCCTGCACCCGCTGTCGGCAGTTGACAATTGACAGGGTACAGTATGCAGTAACAGCCGAAAAGGTTGTTCTTGTCAAACGCTCTTTTTTCTCAATAACGCACATTCGCCCCAACCCCCTGACCCCCTTCCCCGAAGGGGAAGGGGGAGAGAGCGGGGCGCTGGCGCGCCCCGCGCCCCGCCTGTTGGCAGTTAAAAAAATGAAAGCACTTTCCCGCTCAAAACCTCTTTTAGGATTGCCGTTTCAAAGCATGGCTTTGAAACGGCAATGCGGGGAAAACTCTTGTTTTCCCCGCACCCTTTAGCGCTAATTTGCGGATTGCGGGGGCTTTGCCCCCGCGCCCCCACCAAAGGGCGCAATGCGCCCTTTGGAAACCCAAATACCGCGCCTTGCGGCGCGGTAGGATTGCGGAAACGCTGTTTACCGCTCAAAATAAATTTATTACCTCGTCTTCTTTCTTGAAACTACTACCGCCGCGCCCGCGAGAGCAACTACCGCCATTGCAGCGCCGCCAAAGCCCGTGCCGGGGTTTGTTGTTTCGCCTTCGGACGGTTCGCTTTCTGTTGCATAAGTCACAAGATACGTCTTGTCACCGCTCATTGCAACAAACAGATCCTCATCTATCGCAAAAACGTCCTCAGCCTCTATCTCAGTCGAAACTTCGTTCATTTCCTTGTCGATAAGGAATGCCTTTCCGTCCTTTACAACGGGAGCATAAAGCTCAGCCATAAAGCCGCCCGCAACGTCGAAATAAGCGAGAACTTTTCCGCTTTCGTCCATATAGCCTTTTTTGCCGTCGGCGTCCTCAAATTTCAGAAGAAGTTTTGTATCTCCCTCGTCAAAGGTATAACGATGAATGTCTTTATAATAAGTCTTGCTCTCCCAGTTTGCAAAGTCTTCAATATTATCGAAAATTGCATAGCCGAGGTTTGTGTGTGAATTGTCGGCTTTGTAAATCGTATATACTTCGCCCATTATAACGCCGCTGTCTGTCATATAATACGGGTCGAATAATGAAAATCCGTCATATTCATAGTCAAAGGAAGTGACCTCTTCGGTCTCGGTATTATAAAGACAGAACCTGCTCCACATGCCCTGATTGTGTTCGTCCGCTTCGTACCAGTAAAAATTGTCGCCGATGTTCAATGCAGATAAATGTTTAGCTACGGTTTGCCCATAGTTTGTTTCATAAACTTTTTTTACGTTTCCGTCAAAGTCAGCCGTATATATTACAAGGCTCAGATTGTCGTTGATCATAGATCCAAAATTGTTCTGGAGAACAAGGCTCGATGTGATGCAGTCAGACATAGCGGTTAAATTATAATAAATGTCGCTGAAATAGTACAGCCCGTCAAATTGCTGCTTTAAGGACTCTTCTTCGTTGAAGTTTTCGTCCGTGCGATCAATGGTAACCGTCATATCATTAAGCGGAGCTTTTGCAATGGTAGTTTCTTTCTTTTTGCCGTCGGGCTGTGTAATTACCAATTTCATTCCGACAAGGTATTTTTCGTCGCTTTCAGTCGTCTTTACTTCGCCTGTTACCTCGTCTTTGTCGATCACCGTATAGTGGACTGTAGCATATTCTTGCACACAGCCAACCGAAACGCCGTTTGATTTCGAAGTTGTCCAGAAAGTATCAAGGTCGCAGCACTTCTTTATTTCACCGTTTTCGATCTTGTAAAGCCCTCTTTCTGTGACAACGTTCGTTTCTTCATCGCTGCCTTCGGCTTTTTGCTTTTCCATTTTCACAAGCTGAACATAACCGTTCTCGTCGTTGAACATTCCCCACTTTAAGCCCGTGGTATCAAAGTCGGCTTTCAGGGTAGTAAGTTTAAGCTCGCCCGTTTCCTGCCAAGTTTTCAGGTCAGCTGCGCTGATATAGCCTATCTCGTCAAAGTCAACGTCAAGATTCGCGTCGTCATCAGCGTTACTGTTCTCGCTTGAATCAATGCTCTTGCCGGTGATGTCTATAAGACCGTAGCCCTCAATGTAGACAATGTTCGACTTCAGCTCGGCTTTTATATCCGAGGTCAGAAGAGAGAGCTTGCTCTCTTTTACTTCTTCGGCAGACGCGCAGAACGCAAACGCCGAAAGCGCTGCCGTCGCCGCCAGCATTGAGGCGGCAATTTTCTTCAGTTTCATAGTTTGTTCTCCTTTAGTTGTGCTTAATTGTATTTAACATTAAGCGCCGTTTCAAGAAAACAGCGCTTTTGTCCTAAGATTTACTTGCTCTTAATGTACTCGTCCATTGCTTTTGCGGCTGTCTTTCCCGCGCCCATTGCGAGAATAACGGTCGCCGCGCCAGTTACTGCGTCGCCGCCCGCGAATACGCCCTCGCGCGAGGTCTGTCCGTTTTCGTCGGCAATGAAACAGCCGTGTTTGTTGGTTTCAAGACCTTTCGTTGTGTTTCTGATAAGCGGGTTTGGAGAAGTGCCTATTGACATAACTACGCAGTCAACGTCAATGGTAAACTCGCTGTTCGGCTTTTCAACGGGTCTGCGCCTGCCGCTTGCGTCAGGCTCGCCAAGCTCCATTTCTATGCACTTCATTCCCGTTACGAATTTATGCTCGTCGCCGAGTATCTCAACGGGGTTGTTCAGCGTTTTGAAGATAATGCCTTCTTCCATTGCGTGCTCGACTTCTTCTTTACGCGCGGGCATTTCTTCAAGTCCTCTGCGGTATACTATGTAGACATTTTCCGCGCCCAGACGCTTTGCGCAGCGCGCCGCGTCCATTGCGACGTTTCCGCCGCCCACAACGGCAACGTTCGTGTTTTTCTTTATCGGCGTGTCCGAGCCGTCTTTGTAGGCTTTCATAAGATTAACGCGCGTCAGGAACTCATTTGCGGAATATACGCCCTTTAAGTTCTCTCCCGGTATGTTCATAAATCTGGGCAGACCCGCGCCCGAGCCTATAAAAATTGCCTCAAAGCCCTGTTCAAAAAGCTCGTCAACTTCGATCGTCTTTCCTATAACGACATTTGTTTCTATCTTAACGCCGAGCGCTTTCAGATTTTCAACTTCATGTGCAACGATAGCTTTCGGAAGTCTGAATTCGGGAATACCGTAGACAAGAACTCCTCCCGCGAGGTGAAGAGCCTCGAATACAGTAACGTCATAGCCCATTTTCGCGAGGTCGCCCGCGCAGGTAAGCCCGCTCGGTCCTGCGCCGATAACAGCACACTTGTGACCGTTCTTTTCGGGGGCTTTTGGAGCGTCGGTGGAGTTTTTGTTGTGATAGTCGGCAACAAAACGCTCCAGTCTGCCTATTGCGACAGGCTCGCCCTTTATTCCTCTCACGCACTTGCTTTCGCACTGGGTTTCCTGCGGGCATACGCGTCCGCAGACAGCGGGCAGAGAACTGCTCTTTGCTATTATATCATAAGCGCCCTCAAAATCCTTTTCGCGTATCTTAGCGATAAACGCGGGAATATCAATCGACACGGGGCAGCCCGAAACGCAGGGCTTGTTCTTGCAGTTTAAGCAGCGGTTAGCCTCGTCTACTGCCTGTTCTTCGGTATAGCCGAGAGCTACCTCGCTGAAATTCTTGTTTCTGACATTCGGCTCTTGCGTCGGCATTTCGTTTTTCTTTAAGCTCATGTTCGGCATTTTACTTTACCTCCTTAAAGAGATTGCAGACCTCTTCGCGCTTTTTCGCCTCAAATTCGCGGTACATCGAGCCGCGCTCCAGCGCCTCGTCAAAGTCTACAAGGTGTCCGTCAAAATCCGGACCGTCCACGCAGGCAAACTTTGTTTCCCCGCCGACCGTAAGTCTACAGCCGCCGCACATTCCCGTTCCGTCTATCATAATGGGGTTCATGGAAACAACGGTCTTTATGCCGTATTCTTTCGTCAGCTTGCAGACAAACTTCATCATTATAACCGGTCCTATCGCTATTACCTCGTCATATTTGTTGCCCGAATCTATGAGAGCCTTCAGAGCGTCAGTTACAAGACCCTTTGTCCCGTAAGAGCCGTCGTCGGTCATAATTTTAAGCTCGGTCGATGCAGCCTTGAACTCGTCCTCAAGAATAACAAGGTCCTTGTTTCTGAAACCTACTATCGAGTGGACCTCACAGCCGTTGTCATGGAGCTTTTTCGCTACGGGATACGCAATAGCGCACCCCACGCCGCCGCCCACAACAGCGACCTTTTTCAGCCCCTCCGTTTCGGTAGCCTTTCCCAAAGGACCTACAAAGTCCTGAATATACTCGCCTTCGTTTTTGTGGTTTAAAAGCTCGGTCGTTCCGCCTACTATCTGGAAGATAATGGTAACTGTTCCTTTTTCGCGGTCATAGTCCGCCACGGTCAGCGGTATTCTCTCGCCGTTTTCATTTACGCGCAGAATGACGAACTGTCCGGGCTCGGCTTTTTTCGCTATAAGCGGCGCGTCGATATCCATAAGCGTGACCGTAGGATTAAGCTCTTTTTTCCTAAGTATCTTATACATTATAAATAAACTCCTCCCCGTATAATTGTACTTTTAAATTATATCACAATGCTTTGAAAAATTCAATAGTTTTTTGACACTATGCGGGAATTACCGTGAAATTCCGAATAAAGTTTCATTATTTTTTCACAAAAAACTTATTGACAAATTATTTATTATGCATTATAATGTAGGATATCCAACAAAATTAGAAGTGGCTTAGATTATAACCCTCTAGAGGTAAGATGTAAGAGGTAAGAAGTAAAAGTTTAAGGCGAAAGGCTTTTCGCTGAATATAACGCACAAAAGCCCATTTGTTGTTATTTTCAAACGTTATTTATCTAAATTACGTTTACTCGCCCCAACCCCCTAACCTTCTAGAGGTTAGATGTAAGAAGTAAGAGTTAAGAATTTCGTGGAACTTCTGAGATAAAAAGTTGTTTGGTTTTCGAAGAAAGAGGCTAGAGGCTAGAATACTAACGAGAAACGAACTGCCTTTCAGTTACAACTCTAACCTCTTACCTCTAACCTCTAGAAGGGGAAGGGGAAAGTATGCGAGGGCTGCCGCCCCCGCTGCCCCCGCTGGCAGTTGACAGAAGACAGGGTACAGTATGCAGTAATAGCGGAAAGGCAATTGCCCGCCCGCGCCTTCACAACTCCAAACCAACTTACCCGCCCGATTTGCGCGTTTTCCACTTTTGGTGTCGAACGCGCGTTTAAGAGAAACGGGGCGTTAGCCCAAGGCGGGGTTCGGGGCGCGTCAGCGCCCGTTACCATTTGACGGGGCTGCGGGGACGGAGTCCCCGCCCTCTCCCCCTTCCCCTTCGGGGAAGGGGGCAGGGGGATAGGGCGAGTAAACGTTATAGAGAGAAACAGCGTTTGAAACAAACCACAAATAGGTTTTATACAGTAATTCGCAATAACAGAAAAAGTGCTTTAAGGAAAAATTTCTAACCTCTTACCTCTAACCTCTAACTTCTAAAAGGGCAGGGGGATAGGGCGAGAGAACGTTATTGAGAGAAAATTGCGTTTGAAAAGAACAACCTTTCCGCCCTTACTGCATACTGTACCCTGTACCCTGTCAACTGACAACAGGGTGAGAGAGCGTTATTGAGAGAAAATTGCTTTTGAAAAGAACAGCCTTTCGGCAATCACCGACTACAGCGTTTTCCGCCAAAGGTGGATAATGCGTAATTGATAACTAAGAATTAAGAAAAGGGGTGTATTTCTTGGGAGATAACAATGATAATAAGGGCGTAGGCTTAAGGCTCAGAATGATAAGCAACGCCATAAGGCGCTATCTTGACGGAAACTCGGAGCTTAAAGAGGAGCTGGATAAACTCACTTGCTCAAACAAGTGGATCATAGGCTATCTGTATGAGGCAGAGCAGGAGCAGCGCGATATTTTCCAGAAAGACTTTGAGGAGAAATTCGGCATAACGCGCTCTACCGTGTCAAAAATGCTGTCGCTCTTAGAAAAGAAGGAGCTTGTGCGCAGGGTCGTCGTGTCGCATGACGCGAGGCTTAGAAAGATAGTGCTGACCGAAAAGTCCCGCGAGCTTGGCAGAGCCATGCACACAGAGGTAAACGATATAGAAGAAAAGCTCGTAAAGGGCTTTTCCCAGACAGAGCTTAAACAGCTCAACGAATATTTCGACCGGCTCGAAAAAAATATAGACAGCGCCGCCAGAGAAAGAAAAGACGCTGAGAAAAGAGGAAATGATGATTAAAACACTTGCGAAATGCGTAAGGCAAGCGCTCCTGCCCGCAATTTTAACGCCGATTTTCGTACTGTGCGAAAGCTTTGTAGAAGTGTCAATTCCCAGCACAATGGCTCATCTTATTGACGACGGCATAACCGTCGGGAATATGGATATGGTCTTGAGATACGGAATTGAACTGCTTATAAGGACGCTTACGGCGCTGTGTTTCGGCGTTATTGCGGGATATACCGCGTCGCGCGCCTCGTCTTATTTTTCGAGGAATTTAAGGCACGATATGTACTACAATATTCAGAATTTCAGCTTTTCAAACATTGACAAGTTTTCTCCCGCGAGTCTTGTAACGCGCCTTACGACAGACGTCACGAATGTTCAGATGTCGTTTCAGATGCTGACGAGAATTGTTTTCCGCGCGCCCGCAATGCTTATTTTCGCATTTACATTTGCATTCAGCGCAAGCAAAGAGCTTTCAATGATATTCCTTTGTGTAATACCGTTTCTTGTTATTGTGCTGGCAATTATCGTCAAGACGGCTTTTCCGATGTTCAGAAAAGTGTTTACGACTTATGACGATCTGAATAACGTCGTAGAAGAAAACCTGCGCGGAATACGCGTTGTAAAGAGCTTTGTGCGCGAGGATCACGAAATAGGAAAGTTCGGCAAAATTTCAAAGCTCATCTATGACCGTTTCACCAAAGCCGAAAAGACCGTTGCATTCAACGCTCCCGCAATGCAAATTTCCGTTTACACCTGCATTATCGCCATTTCATGGCTCGGCGCGCAGGCGGTTGTAGCGAGCGGCAATAACGAGGCGTTAGGACTTACCACGGGAAGTCTAATGGAGCTGTTTACATACACAATGCAGATACTTATGAGCCTTATGATGCTGTCAATGATCTTCGTAATGCTCACTATGTCGAAGGCTAGCGCGGACCGCGTCTGCGAGGTATTGAACGAAAAGAGCGACCTGCGCGACGGTGATCGCAACTTGACCGAAGTTAAAGACGGCTCGATTGAGTTTAAGAATGTCGGTTTCAGATACTTCAAGACCTCCGAAAAAGCCGCGCTGAATGACATTGACCTTAAAATAAAGAGCGGCGAGACTATCGGCATTATCGGCGGCACGGGTTCTTCTAAATCCACGCTCGTTCAGATGATACCGAGGCTTTACGACGCGGACGAGGGAGAAGTTCTTGTCGGCGGGGAAAATGTAAAGGACTATAACATTGAGGCGCTCAGAAACAACGTCGCAATGGTTCTCCAGAAAAACACGCTGTTTTCGGGAACAATCGCCGAGAATATCCGCTGGGGCGACGAAAACGCGACCGACGAAGAAGTAGAAAAGGTGTGCAAGCTGGCATGCGCGGACGAATTTATTCAGACCTTCCCCGATAAATACAACACCTATATAGAACAGGGCGGAACAAACGTTTCGGGCGGACAAAAGCAGAGATTGTGCATAGCGAGGGCGCTGCTGAAAAAGCCGAAGATACTTATACTTGACGACTCGACTTCGGCTGTCGACACTCACACTGATGCAATGATAAGAAAGGCTTTCCGCGAGGAAATTCCCGACACAACAAAGATAATCATAGCCCAGCGCGTTTCGTCGGTCTGCGACGCCGACAGGATAATAATAATGGACAACGGCAGAATTTCCGAAATAGGAACGCATGAAGAGCTGTACGAGCGCGGGGGAATTTACCGCGAGATATACGATTCTCAGACGAAAGGAGCGGCGGAAGAATGAGCGACATGAAAGAAGAAAAAATACCCGTAAGACAGGGGAGACCGCCGCGCGGAGCGAGAGTTCCGATGAAGTTTGACAAAAAGGTAATAAAGCGGCTTTTCGGCTATATGAAACCGTTCAGGAAAAGACTTATTCTGGTGGTCGTGTGCATTATAGTAAGCGCGCTGGCGAGCGTTGCGTCGTCGCTGTTTATAAAAACGCTTATCGACGATTATATACTTCCGCTTGTAGAAGTGCATAAAAACGGCGGCAACCCCGATTATTCGGGATTACTCAGGACAATTATCCTCATGGCGGCGCTGTTTCTTGCGGGAGCGGGAAGTTCTCTCATTCAGGCAAGGATAATGGCGACTGTTTCGCAGGGCGTATTGAAAAAAATACGTGACGAAATGTTCTCACATATGCAGACATTGCCGATAAAATATTTCGACACTCACACCCACGGCGACGTTATGAGCTTTTATACAAACGACGCGGACGCCATGCAGCAGATGTTGTCGCAGTCCCTGCCGCAGGTCATTTCCTCGGGAATAACGCTGTTTTCGATTTTCTGTTCAATGCTTTCGCTGTCATTGTGGCTGACGCTGACGGTGTTGGTTTTCCTGCTGTTAATACTGTGTATAACTGCGATAATTGCCAAAAAATCGGGAACATATTTTATCCGTCAGCAGGGCTCGATGGCGAAAGTGAACGGCTATATAGAAGAAATGATAAACGGACAGCGCGTTATAAAGATCTTCTGCCGCGAACAGAAATCGAAAGAGGGCTTTGACACAAGAAACTTCGACCTCTCCGAAAACACCTGCCGCGCGAACGCTTATGCAAACGTACTTATGCCGATAAACAATTGTCTGGGATATTTTCTGTATGTGGTGCTGGCGATAGTGGGCGGTTATCTTGCGATAAACGGAGTTACTAATGTTGCGTGTTTTGCGGTGAATACGCTTACGCTCGGAGCTATTGCGTCGTTCTTGCAGCTTTCGAGGAGCTTTATCGGTCCTATAGGACAGGTGTCACAGCAGTTGAACTCGGTCGCTATGGCAATGGCGGGCGCGGGAAGAATATTCGCGCTTATTGACGAGCCGAGCGAGACCGACAACGGCTATGTAACGCTTGTAAACGCAAGGCGCGGCGAAAACGGCGAGCTTATCGAAACTGCCGAGCATACGGGCTTGTGGGCATGGAAACACCCGCACAGCGCAGACGGCACCGTAACATACGAGGAGCTGAAAGGCGACATTGTGCTTGATAATGTTGATTTCGGATATGTACCGGAAAAGCTGGTGTTGCAGGATATAAACATATATGCCGAGCCGGGGCAGAAGGTGGCTTTTGTCGGCGCTACGGGCGCGGGCAAGACGACCATAACGAACCTTATAAACCGTTTCTATGACATAGACGACGGAAAAATACGCTATGACGGGATAAACGTAAACAAGATAAAAAAGAGCGATTTAAGGCGGTCGCTGGGCGTGGTATTGCAGGACGTAAATTTGTTTACGGGCACTGTTATGGACAACTTGCGCTATGGAAAGCCCGACGCGACTGACGAGGAATGTATAGCGGCGGCAAAGCTTGCAAATGCGGACAGCTTTATAAGAATGCTGCCGGACGGTTATAACACGGTGCTGAGAGGCGACGGCAGCGGACTTTCACAGGGACAGAGGCAGCTTATTTCGATAGCGAGAGCGGCAGTTGCAGACCCGCCTGTTATGATACTTGACGAGGCGACAAGCTCGATAGATACCCGCACGGAGGCGATAGTTCAGGCGGGAATGGACGCGCTTATGAAAGGGAGAACGGTCTTTGTAATTGCGCATAGACTGTCGACTGTCAGAAATTCGGATGTTATAATGGTTTTAGACCACGGCAGAATAATCGAACGCGGCTCGCATGATAAGCTGATAGCGGAGAAAGGGCAGTATTATAGATTGTATACCGGGGCTTTTGAACTAGACTAGAGGCTAGAAGTTAGAGGATAGGGGCTAGAAACTGTTTTGAGCGGCAAAGTACTTTTCCGTTCAAACCACCTAACGAGCGGGCGCACGAAAGTTTTTTGAAAAGGGAGTCCAGAGGGAAAAAATTTTTTTCAAAAAATTTTTTCCCTCTGGCAGGGGCGCGGGGGCAGCGCCCCCGCAAACGCTCAAAAGCGCTAAAGGGTGCGGGGAAAACAAGAGTTTTCCCCGCATTGCCGTTTTAAAAACCGTGTTTTTAAAACGGCAATCCTAAGAGAGGTGTAGAGCGTGAAACCACCTCGGAAATGAATTTACAATAGAGCGGGAAAAATTCCGCTCCGCTTAAAAAACCTATTTGTTGTTCTTATCAAACGCAATTTCTCTAAATAACGTTTACTCGCCCTATCCCCCTGCCCCCTTTCCCGGAGGGAAAGGGGGAATTTTGCGGGGCGCTGGCGCGCCCCGCGCCCCGCCTTGTTGACAGTTGACAGTGCACGCATTATGCGCTTTGCGCAAAACGCTACGATGCAAAACACTAGGTACAGTATGCAGTAACAGCTGAAAGGCTGTTTGCTAATTTATCACTTTTGATTAACCTTATAGTTTTTCTTTTTCGCTCAAATGTAAGTACATTTTTTAGGTGGTTTCACGCTCAAAACCTCGGAAATGAATTTGCAATAGAGCGGGAAAGAGCTTTAATAAAGAAAAGCCCCAGAGCGGGAAAAGTTTACCCCGCGCTGTATTGCAGTACAACGCGAGGCGGACTTATTGCCGAGGCTCTGCCGGTTAATCACCTCCATCGAGCCATTTGCATATGTAGTAAGCCACTACACTTGCTAAGACGGAGACCAAAAAACCGAAAAGATTCATAACCGCACCCCCTTCCGTACTGATCTTCCGGGGAACCGGCAACTATATTATACAACAAACTCCTTAATTCGTCAAATGTTTTTCAAAATTTTTTAAGAATTTATCTAAAAAATGTTGACAAATACAAAATAATATGCTATAATACAATTGTAGAAAACCGAAAAGATCTACATAACCGCAAAAAGTTTGCCCCGCGCTGTATTGCAGTACAACGCGGGGCAGATTTTTTATTGTAAAATAATTGACAAAAAGATTCGACTGCCCTACTAGAAGTTAGAGGTTAGAGGTTAGAGGTAAGAGTTTAAACCCCTACCCCTTTTTACTCGCCATATTCAATATATAACCTTTCGGCTGTTACTGAATACTGTACACTGTACCCTGTCAAATGCCAACAGGGGCGGATTTTTTTATTCAAGCCAGCCTCTTTGCCAGCTCTATATAATCTTCAAGTTTAAGTTCCTCGGCGCGTGCCGTAGGCTTTATTCCGACAGCCGAAAACATTCCGCAAAGCTCCTCTTTCGACAGTTTAAGCTCCCCCGAAAGCGGATTTAAAAGTTGCTTTCGGCGCTGAGAAAATCCCGAACGAATAAGCCTGAACAGCATTTTTTCAACATCATTCGGCAGCTTATTCCTGTCGGTAATTTCCAGCTTTATCACCTCGCTGTCAACATTCGGCGACGGCATAAAGCTCCCTCTGTTCACCTTAAACAACAGCCTCGGCTCGCTGTAATACCTCACGGCATACGAAACCGCGCCGCTCTCCCTTGTGCCGGGAGCGGCGCAAATTCTGTCGCCCGCCTCGCGCTGTACCATTACGGTAAGCGACTTTATCCGAAGTCTGCTTTCGAGTATCTTCATTATCACGGGAGAAGTGATGTAATACGGCAGATTTGCACATACTACAACGTCTTTCTCGCCGAATTTTTCGACAATTTCATTAAGGTCGGTCTGCATAACGTCCGCGAAAATTATTTCAACATTGTCAAACTCCGCGAGCGTTTCGGCTAAAACAGGTTTCAGCCTTTCGTCAAGCTCAATCGCTGTCACCTTATCGCACCGCTTTGCAAGCTCCTGCGTAAGAACCCCCACGCCCGTTCCTATCTCAATAGCGCAGACACCCTCTTTACAACCGCCCATTTCGGCAATTTTCGGGCATACCGCGGGATTTATCAGGAAATTCTGCCCGAGTGCCTTGGAGAACGAAAAGCCGTGACGGGAGAAGAGTTCTCTTATAACATTGATGTTCGTTAAGTCCATTTTTCACCTGTCGGCAGTATACAGTTTACAGTGTAAAGTATTCAGTAAAATGTATCCGCCTTGCGGCGGATAATATTTAGATTGTTATCGGACTAAAACGTTTTGGAATATATCGTAAAAGGTTGTTTGTGTGCTTATTGTCTAAAAACAATCTAAATTATCCGCGGAGCGGATACCTTTGCTGTACACTGTTCACTGTACACTGTTGTTATCATGTATCTTTAAATGAAAAAGTTCGTTATCAATATCCAGAACTTCCGTTAAGGCTGGCGTCGTTTTCAATCCAGTCGTTTACGACAAACTCGGTGAACTCGTCCTTGTTGTTGCGGACAAAAACGCGATCAATGCCCGCGTTTATTATCAGCCTTTTGCACATGGAACAAGGCTCGGTGTTTCCCGTAAGCTCTCCGCTCTTTGCGTCAAGGCACGCAAGATACAGCACCGAACCGAGCATTTCCGTCCTCGGCGCGGAGATTATGCAGTTAGCCTCGGCGTGTACCGAGCGGCAAAGCTCATACCTCTGACCGCTCGGAACGCCGAGCTTTTCGCGCGTGCACTCTCCGACGTCACAGCAGTTCTTTCTTCCGCGAGGTGCGCCGTTGTAGCCCGTGGAAATAATGCTGTCGTTTTTTACAATTATCGCGCCGAAATTTCTTCTCAGGCACGTTCCTCTTTCAGCGACCGTCTGCGCAATGTCCAGATAATAATTCGTCTTGTCGACCCTCATGATAAACTCCTTTTATGTAATTACTTTATTTGATTATAACACGGTTTTTGAGTTTTGTCAATTGTTTATTGCTTACGGAGAGGGAATCATATACAGTGTAGAGTGTACAGTATTCAGTAATAGCGGAAAGGTTGTTCTTTTCAAACGCTGTTTCTCTCAATAACGCTAATTCGCCCTATCCTGCTAGAGGTTAGAGGTTAGAAGTAAGAGGTAAGAGTTTCAGGCGAAAGGCAGTCTGCTGAATTTGACGTACAAAAGCCCATTTGCGGTTCTTCTCAAACGCTATTTTTTTAAATAACGTTAATTCGCCCTATCCCCCTGACCCCCTTCCCCGATGGGGAAGGGGGAAAATTGCGGGGACTCCGTCCCCGCAACCCCTGTTGACAGTATACAGTTTAAAGGGTACAGTGTACAGCAACAGCCGAAAGGCTGTTTGTTCATTATTCCGTGGATTTTACTGAAACGCGCATAATTGAAACACAAGTGCCCGCCCGCGCCTTCTAAATCCCAAACCAACTAGCCCGATTTGCGTGTTCTCTGTCTTTGGCGTTGAACGCGCGTTTAAAGGAAACAGGGAGAGCGTCCACTTTCCTTCAAGAACTAACCTCTAGAAGGGCGGGTGCAGGGCGCGCAGCGCCCTGCAATTTTCCCCCTTCCCCATCGGGGAAGGGGGCAGGGGAATAGGGCGAGTGAGCGTTATTTTAAGAAACAACGTTTGAAAAGAACAACCTTTCGGCTATTACTGCATACTGTACCTGTCTACTGTCAATTGCCAACAGGCGGGGTTTTGCACTGTCCACTGTAATTCGACGAATTCCCCTCCCTTCTCCCCGCATTAAACAAAACAACCTACTATCCTCCCCTCGTTTTCTACAGCATTTTCGGGCGGGATATGATATATTAAAATCCAAAGGCTTTATTGTCATAAGCTGAAAGGATAGAAAAAATGACGGAAAAAACAAAAAGGCTGTTTTCTTTGGGGAATAAGGAAGAATGGAAGGATTTTGCGCTGAAAAAAGCGGTGTGGGTGTTTGCGGGGATAGCCCTTGAAACGGGAGCATCCGACCTGTCCGCCGCGCCCGCGGCATACGCGCTCCTAGCGGGAGTTTCGGGAGTAAAGACATGGTACGTCCTCGCGGGAGGAATACTCGGCGCGGTCATACACGGCTTTCCCGCCGCGTTTATCAGCATAGCGGCAATGGCAATTGTCCTCGCCGCAAGAATGCTGCCCGACCTGAAACGCGTTTCGGTGCGCGCTGTCGAACGGTTTTTCGCGGCAGCGGGAGCTTGCTTTTTCTCGCGCGTTACTTTGGCTGAAAGCACTTCGGACTTTCTGGCGATAACAGTCGCGGCGGTTTGCGCGGGAGTTTTTGCCGCAAGCATTGTAAGGCTCGAAAGCATATCGGAAAAAGGAATTGACCTTTCAAAGCCCGCTGTCCGGGCGTATTTCGGAGTTGTCGCGGGGCTGGTGTTCTTGTCGCTGGGTGCGCTTGATTATCCTTTTGCAAATATCGGCAGGCTTGTTTTCGGCGCGGTATTTTTGTACACTTTATCAGAGAAAAGTCATGACGCGGCTTTGACGGTGGGCGTTGCGGGATTGTTCGGACTGTGCGCGGCAGATTATGAAATGGGCGCGGGAGCGGCAGTCTTTGCGCTGGCGGCGGTTGCCTGCGGAATGTTCAAAAAGCGCGGGAAGATAGTGCGCGCGTTGGGGTATGTGTTCTTTGCCGCGGCAGGAACGCTCGTTTCGGGCGCGGACGAGGGCTCAATTAGGATAATGACTGAAACGATTATTACTGCCGCGATTTATGTCGTCATGCCGAATGCAAAGCCGAAAGAAAGCGCGGGAATTTCGGACAACACCGCGGCAAAGCTGCTGTGCGAAAGGCTGAACTATGCGGCGGACGCGCTAAGAGGAGTAGGCGCGGGAATAAGCGCCGCGTCAGAGGCTCTCGAAGAAAAATACGCTCTCACTCCCGAAAGCATAGCCGAGAAAGCCGCGGACAGGGTATGCCGTTCGTGTCCGAAAAGTATGCTGTGCTGGGGCGAGAAATACGAGCTTTTCAGAGCGGAGTTTGAAAGGCTAGTAGAACAACTTCGGACGGGCTTTCCGCTGACGGATAATTCAATGAACGGCGAGTGCGCGCAGATCTGCGTTTATCCGAGCGGAGTGGCGAATGCGCTGACGGAGGAATACTCGCGCTATCTCTCGGCAAAGCGCGATGAACAGCGAATAGGCGAGATACGCAGGATATACACAGACAGGCTTTTAAGTACAGAACAGATACTCCGCGACCTGAGCCGCTCGGATATTCTTGACGACTCCGACCGTGACGCGGAAAAGCGCGCGGAAAAGCTGTTGTATGATGCGGGGGTAAGAAAGCCGCGCGCGTTTGTGACGGCAGGGGAGAACGGACTTCATTTTGAGGCATACGGCGAGACCGAGCCGATAATTGACAGGGAGTATCTCGGAAAGCTGATAGGGCAGACGCTGGGACGGGCGGTAGATGTTCCCGAAATTTCGGGCAGCGGGGGAATGTACAGGATAACCGCAAACAAAGCGCCCGCGCTTTCGCTTAGGCTCGGCGCATTTCAGCTACCTAAGGGCAATAACAATGTCTGCGGCGACTGTTATGACAGCTTTACGGACGCGGACGGAGTTTTCTATGTGATACTTTCCGACGGCATGGGAACGGGCAGCAGGGCGAGGGTTGACTCGGCGATGGCGTGTTCTGTTGCGGCAAAGCTTATTAAAAGCGGAATTTCGCTTTCGGCGGCGCTGGAAACGGTGAATACCGTGATGATGATAAAAAGTTCCGATGAGAGCTATGCGACCTTGGACATATGCAGGATAGACCCTGACAGCGGGGAGTGTGCGATTTATAAAGCGGGCGCGGCGGCTACTTATATAAGGAAGGCTGACAGGCTGATACGCGTTTCACTTTCGTCAGCTCCAGCGGGGACGGGCGGGAAGATAAATCTTCCCGCGCAGAGATTGAAAGTTTCGGTGGGGGATATGATAGTTATGATAACGGACGGGGCGACAATTGACGAGCGGTGGCTGGCAAGGGAGCTTTCCACACCCACGCCGCCCGACGAGCTTTCTGAGCGCATAGCGAGAGCCGCACGCAACGCCGACAGCGGGAAGGACGACGACATTAGTGTCATAGCTGTTGAAGTTGGCAATAGGAGATAGAAAGTACAAGCGTTGTACAGTATTCAGTAGTAACGGAAAGGTGGTTCTTGTCAAACGCTATTTTTCTCAACAACGCTCTTTCGCCCTATCCCCCTGCCCCCTTCCCCGAAGGGGAAGGGGGAGAGTCGCGGGGACTTCGTCCCCGCGACCCCTGTTGGCAGTTGACAGTGCACAGCCTATTGTGTACAGTAATGGGGGGAAAAAAGGAAATTATCTGTTCGCTTTGCGCATTCTCTGCCTTTGGCACTGAACGCGCGTTTAAGGGAAACGGAGCAAGCGCCCGTCGGCAGTTGGCAGCAGGCAGGGTGCGGGGCGCGCAGCGCCCCGCAATTTTCCCCCTTCCCCTTCGGGGAAGGGGGTTAGGGGGATAGGGCGAGTGAGCGTTGTTGAGAGAAACAGCGTTTGACAAGAACCACATATGGGTTTTGGCACGTTTTATTCAGCAATCAGCCTTTCGGCGGCAATTACGGACTACTGTACCAGCGTTTTCCGCCGAAGGCGGATAATGCGTGCATAATGCGTACCCTGTCAACTGCCAACAGGCAGAGCGCGGGGCGCGCAGCGCCCCGTTGCCAGTTGACGGGGGCAGCGGGGGCGGAGCCCCCGCACTCTTCCCCCTTCCCCTTCGGGGAAGGGGGTCAGGGGGTTGGGGCGAGATAGTGTTATCTTAGAGAAACAGCGTTTGAAAAGAACCACAAATGGGAACTGTTCCCGCCGCAAAGCGGATACCCTTTGTTACATAGACCAGCCCCCGAAAATCCTCAAAAACCTTTGGAGTGAGAACTAATTCCCCCTGTTTACACTTTGGTTTCAGGAAAACATTGTCAGAATTGCACAAAAACAAAGGGCCAAAATATCAAAAATCATAGAATATTTACAAAATACTTGAAAATTGTTTCGTGTTGTGTTATTATGTTTATGAAGGTGAAATAGCGCCTGTTTTTGGCGCGCTTTTTCAGAATATCTGACAGAACAGGGTTCTGTAATTTTATGAAAAGGGGGAGAGCATTTTATGGCAGGAGGCATATCCAAAGAATATGAGATCCCGCTGTATCTGTTTCACAGAGGAGAAAACGCCCATGCATACGACTTTTTCGGGTCGCATAAAGCGACGGTAAACGGAAAGAACGGCGTTATTTTCAGGTGCTGGGCGCCGCATGCAAAGTCCGTAAGCATTGTCGGAGATTTTAACCACTGGGACAGAACAAAAGCTCCGATGTACAGAGTAGTCGATGAACACAGCGAGGTCTGGGAGCTTTTCGTTGAGGGGATAAAAGTATACGACAATTATAAGTACAGCGTCGAAAGCAGAGACGGTCTTATAAAACTTAAAGCCGACCCGTATGGTTATCATATGGAGTTAAGACCCAACACCGCCACAAAGTTTTTCGATATAGACGGTTATAAGTGGAAAGACAAGAAGTATTGCGAAAAGGCTGCTAAAACAAACGTATACGACAGCCCCATAAATATCTATGAAGTAAATATCGGCTCTTGGAAGAAAACCGGCTCGAATTACCTCAGCTATTCAATGATAGCGGACGAGCTCATTCCTTATGTAAAGGAAATGGGATATACCCACATTGAGCTTATGCCCATTGCGGAGTATCCGTTTGACGGCTCGTGGGGCTATCAGCAGATAGGTTATTACGCGCCGACTTCGAGATTCGGAACGCCGTTTGATTTTATGGAGTTTGTGGACAGGTGTCACCAGGCGGGAATAGGCGTTATCCTCGACTGGGTGCCGGGTCACTTCCCCAAAGACGCGGCGGGTCTTTACGAATGGGACGGAGAAAGCTGCTATGAGGACACAGACCCCCTGAGAAGAGAGCATAAGGCTTGGGGAACGCACATCTTCAACTGGGGCTTGGCGGAAGTTCAGTCCTTCCTTGTTTCAAACGCCAACTACTGGATAGAAAAATATCACATAGACGGTCTGAGAGTTGACGCGGTAGCCTCTATGCTGTACCTTGATTATGACAGGCGCGACGGCGAATGGCGTCCGAATGAAAAGGGCGGAAAGGAAAACCTCCAGGCGATAGCGTTCTTGCAAAAGCTGAACGCCGCAATGTTCAAAGAACATCCGAACATTCTGATGATCGCCGAGGAGTCTACGGCATGGCCGATGGTAACAAAGCCGGCGGATATAGGCGGTCTTGGATTTAACTTTAAGTGGAACATGGGCTGGATGAACGATATGCTCAGATATATGAGCATGGACCCGCTCGGCAGACCGTATAACCAGAACCTTGTTACGTTCTCGTTCTACTATGCGTTCTCCGAAAACTTTATATTGCCGATAAGCCACGATGAAGTGGTTTACGGAAAATGCTCGATGCTCGATAAAATGGGCGGTCCGAGAGAATACCGCTTTAATTCAATGAGAACGTTTTTGGGCTATATGATGGCGCACCCCGGAAAGAAACTTATGTTTATGGGTCAGGAATTTGCCCAGTATAAAGAGTGGAATTTCCAGGAGCAGCTTGACTGGGAAGTTCTTGAGTTTGAGCCGCACAGAAAGTATTTCGAGTATGTAAAGGACATAAACAAGCTCTACAAACAGACCCCCGCGCTCTGGGAGTGCGACACGAGCTGGGAGGGATTCCACTGGATATCCGCGGAGGACAACCAGAACAGCGTCATTGCTTTCAGAAGAATTGCTAAGAGCAAGGACGAAGTAATTGTTGTGTGCAATTTCCAGCCCGTCCGTCACGAGGTATATGAAATAGGCGTTCCGTATTATGCGGATTATGTCGAGTTCTTCAATTCCGACGATGAGAAATACGGCGGCAGCGGCATAAAGAACGGCGTAGTTACCGCGAAATGCGAGCCTATGCACGGCGAACAATATCGGATATCTCTCGATATACCGCCGATGTCGGTCATTTATTTAAAGCCGAAGAATATCCGCGAGCCAAAGCCCGTAAAGGAAATAGTGGTCGGGGAAAAACCTAAAAGCAAAAAAATCAAATCAGAATAAAACAGGAGGAATGGTTATGAACCACATCAAGAAAGAATGTGTCGCTATGCTTTTGGCAGGCGGTCAGGGAAGTCGTCTGTATGCTCTGACGCAGGAAATGGCAAAGCCCGCCGTACCGTATGGCGGCAAGTACAGGATCATTGACTTCCCGCTTTCAAACTGCGTAAATTCGGGAATAGACACCGTCGGCGTTCTCACCCAGTATCAGCCGCTTGTGCTGAACGAGTACATCGGAAACGGTCAGCCGTGGGGTCTGGACAGGGCGCACGGAGGAGTTCATGTTCTCCCGCCGTATGAAACTGCCGCGGGAAAAGCATGGTATTCGGGAACGGCAAACGCAATTTATCAGAACATCGGCTTTGTAGACCGCTATGATCCCGACTATGTAGTTATCCTTTCGGGCGACCATATCTATAAAATGGACTACTCGAAAATGGTCGATTTCCACAAAGAGCACAACGCAGACGCTACTATAGCAGTACTCGAAGTGCCGTGGGAAGAGGCTCCGCGTTTCGGTATAATGACGGCTGACGAAAACGGCATAATAACCGAGTTTGCCGAAAAGCCGAAAGAGCCGAAGTCAAACCTCGCGTCTATGGGAATTTATGTGTTCTCGTGGCAGAAACTGCGCAAGTATCTTATTGAAAACGAGCAGGACGAGGGAGCGACAAAGGACTTCGGAAAGAACATAATCCCCGCAATGCT
>CANRLW010000012.1 GCA_947631575.1 uncultured Clostridia bacterium
GGGCGAGTGAGCGTTATTGAGAGAAACAGCGTTTTTAAGAGATAGATGCTAGAAGATAGAGTTTAAAAGAAGAAGTTGTTCGCGGTTCAAAACAAATTCTTACCTCTAACCTCTAACCTCTAACTTCTAGCAGGATAGGGCGAGTGAGCGTTATTAAGAGAAACAGCGTTTGAAAAGAACCACAAATAGGCTTTTGTACAGGCGGAGCGGAATTTCTTTTCCGCTCTAAGGTGGTTGCACTTTTAAGGTCGTTTTACGCTCAAAACCTCTCTATAGGATTGCCGTTTTAAAAACACGTTTTTTAAAACGGCAATGCGGGGAAAACTCTTGTTTTCCCCGCACCCTTTAGCGCCTTTGAACGTTATTGAGGGAAAACTTTTTTGAAAAAAAGTTTTCCCTCAAACTCCCTTTCAAAAAACTTTAATGCGCCGCCCGTTTTGTGGTTTGAAAATGAAACGTTGTTCGCCGCTCAAAACTAAATCCAGCCTCCAGCCTCTAAATGCTCACTTTTTCGGTGTTTGTTTCAAAACATCAAATTAAAGATTTTTTTGAAAAATCGTCTTGACATCAAAGTAAAATTGTCATATAATAGAAACAGTGGTGTTTTTCACCTAATTTATTTCAGGAGGATTTTTCAATGAGAGTTTATAACTTCAGCGCAGGTCCTGCCGTGTTACCGGAAGAAGTATTAAAAGAGGCGGCAGACGAAATGCTCGATTACAACGGAACAGGTATGTCCGTTATGGAGATGTCACACCGCTCAAAAGCATACGACGATATAATTAAAACCGCCGAAAAAGACATCCGCGAGCTTATGAACATTCCCGACAATTATAAGGTGCTGTTCCTTCAGGGCGGCGCGTCACAGCAGTTTGCTGCCGTTCCGATGAACCTGATGAAAAACAGAAAAGCAGCTTATATCATCACAGGTCAGTGGGCAAAGAAGGCTTATCAGGAGGCACAGCTCTTCGGCGAGGCTGTAGCCGTTGCGTCATCTGCGGATAAGACATTTTCTTATATCCCCGATTGCTCGGATCTTGACATTCCCGAAGACGCAGACTACGTTTACATCTGCGAAAACAACACCATCTACGGCACAAAGTTTAAAACACTCCCCAACACAAAGGGTCATATCCTCGTTGCGGACGTTTCTTCGTGTTTCCTGTCAGAGCCTGTAGACGTTACAAAATACGGCGTTATCTACGGCGGCGTTCAGAAGAACGTAGGTCCTGCGGGTCTTGTTATTTCAATAATCCGCGAGGATCTTATAACAGACGACGTTCTCCCCGGAACTCCCACAATGCTTAAATGGAAGACCCAGGCGGACAACGATTCGCTCTACAATACCCCCAACTGCTATGCTATCTATATCTGCGGAAAGGTATTCAAGTGGATAAAGAAAATGGGCGGTCTTGAGGCTATGAAAGCACTCAACGAAAAGAAAGCCAAGATCCTCTACGACTTCCTTGATGAGAGCAAGCTCTTTAAGGGCACTGTACGCGCGGAGGACCGTTCGCTTATGAACGTTCCGTTCGTTACGGGAAATGAGGAGCTTGACGCTAAGTTTGTAAAGGAATCCAAGGCTGCGGGCTTTGAGAACCTCAAAGGTCACAGAACAGTCGGCGGCATGAGAGCCTCTATCTACAACGCTATGCCTATCGAGGGCGTTGAAAAGCTCGTTGATTTTATGAAGAAGTTCGAGACTGAAAACGGCTGAGCAATATTATAAAATGATAAGCAAATTTGAAAGATTCAAGACGATATATGCCCAAGGGTTTAAGCCTTATCGGGAGATAATTGTTGACACTCTGACGGGCGTTAATTATCTGTTTGTCAGGAGCGGAAATTCGGGCGGTCTTACCGTCCTTATCGACAAAGACGGAAAGCCCGTTGTTACTCCCGAATATATCATAAATGAAAATGATCTCCCCGAGGGAAAAGCGTAAATTATTAAAAATTAAGGCAGACAGCCTTTTATACTAAATTGAAAGCTGGTATTATTATGTACAATATTCAGACATTGAACAAAATAGCGGCTTGCGGAACAGACCTGCTCGACAAGAACAAGTATACCGTAAGCGACAGCGCTGAAAATCCCGATGCAATTCTTGTACGCTCTGCGGCTATGCACGATATGGAGCTTGGCTCAAATCTTCTCGCTATAGCAAGAGCGGGCGCGGGAACAAACAATATCCCGATAGATAAATGCAGCGAGCGCGGAATTGTTGTTTTCAACACTCCCGGCGCGAACGCAAACGCAGTAAAAGAACTTGTTATCTGCGCACTTCTGCTTTCGTCAAGAAAGATAGTTCCTTCTACAGAGTGGATAAAAACTCTCAAAGGCAAGGGTGACGAGGTTTCAAAGCTGGTTGAAAAAGGAAAGAGCCAGTTTGTAGGTCCGGAGATAATGGGAAAAAAGCTCGGCGTTATAGGTCTTGGAGCAATAGGCATTCTCGTAGCTAACGCCGCTGCCGCTCTCGGAATGGAAGTTTACGGCGCAGACCCGTTCCTTTCCGTTGACAATGCGCTTAAACTCACGGGAAAAGTTCACTATGTAAAATCAAATGATGAAATTTACGAAAAGTGCGACTATATAACGCTCCATGTTCCCGCTACTCCCGAAACAAAGGGAATGATAAACGCGGAAACAATAGCAAAGATGAAGAAGAATGTACGTCTTTTGAACTTTGCGCGCGGCGATCTTGTTTGCGACAAGGCTGTTCTTGACGCTCTCGCAAACGGCGGCATGGCTTGCTATGCGACGGACTTTGCGACGGACGATCTTATAGGAGCTGAAAACGTTATAGCGTTCCCGCACCTCGGCGCGTCTACGCCCGAAAGCGAGGACAACTGCGCGGTTATGGCGTGCAAGGAAATTCAGGATTATCTTGAAAACGGAAACATAAAGAACTCCGTAAACCTTCCGAATATGGAAATGGCAATAACCGGTACCGCAAAGATCTGCGTTATCCACAAGAATGTCGAGGGCGTTATAAACAACATCACTTCTCCGATTTCCGCTATGGGAATGAATATCGAGAACATGCAGAGCAAGTCCAAAAAGGATTATGCTTATACCTGCCTTGATGTTGCGGGAAATACGACGGGCATTGAAGAAAAGCTCAAAGTCGTTCCGAACGTTGTAGGCGTTAGAGTTGTTAAGTAAAAACAGCACTAACAGTGCTAAGAACGCAATGGGGACTCTTTTAAAAAAGAGTCCCCATTGATCGTATAAAAACCTATTTGTTGTTCTTTTCAAAAGTTGTTTTTCTAAATGACGTTCTCTCGCCCTATCCCCCTTCCCCTTCCCCGAAGGGGAAGGGGGAGAGTCGCGGGGACTCCGTCCCCGCTGCCCCGTTGTCATTTGACTGGACGCGCAGCGCCCTGCACCCGCCAGTTTAGAGGTGCGCCGCCTTCCAGAGGTTAGTTCTTGGGAAAGCCGGACGAGCGCCCCCGCTTTCCATAAAGGCGCGTTGACGCCAATTGCAGAAAGCGCGCAAGTCGGGCGGGTGAGTTGTTTTGGAGTTGAAAAGGCGCGGGCGGGCAATTGCCTCCCGGCTATTACTGTACCCCGCCCCCCCTGTTGGTGGTTGACATGGGTTCGGGGCGCAGCCCCGATGCGGCAACAGGGCGCGCAGCGCCCTGTTGCCATTAGGCGGGGCAGCGGGGGCGGCAGCCCCCGCATACTTCCCCCTTCCCCTTCGGGGAAGGGGGTCAGGGGGATAGGGCGAGAGAGCGTTATTGAGAGAAACAGCGTTTGAAAAGAACCGCTTGCTGAATAATGTACATTGTCTACTGTCAACTGCCGACAGGCGTTTCCTCTTTGCAATAAAAAAACCTTGAAAAAGGAAATAAAATTTGTATAACTTGCATATATGAAATAAAACTTATAAATGCTATAATAAATTCAGCGAAAAACTTTTATAATAAATAAATTCGGCACATAATCCCAACAATCATTTTATTACAAAAAGGAGCTATAATGAAAACTATCCTGCACAACATCAAAGAATTTTTATCTGCAAATAAGATCCACTTTATTGCTTTTATTTTGCCTGCCCTGTTTCTTCTGGCTGCTTATGCCACAGCGGGGATATTTCCTTTCGGGGAAAAATCCGTGCTTGCGGTGGATTTCAGCAGCCAGTACGTTTATTTTTTCGACTACCTGCGCAGCGTTTTTTCGGGACAAGAAAACCTTTTCTATAACTGGAGCGGTTCGCCGTCAGGCGGGTTTTACGGGACGTTCGCTTATTATCTCGCGAGTCCGTTTAACCTCATTGTTCTGTTGTTTCCGAGAGAGAACATAACCGAGGGACTTCTTACAATGCTCCTCGCAAAGACGGCTTGCGCGGGTCTTACTATGTCCGTTTTTCTCAGAAAACACCGCAAGTATTCCGAGTTTACTTCTCTGTTGTTTTCACTTATGTACGCCATGTGCGGATATGCCGCCGCAAACACGATAAATCCCATGTGGCTCGACGCGGTAATAGCCCTTCCGCTTATAACAATGGGAATTGAGCGCATTTGCAGAAAGCGCGGCTTTTTGCTGTATACCATAACGCTGTTTCTTGCGATCATCGCAAATTACTACACCGGGTATATGATCTGCGTCTTTTCGGGGCTTTATTTCATCTATTTTATATTGTCAAGAACAATGCCCGCGCGAAAACATAAGGTCGGCGTTTTCGCCCTTTCGTCCGCAAGCGCGGTCATGATGTCGGGGATAATAATTATTCCTGCGGCGCTTTCTCTTTTGAGCGGAAAGCTCGACGGAGGATTTGACAGAATAGAATTTCGCGAATGTTTCAATATAATGGACGGGTTTATGAAATTCTTCCCCGCCGTTTATGACAGCCAGAGATATAACGGACTTCCGTTTATCTACTGCGGACTGTTTGCGCTTATCTTTGCAATTGCGTATTTTATGTGCGGGAAATTTTCATTCCGCGAAAGGATATCAAACGGCATTTTGTGCGGATTTCTAATGTTCTCAATGTATTTCAAGCCCCTGGACAACCTCTGGCACGGCGGACGCGCGCCCGTCTGGTTTGAGCACAGATATTCGTTTATCCTCATTTTTATGCTGATAATAATCGCCGCAAGGGCTTTTGAGAATATAAAGCTCATTCGGCAAAAGCACATTGGCACGGCGTTTCTGGCATTGCTTGTGCTGCTCATTATTGCAAACGGCTTTAAGACAAGAGAATTTAAAAACGCGGAGTATGTGGCGCTTATCTCGCTTATTTTCCTTGCAACAGCGGGAGGGCTGGCACTTCTTATAAAGTATAAGCAGAAAAACGTTGTCAAAGGCGCTGTTATCGCGCTTGTATGCATAGAGCTGTTTACAAATATGCAAAGCTATATTACCGACATTGACAGTGATTTTGTTTATCAGGAGCGGGACGGTTATGCGCCGTTTATGAGCGAGCTGAAAGAAAATGCCGATAAAATAAAAGATAACGACAGCGGATTTTACCGCATGGAAAAAACATTCCACCGAGCATTTAACGACAATATCGGCGCGGGAATATACGGCGTTTCGTTTTCATCGAGTGTGTATAATTCGGACGTTCTTGAACTGATGAAGAAAATGGGTTTCGGACAATACGACTGGCACACGCGGTATAACGGTTCTACTGTTTTTACGGACGACATTTTCGGCATAAAGTATATAATGTCAAAGGACAGCGCTCTGGTGCCGTATTCCGAAAATGACGGCATTATATATAAAAACTCTGACGCGCTCCCTATTGCTTTTCTTGCAGACAAAGCAATAATAAACAGCGAGATAGAGGGCAGCGATCCTTTTATGTTGCAGCAGAGCCTTGCATCGGTATTGACCGGAGAATTTGAAGGGATATTCGCCAGGATAACCGACGCCGAATACTCGTCAAAAAATGTCACAAAGCGCGGCGACCACCTGACAAAAATCAATAACCATTCCGACGGTATTGTTATGTACACATTCACCGTGCCAAAAAGCGGAGCGGTCTATGCCTATATCCCGACCGACCGCGAATACACCTGCGCGCTTTATGTAAACGGGAAATATCTTAGAAATTACTTCAACGGTTTTGACCTGAACGCCGCCTTTCTGGGCAATTTCTCCGAGGGAGAACAGATAAACGTTGAAATTAAACTGTATTTGGACGAGGCGGAATTTAAAGAACCTGTGTTCTGTGTTTGCGACAGTGCCGCGCTCGGAGCGTTCAACGCTAAAATTCCTCACAACGAAGTAAAGAAAACGAACGGTTGCACGCTTGAGGTTATGTTCAACGCCGAGGAAGAATGCGCGCTGTTTACGACCATACCTTATGAAAAGGGCTGGAGCGCGTATGTTGACGGAAAGAAAAGCGAAGTGCAGACGGCGGTAAACGGCGCGTTTATGTGCATAAAAGTTCCCGAGGGAGAACATACGGTAAAGCTGGTCTATCTGCCAGAGGGATTTTCAGTCGGGGTAATAATTTCGCTCTGCGGAGCGGTCTTGCTCGCGGGAATGATAGTGGTGAGAGTGAGGAGGAGAAAGAAGAAAGCCGGTAGTTAGAGTTTAGCCAAACAGCATTTCTTCTCAATCAAAAAAGTCCTCTCTATACTTCAACTTCAGACTTTCTGCGAGAGCTTTAAGCTGTTCGTCTGTTATGGTGTTTATGCGCGGGAGATGTGCCGTGAGGAGATAGACCTGCGCGGCTTTTTCGGCTGTCTCAATAAGCCCAAACGTTTCGTCAAGACTTCTCCCCGAACCGTATATACCGTGCATTGTCCAGACAACAAGCCGAAACTCTTTCATCTTTTCGGCGGTCGCCTCGCCTATTTCGTTCGTTCCGCAAACCATCCACGGCAAAAGCCCTATGCCGTCGGGAAAGATCATAATGCTTTCCGTGCACATCTGCCAGAGCGTGTGGGTGAATTTCTTTTCGGACAGCTCGTGGACAAAAGTCATTGCCAGAATATTCGTCGGGTGACAGTGAAGTATCACTCGGTTGTTCGGGTCGACCGACAGCCGGGAAATGTGGCTCATAATATGCGCGGGAAATTCGCTGGTAAGCCTGCCCCCGCCGTTTAATCCCCATAAAAGCTCCGCCGTTTTCCCGTCGGGGCTTATCTTTATTATGCCGAGATTTTCCGCGGGCATTTCGGCGATGTTTTTAAAATAACTTCCCGACGCCGTAACGATAAGTATTCTCCCCGCAAGCTCTTTCGCGTCAAAGCCTATGGGAATTTCCCTTTTCACATTCCTGAGATCTAAATATTTCGCGACTTCGCTTTCATCAAGCAGAACGCTTATGTTCCCGCTGTTTCGCTCGTCGAATCCGAGCCTGTACATATTCGCCGCAGTTTTACCTATCAGTGTCACAAACGGCGCAGTAAAGATGTCTTCCATTTTAAATATTTCCTTCATATTTTCCTCCGCTGTTATTCTACAATTGATTGTACCACAATTCCCTGAAAAACGCAAGTGCTTATTGTTCGAGATAATTGCCGTGAGTTTAAAAATTGTAAGAAAATTGCAAGAAAAAACCTGTTGAAATAATTATGCAGTAATGTTACAATAGAAACAGAGCTCTTAAAAAATAGGAGGGGAAATATGTCTAAAACGTTAAAGAAAATTCTTGTTATATTGCTGATAATAATTGCGCTGGGGGCAGTTGTTGTCGGCGGCTCGGCTATCGCCTTTGAAATCGTCATATCACAGCCGAGCGGAGAAACGGCGGAATATTCCGACTGGAACTTAATTCTTGTAAACAATTACTATCACATTCCGAGCGACTATGAGATCAGCCTGACCGAGCTTTCAAACGGGCAGAAGGTAGATGAGCGGATATATCCCGAACTTCAGGAAATGTTCGACGATATGCGCAGCGAGGGGGTCTATCCTTTTGTGCGCGAGGGGTATAGGACGGCTGACGAGCAAAAGGCTATCATCAGAGAATTTATAGGGGATCATATTGAAGAAGGCTGCAACATATTCGAGGCATACGACCTCACCAGAAAAGCCGCCGCTGCCGTCGGAAACAGCGAACACCAGCTCGGTATAGCCGTTGATATAAACGCCGACCTCGACAAATGCGGGGCATGGGACGTTTACAACTGGCTGGACGAAAACGCCTATAAATACGGCTTTATCCTGCGTTATCCCCCCGACAAGACCGACATCACCGAAACAAACTACGAGCCCTGGCATTATCGCTATGTCGGAAAAGAGGCAGCGGAGGAGATACATGAACAAGGGATCTGCCTGGAGGAGTATGTTGGAAGTTAACAGTAGACAGTATTCAATAACAGCCGAAAAGCTGTCCGCTCATTTATCACTTTTGTAAACCCTTAACCAACTTCTTTCCCGCTCTGAGGTAGTTTCACTTTTGAGGTCGTTTAACGCTCAACACCTCTTTTAGGATTGCCTTTTCAAAGCACGGCTTTGAAAAGGCAATGTGGGGAAAACTCTTGTTTTCCCCACACCCCAGATTCAATGCCGAAGGCATTTAATCTGATGCGCTTAACTGGCGTTTGCGGGGGCGCTGCCCCCGCACCCCTGCCAGAGGGAAAAAATTTTTTGAAAAAAATTTTTTCCCTCTGGACTCCCTTTTCAAAAAACTTTAATGCGCCCGCCCGTTAGGCGGTTGAAATTTTGAAGTCGCTTTGCCGCTCAAAACAGTTTCTTACCTCTTACATCTAACCTCTTACATCTAAAAGGAGGACATATGTCAAAAGAGTCTTTCCTCATTTTCGCCGATCTTGACGGCACTCTTATCCGCTCGGCGAAAAACCGCTCGGAAACAGACATTGTCGTTGAATATAAAAACAACGACCCCATAACCTGCATTTCCAAAAAAGCAAACTTTTCGCTTTTACAAAATGTCGTCCCCGTCACAACCCGCAGTATCGAACAATATTCCCGCATACATATCCCCGGCTTTTCTCCCGAATACGCCATATGTTCAAACGGCGGGAACTTGCTCTTTAAAGGCGAGGTCTGTCAGGACTGGCTGGAATATTCCCAAAGCGAATTTGAAAAATGCCGTGAGGAAATGAATGCCTGCAAAACGGTTTTTGAAAACGACCAAAACCGCAGCTTTGAAATGCGCCTCGTGGACGGTCTTTTCTTATTTACAAAAAGCACCCGCGTTTCAACTACGCTTGAAAACGCGGGCGGCTTTGCCTCTTTAAACTGTTTTTCCGTCGGCGAAAAGGTCTATGCATTCCCGAAAGCCCTGAACAAAGGCACAGCGGTAAAGCGCTTTATCGAGCGTGAAAATTTCCGCGGAACAGTCATCTGCGCAGGCGACAGCTTGCCGGATATGCCCATGCTCGATATTGCCGATATTGCGATTTTCCCCGACGACCTTTCGGATATTAAAGCGAAAGAAAAGCTCACCGCTCCCAGAGAGGGCTTTTGTGATTTTGTCGTTGAAATCCTTTCGGAGCTTTGCGCTAGGTATCGGAAAGATTTCTGATGATCCCGCAAGCCTTGTAGTTTTTCAGAGGATATTCTTCTACTTCTACGCCCTTTTCCTTTGCGAGCTGATAAAGATGAGCAAGATGTTCATTGTCATTAAGGCTGTGTACAAGCAGTTTCCACGGCACTCTTCTGAGCAAAACGCGCGTTGCCTCGCCTATGCTCGGCTTTATAAGGTTTATGTCGCTTATGCCGAACTTTTCCGCAATTTCATTCACTTCTTCAATGCCGCCGCGAAAGTGCGCGGCATTTTCTTTTTCGGGAATTTTTCGGGAATAGTCGAATTTGCTTTCGACAGCCTCTATAAACTCATATGTTCTATCCTTTGCCATAAGCTCTTTATAAAAAGCCGCGCCGTGAAAATCGTTTTCGCCGATAATGTCCGAGCGCAGAAATGTCCTGCTCAAAAGTCCCGAAACGGTAGAATTTAAAAGCGAGCTTGCAATTAGAAAATCCTCATGCGTTCCGCATTTTTCCGCGACACACGCAGGGTCTGACAGCACGGCAAGCCCCGCGCTTATTTCGGGAAAGTCCTGCATTGCTTTGTTCAGTTCGCGCTGTATCGCGCCTTTGCCTGTCCAGCCGTCCACAAACTGTATATCTCTTGCGGAATGGCGGCTGAGGATATAATTCAGCGCGTTTTTGTCAATGCCCCTGCCGCGTATTATTGAAATGGTATAATGCGGAATATCCGCGTTAAATCTGCCCTTTATATAGCGTTTAAGCAGGATACCGACGGGCGTCCCCGCCCTTGCGAGAGAAACCAGAACGGCGTTTTCTCCCTTGTCGCTGTATATCCTCATAGCGCAGTCTGCCACGGCGTCGGCTGTTATTTTTGAATACAGCGCGAGCGCGTTTTCATATGTACCTATATATTCTTCCGAAGGCTCATATTCGAGCGGCAGCATTTCGCAATAATGAACCCCGCTTTGTATGCGCTTTTCGCGCTCTTTTGTTCCGAGCGGCTCTACAAGCCCCGTTATGTCCTTTAATAATACGGTCACGTCATTTTCAAGATACGTTCCGAATTTTTCGGATCTATTACAATTATCCACCTGTCAAACTCCCAAAAAATAAATATCTCCGCAGCCGACTTTTTTAAGCGCCGCGCACAGATCTTCCAAGCCCTTTTTAAAACCGCTTTTGCTGTCCGAAACAATTATAACATAGTCGTGCGGCGAAAGGTTATAAATAAACGTCTCGCGCGTGCTTTCATAAAAACTCGCCAGCTTATATCCGCTTTTTATCGGATAATTTTCGGCATTGTTTATGCCGATAGGACTTCTTGTGGAAGAATGGCACAAAACGCTTGCGCCCGCATCTTCGAGGACTTCTCCCAGAATAATGGCAGGGTACATACATTCTTCCGTGCCGATTACGAGAACATCGGCTTTTTCGGGAAGTCCGAGATTTTTAACCACGCTCTCCATTATTTCTTTTACGGCGCGCTTATAATCCCCCGCCTTTACGCCCGTTCTTGCATTCGGAATTTTCGGGCAATCAAGAGCGGTATAATCGAAAGACGTTGTTTCAAGCCGTTCCGGTTCGCTTACTTCTATATCCCTTACCACTTCTTCATAATTTCCGAACGGCAGTTTTAAAAGGCACTCGGTCTTTATCCCCGAATTCAAAAGCCGCACTTCGTTTTCTTCTGATACGCGGTTTATGATCGACGCGGCGACAAATTGTTTTCCGGTTGACGAGGGAATTTCCGCTTTTAATTGTTCTGCAATATTTATAAGCGTTTTGCCCGTCGAAATTTCATCGTCAATAAAAATTATCTCTTTTGATTTTGCAATATACTCGAGGAGATTTTCGGCAAACAGCTTTTGTTCTACTGCGTGGCTGTGTTCTTCGGAAAAGCATATAAAATCCCCCGGAAATTCCTCGCGCGTTGTGTGGATATAAACGCAGTCGTCGGGGAAACATTCCGCGACCGCCGCGCCTATGGCAGTAGCCGTTTCGGCAAAGCCTATAATGAGCCTTGCCTCCGGGTATTTCCTATAGAGCATTTTCCCCAAAGTCCTCATCATTTCGAGCGATTTTTTGGAACTAACGGGAATATGTTTTGCCTGTAGGGGGTCTACAAGAAGATAAGTGCGCTTTGTGTTATGAATACGCTTTGCTGTTCTTAAAAGGTCGTCTGATGTATAGTTCATGTCATTCTCCTAAAACCAACGGAGTTTCCAGATTTACCACGGTCGGTATTTTCCCTTCGGGATAGCTCCACATAATATCGTTTCCCAAAAGCCTGTTCAGTGCGATATTCGGGATATTTATACCCGTAGCATTGCACGAAAGCTGAAGTCCGCCCGACATACGCGGGTTTATTTCGAGAAGATAAGGAGCGCCGTTTTCAAATTTAAGCTGGATATTCAGCGGCATTTCGAGCTTTATATTGTCAAGTATTTCTTGACACAAGGACATTATTTCTTTATCAAGCTTTACATTTGAATATCTTCCGTTTTTAAAGCGCGGGAGAATAATATATCCCTGCGCAGTATAAAGGCAGTCCGCGCTTATCTCCTGTCCGCCGAGATACGGCATAAGAAGGACGGGTATTTTAAAGTCGTAATGTCCTAAAATTTTCAGGGCGGTCTCAGATGAAACCTTTGTATTAGGAGCATTTAAAAGCGCGGAAAGATCTTCGGTCTTGTCGTCTATAACGCGAAAGCTCCTCGCGCCCTCGTCCGTTTCGAGTTTATAGCACACTCTCTCACAGCCGCCTTTAAGCTCGTTATATGCGTTTTCAAATTCTTCGACAGAGTGAGCCGTTCTTATTTCGGAAACGATTTTC
This sequence comes from uncultured Clostridia bacterium, assembly GCA_947631575.1. Taxonomy (GTDB): domain Bacteria; phylum Bacillota; class Clostridia; order Oscillospirales; family Ruminococcaceae; genus CAG-115. Next base: position 12,252 of record CANRLW010000012.1, read on the forward strand.
GGTATGCGCCCGCGAAAATAATCATAAGAGCGCGTTTTATTGTCAAGGATACGGAGCATTTCGGCGTTTTTATCGACAAAGAGTTTAACTCCGATTTCCTCAAATTCCCCGTATCTTTCGGACACCGCGACAAGCCCTCTCCTAGGGACAAAAACGTCAACTTTATGTTCCCTGCAAAACTCAAGGCACCAATCGACATAATCGTTTTCTTTCATATCTTCGGGCTCGGAATATTGCTCGTCGCAGGCGCGAAGATATGCCATAAGAGGGTTTGTGCTTGAGCCTATAAATTCAAGGTTGCCGTTATTGTAAATACCGCCCTCGCGCATAAGGCGAATGAGATGATAGGCGGTAGAAAACCAATGATTGAACCAGATACGCATAAGCAATGTTCCTCCCGGAAATAAAATTCTGCACTAACGCCAATGTTTATTTTACCACAATGCACAAGCAAAATCAAGTAAAAAAATTCCGCAATTTGCATTGCGGGGGAAATTTTTTGGGGGATTTACAGATGAAACGGGGGATTGCTTTCCCGCTCCAAGGTTTTTCACACTTAAAGTTCTTCCCCGCTCAATACCTCTCTATAGGATTGCCTTTTCAAAGCACGGCTTTGAAAAGGCAATGCGGGGAAAACTCTTGTTTTCCCCGCACCCTTTAGCGCTTGCTAACGCGTTGCGGGGGCTTTGCCCCCGCGCCCCCACCAAAGGGGAAAAATTTTTTGAAAAAAATTTTTCCCCTTTGGAATCCCCTTTCAAAAAACTTTCGTGCGCCCGCTCGTTAGGTCGTTTGAACGGAAAAGCGCTTTGCCGCTCAAAACAATCTAAATATTATCCGCAAAGCGGATACCATAACTGCATACTGTACATTGTACACTGTATACTGCATTCACCCTTCTTCCCTGCTCCTGATCAATTCCGCATAAAACCCTTCTTTTGCTATAAGCTCCGAATGTGTTCCCTGTTCAACTATATGCCCCGACTTCATTACAAGTATACAATCCGCCTCTCTTATCGTTGAAAGTCTGTGCGCGACAACAAAACTCGTTCTTCCCTTTGTCATCGCGTTAAACGCGCTTTGTATCTGCATTTCCGTTCTCGTGTCAATAGAACTTGTCGCCTCGTCAAGAATAAGCATCGGCGGCAGCGACAGCATTACCCTCGCTATCGACAAAAGCTGCCGCTGACCTTGGGATAATTCCGCGTCATTTGTAATAACCGTGTCATATCCGTTTTCAAGCTTTCTTATAAAGCTGTCCGCGTGCGCCGCTTTTGCCGCGGCAATTATCTCTTCATCAGTGGCGTCGGGCTTTCCGTATGCGATATTCTCCCGAACTGTGCCTTTAAACACCCATGTTTCCTGAAGAACGATACCGTAGTTTTCGCGCAGGCTGTCGCGGGTCATTTCTTTTATCGGTATGCCGCTTACTTTAATTTCTCCGCTTGTAACATCATAAAACCGCATAAGCAGGTTTATAAGCGTTGTTTTTCCGCAGCCCGTCGGTCCTACTATGGCTATATGCTGCCCGCTCTTTACTTTTAAGTTTAAGTTTTCAATAAGCGGCTTTTCGGGCACATAGCTGAAATAAACATCACTGAGCGAAACGTTCCCGTCGCAGTCTTTAAGTGCAGCCTTGCCATCGTCCGGGCTTTCAGCCTTTTCATCAAGTATCGCAAATATCCTCGATGCCGAGGCAAGCGCGCTCTGAAGTTCGGTCATGACTCCCGAAATTTCATTAAACGGCTTTGTATACTGGTTTGCATACTGTAAAAAACAGCTTAGGTCGCCTACCGTAAAACCGCCGCTTACGGCTTTTACCGCGCTCAATGCTCCGAAAATTCCCACTCCTGCATACACGAGGGAGTTTACAAACCTTGTACAAGGATTAGTGAGTGCCGAATAAAACTGCGCTCTGCGTCCGCAGACATTGAGCCGCTCGTTTATCTCGCCAAATTCTTCTTCCGAATTTTTCTCAAACCCAAACGCTTTTACCAGCCTAAGCGCGCCTATTCTTTCATCAGTAAATCCCGTAAGCTCGCCTTTTATCGTGCTTTGCTCGCGGAATTTGTTGAAACAGAGCTTTGAGATAATTCCCGCCACGGCAAACGAAAGCGGCGTTATTATAACGACCACAAGCGTTATCTGCCAGTTTAGACTTAGCATAAACACAAGCGTTCCTATGATAGTGACAACGCCCGTGAATAATTGCTGAAAGCCCTGTAAAAGCCCGTCGCTCACCGCGTCTACATCATTTACCACGCGCGATAGAATATCGCCGTGAGAGTTTGAGTCGATATACGAAAGCGGCATTTCCTGCAAATGCGCGAAAATGTCCGTGCGAAGTTGTTTTACGGTCTTGTGAGATATCATGTTTGTGAGATAATACATCAACCACTGTAAAAACGCTACTATAGGTATGATTATTGCAATAGTAATAAGGATAGGCGTCATTTTCTCAAAATCAACGCCGCTTAGTGAAATACAGTCCACCGCCCTGCCTATTAAAACGGTAGTATAAAGCGAAAGCAAAACGCTCCCCGCCGCGCATAAAAGGCTTATTATCACAAGCCCGAGCGAGGACTTTACATATTTAAGCAGGCGTATAAGCGCGTCTTTTTTGTTATTCATCTGCCGCCTCCATTTCTGCTATTTCCTTTTCGGAATATTGCGTAAGGCATATCTCGCGGTATACGGGGCAATTTTTCAAAAGCTCCGAATGAGTTCCTATTCCGACCGCTTTTCCGTCGTCAAGCACAAGTATCTTGTCTGCATGAAGAATTGAATTAGCTCTCTGCGACACTATAACGCAGGTCATCGAAAGCTCGCCTATTGCTTTTCTTAGCTTAAGATCCGTCGCATAGTCGAGCGCGCTGGAGCTGTCGTCGAGAATCAGAATTTCTGGAGCGTGGGCAATTGCACGAGCAATAGTAAGGCGCTGTTTTTGTCCGCCCGAAAAATTCTTGCCGCCCTGGAGTATCTTTGCATTAAGACCGTCCTCAAGCTCATCGGTAAACTCTTTCGCCTGTGCGACAGAAAGGGCGGTTTGTATCTGCCCGTCGGTAATGTCGCGCCTTCCGAGCGTCATGTTTTCGCGGAGCGTTCCGCTCAAGAGTTCGGCTTTCTGCGGGACGGGAGCTATTATTTTTCTAAGTTCTTCAAAGGGATAGTCGCGGATATCCGCGCCGTTTATTTTTATAATCCCGCCCGACGCGTCATAAAACCTGCACATAAGGTTTACAACAGTGGATTTGCCCGAACCTGTGCCGCCGATTATGCCGAGAGTTTCTCCGCGCTTTAGTTCAAAAGAGATGTTTTCGAGAGCTTTTTCGCCTGCCGAATATGAAAAGCTTACATTGTCAAAAACAACGGCGGGCGCGTTTATATCCGCTTTGGGAGCATTTTCGGGGGCGGTCATAGATGGCTTTGTTTCAAAGATCTCGTTTATTCTAGCAGAGGACGCCGCCGCTTTTGTAAATATCGTGACAAGATTTGCAACTACCACGAGCGCTAAAGAGATCTGCGTCATATAGTTTACGAGCGCAATTATCTTTCCCGCTGTCAGCCCGTCCGTTCCCGCGTCGGCAAATCCCCCGCCTATCCAGACAATGAGCAGATATGCAACGTTTACTACCACAAAGATCGAAGGATTTAAAAGGGCGTTTATTCTGCCCGCTTTTACGGCAAAGCTGCGATAATCCTCCGCCTCATTTTCAAACCTTTCCTTTTCGTGTTCCTGGCGTGAGAATGCACGGACAACTCTCACTCCCGAAAGGTTCTCGCGGGTTATGCGGGAAATGCCGTCAAGCGACCTTTGCTGTTTTTTGAAAAGCTTTACGGTCACTTTCATTATCGGGTACATGATGAGGACGATAGCCGCCATTGAGCCGAAAAAGATGAGCGAGAGGCGAGGACTTATTGAAAAGGACATTATTGTAGCGCCTATTACAAGAAACGGCGCTCTTACCACAAGCCTTATGAGCATGGCAACGGCGGTCTGGACCTGGTTTACGTCGTTTGTTATACGCGTTATGAGGGCGGACGTTCCGAGCCTGTCAAGTTCTTTGTAGGAAAGGGTGTTAATGTGGGAATAGAGGTCGGAGCGCAGGCGCGTTCCGACGCCCTGTGAGGCGACGGACGCCATATATTGGCATATCAGGGCGAACAAAAGTCCGCAGACGGCGAGGATCACGAGTATTATGCCGTTTTTGAGTATATAGCCTTCGTCACGCTCGGCAATGCCGGTATCGATTATTTCTGCCATGACTAGGGGAACGATAAGTTCAAAGATAGCCTCGGTGAGCTTGCAGAGAGGACCGAGGGTTACATTGAGCTTAAATTCTTTTAAATAATGAGCGAGTTTTAACAAAATAAAACCACCTTTTAGAAATAAGATGTAAGACGTTGTCACGAGCTGGGAACAACGTTTTTATTCAAACCGCCTAGAGGGCGGTTCTGTTCAAACGCAATTTCTCTAAATAACGCACTCTCGCCCTATCCCCCTGCCCCCTTCCCCGAAGGGGAAGGGGGAGAATGCGGGGCGCTGGCGCGCCCTGCACCCCGCGCTTTTAAAGGTTGATTTTGAGAGGAAGTGAACGGCTCGCCCCGATTTCCTTAAACGCGCGTTCAACACCAAAGGCAGAGAACGCGCAAATCGGGCGGGCAAGTTGGTTGGGGGTTGTAAGGGCGCTGGCGTGCCCCGCACCCCGCGCTTTTAAAGGTTGATTTTGAGGGGAAGTGAGCGCTCGCCCCGATTCCCTTAAGCGCGCGTTCAACACCAAAGGCAGAGAACGCGCAAATCGGTTGGGGGTGTAAGAGTGCGGGCGGGGCAATTGCTTTTCGGCTGTTACTGAATACTGTACCCTGTATCCTATCAACTGACTACAGCCCCCGCAGCCCCTGTTGTCAGTTGACAGTGTACAATGAACAGTATGCTGTAAATGGTTCATTTCAAGCGCTATTTCTCCAAATAACACTCACTAGCCATTCCGGACGCCAGAGGTTATTTCAGGGAGAGATCCTTAATTATTATGTCTTAATAAAAGTAAAAAATGAGAGAACAACTTTTCGGCTGTTACTGAATACTGTACCCTGTATCCTGTCAACTGACAACGCCCCCGGGTTGTCGCGGGGGCGCAGAATTAAAATGCAAAACGGTTTAATGTTCAGCCGTCTGAAAATTAGCTGTGGCTCGGCAGATAGTTCAGGGGATTTACACGTACTCCGCCTACCATTACTTCAAAGTGCAAGTGGTTTCCGGTAGAATTGCCCGTACTTCCGACATAGCCTATTACCTGACCCGCAGTTACATGTGTTCCTACGCGGATACCTGACGCAATAGCGCTACAGTGGGCGTATCTTGTAGAAATACCGTTGCTGTGCTGGATAACGATATGATTACCCCAGCCGCCGCCCCAGCCACCGCCGCCGTAGACGGTCGTCACTGTTCCCGATTCCGCAGCGTATATAGGCGTTCCATAAGGCGCAATAATATCTTGTCCTGTGTGGTTTGAATATCCCGCCGCATGGAAACCATAGCCTTTTTTGCCGCCGTTTCCGCCGACAGGCCAGATAAACTTTCCTGCCTCTGTAACGGTTCCGGGAGCGGAGTTTACGGGACGAGGAAGAGTTCCGACGTTTATTATCCTGTTTACGGGTTCTTGGGTGGTAGTGCGTACAAGAACGTTTCTGCTTATCTCAACACCGTTTAAGTACGAAACACTTGCGGTAACGGCGCGCGTGCCGTTCTTACCTTCGCGCTTTATTACCCTCATTCCGACATAGCGGGTGTTGTCCGAAACATATTCCGTTTCATAGGGAATGCTTTCTTCATACTGTTCTACGCGCGTCACTACAACGTTCATAAAAGGCTGTTCCTGAGTTATCTTTATCTCGTCGCCTATATGTATCGGCGTGGATAAGCCGAAACCGGGGTTCAACTGTGAAAGCTCCGCTATAGTCATGCCTGTCTTTTCCGAGATCATATAGGGAGAATCGTTTAAAACCGCCGTATAATATGTAGCGACCTGCTTGTACGAAGTCACAAGGTCTATTATCTCGCTCTCATCTACAAAGCTGTCCGCAAGATAAAGCCCCGAAACAAAAGATATTTCCTTGTCAAAAGCGACCGTTTCCGTCTCATTGTCCGTTCGGTATTTGTCAAGGATATCCTCAAACGTTTTGTCCAGCTGCTCATGACTTGTGAGCGTTCCGTAATAGTCGCCGCCAATATACAGCCCGAAACCCTGTTCAACTTCTTCACCAAGCAGCCTCAGCATTCTGTCGGCTATTTGGTATTTTGTAGAAGGCGTCGTGCCATAGCTCATGGGGCTTACTTCATATTCATGAGTAAAATTTACGCCGTCAGTGTCCGAGCCCGTATAGTTTATCCTGTTTATCAAAAGCTGTTCTGCGTCTGTGAAAACGGTCTCGTCCTCTACATAGCCGATAAAGTTTCCGTTTACGGTTAGTTTAAGAGCATAAGTGCGGCTTGTGGCGTAACTTACAATGTTAAACAAAAATACACAGCAAACAATAGGCAGCGCGTAGTTAAACGCTGTCACCGCAATACCGCGCTTTCCGAACAATATCCTGCCCACAAATTTAAACTCGGCAAGAACGCCCGCAAAAAAGCCTTTTTCTTCTCTTATGTGTTCGACTTCTATTCTTCCGCTTTTAAGCGCTTTTCCATAGCGTCCGAACCGTGCCTTAAAGAAAGAGCCTATCTTTATAAACAGCTTTTTCAGCGCATTTTTTATTACAACAAACAGTTTCAGAAAGAGCGACGCCAGAAACATAAGCGCCAATGCCGCATATTCCCCAATAACTGCAAGCGCCGTATACAAGCGGCAGCCGATCCTTGACATTTCTGCAAAGAACCCTTTTTCGTCCGCGGGAATATCTCTCTGAAATCGTTTTGCTTTTGATCCTAAAAATTTATCAAAGGAAGTCAAAATACACCTCTGTTGGCAGTTGACAGTTTAAAGTATACAGTAAACAGTTATGGTGTCCGCCTTCGGCGGACATTTATTAGATTGTTATCGGACTAAAACGTTTTGAAATGTACCCATAAAGACAGGCTCGTGTGCCTGTTGACTAAAAACAATCTAAATATTATCCGCGAAACGGAGACATTTGCTGTACACTGTACACTGTACACTGTATATTTGTACTACGTAATGTAAACTCCACCACGCATATAACTCTACCACTTAAAATAAAACAAAGGGGGCGTGGTTATTCCCCCGCCCCCGCTCAAGTTATGATCGCCTATATTACTCGGCAAATTCACTGTCTACAAGCTTTACAAGACCGTCGATCGCAAGCTGTTCATCAGAACCGTCAGCGATGATCCTAATCTTCGCACCGCCTACGATACCGAGGGAAAGAATACCGAGCAGCGACTTTGCGTTTACTCTGCGCTCTTCCTTTTCAACCCAGATGGACGACTTATACTCGTTCGCCTTCTGGATAAAAAATGTTGCGGGTCTTGCGTGCAGACCAACCTGGTTTTTAACTTCAATGTCTTTAACGCACATAGTAGAAACCTCCATTTTTCAATCTTTTGTCTCAGCAGTAACCATAATGTACTTTTGCTCTGCTTATAGCATTTAAAAGGCGCCGAACCGTTTTTTCGGACTTATCTTTTTTATCCGTTACGTTTTCGTTTCGGTCTCCCTTCTGTATGTAAGTATAGCCCAAAAAACTTTTTTCGTCAACAGTCATTTTTAATTTTTTGGGTAAATTTTTTTAAATTCGGCTGTTTTACTTATATTTGCACAAAGCCAAAGCTCAAGATTAGCGACTTTGCACAAAAAGTATTCAACTATGTATTCAACATAGACACAAGTTTTCAACATTGACTGCCTGTCGGCAGTTGACAGTGTACAGTGTACAGTGTACAGGGTACAGTATGCAGTAATAACCAAACGGTTGTTTGCTGAATAAAACAAGCGAAAGCCTATTTGTGGTTCTTTTCAAACGCTATTTTCTCTAAATTACGCTCACTCGCCCTATCCCCCTAACCCCCTTCCCCGAAGGGGAAGGGGGAAATTTGCGGGCGCTGCGCGCCCTGCACTCGCCCCTTTTAGAGGTAAGAGGTTAGAAGTAAGAGGTAAGAGTTTAAGGCGAAAGGCTGTTTGCTGAATAAAACAAGCGAAAGCCTATTTGTGGTTCTTTTCAAGCACTGTTTCACTCAATAACGCTCTCTCTCCCTATCCCCCTGACCCCCTTCCCCGAAGGGGAAGGGGGAAATTTGCGCGGGCTGCTGCCCCCGCAGCCCCTGCCTCCGGGCTGCGCGCCCTGCACTCGCCCCTTTTAGAGGTAAGAGGTTAGAAGTAAGAGGTAAGAGTTTAAGGCGAAAGGCTGTTTGCTGAATAAAACAAGCGAAAGCCTATTTGTGGTTCTTTTCAAACGCTATTTTCTCTAAATTACGCTCACTCGCCCTATCCCCCTGACCCCCTTCCCCGAAGGGGAAGGGGGAAAGTCGCGGGGACGAAGTCCCCGCGACCCCTGCCTCCGGGCTGCGCGCCCTGCACTCGCCCCTTTTAGAGGTTAGCCCTTGAGGGAAAGCGGGGCGAGCACCCCCGTTTCCGTTAAATGCGCGTTCGACGCCTAAGGCAGAGAACGCGCAAATCGGGCAAGTAAGTTGGTTTGGAGTTGAGAAGGTGCGGGCGGGCAATTGCTTTCCCCTATTACTGCATACTGTCCATTGTATACTGTCAACTGTAGGCAGGGTAGCGGGGGCGGCAGCCCCCGCATTCTCCCCCCCCCTTCCCCATCGGGGAAGGGGGCAGGGGGATAGGGCGAGTGAGCGTAATTTAGAGAAATTGCGTTTGAAAAGAACCACATATGGGCTTTCTACATGGGAACGGATTTTCTTTTCCGCTCCATAGTAATTACACACCAAAGGCGTTTTCCCGCCCAAAACCTCTTTTAGGATTGCCTTTTCAAAGCACGGCTTTGAAAAGGCAATGTGGGGAAAACTCTTGTTTTCCCCGCACCCCAGATTCAATGCCGAAGGCATTTAATCTGATGCGCCTAGCTAGCGCCGTTTCGCGGCTTACGCCGCGACCAGAGGGAAAAAATTTTTTGAAAAAAATTTTTTCCCTCTGGACTCCCTTTTCAAAAAACTTTAATGCGCCGCCCGTTTGGCGTTTTGGATATCAAACGTTGTTCGCCGCTCAAAACAACTTCTTACCTCTTACCTCTAAATGATTTTCTCCATTGTGTACTTCTGCACCGATAGCCCCATACTTTTATAAAACGCTATCGCGCTTTCATTGCCTTCCCAGACATTGAGCGTAACATTATAGCACCCTTTGTCCTTTGCGAATTTCAGCACATATTCATACAACGCCTTTCCGATATGCCTGCCGCGTAATTTCTCATCAACGCACAAATCGTCTATATATACAGTATCATGCTCTTCAAGCGAATTATCCCCGAAATGCTCCATAACGCAGAATGCATATCCCATAACGCTGTCATCTTCATCTGCCGCCACAAATATAGGGCGCTCACTGTTCGCTATAATATCGCGTAGCTCATCTTCCGTATACTTCTTCGAGCCTTTTCTGAACAGGTCGGGGCGCTTGTCCGAATGCACCTTATGCACCTGCAAAAGCAGCTCCGTTATGCGCGGGATATCCTTTATCTCGGCTTTTCTTATCTTACTTATGTTCATTGTTTTATTCCTCAACACTAAATGAATTTTCGCCTATGGTTATTCTTGTTCCCAAAAAGATAGGCACAGCGCCACCGCTCTTTGCTATCCTCTCCTCGCCGTTTGGGAGAGTATAACTCCAGTCGCTTTCCGAAAGGTTTTTCAGCCCCCAGAGCGCGGGGTTCTTTTTATTCCTGACAACTTCTCCTATAGGCTTTACATTGTCATCAAACAATTTTGCGCTTTCCGAAAGCAAAACGCCCGCTTTCCCGCCTTTAAGCTCCAGCGGTTTTGAAAAGTGATTCTTGCACAAGCAGACAAGCTTTCCGTTTTCGTCGGTGTCCATTGCGGATAAGAAATTCTGTATACCGCATGAACAGGAAACAATTTCCCCGCGCAGCCTTTTCAGAAGATCGAGCCACTGTTTTTCAATAAGACGTTTCTGCGGCTCGCGAAGTCCTACCGTAAACGAAAAAATAAACGCCTCTTTTATGTAATCGGGCATTATCTGCCAGAATTTTATTATGTTGTTATGCACGCCGCGCACGGGACGGTTTGAGTCGTCAACGGGGTCATAGACAAAAACGGGTTCAAAGCCGTAATGTCTGCGCTCGGCATCTTCGGTGAGACAGACGCTTTTAAGCACCTTGCAGCCTTCGAGCGGGTCGCCTCTCAGCAAAAGCCTGAACAAGACCACCGCCAGCGAATATCTGTCGGTATACTTATCGGGAGCTTTTTCGCCTCTGACGGTTTCGGGAGCCATATAGCCGGGTTTTCCCGCAATGCCGAGATGTTCGCCGTATGGGGCGATATTGTCACAGTCACAAATAAGAACATCGCCGTCGGACGGGCGTATGAAAAAGCCGCCGTCGTTTATGTCCTGATAGCTTTTGCCGCTGTTGTGGAGGGTGCGGAAAGCGGAGGTTATACGAATTGCCGAATTTACTACGGAGTAAAGACCTTGGAGCTTTACGCGTGCGTTCAGTATATCGGAAAAGGGCTTGTATTCTTTGGGGATAAGGTCCATTAAAAAGCCGAAACTGCCTTCGATATTGTCCGTGAGCATAAGGGGCATGAGGAAGGCTCTGTCGGAATTTTTGTCCTCGGTGAGGGCGCGGAGGTTTTCGCGGAATAGACCGGGGCTTTTGAGTTTGTTGGGGAAGTAGATTTTCAGGGCGTATTCCTTTCCGGAATAATCGGCGCGGTAGACGGTGCCTTGACCGCCAGAGCCGAGGATATCGGTAATAGTTGCACGCCCGCCGCGTTCAAGCGGGACGGTGTCGCCGATGTTGAGCATTTAAATCACTCCTTTTAGAAGTAAGATGTTAGAGGTAAGAGGTAAGAAACTGTTCAGAGCGGCAAAGCGCGTTTCATTTTCAAACCACATTCCGAGCGGACGCATTAAAGTTTTTTGAAAAGGGAATCCAAAGGGAAAAAATTTTTTTCAAAAAAATTTTGCCCTTTGGCGGGGGTGCGGGGGCAGCGCCCCCGCAAACGGCAAAAGGCGCTAAAGGGTGTGGGGAAAACAAGAGTTTTCCCCGCATTGCCGTTTTAAAAACCGTGTTTTTAAAACGGCAATCCTAGAAGAGGTTTTAAGCGTGAAACCGCCTTAAAAATGCATTTGCATAAAAGCGGGAAAGAAGTTCGTTAATGGTTTCAAACAGTGATAAATGAGAGAACTGCCTTTCGGCTATTACTGTACACTGTACACTGTACACTGTTCCCTGTCTACAACATCTTCCCGCACACTTCCGTTAGCTCCGCAAACTCCGCTATCCTCTCGGTTTCGCGTGATGTTTGCCCAAAGCCGTAGGCTGCGTGAATAAACGGCACTCCCGCGCTGTCCGCAGCGTCAAGGTCGCCCTGGGTGTCGCCGACATAGACCGCGCGAGCTGCATTGTTGCGCTTTAGAATGAGCTTTATGTTCTCGCCCTTTGAAAGCCCTGTCTTTCCAAAGCTCTCAAAGTCGCGGAAAATGCCCGAGCCTAACTGCCTGAGAAAAAGCTGTATATAGCCGTTCTGACAGTTGCTCACTATCATAAGCGCGTATTTTTCCGAAAGCGCGCCGAGCGTTTCGGAAAGTTTCGGATATAAAACGGGCTTGTGCGTTGAAAGATATTCAAGCTCAAAGTCCATACATTCGAGCATTATTTTCTTTCGGACGTTTTCTTCAATTTCGGGCATCATAAGCCGCGCTATCTCGTCCATCTGCTTTCCCATCAAACCGCGCATTTCGGCAACGCTTATCGTTATTCCGCGCGTTTCGGGGTGCTTGTCCAGTATAACGTTCCACGAGCCGGCGACCTGCTCGGAGCTGTCCCAAAGCGTACCGTCAAGGTCAAAAACAACAGCGTTCATCAGAACCCGCCGCCCGAAAGGCTTTCAAAGTTCTCCTCCGCAGAGGTCTCAGCCGCATTTCCGCACCATTCGCAGACAGTTTCGCTCTCGCCGTTCCAACAGGTGGTTTTCCCGCACTCGCTGCACTGGAAAAAGCCTTTTGCCCCGCAGTACGGGCAAGAGGGGTATTCCGTCGTTACATAGACGTTGCCCGAAATTTCCGTGTCGCCGAACTTCTCGCGCGACGCCGTATGCTCGGACACTTTAAATGCCCATGTCGCATACCATGCCTCGTCGTTGCGCTGTTCGGCGCGAATGCCGAAAAGCCCGTGAACCTTTCTGCACTTTGTAAGTATTACAGCAGCCTTCATAGTAGTTATCCTCCCGTTTTTTGGTTTTCTTCAGTTGTTATGTTAAAATAGGTTTTTTGTTGATCATACGATCTACAGTATACAGGGTACAGTGTACAGTAGTCAGTAAAATGTGTCTGCTGGCGCAGACAATTATTAGATTGTTATCAAGCCGAAACGTTTTCAAGCGTTACCATAAAAGTTTTGCTCGTGTGCCTTTTGACTTAAAACAATCTAAATATTATCCGCCGCAAGGCGGATTCCTTTGCTGTACACTGTACACTGTACAATGTATACTTGAAACTTCATTTGACTGAAAAAATAACGTTTTCTTTACTTCAACTTTTCCAGTATCTTTAACGACTCCTCATGCCCTGCCGCTGCGGCTAGGGAAAAATACTCCCGCGCCTTTTCTATGTCTTTCGGGACGTAAACTCCCTTCAGGTACATTACTCCCAGATTGTATCGGGCAATGTCCGAGTTTCCGTCAGCCGCCATTTTGAAATACCTGAACGCCTCGGCAGGGTCTTTCGCCGTGCCGTTTCCCGTGTACAGGCATTTCCCGTAGGAACACTGTGCCTGTACGTGTCCGAGGTCTGCGGCGCGCTTGTAGTAGCTTGCCGCGCCAACGGGGTCTTTGTTCGCAAGACAACGCCGCGCGTTCTGATACAGTATCTCCCCGCTGTTTGCCGCCATGTCGGGAACTTCAAGCCCCGCCGTTTCCGAATACAGCCCGCTTTCGGCGATATGCCTTCTCCATTTTTCGGCTACGCTCCTGTCGCGGTCTACATAAATCCCCTTTTCATAACACTTTGCGATAAGCTCGGCAGCCTCTTTACAGCCATGCTCCGCGGCTTTCATAAAGTGCTCGTACGCTTTATGCTCGTCATGCTCGCAGGCAATGCCCTCGGTGTAAAAATAACCTATGAAATAATCCGCCTGCGGTATGCCCTTTTCGGCAGCTTTCAAAAACCATTCCCGCGCCTTTTGAGCGTCGGGCTCGCCGCCGCGCCCCTCAAGCCTGTAAATTCCCGCATAATAAGCCGCCTCGGCATGACCCTGGATAGCCGCAGCCTCAAACCAGAAAAGCGCCTTTTCATATTCTCCGAGCGCGTCCGAATGCCGCGCGAGGGAGTATTGTTCGCCCGCGTCGGTTATACCCGCAGAGCTCATTTCTTTAAGCATTGACAGCGTTTTACTGTCGAGCGTGAAATTGCACCCTACCGCTTTTCCGACTGCGCCGATTATGTTTATTGCAATATCCGCGCTTATGCCTATTTCATTATGCAAGACCCTAATTTGCTTTTCGACTTCGGCGCGGCGTATTTCCGCCGCGCTTTTGCGGACAGAGTAAAGCTTTTGCACACAGCCGCAGCATTCCGCAACGGCAAGCTGTTTTCTATACGTGTCTTCCTTTGGGAAAATATCGGCAAAGAGCGCGTTTGCTTTGCGCTTGTCAAGGAACGCCTCCGCGCCGTATTTATCGGCAATAAAGCACAGCATTCCCTCAAAGCCCGAAACGGCGTTTCCGTCGGGAGTGTGAACCGTTCCGCAAAACTTACAGCAATATCCCGAAATATTCCTGCCGCAGCGCTTGCAGATCATTTTCACCACTCCCCGTTCTTTACAAAATATTTCACAATATATTGTACCACAGTTTTTAAAAAATGTCAACGAATTTTGAAGTTTAACTGTTGACAAAACCGAAGATTTGTGATAAAATGGATAATGACGGAAAAGGTCAAGGATATTTTTATTTTAGGAGGGTCTTATTTATTATGAAGACGACATGGAGAAGAATTTTTTACATTATAATGATAGTAAACCTTCTTGTAGGGATTACGCTCACTATAATCAACACCGTAAACACGAAGTATTTCCCCACATTCCTCAGCGGATTTATGGACACAGTGCTTACGACGGCGTTCTTTGCGCTTATTATCGAGCATTTCCGCAATGTTGAAAAGGGAATAGACAGCGCGAACCGCAGAGCCTCGGGACAGCCCCAGCTCCCCGACAGCGCTTATTCCAGCACGCCCGATTTCATTCGCAAGTTCTTTGCAAGCCAGGCAGGAACTTCCCAGCCGAATTACAACCAGTCTGCTCCCCGCCCCGCACAGCAGGCGCAGCCGGCACAGCCTGTGCAGCCTGCACAACCCGTTCAGCCCGCACAGCCCGTTCAGTCTGCCGCTCCTGCCGCTGATACATGGACATGTAGCTGTGGAACAGTAAACGCCGGCACGGCAAAATTCTGCAAGAGCTGCGGCAAGCCGAAACAGTAAACAGTATACAGGGTACAATGCACAGTATTCAATAAAATGTGTCCGCCTTTCGGCGGACATTTTTTGATTGTTCTAAAAAACTAAAACGTTTTTGCAAAATCGTAATGTTAGGCTCGTGTGCCTATAAATCAAAAACAATCTGAATACTATCCGCCGCAAGGCGGATACCAAAACTGTTTACTGTACACTCTACACTGTATACTGCAAATCCCCGTTATGCAAAGCATAACGGGGATTTGCGTTGGCGTCGCTGAGGGGATTCGAACCTCCGACCTACCGCTTAGGAGGCGGTCGCTCTATCCTGCTGAGCTACAGCGACATTACTGATATTTTAACACTTTTAAGAGCGTTTTTCAATAGCTTGTTGAGATTTTGTGAAAAACTCCTAAAAACCGACTGTGAAATTATATCATACTGTAGAAAAAAGTCCCATATGCAAGCATAATAAAACTGCGGAAGAAAACGCTGCCGCATATATTAACATATATTAAACGTTACCGCCTGCCCGATAAATTCACATTATATGTAAAATGTGCATATAATTGCCGGAATAATATTGTTTATTTTTGACCTTGACGAACGGCTTTTGAAAATGTTACAATAAAAATAAGTAAGTTTGGCTTTAAATCAAAAAATGGAGGAAAATATATTATGAAAAAGTCTATTGCTTTTGGTACGGCGGTTTCGCTGTTCGCTATGTCGGCTGTTGTTGGATCTGCTGCGACAGCAGAATTGACTTCGCTGGGGTTAAAAGGTTCTTTGGAAAACATCAAGGCAGGCGACGAGATAACCGTTGACGTTTATTGCGAGAATGATGGCGAAACCTTTGCATCATTCGCCATAAAATTTGAGGGCGTTACTTTGGATACTGCGACCATACCAACCGGATTTACCAATTCTGCTCCCAACGGTAGTGAAATATATACAATCGTTAATCTAAATGGTAATTTTGGAGAAGGTACAATTGTTTGTAGTTTTACATTTGTAGTAGATGATCCTTCTGCTGTATCCATAACACTTTCTTCTGCCGATAACGATGTTACCGTTGTAGGCTCGAACAATACACTGAAAACATCTGCAAGTGGTGGTTCGGGCGACAGTGATTCCGACAGCGGCGACAGCAACTCAAGCACCGACGACAGCAACTCAAGCACCGACGACAGCGACTCAAGCACTGACGACAGCGACTCGAGCACCGACGACAGCAACTCGAGCACTGACGACAGCAACTCAAGCACTGACGACAGCGACTCAAGCACCGACGACAGCAACTCAAGCACTGACGACAGCGACTCAAGCACCGACGACAGCAACTCGAGCACCGATGACAGCAACTCGAGCACCGATGACAGCAACTCAAGCGCCGATGACAGCAACTCAAGCACCGATGACAGCAACACAAGCGGCAGCGGCACAAGCAGCAACAGCGGTTCAAGCACCGGCACGGGCAGCGGTTCAAAAGACCCCGGAAACGTTGACACGGGCATAGGTTTTGTTCTTGCTCCTGCGATCCTTGCAGGCGCGGCTCTGATCATCTCGAAAAAGAGAAAGTAATTCACGGTTTTGAAAAATTTAAGACCACCCCGATTTTTGTCGGGGTGGTTTTTCGGTGTACAGCAGGAGGGGGATGTCTTTCCCGCTCTATTGTAAATTATTTTTTTAGGTAGATTTACGCTCAACACCTCTTTGTAGGATTGAGATTTTCAAAATATGATTTTGAAAATCTCAATGTGGGGAAAACTCTTGTTTTCCCCACACCCTTTAGCGCTAAGAATCGATTGCGGGGGCGCTGCCCCCGCGCCCCCGCCAAAGGGAAAAAATTTTTTGAAAAAAATTTTTTCCCTCTGGACTCCCTTTTCAAAAAACTTTAATGCGCCCGCCCGTTAGGCGGTTTGAATATTAAACATTGTTCGCCGCTCAAAACTAATTCTTATCTCTAAAAGCACTGTTCGGCTATCGTCCGCCGCGCAAGCGGCGGCTAGTAAAAGTTTTGGAAAGGTGGTCTAAGGGGGAAAACCTTTTGGTTTTCCCCCTTAACTTGCGCTATTGACAACTTACGCTGATTATTGTATAATATAGGTAGTGCGGCTGACCGCACGAATTCGGCAGAATAACGGAGACAAAATGAAGAAAGTAGAAGTGTATGCAGACGGCGCTTGCAGCGGGAATCCCGGTCCGGGAGGATATGGCGTTATACTCCGCTGTGAGGGCAGAGAAAAAGAATTGAGCGGCGGCGAGCCCCACACCACAAACAACCGAATGGAGCTTATGGGCGTAATTGCCGCGCTGGAGGCCCTGAAATACCCGTGCGCCGTAACAGTAACCACCGACAGCAAGTATGTCGTTGACGGGATAACAAAAGGCTGGGCAAAGAGCTGGAAAAGCCGCGGCTGGAAAAAAAGTGACGGAAAGCCCGCCCTTAATCCCGATCTGTGGGATAGGCTGCTGGGCTTGCTCGAAATTCACGACACCGAGTTCTGCTGGATAAAAGGTCACGCGGGACACCCCGAAAACGAACGGTGTGACGCGCTCGCAGTTGAACAAAGAGATAAGTTTAAATAGTAAAACCATAATTTAAGAGCAAAGAGTATTTTTATGCAGAAAATTAACTATCAGTATAAACTTGACGGGATAATAAATTCTCTCGAAAAAACGCCTACATTGCTTTTGCATAGCTGCTGCGCGCCGTGTTCGAGTTATTGTCTGGAATACTTATCGAAGTATTTTTCGATAACGGTTCTGTATTATAACCCGAACATTTATCCCGAAGAGGAATTTTATAAGCGTGCAAATGAACAGAAAAGGCTTATAGAGGAACTTCCCGCAAAAAATCCCGTGTCGCTTGTAGTGGACGAATACGACCCGCAGGAGTTCTTTTCCGCGGTGAAAGGTCTGGAGCATATAAAAGAGGGCGGGGAGAGGTGTTTTGCCTGCTACAGGCTGAGGCTTGAACGTGCGGCGAAATATGCCGCGGAGTATAATTTCGATTATTTCTGCACTACGTTATCTATAAGCCCGCTAAAAAATGCGCAGAAAATAAACGAAATAGGCGAGGAGCTTTCGGAGATATGCCGCTTTCTTCCGAGCGACTTTAAGAAAAAAGGCGGGTATCAGCGCTCTGTTGAGCTGTCAAAAGAATACGGTCTTTACAGGCAGGATTATTGCGGGTGTGTTTTTTCACAAGCGGAAAGACGCGCCGAGGTTATTGAAAAAGGAGAATAGGTTATGCGACCCGAAATTGAAAAGCTTGTTGACAACATTGAAAAGGTCATTATAGGAAAGCGCGAGGTAATTGTAAAAGTTATCTGCGCTATGCTTGCGGGAGGACACGTTCTTATTGAGGACGTTCCGGGAGTGGGAAAAACGCTTTTGGCGCAGACGCTCGCAAAGTCCGTTTCGGGAACGTTCGGGAGAATACAGTTTACGCCCGACCTTATGCCGTCGGACGTTGTGGGATATACGATGATAGACAGGGACGGACATTCGGAATACCGCGCGGGAGCGGCTATGTGCAATTTCCTGCTTGCGGACGAGATAAACAGGACGTCGCCAAAAGTTCAGTCGGCGCTGCTTGAGGCAATGGAGGAATTGCAAATTTCGGTTGACGGGATAACTCATAAGCTGCCTGTGCCGTTTATGACACTTGCGACGCAGAATCCTATTGAGACATACGGCACTTATCATCTTCCCGAGGCGCAACTTGACCGCTTTTTAATGCGGCTTTCGATAGGATATCCCGACCGTTCGGCGGAAAAGAGCATGCTTGAAAAAATGCCGCATACTATAGGAATTGCGCCTGTTATGTCGCTTGACGAGATAATGAAGTTGAGAGAAGAGGCGGGGAAAATATCCGTTTCGGACGCGGTGAAGTCGTATATTCTTTCGATAGTGTCGGCGACAAGGACAAAGCAGGAAATAAAGCTCGGAGCGTCGCCGAGAGCGACAATTGCGCTTTTCCGTGCGGCGCAGTCAATGGCGCTTATAAACGGCAGAGATTATGCCGTACCCGATGATGTAAAGATAATAGCGGCAGATGTGCTTTCGCATAGGGTGATACTTGCGGCAGGACAAAGCGCGTTTCTTGATTCAAAAGCGATAATTGAAAAGATCCTGGAGGAAACGGTAGTTCCCACCTAGAGGTTAGAGGTTAGAGGCTAGGGGCTAGAAACTGTTTCGAGCGGCGAACAACGTTTAATATCCAAACCACCTGACGGGCGGCGGCATTAAAGTTTTTTGAAAAGGGAGTCCAGAGGGAAAAAATTTTTTTCAAAAAATTTTTTCCCTTTGGCGGGGGTGCGGGGGCAGCGCCCCCGCAAACGCGTTAGCCAGCGCTAAAGGGTGCGGGGAAAACAAGAGTTTTCCCCGCATTGCCTTTTCAAAGCCGTGCTTTGAAAAGGCAATCCTACAAAGAGGCTTTGAGCGTGGAACTGCTTACAGTATGAAAAACCGAGGAGCGGGAAAGCAAGAGCGTAAAGACTATTCAGCGGTATATAATGGGAGAACAGCCTTTCGGCTGTTATTACTGACTACTGTACATTGTACCCTGTCAACTGACAACAGCGGGTGCAGGGCGCGCCAGCGCCCCGTTGCCATTTGACGGGGTCGCGGGGACGAAGTCCCCGCGACCCTCCCCCTTCCCCTCCGGGGAAGGGGGAGGGGGATAGGGCGAGTGAGCGTTATTTAGAAGTAAGATGTTAGAGGTAAGAGGTAAGAATTTTTCCCCGCTCTATTGTAAATCCATTTTTGAGGTTGCTGCACGCCCAAAACATCTCTATAAGATTGCCGTTTTAAAAACACGGTTTTTAAAACGGCAATGTGGGGAAAACTCTTGTTTTCCCCACACCCTTTAGCGCCTAGCTAGCGCCGTTTCGCGGCTTACGCCGCGACCAAAGGGCAAAAATTTTTTGAAAAAAATTTTTTCCCTTTGGAATCCCTTTTCAAAAAACTTTTGTGCGCCGCTCGTCTTGTGGTTTAGATTTCAAACGTTGTTCGCCGCTCGAAACTTATTCTAGAAACTAGCCTCTCCTCTGAACATCAAAAAACGCTATCTCCCAAAAGCTCCCCGAATCTCTTACCTCTTACTTCTTATTTCTTACCTCTAATGCGCCAGCACGGTCATCACCCCTCCCGATTCGGAGGAGGAAATGTCCGCGCCAACTATTATCCCGTCAATAACAATAAGGTTCGCACAGACAGGAATAGGCGAAGGGTTATCGTAATTCTTTATGGAATAGGTGTACTTCTTCGCATAATAGGCGCGGTATTTTCTAAGGTCAAAGCCCTGCTCGCGCTGAATGGCATTGTATTGCTCATATGCCTCGTCAAAATTCGCGGGGATACGTATTTCCTCTACCTTGTCGGGAACAGTCCCTACTTCATATCCAAAGCTCTTTATGTACGCGGTGCGCTCGCGGTCGTTTGAGCCGGGTATTCCCTGCTCGCTCTGCGACGTGAGCCTTATTATTCCCCATACCGCAACTATCGCTATAAGCACAATGCCTATTACCAGTGTTTTCTTGGAATGCGTTTTTCCTCTTGACATAAATACCTCTCATTCGTTTCAATAATTCTCTGTACATAAAGTGTATGTTTAATTTTATAAAGATAGTACAAGCGACACTATATGTTGTGAAAAAATAAACAAAATGTCAATTCAAAGTTTGGGAAAAACGCCAAAGTTGTTTTTGTCATTGAATTAAGAGCGTTTTTGGGACAATTTTTGTGCAAGTTGACGAACAAAGCGCTTGAATTTGCGTCAAAAGTTGTAAACGTTGGTGAATGTGTATAAAGTATTTAACAAAAGTTTGTTAGTTTAGGTACTTTTATTTTTTTGAATAATTTGGTATCATATTATTGGCGAATGTATATTATGATTTCTTTCAGGAGGTTTTATAAAATATGGCAAGCTTAGAGGCTAAGAACATTTATAAGCGCTACCCCGGAGGAGTTACGGCTGTTACGGATTTCAACATCAAGATAAAGGACAAGGAATTTATCGTTCTTGTCGGACCGTCCGGATGCGGAAAATCCACAACATTGCGTATGATCGCGGGTCTTGAGGAAATTTCCGAGGGTGAACTTTACATCGGCGACAGGCTCGTAAACGACGTTGCCCCGAAGGACAGAGATATTGCGATGGTTTTCCAGAACTACGCGCTCTATCCTCATATGACCGTTTTTGACAATATCGCGTTTGGTCTTAAACTTCGCAAAGTCCCCAAGGATGACATAAAGAAACTGGTAGAAGAGGCTGCAAAGAGCCTCGATATTGCTCACCTGCTCGACAGAAAGCCGAAGGCTCTCTCCGGCGGTCAGAGACAGCGTGTTGCATTGGGACGCGCTATAGTACGTAACCCGAAAGTGTTCCTGCTTGACGAGCCGCTGTCAAACCTCGACGCAAAGCTCCGCGCGCAGATGAGAACGGAGATTGCAAAGCTCCACAAGAAGATCGGCACAACGTTTATCTACGTTACGCACGACCAGACCGAGGCTATGACGATGGGCGACAGGATCGTTGTTATGAAAGACGGTTTTGTACAGCAGATAGATTCTCCGATGAACCTCTATGATAATCCCTGCAACAAGTTTGTAGCGGGCTTTATAGGTTCTCCGCAGATGAACTTTATAAACAACGCGTTAGTTACGGAAAAGGACAACAAGTACTTCATTTCTTTCGGCGACAAGACAAAGCCCTTCTTTATTGAAGTTCCCGAGGGAAGAGTTGACACAAGCGTTCTTCAGAAGTATGTTAACAAGGAAGTTGTACTTGGTTTCCGTCCTGAGCATATCCACGATGACGCGGCGTTCCTTTCGACCGCAAAGACGGGTATATTCGAGGCGTATGTAGAAGTTGCGGAGCAGCTTGGTGCGGAGACATATCTGTATCTTGACTGCTGCGGCATTCCGCTTACGGCGCGTGTTTCTTCAAGATCTACCGCGCGTCCTCAGGACACCGTAAGGCTTGCTATTGACGTAAACAGCATTCACCTGTTTGACCCGACGAATGAGTTTACTCTCAACAAGCCGACGATCTGATAAACAAATTTTAACAGTAAAAAGACTGCCCGAGAAAATCGGGCAGTTTTTTATGTAAGCGATAAAGGGGGAATCAAAAGTTCCCCCTTTGTTTTCTTTATCCGAATATCGCCTTATAGTAGTCCTTCGACAATATCAGCTTTGAATAATTCAGTTTTCCCTCGACCAGTCTGTTTACTCTGGAAACATAATCACTGCTTACGGTTATTCCCTCATTCGGCGTAAATGTGTTTGTCGACGATTCGTATACTCCCGCCTCGGTTATCCAGCTGTTGCCCTGTCCGTGATTGTTCGCAAAAATAACAAGCGGCATACAGCTTGAATACTCGGTCGGCTCGTAATTCGCCGCAAATATATCGCGCCCTATCATAAGCCTTGAATCATACTCCAGTCCGAACAGATTAGACAGTGTCGGCAGAATGTCTATCGAAGAACATGGCGTATCTACAACTATCGGTTCTTCTATACAGCCAGACCACATAATAAGCGCGTTTTTATACCTCGAAGTGACAAGCTCCGTATCCTCAAATCCCCTAAGTTCATTATAATAGTCTTCACTTTCCGAAACCAGACCGAACGGATAATGATCCGCGGTCATCACTATAAGCGTATCATCGGCTATTCCGCTTGTTTCGAGCTTGTCCATAAGATATTCAAGCGCGTATTCAAGCTCTAAATTGCACGCAACATATGCCTGAACCGCCGTCGATGCGTTGGGATAAGCAGCCTGCGCGGCAGCCTTGTTTCTTATCGCCATATCGTTTCCGCCAAAGTTATACTCGGTGTGTCCGCTTACTGTCATATAATAAGCGCAGAATTTCTTCCCGTTGTTTACATAATCATTTATATAGCTGTCGGCGGTCGCCTGCATCATTTCTAGGTCGGATTCGGGCCACATATCTCCGCTTATCGGAAGTTTAAGCCCTCCGCCCTTTCCGCCTTTATAGTCAAACCCGAACGCTTTAAGATATTTATCCCTGTCATAGTATGAATAGGTGTGGTTATGCCATGCGGGAACGCTGTAGCCGAGCTTTGAAAACTGAT
>CANRLW010000013.1 GCA_947631575.1 uncultured Clostridia bacterium
TACGCTTCCTCAAGGCAGTTTTATCACCGATACTGCCGCCTTCAATGGGCATATCTATATTACAACTCGTTTCAATAACCCGGATAAAGAAAAATCTATATTCGGAACGCAGATAGATTATGATTTGTCTAGTCGGACATATGTTGAAACGCCGATACACATGGATTTTGAAAAATACTCACATTTTGTTGTATGCCCGGTTAGAGGTAAGAGCTAAGAGATAAGAGGTAAGAATTATAGCGAGCTTTTGAGAGTTTAAGTTTATTGATTATTAAAAGAAGAAACTAGAGGCTAGAATTTGTTTTAAGCGGAAAACAACTTTTCCACTCAAATTCCAGCCTCTTGTTTCTAGCCTCTGGATGCCTTATTATCTTATTCCTCCGCCGTTTCTATGTCAATATCAAGTACCACTTCCGAAACGCCGCTTTCGCTCTTTAAAAAGTTTTCCATCACCTGTTTTTCAGAGTCCGAAAGCTCCTTTTCCGAAACTCCCGAAAGCAGGATATACTGTCCGTTTTCACCGTACATAAGCCCAACGCGAATGTTCTTTATGTCCGTAAAGATCTCCGAAGACTTCTTTGAAATAGCCGAACAGTCCGTTATATTCCCAAGGCTTTCATTCAGCCGCTCGTTTTCTTCCTTTTCCTTTTCAAGCTGACTTTGCAGGTCGCGAATGGTGCTTTCCTGAACGGCAATAGTCACTTTGTCGCTGTCGGTTTCGCCTTCTATGATCTTATTCTGCGTTACATGCAGAGTAAAGCCGCCAAGGTCGTAGTCCGAAAGCTTGTTTTCAAGCTCGTTTATCCTGTCGTCCGAAATCTGCATTCCCACAAGTGATACCGATATCTTCTTGTCCATATAATCGACATTGCTTTGTACAAGCTGAGTTTCGGAAAACACAAATTCTTTTTTCAGATAATCGTCCGCATTTTTTTCGAGTACGGATTTATACACCGTAAATCCCGCGAACAGAACGCTCGGAATTACCGTTATTACCACCGCCGCGGTTATGGCTCTGCGTATCTTCTTTTCTTTTTTTGCGTCAAGCTCCGTGTGCACGGGAACTCTGAGGAGCTTTGTCACAAAGAATGCCGAAAGCGCAATAAACAGCGTGTTAATTAAAAACAGATAAGACGCGCCGAGTATAAAGCTGAGCTGCGCCGTAGCAATTCCATAGCCCACCGTGCAGAGCGGCGGCATAAGCGCTGTGGCTATTGCTACTCCCGGAATAACGTTGCTGGTCTTTTGTCGGGTGTTTCCTATTCCTCCCGCGATACCGCCGAACAGCGCAATAAGAACGTCCCAGAGCGTGGGGCTTGTGCGGGCTATCATCTCGCTTGTCGCAGTATGCAACGGCGAGAGCAAAAAGTAGACGGTCGAGGTTATAAGGCTTATTATGACCTGCGTAGCAAACCTCGACGCCGCATGCTTTAACATTGAGAGGTCGCGTATAGCCAGCGAATATCCCATAGTAAGTATCCCGCTCATAAGCGGAGAGATCAGCATAGCGCCTATAATAACGGCGGTAGAGTTTACATTAAGCCCTATAGAGGCAATAAGTATCGCCATCATCAATATCCACATATTCGCTCCGTGTATCACGGTATTCTCCTTCATCATATCATTAAGCTCGTCATAGCCTAACATGTTACTTCGCATATCGAGCAGATTATGAAAATATTCGCCTATGGCACTTCTTTTTCTTTCAGTTTCGTTTTGCATTTTGGTCACCTGTTACCTTCCCGAAAAAATTTTCCATAGAGAATTATACACCTTAAAAACCAAAATGTCAACAGTTATATAACAGTACTTTGTCTACACTCTGATGTTTATACTTGATTTTTATAAAGAAATATGTTACAATGTTCAAGAGGTGATGCAAATGAAAAAATTCAGAGTTTTAGCTTTACTTTTAGCGGCAGCAATTATCTCGGGTTGTACCAACCTTTCGGAAAACTCCCGCCCGGACCTTGTCCCCGTTTTTTCGGATAATTCGGACAGCTATTCCGGATCTTCCGACCCCGAAGATTCGGCAGGAGCGGAAATACCTGAAAAGACAGAGCCGGAATATGTAAGCTGGATGCTCGAAGAAAAAGTACATGAAATACGAATAGAAATGGCGCCCGAAAACTGGAACAAGATCAAAGCCAATCCATATGGCAAGACATATTATCCCGCAAACGTTTCTATCGACGGCGAAGTTTTTGAAAACGTCGGAGTAAAAACGCGCGGAAACGCCTCGCTTTATGAGGCGGTCGAGGCGCAAAAATTTCGTTTTCCGTTTAAGATAAAGTTTGATAAATATGTAGACGGAGGAAACTTCTTAGGTCTTGACGAGCTTGCTCTGAATAACGGCGGCGACGACTATTCGCTTATGAGAGATTACTTAGGCTATGAGGCTTTCAGAATGCTCGGCGGATATGCCTCCTGCGTTACATATTTCAACGTCTATCTGAATGACGAGTTCAGAGGCTTTTATGTCGGAGTGGAGTCAATAGATTCCAGCTATCTTGAACGTTATTTCAATTCTCATAAGCATAACCTCTACGAGGGAGAAACAAACGCTACGCTTTTGCCGGGTATGTCCCTTAAAAGCTTTACGCAGAAAAAAGGCACGGACACTTCAATGGCGGATATAAGCCGGCTTATAAAAGTGCTATCAGAAACTCCTCTCGGCGAAAAAGGAGAGATAGAAACATATCTCGATGTTGATTCCGCGCTGAAGATGCTGGCAATAAACGCAGTTATTGACAACCGCGACGGCTATGGCGGCATATTTGCTCATAACTTCTATTTTTACAACATGGACGGAAAGCTTGTCGTGATACCCTGGGATATGAACGCGCCGCACATGAGCGCATATACGGAAATTGCGTCGCCGACTATCGGAGTATATGAGTATTCCATGATGAATAACCGACCGATGGCGAAAAAGCTTGTAGCTGTAGACGAATATTACGCGATATATCTTGATTATTGCAAGCAGCTTGCGGACAAGCTCCCCGAGCTTAAAGAAAAGGTCCTGCGTGTTTATGATATGATAAAGCCCTATGTCGAAGAAGATCCGAATAAGTTTATGTCAAACTGGTATTTTAACTATCAGTATTCAAAGGATAATCCGAGCGGTGTAGTTTCTTTCCTTGACGCAAGGTATGATTATCTTCAGAAACGTCTTGAAGAGCTTAAAGGAAAACCTGTTCCGGATAGTGTGCTTAACCCGTAATTCCAATATTTTATTATTGACAGGCTGCTTTTTATTTGATAAAATTATAACGACAGCACAAACATTTCCAAGGAGTCGATAAGTAAAAACAAATGAAAAGAAACAGAGTAATTGCTTTGTTTGCGGCAGCCGTAGTGTTCCTGACAGGCTGCAATGAAAACATTTCAAATTCGCCTGTTGAGTCGTCGGCAGTTGAAAGTAATTCGAGTACAAGTACATACAGCTCGCCCGACAGTTTTTCGGTCAATTCGGTCAGTCCGTCTGCTCCCGAAATCTCATCTGAAATTTCAAGCTCTTCTGAAATATCAAGCTCATCAAATGATGAAAGTTCAATTTCGGATTCTTCATCATTTTCAAGCTCATCAGTTGAAACTTCAAGCTCATCAACCATTTCTTCGAGTTCAACAGTAAAGCCTTCAAGTTCGTCAAGCAAGTCATCAAGCTCAACAGTCAGACCTTCGAGCTCGTCAACCATTTTTTCGAGTTCAACTGTTAAACCTTCAAGTTCATCAACTAATTCTTCAAGTTCAACAGTCAGACCTTCAAGCTCATCAACTAATTCTTCAAGTTCAACAGTCAGATCTTCAAGTTCATCAAGCAAATCATCAAGTTCAACTGTTAAACCTTCAAGTTCATCAAAGCCCGCGCAGACGGTTGCCCCCGAAACCTGCGAACATAAGATTGTCATTGACAAGGGCGTTATTCCCGAATATGGAAAATCGGGACTTTCGCAGGGCGCGCACTGTTCGATATGCGGCACTGTCATAAATGCACAGCATGAAATGAAACCCATTTTTAATTTTGTGCTGAAAAGCATAAAACAGCCGACCGCGACGGCTAAAGGAACGGCGGTATATACCGACAAAACGGCAGGCGATTTTACAGTTACATTTGACAAGATCCCGACCGAGCAGGAGGTATACAACAAGCTTATTTCATTCAAGAAAAAATATCCCGAGGGAACGCCATTTAACAATGGAAACAGCTATATTTCAAATACAATATTTCACAGGTTCAATTATACAGGATTCGGCTGTGTTGCGTTTGCGTTTGAACTTAGCGACGCGGCATTCGGAGACTTTCCGGGAAGATATTCTTTTGATTTTAAAAACGTGAGAGCGGGCGATATAATAAGGCTTAGCAACGACAAGCATTCTGTTATAGTTCTTAAAGTCGAGGGCGACAAGGTGACAATTGCCGAGGGCAATTATAGCGGATCCGTCCACTGGGAAAGAACCCTCAGCCTTTCAAAAGCCGTCGAGGAATGGAACTATATCATAACTCGCTATCCGCAATAATCTGCGATATTTGCGCAAATAAAGCTTTGGACGCCGCATTGTCCTCCGTTGGGATAATGCGGCGCCGCAGTTTTTGGCAGCCTTAATATTGCAATTTTAATGATTGCAAAAAAGTATGAAAACTACTTGACAAAAACAAATTGTTGTGGTATAATTATTTTTGTTCTAAAAGTTGCGTAAAGTGTGAGAGTTAACTGCATAACGCCGAAATCGGCAGACGACCGTTTTGAGGGCGAGTTGCGGCAGGGGCTTATTTGAGAGAAACGGGTTGCCCGTTTTGATAATCGAGCGCGATGCTCCTCGGGCTGATTTCACCGAGTAAAACACGAAATTTTTAAAATACGCAGGTGTGGCGAAATTGGCAGACGCGCTAGCTTCAGGTGCTAGTGATCGCAAGGTCATGTGGGTTCAAGTCCCGTCACCTGCACCAACTTAGAAGTAAGAGGTTAGAAATTAGAGGTAAGAATTTGGTTCTTACCTCTTATTTCTTTTTATGCGTTAATTTCAGCAAAAAACGTCTTGGCTCAAACTCTTACTTCTTATCTCTTACATCTAAACAGTATGCATTGATTTCGGTGCAAAATCAGAACGTTACTTCTTATTCACCCCGTTAATCCCGTTGCAAATCAGCCTAGTCGTAAGCTCTATGATTTCGTCCAGCGGTATCTTCTTTTTGTCCGCTGTCCACTGCTTGTAAATCTCAATCGTCGCCTGCGACACAAACGCCATAATTATGTTCTGCACATACGGGTCGACGTTCATGCGCTTGCCGTCCGTGCCCCATGTTTCCGACATGATTTCGTTGGTTATCCTGCGGCTGATGTAGTGGTAACTTCCGCTGCACATCAGCCTTTCGTGTAGCCGCCCCGCGCCCTCGCTTACTAGAAAGAACTCGCGCGTAATCTTGTCCATATCCCGCGGACGTTCAAGATTTTTCGTGCGCTCGATAAAACTTTTCGCCATTTCATTCTGCATTTCCAGCAGCAGATCGTCCAACGAATTGTAGTGCAGATAAAACGTTTTTCGGTTAATCCTTGCGCGCTCCGTCAGTTCCTTTATCGTGATTTTTTCGTAGTCCATTTCGCAGATCATCTCTTCAAAAGTCTTGCGGATAGCCTCTCTTGTGCGGATCACGCGCAAATCTTCTTTATTCATAGCCTGCCTCCAAAGTTGTATAAATAATCGCTCTGTGATTATTATACAACATTTTTCTTAAAAAGTCAACTCGTGTGTAATAATCCACTTTTTCCGAAAAATGCGGCGTAAACCTCTCTCGTAGGAAAAATGATGTGGAGTTTGAGCCTGCAAAGAATTATAATAAGAAAAAGGAGGAAGACATTATGAAGAAGTTATTGTCAATTATGCTTTGTGCGTGCATTTGCACAACAGTTACCGCCTGCACAGCGAACAACTCTTCCGAAACGGAGAGCGTTGAAAATGAAAACAATTTAAATGATAGCAAACAAAGCGAAAGCAGTTCAAGCGACCGCACCCCTGATACATCAGTTTCAAACTCAACAACGGCTGAACCCACCCCGTCTGAACCCGCATCAGACAGCAAAATTCTCGTTGCATATTTTTCGCTTGCGGGCGAGCAGTACGAGGTTGGAGTTATCGAAAAGGGAAACACCGAAATTGTCGCGGAAATGATTGCCGATGCAACGGGCGCGGATGTGTTCAAAATCGAGTCCACAACGGAATACCCCGCGACCTATGACGGACTTCTGGACATCTCTCGAAAAGAGGAAACCAACCCGCCGCAAATTGCCGAAACCGTCGACAACATGACAGATTATGACACGATTTTCCTCGGCTACCCGATCTGGTGGGGCGACACGCCGACCATTATAAAAGTGTTTTTGCAAAGCTACGATTTTTCGGGCAAGACAATCGTTCCGTTCTGCACTCACGGCGGCAGCGGGCTTTCGGGAACGGGCAGGACTATCAGCAATCTTTGCCCTAATTCCACGATAAAAGACGGTCTTGCAATCCGCGGAAGTACCGCGCAGAATGACCGCGACAGCGCGAAACAGAGCGTTACTAAATGGCTGAAGGAGAATGGTTATGGACTGTAAAACCGAAATTGTTGACCCGAGAATACCCCACCCCGAACAGCTGAAAATCGGCAAGCGCAATGCGGAAATTCTTTTCAGATTAAACCACACAATGCCGATGTCGGACGAGTATCAGGCGTTACTTCGGGAATTGTTTGGAGATAATCTTGGAGAGGGCAGTTCCGTTTATCCTCCGCTGATGGGCGTGTGCTTTGAGAACGTCAAAATAGGGCGTAACGTCTTTATTAACAGCAATATTCTGGCAATGGCGCGCGGCGGCGTGGTGATTGAGGACAACGTTCAAATCGCCGCGAATGTGCAATTGCTCACCAACAACCACGATCCCTACGACCGCGCGGTTTTGCTCTGCAAGCCTATTCACATTAAAAACGGCGCGTGGATCGGCGCGGGAGCGACAATTCTGCCCGGCGTTTGCGTTGGGGAACACGCGATTGTCGGTGCGGCAAGCGTCGTCACGAAAGACGTACCGGACTATGCGGTCGTTGTAGGAAATCCCGCGAAAATTGTGAAAAATCTTGATGCAGATAAGTTTGAAAAATGACGAAGAATAACCTATGCGAAAAACCCCGATACTGCTTGTCATTATCCTCGCGCTGACTAACTTTTGCGGGTGCGCCGATACTCCGCAAGATTACACCGAACCATCTCAAACCATGTCGGGAGATACGTCAAGTGCGGAATCGTCAGACGTACCGCAAAAGGAGCAAATTGAGTGTATGCAGACAGAAACCTACTATTTGGGAACAGAGGACAGAATTCTCGCTTATATACCGAACTGCGTTAAGGACAGCGCGGACGGAACTGTGCCGCTGGTGCTGAATTTACACTGGACGAGCGGAACGCCCGAAGAACAGGTGTCGGAAAACGGGTGGCTCCCCGTTTCCGAAAAAGAGGGTTTTCTGATGATTGCGCCCTTTTATGACAGCTACGACAGCGTGTATAATCATACCGACTATTTTGCCGACATTGTCCGCGACGCATTTGAGCGTTACCCGATAATTGACAAAAGCCGCGTGTATGTGACGGGCTTTTCCAACGGCGGAGCGGCTGCTGTCGCGCTGACAGACCAATACCCCGAACTGTTTGCCGCTATCGCTCCGCAGGGTTGGATGGTAGGAATGCGAAATTTCAGGACAAAGGGCGCGGATTACGATATGCCGTTTCAAATTATCCAAGGAACGGACGAATACACCTACGCCACGGACAGCGGAGCCATGGCTATTATGCGCGACGAGCAGGAGGCGCTGTCTGACCTTATGCTGTTCAATGAAATGGCGGAGGAATCTTTCACGCCGGATTACGATGTTACTCCGTACTGGGGTTATCCCGCATCTTCCGCGGAAGTTCTGCAATTTGATCGAAAAGACTGGACGGTATCGAACTACCGCAAAGACGGTTACACCGTTCCGTTCGGGCAGCTTATTCTGGTGCAGGACGGTATTCATTGGGCAAGAAAGCCTCACGCACAGCTTGCGTGGGATTTTATGAAACACTTTCGCAGAAACGAACAGGGCGAAATTGTGGAAATCGGTGAGGAAACGGATATGATTGATTTTTCGGATTTTCCAAATGTGGAGCTGATAAACGCTGACCTTGACGGTATGACCGAAGAACAGCTTTCGGTGCTGTATCAGCAGGCGCGGTATTGTCAGGCTATGACCGACGCAGACACCGATACGCTTAGGAAGCTTGTTTCGGAAAATACGACCTTCACCCACATGAGCGGGCGACAGCAGACGCGCGAGGAGTATTTCGCGGACATTGAAAACGGCGAACTGCAATATTTCACGATAGGCATTGACAGCCCGACCGTCACGGTGAGCGGTAACTCCGCGAGCGTCACGTTTACCTCGGTGCTAAACGCCAACGCTTACGGCGCGAGGGGCACTTACCGCATGAGCGGAACGCATTTTTGGGAGAAGCAAAACAGCAAATGGATTGCCGTAAACAAGCCGAATGAATAAGGAGGAAATATCATGATTTTAGACAGAAACGAAAACAAAGAAGTCGTTGTCCTTTTGGGCGCGGGAAGTATGGGAACGGCTATCGTCCGCCGAATTGCCGCGGGCAAGAAGATTTTACTCGGCGACATCAGCGAAACGGCTCTGGAGCGCGTTTCACACGAGTTCACCTACAGCGGATATGATGTCGAAACACAAATTGTAGACGCTTGTGATGAGCAGTCAATCAAGGCGTTCGCGCAGAAAGCCGCATCTCTCGGTCCTGTAAAGTATTATATTCACACGGCGGGCGCGTCGCCAAGCCAGGCAACTCCCGAACACATCATCAAGCTCGACCTAATCGGTACTTCCTACGCGATTGACGCATTCGGAGAGGTTATGACGAGGGGCGGCGCAGGATTGATTGTTTCAAGTCAGACGGGTTATATGCCTCATGCGCTCACCGCCGAGGACGAATACGCGCTTGCTATGACTCCGACGGCGCAGCTTGCCTCGCTGCCTTGCCTTGACGGTTCGAAAACGCCGAATTCGGGCGCGGCATATATTGTTTCAAAACGCGCAAATCAGCTCCGTGTCCGCACGGCTGCAGCTACAACGTGGGCTGAACGCGGCGCGAGAATTAACTCCATCAGCCCCGGAATTATCGTAACTCAGCTTGCCTACGACGAGTTCAACTCCCCCGGAAACACTTATCAGAACATGATAGACTGCTCCGCGGTGCGCCGTGCGGGAACGTCCGACGAAATCGCGGCGGCAGGTACGTTTTTGTTGTCTGCTGACGCGGGATTTATCTCGGGAACGGATCTGCTGATTGACGGCGGCGTTATCGCGGCTTTGAAAAGCGGGAAGTTTGACCTTCAAGTGAGGTAGTTAAATGAAAAAAGTTTTTGCATTGATTTGCACATTCGCGCTTACGTTTAGTCTGACTGCCTGCGAAAATTCCGAAAGTTCCTACAACTCTGAAAATCCCGTTGTTTCCACGTCAAGTGAAAGCAGTTCAACTTCGGAAAATTCTTCCGAAAGCGAAACTTCGGATATTTCGGAAAACGTCGGCGAATTTGACCTTGAAAACGGAACTGTTCTTCTGAACAGCGGCTATACAATGCCAATTCTCGGTATCGGTACTTTTACTTTAAGCAACGAGGAAGCTGAAAATTCCGTGTACTGGGCATTGCGCGACGGTTTCCGCCTGATAGATACCGCGCGGATATACGGAAACGAGGAGGGCGTTGGCAGGGGTATACAAAGAGCGATTGACGAGGGTATCTGCACAAGAGAGGAAATTTTCGTTACAACTAAAATGTGGACTTCTGATTACAGCAACGGTGAAAATGCAATTGACGCGTCGCTGGAACGGCTGGGACTTGATTATATTGATCTGATGATTTTGCACCACTCTCAGCCGTCGAATGATGTTGACGCATATAAGGCAATGGAACAGGCGGTAAATGACGGAAAACTGCGCTCCATAGGACTTTCAAATTATTATGAACCCGACGACTTTGACCGTCTGGTAAGCGCCGTGACCATAACTCCCGCGCTTTTGCAAAATGAAACGCACCCATATCATCAAAGCGCGGAGGTGAAGTCGCATATTGCACAGTACGGCACGGTTTTAGAGTCATGGTTTCCGCTTGGCGGCAGAGGGAACACGCAAACTCTGTTTAATGATGAAACGATTTCCAAAATAGCCGCCGACCACGGCAAATCTTCCGCACAAGTCATTATCCGCTGGCACTTGCAGGCAGGAAACATTGCAATCCCCGGCTCAAGCAACGAGGCGCATATTGCGGAGGATCACGAGGTCTTTGACTTTGAACTTTCCGATGAAGAAATGCGGCAGATGACAGCACTCGACAAAAACGAGCGGTTTGCAGATTATTAAAAAGGAGGACATTATGTCAAAAATTTTAATCGCATACTTTTCCCACGCGGGGCAGAATTATTCCCACGGTGGAATAAAAAATCTGAAAGTCGGCAACACCGAAGTTGTTGCAAAGAAGCTTCACGCAATGTTAGACAGCGACCTGTTTTATATTGACACGGTGTCAAAATACCCCGACGACCACATGAAGAAAATCGCGATTGCAAAACGCGAATTTGAGCAGAACGCCCGTCCCGAACTTACCGCGAAGGTGGAAAATATGGGCGATTATGACACGGTAATTCTCGCGTTTCCGAACTGGTGGACAACTATGCCTATGGCGTTGTTTACGTTTCTGGAAAGCTATGATTTTTCGGGCAAGACAATCTGTCCGCTTATCACTCACGGCGGCAGCGGTTTTTCAAATTCTCTCAGGGATATTGCAAAATTATGCCCGACCGCGAAAATCACCGAAGGGCTTGCAATTAACGGCGATTACGTTGCGGCTTGCGATAACGACCTTGAAAAATGGGTAAAGAAAATAGGATTAAAATAGGAGGTTTTTTATGGAACAGACATTTCTTACACTTAACAACGGGCTGAAAATACCTCAGTTCGGCATGGGCGTTTATATGGTGCCCGAGGGCGAGCAAACCAAACAGGCGTGCCTTTCTGCTCTGAATATGGGCTACCGTCATATTGACACCGCACACGCCTATCAGAACGAGCGCAGCGTTGGTGCGGCTGTACGTGAGAGCGGTATTCCGCGCGAGGAAATCTGGGTTACCTCGAAACTCTGGCCTTCGGAGTACGGCGAGGGAAAGACTATGGCGGGCATTGACAAAATGCTCTCACGGCTGAATATAGGTTACATTGACCTGTTGCTTTTGCATCAGCAAGTCGGCGATTATATGGGCGCTTGGCGCGATATGGAAAAGGCTGTGAAGCTTGGTAAGGTGCGCTCTATCGGGCTTTCCAACTTTGAATCCGAGCGGTTAGAGGAGGTCTGCGAGGCGGCGACTATCAAGCCTGCCGCGCTGCAGGTCGAATGTCACCCGTATTTTCAGCAGAACGAGCTTAAAAAGCGCGTTGCAAAATACGGCACTGTTATCGAAAGCTGGTATCCCATAGGTCACGGCGACAAGGGACTGATTAACGAGCCTGTTTTCACTCGGCTTGCGGAAAAATACGGAAAGAGCAATGTTCAAATTATTCTTCGCTGGCATATTCAGGCAGGCAATGTTATCTTCCCGAAGTCTACAAATCCTCAGCATATCCGCGATAATTTCGACATTTTCGACTTTGAACTTACCGCAGAGGAAATGGCAGAGATTGCAAAACTTGACTGCGGAAAGCGGTTTTATACTGCGACTCTGGCAGAGCAGGAACGCAACTTTTCGGGGTGGGCTCCTGCGGATTGACGAAAGGGAGTTAAGAACATGAAAAAGACGCTTATCGTTTACTATTCGTGGTCGAACGGGAATACGGAGAAAATTGCGAAAATGCTGCAAAAAGCGACAGATGCGGACATTGCGAAAATCGAAACAGTAAAACCATACGAGGGCAGTTATCAGGACGTTGTAGACCAAGGACAACGGGAGGTTGAAAGCGGTTTTCAGCCGGAAATCAAACCCTTGCCGTACTCCGCCGCCGATTATGACGTGATTGCCATTGGAACGCCTACATGGTGGTACACAATGGCTCCCGCTGTGCTGACTTATCTGAACAGTCAGGACTGGAGCGGGAAAATTATCGTGCCGTTTATGACGAACGGAGGCTGGCCGGGTCATGTGATAAAGGATATGCAAAATGCCTGCAAGGGAGCAAAATCCGCTTGTGAAATGCAGATACAGTTTGATTCATCCGGCGGCGACAGTATGGAAACACCAGATGCAAAAGTTGAGGAATGGATCGAAAGCGTAAAGAAATTGTGCGAATAAGCTGTAATGTCAAAATAGGAGAAACATATGAAAACCCAAAAGACGCTCAGACTGCTCATAGACACAGCAATGCTTATTCTCCTGCCCCTGCTTATGGCGTACAGCTTAGTAGGCGAGGCGGCGCACGAATGGCTTGGGATTGCTATGTTCGCACTGTTTGTCCTGCATCATATCATAAATTTTTCGTGGCTGAAAACGCTTTTCAAGGGCAGATATTCCGCGTACAGAATTTACATGACGGTGATAAATGTTCTGCTTTTGGCAGTCATGCTGATGCTGCCCGTCAGCGGGATAATGATGTCAAAGCACATTTTCCGCATTTCGGGCATTGGCGGTCTGTCGTTCGCGCGGACGGTTCATCTGCTCGCGTCGTATTGGGGATTTATCCTGATGTCGGTTCATGCAGGCAATCATATCGGAGCGCATACAGCAAAGAAAAAAGCCGTTTCTGTCGTTTTTCGGATAATTGCAGTTGTAGTGTCAATTTACGGCGCATACGCATTCGTAAAACGCGATATATCCTCTTATCTGTTCTTGAAAAATCAGTTTGTTTTCTTTGATTTCGGACAGCCTAGACTGTGGTTCTTTGCGGATTTCACGTCAATGATTTGCCTGTTTGCCTGCGTTGGCGCGGTTATTTCAAAAGGTCTGAAAATGCTTGATAAATTAAAACGTAAGGAGAACAAAGATGGACAGACTAAGCGAAATTGACCTGCAAACCTGTTCCCGGTGCGGAAAATGCAGAGCAGTTTGTCCGGCAGGGATCGACATTCCGAATGTTTTGCGATTATACAAAGCTGATTGTACGATTTGTATAGGGCATTCCGCCGCGGAGGATTGTATCGAGTGCGGAGCTTGTTCGGCGCATTGTGAGAAAGGTTTGCCTGTTAAAGATATTGTTCGTGAAATGGCGATGCTGCGGGGTAAATGTAGGGAACAATTTCAATTTTAAAATGCCGGCTCAAATATGATCATCGTACTATCCGCAAAATCCCCGTTCATTTCAAATTGAACGTCCAGCGATTTATCCTCGTTTTGATGGACGGTCACGCCGCTCACCAACATTCGGAGGTTTGCATCGGATATTCTTCCCTCGGACAAGATATCGTCAAGCAGCGAAGAAGTGCTTGTCAGAGCCTGTTGACGTTGTTTGCAAACCTTGTCATACTCGTGGCAGTCGGAGATTTTTTGCTGCAGTTTTGCGATCTCTTTCTCGCGTTTTTCAATCATGCTGTCGTAGAATTCGGCGCGGGATCTATCCGATATCTTACCCATAATCAAGTCCTCGATTTGCTGTTTCAGCGCGAGGATCTTTCATTTGAGCATATCGCAGACTTTCACTATTGTTAGCATAAAAGGCTTTACCTAACATATCCTGTCCAAAACGTAAATATGGAATGGATTTCCGCCAAAAAAGTGAAAATCCCTTCCATACATAATTTCATATTGATTTTTCTTGTCGAACCTTTTTTACACCTTACGAACACTACAAAATTGCGATTTACAGACGATTATGCTACAAAAAAGTGCCGCCTCGTTTTCTGATGAGATGGCACTTTTCATTTTTCTGTTTATGGGTTCACCAAACCTTTCAAAATATGAAATTATACTGTTCAATCCCTAATAATTATATTTAACCCAATAGTTTTTAAGTACATTCTATTGACATACAAAGATATGCGCTTGCCGTCTGCTTTTGTTTATTTTAACAATTATTAGTAGTAAAATATGTGCGTATCTACAAAAAGGATTAAAAGTCATTGACTTATATTCAATGAATGTGATATAATGAAATCACAGGATGAGGGGTGATAATGTGACTAACAGACAGCTTGCCGCTATGGAAACCAAAAAGAAACTTCTTGAAACGGCAAAAAATATAATATGCGAAAAAGGGCTTATAAACACATCAATCGAGGAGATAACAAAAGCCTGCGGTGTATCGAACGGCACATTCTATACCTATTTCAAACGCAAGGAAGATGTAGTCTTTGAGTTAAGCCGGGAGATGTATCAGGGAATTTATGAGGAAGCGCAGGCTCATGACGGTCCCTTTATGGAACGGCTGGTATTTTACATGGTGAATTTCTCCGGACACATTGAACGTGACGGGCTGAAACTCTGTCAGGAATGGGTGCGGAATACCGTAGACCCTGATCTCGTTGAGACCCCGTACAACAAAAACAAACTCTATATGGATATTGATTCTATGAAGGGTATAATTGAAAAGGGAATTGAGCGGGGCGAACTGACGGACGATACACCCGTAGACGCGCTCGCCAAAGCACTTGTAGATGTGATCTACGGCGAAATGCTTTGCTGGGATATGTCCGGCGGTGCATACAGCTTTGAAGAGCGCACAAAAGAATTTTGCAATCTGTTTTTACCGACCATGATACGACCATATATCAGCGAGAGCGATCATGAAAATAGAAACAGCAGCGTAAAATAACTGTAAGACTTATATGGATTGACAAGGAGGAGAACTTATGATTTATAAAGATTTTCAGGATTTGAAATTATCGGCTCTCGGCATGGGCGCTATGCGCCTTCCGGTAATAGGCGGAGATGATTCCAAGATAGATGAAACAGCCGCGAAAGAAATGGTCGCTTACGCTATGGAACATGGCGTGAATTATTACGACACCGCCTGGGGTTACCATGACGGCAATTCCGAGTTAGTGATGGGAAGAGCCTTAAAAGGTTATCCGAGAGATAGTTTTTATTTGGCAACCAAATTCCCGGGATATGATCTGTCCAACATGACAAAGGTGGAAGAAATTTTTGAGAAACAGCTTGAAAAATGTCAGGTGGAATACTTTGACTTCTATTTGTTTCACAATGTCTGCGAGATGAATGTTGACGCATATCTGGACGAAAAGTACGGGATTTATGACTACTTGATGAAACAGAAAGCAAACGGAAGGATCCGTCATCTCGGATTTTCAGCGCATGGAAGTTATGATGTGATGGAACGTTTCCTTGAGAAATACTCAAAGAGCATGGAATTTTGTCAGATTCAGCTGAATTACCTGGACTGGAGTTTTCAGGACGCCAAAGCAAAGGTGGAGCTTTTGAACAAATACCACATTCCCGTTTGGGTGATGGAGCCGCTGCGGGGCGGTCGTCTGGCAAATCTTACAGACGAGGAAGAGGCAAGATTAAAAGCCATGCGTCCCGATGAGAAAATTCCTGCCTGGGCGTTCCGCTTTCTGCAATCCATACCCGAGGTGACCGTGGTACTTTCCGGTATGTCCGACATGGAGCAGATGAAAGAAAATATTCGGACTTTCCAAGAAGAAAAACCCCTTTCCGCAGAAGAAATGAAAATTCTGCTGGCTATGGCGGACGAAATGGTAAAGAAGATCGTCCTGCCCTGCACCGCCTGCCGATACTGCGTGAGTCACTGTCCGCAGGGACTGGATATTCCGACCTTGCTGGCTTTCTACAATGAGCACTGTTTCACCAACGGCGGATTTATCGCACCGATGGCAATGTCCTCATATCCGAACGACAAGCTGCCGAGCGCCTGTTTAGGCTGTAGGAGCTGCGAAAGCGTCTGTCCGCAGCAGATTAAGATATCTGAGGCTATGACTGATTTTTCCGAAAAATTAAACATGTAAAACGATACAGGAACATAGCAGAGGTGTCTAATGAAAATCAGAAAATTGCGGCAAATCGAAGTCTCAGAGATCGGGATGGGATGTATGGGCTTTTCTCACGGCTACGGCAATGCCCCGGAGCGTGAGTACAGCATTCGGGCTATCCAAGAGGCTTATGAGTATGGCTGTACGTTTTTCGATACAGCAGAAACCTATGGAACACAGCAGTTTTACCCCGGTCATAACGAGCAGCTTGTGGGAGAGGCAATTCTCCCTTTTCGGAAGAAAGTCGTTCTGGCAACCAAGTTTCATTTCCGAAATGAGATGCCGACAAAGCGTGAAGAGATTGACAAGGTGATAAGGCGGCATTTGGAACAGTCGCTCAAAAATCTTCAAACGGACTATGTGGATCTGTATTACCTTCACCGTGTCAATGAGGAAGTGCCTTTGGAGGAAGTTGCCCATGTGATGGGAGATTTGATCCGAGAAGGCGTCATTCGCGGTTGGGGGCTTTCACAGGTGTCCGGGGAGATGCTGCGCCGGGCGGATTCCGTTACACCGGTTTCGGCAGTACAAAATATCTATTCTATGGTAGAGAGGGATTGTGAGAGTGATATATTCCCGTACTGCTTAGAGCATGGGATTGGCGTTGTCCCGTTTTCTCCCATCGCCAGCGGTTTGCTTTCGGGAAAAGTGACCGAGAAAACCAGTTTCGAGGGGGACGATGTGCGGAAATTTGTGCCGCAGCTCAGTTCAGAAAATTTGATTGCAAATCGCCCTATTGTGGAGATAGTATTTCAATTTGCCAATGCCAAGAACGCTACTAATGCACAGATCGCCTTAGCGTGGATGATTCACAAATATCCCAATGTAGTACCCATTCCAGGTTCAAAAAACCGAGAGCGGATTTTGGAAAACCTGAAAGCCTGTGAAGTTTCCCTGACGGAAGAAGAATTTTCTGCATTGGAATCCGCGTTGAATGCGTGTACCGTCTACGGGCACAGAGGGCATGTGGAAACAGAACAAAATCCCACGTTCGCATTTAATAAACAGGAGCGATAAAGGACAGCGTTTACATACTCCAAATATCTGGCGTATGAACTCGGCAAAAAATTATAACAAGGAGGTTAGAGCATGAGAAAACGGGTTTTGCCTTTTTTCGTATTGCTGTTGACAATGACATTTACAGGCTGCACGCAGAACACGCCGACAAGCGGTTCTGATAATCACATATCGTATAATGTAAATTCTTCAAATTCCGAAAATAACGTTAATTCAACGGAAAACACCCCGTCTGATGTTCCAACAAATTCCGACGTTCCGACCGTTTATATGACGACTGACATCTCCCCGCAGGGAATGTTGGCGGTGTATAATGCGCTCGGCTGGACTCCCACGGGAAAGGTTGCCGTCAAGCTGTCTACCGGTGAGCCTCCTGCAAGCAACTATCTTCGCCCCGAACTGATAAAAGACCTTGTTCAGTCGGTGAACGGAACTATCGTCGAGTGCAACACTGCTTACGGCGGTTCGCGTAGTGAAACCGCTATGCACTATCAAGTTGCTAAAGACCACGGGTTCACCGAAATCGCAGACTTTCAAATTCTGGACGAAAACGGCTCTATGACGCTGCCCGTAAACGGTGGCTCGGTTCTCAAAGAAAACTATGTCGGCGCGGCGTTCGGCGATTATGATTGTTATCTTGTGCTTTCACATTTCAAAGGTCATGCTATGGCAGGCTACGGAGGCGCTATCAAGAATATTTCGATAGGACTTGGTTCGTCAATGGGAAAATGCTGGATTCACAGCGGCGGCACGAGCAAAACCAACGCTTGGGGCGGTAAGCAGGACGCTTTCTTAGAGGCAATGGCTGAGGCGGGAAAAGCGGTTTCAGACTATCTAGGCAACGGCGAACGCATAGTTTATGTCAACGTGATGAACCGTCTTTCCATTGACTGCGATTGTGACGGAAATCCTGCCGAGCCTGATATTCACGACATCGGGATTTTAGCATCAACGGACCCCGTGGCGCTTGACCAGGCGTGCATTGATTTAATTTATGCACAAAAAGACGGCGATGGGAAATCGCTTGTTCAGCGAATAGAATCGCGTAACGGTCTGCACACGCTCGAACATGCCGAGAAAATAGGTCTTGGCAGCCGTCATTACAGTCTGGTGAAGATTGATGAATGAAGTGGTTGAGGTACTGCAACGCGAATTTGTCTATGTGTGGTACTACTTCCAGCTCCAACTTCGGCAGATTTTTGTTTACTGGGTTCTCGGAATGGTTGTCGGCTCGCTGGTTTCAGTGTTTGCAAAGGACAGTATTCACAAGGCGTTTGAGAGTATCCGCGACAAGAAATGGGGACTGTGGGGAGTTGTTCCCGCAAGCCTCTTAGGAATTGCCTCGCCGCTTTGTATGTACGGCACGATACCCATCGCTGCGTCATTTTCAAAGCACGGAATGCGCCACGACTGGTTAGCGGCGTTTATGATGTCGAGCGTGCTTTTAAATCCTCAGCTAATCATGTATTCCTCGGCTTTGGGAGTAACGGCGCTTGTTATCCGAATTGTATCTTGTGCGTTATGCGGGATCGTGGCGGGAATTGTCGTTCATCTTGTTTATAAAGACAAGCCGTTTTTCAACTTCAAAGGCTTTGAGCCGAAAGCAAGCCACGACACCCACCCGAACCCGTTTTTGCGGTTTCTGTTCAACTTAGGACGCAACATCAAGGCAACGGGATTGTGGTTTCTGCTTGGCGTTTTGCTGTCCGCGCTGTTTCAGCGGTATGTTCCCGCGGACAAATTCGCCGCTTTATTCGGCGAGGCGAACGAGGGTTTCGGTGTACTTATGGCGGCAACTATCGGCGTTCCGCTCTATGCCTGCGGAGGAGGAACGATACCGCTAATTCGCGAATGGCTGTCAATGGGAATGAGCATGGGCAGCGCCTCGGCGTTTATGATAACGGGTCCCGCGACGAAAATCACGAATTTAGGCGCGCTGAAAATCGTTCTCGGAATGAAACGGTTTCTGCTGTATCTCGCCTTCGTAATGGCGTTTTCTTTGGTGACGGGATTGCTTGTCAATCTGATCAT
Source organism: uncultured Clostridia bacterium (assembly GCA_947631575.1). Classification (GTDB taxonomy): domain Bacteria; phylum Bacillota; class Clostridia; order Oscillospirales; family Ruminococcaceae; genus CAG-115. The sequence continues at coordinate 19,057 of CANRLW010000013.1, forward strand.
ATAAAATAAGAAAAAAGGAGATTTTATTATGTCAACAATGGTTAAAACTTTAGAAAAACCGCGTCTGTCGGTGAAAGCACAGGCAATTGCAACACTCGCGGCGATTGTCGGAGCGGTGGCAGTACCGCAGATATTCCACGTTTTAGGCGCAGCGTCGGGACTTGGGACTTCGCTCGGCGAGGCGTTTTTGCCGATGCACCTTCCGATAATTCTCGTCGGACTGCTTGCAGGACCGTATGCGGGAGCGATAGCGGGACTTTTAGGGCCGCTTTGTAGCTTTGCACTTTCGGGAATGCCCGGAGTGGTTATGCTCCCGTTTATGATGGTTGAGTTGTGCATTTACGGTTTAACGGCGGGCATTTTGAGAAATGTAAAATTGCCGACAATCGTTAAGGTCGTTATAGCGCAAATCGCAGGACGTGCGGTAAGAGCGGGCGCAATTCTGCTCGGAGTTTACGCTTTCGGCAGCAAGGTAAACGTTTCGACAATTTGGACGAGCATAGGAACAGGATTGTTCGGGATTGCGCTGCAATGGGCGTTGCTGCCGCTTATCGTCTATCGCGTGGAGAATTTGAAGAAAAATGACAACTGATTTTGAGCGCGCGAAAACGCTGTTTGAAGGAAACAATTACACCTGCGTTTTGTGCAAGGGCGAGCAGATTTACACAAGCACAGAACGCGGTGTAAAGCCGCTTTTGGAACTGCTGGACGGTGCTGAAAACCTGAACGGATTTTCAGCTGCCGACAAAATCGTAGGGAAAGCGGCGGCAATGCTTTATGTTCTCCTTGGTGTGAAAGAGGTGTACGCCGAGGTTTTAAGCCGTGCGGGAGCAGAAGTTTTCGCAAATTACAAAATTGCCTGCGAATACGGTGAGTTAACCGGGCAAATCATCAACCGAAACGGCGACGGAATTTGCCCTATGGAAAAGGCGGTGCAGGAAATTGACGACCCTGTTTTGGGATTAAAAGCAATAAAAAATAAACTCGCTTTGCTTTCAAGGACAAAATGAGACATAACAGAATATTGACAGCACTCGGAAGAAATTTCGGGTGCTTTTCTTTTCAGAAGTATTTTATATAGTTTAAGGCAAGTTCTTTGCCGTCCTTGTGACCGTAGTCACGCCTATAATTTTTCTCTGCTTTTCATCAAACAGATATGTTTTAATTCATGGCTTGTTGGTCTTATTAAGTGCAAAGAATGTGGCTGCGCTGTGATGATTGATATTCAAATCAAGAAAAACAGCTGAAAATCCTATCGCTGTCTGATCGATTACGGATGGACGACGCATACTGCCTGTGTTTCAAGAGGGTACAAAATAAGATTGGAAACATTGAGAATATGGTTTATAATGCAATGCGCGAGCGTATAAAAAGCCTTGAAATTGCACGGAAACAAAAGAAAACTCCCGATAAAGAAACTTCTGACACAAAGCCACCGGAAGAACCGCTGAAAAACCGGGATTTCCTATTTAATAATGCCGAAAAATAGGCATATTCACAAGTTCGTAGGGTGCGCTGTTCGCAGATAATGCTAAAATGGTTTTATTGGGGCGGATATTATGACTGACAAAAACGGGATATACTTATCTGTGGTCGGCGATAGTTATGTGTCTGATGACAACGATGAATAATATTGTTGACGCATTGCGCTAACCCTTGGATACGCAGTATATTCTGTATGATTACTTGAAATCACGAAGTGAGTTTGTCACACACGAGGATTGGCTTGAAACAATATTGTCCGAGGGATATTTCTTCCGCAGAGCGAAACGGTTAACGCACCAAATCATTTGCGGGCATAACTCTTTTCTAAAACAGAAAGTACCTTCCTTACAATATACAAATAAAAGTGCTAATTTCCATTTTGGATTTTGGCGCTTTTTTTATACAAAAATTTTACATACAATTTACACGTAAATGATTTCAGCCTTAACACGCCGCGAGGTATACTTAAATTGCAAACAAAAAGCAATATTTTGAAAGGAAGTAAGTATATGAAAAACAAACAATTTATGGCGGGAGTTCTGGCGGTCTTAATGGCGATTTGCGCGGCAGGCTGCTCGAACAGTGAAAACAACAGCGGACAATATTCCTCCGGCAGTCAGCAGTCATCAAGCAGTCAGCCGTCAGATAACGACAAACAGTCGGCAACTGTTTCGACAGACGGTTCGACGTCTATGGAATCCGTTATCGGGTTCTTAAGCGAGGCTTATCAGGAGAAAACGGGCGTTAAAGTGACCTACAATCCCACGGGTTCTGGTTCGGGAATACAAGCCGTTCAGGACGGACGCTGCGACATCGGACTTTCGAGCCGCGACCTTAAGCCCGAAGAATCCCAAACTCTTAACGGTACGGTAATTGCTCTCGACGGCATAGCTGTTATTGTCAACAAAAATAACGCAGTTGCAAATCTCACAAAAGAGCAGATAACAAAAATCTATCTTGGTGAAATCAAAAACTGGTCGGAGGTTGGCGGCAGCGACGCTCCCATTGTTTGCATAGGCAGAGAGGCAGCGTCGGGAACTCGCGACGGCTTTGAATCCGTCACGGGTACTGCGGAAAAATGCATTTACTCGCAGGAACTCACTTCAACGGGCGACGTAATTCAGACAGTCGCGTCTAATCCTAACGCCATAGGCTATGCGTCGCTTGCGGCTGTCGGAGATACCGTAAAGGCATTGAGCGTTGACGGAGTTACTCCCTCGGAAGATACGGTTTTAAGCAAGGAATACCCCATTCAAAGAGGTTTTTTGCTTGTTACTCCTAAAGACAAGGCTCTTTCAGCGTCGGCGCAGGCGTTCTTCGATTTCTGCACAAGCAGCGAAGTAAGCGAGTATATAAGAGAGGCAGGTGCGGTTCCTGTTGCAGAATAATGCGGTTTCAGCTATACATATTCTCGAAAAGCCGAAAAAGGCAAATCCCGCCGCGGAAATCTCCGAAAAGCTTATGCACATTATTTTCGGAGTATGCGGGTTTATAGCCGTGGCGTTTGTACTGGTGATAACGGTATTTCTTGTCATTTCGGGAGCGCCCGCGATAAACGAGATAGGAATAACAAATTTCCTTTTCGGAACGGAATGGGCGCCGACAAACTCCGACCCGAAATTCGGCATACTGCCGTTTGTTCTAAGCTCGGTCTGCGCGACAACAGGCGCGGTAATTATCGGAGTTCCTATCGGAATTTTATGCGCGGCGTTTCTCGCGAAATTTTCGGGAAAGCGTATAAGCGCGGCGGTAAGCGGCGCTGTCAGCCTTATGGCGGGAATACCGTCGGTGGTTTACGGACTTTTGGGAATGATTTATGTTGTTCCTGCCGTGCGTGAAATTTTCGGACTTCCCGACGGAGCAAATTTGTTTTCGGCGATAATCGTGCTTGCAATTATGATACTGCCGTCTGTTATCTCGGTTTCGGAAACCGCTCTGCGAGCCGTTCCGAGGGAATACGAGGAGGCGTCTTTGGCTCTCGGTGCAACGCACGCGGAAACGGTTTTCAAGGTGAGCATTCCCGCCGCGAAAAGCGGAATAACCGCGTCTGTTGTTCTCGGAGTGGGCAGAGCGGTAGGAGAGGCAATGGCGGTTATAATGGTCGCGGGAAACGTCGCGAATATGCCCGGAATCTTCAAGAGCGTAAGACTTCTCACAACAGCGGTCGTAAGCGAGATGTCGTATTCTTCGGGACTTCATCGCGAGGCGCTGTTTTCTATCGCTCTGGTCCTTTTGATTTTCATTTTGGCAATAAATCTTGTACTGAACCTTATTGTAAAGAGGGATAAGAAATGAAAAAATCTCGGAAAATAAAAAGTGTTTTTCTGAATTTCATTGTTTGGACAGCCGCGGCGTTTATCTGCCTTTTGCTTGCGGGAATGATCTTATGTATCCTCGCGCGCGGATTTCCGAACATAAGCCTTGATTTCCTCACAAATAAACCGAGCCTGCTCCATCACACTGTCGGTATTCTGCCTAACTTGCTGAACACGCTCTATATTATCCTTATGACGCTTGTTATTGTACTTCCACTCGGAGTGGGCGCGGCGGTGTATCTGAGCGAATACGCGAAAAACAAAAAAGCCGTGAGAATTATAGAACTTGCCGCCGAAACGCTTTCGGGAATACCGTCGATAATCTACGGACTTGTCGGAATGTTGATCTTCGTGCAGTTTTGTTCACTTCAGACAAGTCTGCTTGCGGGCGCGCTGACGCTTGTGATAATGACACTGCCGACTATCATCAGGACAACTCAGGAAAGCCTGAAAACCGTTCCCGAAAGCTACCGCGAGGGCGCTTTCGGACTTGGCGCGGGAAAATGGCACGCAATAAGAACAGTCGTTCTGCCGTCTGCAATTGACGGCATTGTTACAGGCTGCATTTTAGCGGTAGGAAGAATTGTCGGCGAAAGCGCCGCGCTGATGTACACGGCTGGAATGGCGAACGAGATATTAACGCCTAAGGAGGCGTTAAGCGCAGGCGGCGCGGGTTCTACGCTCACGGTTTCGATGTACTTTTACACAAAGGAGCGCGTGGATATCGACACGGCGTTTGCAATTGCCGCGATACTGCTGATACTCACGCTTTTGCTCAATATTGCCGCTAAAATTGCCGCAAAATTACTGAAGAAAGGAAAAGGAAAATGAACGCTGTTTCGGCGAAAAATGTAAACCTGTGGTACGGCAAAAATCAAGCCTTGAAAGACATAAACCTCGATTTTCCCGCGCGGAAGATAACCGCGCTTATAGGTCCGTCGGGCTGCGGAAAATCCACGTTTCTGAAATCCCTCAACCGAATGAACGACCTTGTGGAGGGCTGCCGCGTAGAGGGTGAAATTACGCTTGACGGCGTGGATATTTACAAAGACTATGATGTGAATGAGCTTAGAAAGCGCGTTGGAATGGTCTTTCAGAAACCGAACCCGTTTCCTATGAGCATTTACGACAACATCGCCTACGGACCGCGCATTCACGGTATACGTTCTCGTAAAAAGTTGGACGAAATTGTTGAAATGTCGCTGAAAAAAGCGGCTATCTGGGACGAATGCAAGGACAGACTGAAAAAGAGCGCGCTCGGAATGAGCGGCGGTCAGCAGCAGAGATTGTGTATCGCAAGAGCCTTGGCAGTCGAACCCGAAGTGCTGTTAATGGACGAACCGACTTCCGCGCTTGACCCTATCTCCACTTCCAAAATTGAAGATCTGGCAATGGAACTTAGCAAAAAATATACCATTGTAATTGTCACGCACAATATGCAGCAGGCGGCTAGAATTGCCGACCAAACGGCGTTTTTCCTGCTCGGAGAACTTATTGAGGCGGGCGACACCGACAAAATGTTCTCAATGCCGTCCGACAAGCGCACGGAAGATTACATTACAGGGAGGTTTGGTTAATGCGCGACCGTTATGAAGAACAGCTGCGTTTGCTGAACAAAGAACTTGCGGAAATGGGCGGGCTTTGCGAGGAAGGCATATCCTACGCCGTGAAATATCTCACGGAAAATAATCCCGAAATGAAGAAAAACGCCGAGGAATGTGAAAAGCAGATAGACCGAACAGAACGCGACATAGAGGCGCTTTGTATGCGCCTTTTAATGCACCAGCAGCCTGTCGCGGCAGATTTCAGGCAAATCACCGCCGCGCTGAAAATGATTTCCGATATGGAGCGTATCGGCGACCACGCGGAGGACATCGTAGAACTTGGCGACTACATCGGCGAAACGGATAAAACTCTCCGTGAGCATATCGGGAAAATGGCTGAGGCGGCGGTGAAAATGCTTTCCGCAAGCGTAAACTCCTACACCGAGAAAAATGCGGACCTTGCGAAGTCTGTAATTTTAATGGACGATACCGTTGACGAGTTGTTTATAGAAATGAAACAAAAGCTGCTCAAAGCCGTAAAAAGCGAGGCAGAGGACGCGGCAGCACTTCTTGATTTGCTGATGATAGCGAAATATTTCGAGCGTATCGGCGACCACGCGGAAAATATCGCCGAGTGGGTAATATACGCTCTCACGGGACAGCACAAGACTTGATTTTCTGTATAAAATGTGGTATCATAGTAACGGGTGATAAAAATGGAGAAAATCTATTTTGTCGAGGACGACGACAATATCCGAAAGCTTGTCTGTTACGCATTGAAACGGGAAAATTACGCGGTGGAGGGATTTGCTCTGCCGTCCGAATTTTACAGCGCATATCAGACTGAAAAGCCAGATTTGATACTGCTTGACATAATGCTCCCCGAAGAGGACGGGCTTTCGATACTCGGAAAAATACGCCGCAAAGACCCCGAAATTCCCGTTATTATGATAACCGCAAAGGACAGCGAATTTGACAAAGTGACAGGACTTGACGCGGGCGCGGACGACTATATTGCAAAACCGTTCGGAATGACGGAGATGATTTCCCGCGTGCGTGCGGTATTGCGGAGAAGTAAAAGAACAGCAGATGAAAATTCCGTTTTTCATATCGGAATAATGACCGTGGACAGCGCAAAGCACGTTGTAACCGTTTCGGGAGAGCCTGTTTCGCTCTCGTTCAAGGAATTTGCCCTGCTTGAAATTCTGATTAGAGCAGGCGGGAAAGTCGTTTCCCGTGAGGAATTATTTGAAAAAATATGGGGCGAATTTTACGGCGAATCGCGGACGCTTGACGTGCATATCCGAAATCTTAGAAGTAAGCTTGGGAAAGCGGGAAAGTACATTCAGACCGTGAAAAATATCGGCTATAAAATCGGTGAAGATGATGAATAAGAAAATATTCCGATATACGCTTTTTATAACGTTAATTCTGCTCGTCATAAGCATTGCGGCAATTGTCGGGCTGCTCTACGGGAATTTTGAAAGTCAGCTAAAATCGCGGCTTGAAACCGAGGCTGAATATGTCGGCGCGGCAATCTCTTCGGAGGGCGTTTCATATTTTGACAGGATAAACAGCGACGAGCGCGTTACACTTATCGCGCCCGACGGTACGGTAATTGCCGACACACGGGCAGATCTGGATAAACTCGAAAATCATCTTGACCGAAAAGAAATCCGGCTTGCATTGCAAAACGGCAGCGGCACAAGCGTTCGTTATTCCGAAACCTTTATGGAGCGGACGGTCTACTATGCCGTGAAACTCGAAAACGGGAATATTCTCCGCGTTTCCGCAAGGCAGAACACGATTTTAAATATCATCATAAACATTGCCGTTCCGATAGCGGTGATAATTCTGCTTGCGGTTGGAGCATCGGCAATTCTTTCCGTGAAAATCTCAAAGAACATCATTGATGATGAAGAACGCGAAAAGCGCGAACAAATGCGGCGTGAATTTACGTCGAACGTTTCGCACGAGCTGAAAACTCCGCTTACATCTATTTCGGGATTTGCGGAAATGCTTATGCAGGGCGACGCGGACAGGGAAACGGTCGCTGATTTTTCAAAATCCATTTATGATGAATCGCAGAGAATGATAACGCTTGTGCAGGATATTCTGCGAATTTCAGAACTTGACGAAAAAACGGAATTTGAACAGGAACAGGTTGACCTCTATGACCTTGCGGAAGAGGTAACAACTCGTTTGCAGTCTGAGGCGGAAAAATCACAGGTTCAGGTGCGCGTTATCGGCGAGCATTGTCATATTTTAGGAGTTCGGAAAATTCTGGACGAAGTGATTTATAATCTTTGCGACAATGCGATAAAATACAACCGCCCGAACGGACTGGCGGAGATAAGTGTTCGTGAAACTGAAAATACTGTCTTGCTGTCTGTGCGGGATACGGGTATCGGCATTGCAAAAGAGGAGCAGGAGCGCATTTTCGAGCGCTTTTATCGCGTTGACAAGGCGCGTTCCAAAGCGATAGGCGGAACGGGTCTTGGGCTGTCTATTGTAAAGCACGGCGCAATGTATCATCACGCACAGATACAAATTGAAAGCGACATCGGAAAAGGAACGACTGTTACGGTTTGGTTTCCCATGACGTAAGATGTTCAAAATAAAGCTTGTGATCTGTTGACGGAAAAACTTATTTTGCGTTGCAAAAATAAATCCTCTGTCGTAACGCTACCCTCAGGTGCCGGTGATCGCAAGGTCATGTGGGTTCAAGTCCCGTCACCTGCACCACGCATTGAAACCCGCCTTTACGGCGGGCTTCAATGCTGCACATTTTTACTTTGAATTGCCCTAATGGCAATTCAATTTTGCTTTGCAAAACCGTAAAAATGTGCACTTCCTGAAAAGTGGTTTTGGCATATAGGTTAAGAAAATCTTTTTTGTAAAGGTTAGACAGCCGGTGCGACCGGCAGCGATAACGTCTCAAGCGTTGGTTTGAGACGTTTTCTTTTGGCTCGACCAAGAAAATCTTTTTGTAAAGATTAGACACTTAGAGGTTAGAAATAAGAAGTAAGAGGTCAGAGTTTTAGCTCTGACCTCTAAATTTCTCACCTTCGGAAAGGTATAATTTTATACAACACCGTTTTTTCAAACTCCAGCGGTCTGTTATATCTGAAGAACACGATCCCGTCAGTCGGCGCGGTTATCTGCCTGATGACGCTGCCGTCAAGAGGGTCGGTTATTTCACATAGAACATCGCCTTTTCTAAATTCATCGCCGGTTTTTACAAAGCTCTTGTAAATGCCTGCTACGGGCGAGTGAATTTGCACAAGCGATTTTTCGTCAAGCATTTCGGTTATATAGCCGCCCGGAATTTTTGTTTTGATAACGCCGTTTGCCGACATAAACCTTAAAATTGCGTCTACCGCAAGTTTTGCGGACGGCTCGTCAATGTTGTCTGTGGCATTTGTATACAGCGAAAAAGCCTGAGTTTCCCATATCTGCCAGTTGTAATTAAGCGTTGTCGTGTCATACGGACGAGGCTTTCTTATAAACGCAAACGGCAGCCCGAAATACTTCATAAGTTCGTGGTCTGTAAATCCCGTTTCCATTAGTTTAACGTGCGGCAGAAAATCTCCCTGCTGATAAAAACTTGCAAGCTGAACGCCGTATTTATAGCCCTTTACGCTCTCAAAAATGCCCGCGGCAATTCTCTGCGTTGTTTCTCCCAGGTCATAGCCGGGAAACATTCGGTTTATGTCAGTGTTGTCCATTGTCCAGAAACGTTTTCCAATGTTCATTGAATAGTAGTTTGCAGAAGGGATTATCATTATTTCGCAGTTGTCCGAAATGAGCCCCTCGCTTTCGAGGTCTTTAAGACGGCTGACAAGCTGCGAACAAACGTACATCTGCTGTACTTCATTGCCACGCATTGCGCCGACAACGCACATTGCCTTTTCGCCTTGACCGAACTGAAAGCCTATTATGTCCATACTCTCGCGATACGGCGAACGAAGTGAATACAATGTCTTTTTACGCATTTGTTTCACCCCCTAAGATCCTTGCTATAAGCGAGCCGCCGTAGACTATGGGAAATTCTCTTAGCGTAAAAATAATTCCGTCACAGGGCGAGGTTACGTATTCTTCAACATTTCCCGTAACCGGGTCAATAACGCTCCCCACAGCGTCGCCGCATTTAACATGCGACCAGTGTTTTGCCGTCGGGATAAAAATCCCCGCCGCGCCCGAATTTACAAATTCTACAGCCCTGTCCGCGGAAATGATAGGCTCTTTTACGGGCTTACATTCACCTTTCCACATTCCAAGGTTTTTCAGAAGATTTAAAATGCCCTCGGTCAGCCTGTCGCCGTATTCGCAGGTTATCCTCATTCCTACTCCCATTTCAACAACAAGCGTTTTCGTCCCTATGCTGTTGAGGCTGTAAGCAAGCGTTGATTCAAGAACAGTCGCCGAGGCATGTACCCAGATGAAATCACAACCGAGCATTTTTGCATAGGGAATAAGCTCGTTGGCGGTTATTTCGTTTATTCTGACTTGCGGAATTTCGCGCAGATAAATGTTGCTCGAATGAATATCAATGCAAATGTCGGCGCCGCTTATGTCGGAAATTATGTCCGCCGAAAGACACTCCGCCATAGTGCCTTCTGTACTTCCGGGGAAAATGCGGTTCATATCAAGGTCAAACAGCGGAATACCTCTCGTTATTGAATCAATGCCGAGGGGATTTAGCGCGGGATAAATATCCACTGTGCCGTTTAACAGCGCAAGATTATTCTGCAATACGTTTGCCAGCTTTGCGCAGACATATTGCCCTTCCAGCTCGTCTCCGTGTATTCCCGTAACAATGCAGACCCTTTTTCCCGAGGGCTCTTTATTGTCCGAGCCGACATAACGGTTTTTCTTTATGACAATGTTTTCATTTACCGAAAGTCCCGCCTTCGCGACTTCTTCTATCATAACTCCACTCCCTTTAAAATTCGGCAACGGTTGACGTTACCGTCTGAACTCCTTTTGAATTTCCAAGATAGATCCCGCGTTCAATAGGGCAGTCCGAATAATCTCTGCCGTGGCAGAGTTTTATATAATTTTCACTGATAAATCTGTTATTTGCGGGGTCGATCCCATACCACCTCGAGCCGCTCCCTATCTCCGTCCAGGCGTGAGTTTCGCCGCTTTCGTACGCTAATCCCGAAACATAGCGGCAGCGAATTCCGTCCAGCCTGCACAGCGCCAGGAAAATGTGCGCATAGTCCTGGCATACTCCCTTGCCGAGCGACAGCGCCTCTTCCGCGGAGGTATGAACGTCCGTTACTCCCTTTTCGTATTTCATTTTTGAATACAGGGAATTGCAAAGCTCCATTGCTCGGTCAATGGGAAATTCGGCGGTCGGCTTGTTTTCCTCGTAAAACCTTCTTATACATTCTCCCTGCTTTGTAAGCGGAGAACTGTAACCATATATCGCCGAGGGAAATCCCGAAATATCCCGCGTGTTTATTATCTCGGCTTTCCCCGAAATGTGAAATGAAAAAACGTCGTGAGGCTCTGGTATTCTTCCGCAGATAAGCGTATTTCCGAAACTGTCGCGGCTAAACCAGATCTTGCTGTTTTCATTTGGGAATATCTCATACCGCGATTCTCTTATAAGCTGCCTTCCGTCAGACACGGGCAGACAGCGCAAAGTAAAGCAATGCTCCGAAACATTTCCCGAAAACTGAAGTTCAGCCGAATACTCAAACCGCAGCCGTTTCAATGAAATTCACCTCTATAAGCGCCTCAACGTTCGCTATCAATGCGTTTCTGTTTTCGCCCAGCTTTTCGGGAACGGCAATTGCGGCTTTTATCTGCGATAATGCAACTTTGTTTATAATACAACCGCTTTGCCCGATATAGCGTTCAACGTGCTTTACGAGATTGTTTAAGGCGCTGAACGTTTCTTCTTCGGGAAGAGACAGCCTTAAAAGCATATCAACATGTTCTACCGACTTTCCGAGATGAATAATTCTTAATGCGTCAAGGTCGGTCATGTTGCTGTCAACGCTCCCCCAGAACGCATAAATTGCGTCGCGCACGGGCAGCAGATCATAGCGTATCTTGTCCGTGCCTCTGCATGACTTAAACTTGTCAGCCGCCATTTGCAAATAAGACAGCGACGGCGTTTTTATTTCCTCGCGCAGAACAATGCCGTTTCCCAAAGCGCGCAGAAGATTTGAATAAATAGAGTTCGGGTCGTCTTCGTCAAATACATAGCGGTCAAAGAAATCGTCAAAGTCCTTATAAATATTCGGAACGTTTATGTCGTCGAGGTATTTCCCGTAAAACTCCCTCTTTTCAATTATTTTATCGGCATACTTGAAGAACGAATTGAGCGTTATAAATACGCGCTCGGTATATCTCCCCAGCCAGAAAAGATTGTTTATGTTTATTCTTGTGATAGTACCCATGTGTCTTTAAAGCCTCCTCCTTGAGATGAATTTACAACGAATGAATTTTCGGTGCGTGAAAATCTTGTAAGACCGCTGCACCATACCTTTGTTTTTTCGCCCGAAAGCACAAACGCTCTTAAATCAGCCTTGTGCATTGTGGTGTTTCCCAGCTCGTCGGTTATGGGCAGGTCTATGAAATCAATGACCTCCTGCGCGATAAAGCGACGGGATTGCTCGGTGATGAGCTTTCTCCAGTCCGCGAGCTGCTCTTTCGTCATGTCCGACCCGAACACAACTCCATATCCTCCCGCCTCGGAAACATCTTTTATAACCAGCTTTTCGAGATTGTCAAGGACATACTTTCTGTCATCTTCATAGAACGGCAAATAGGTCGGCGCGTTTTTGAGAATTGCCTTTTCGCCGAGATAGTATTCTATCATCTTCGGCACGAAATAGTAAATTCCCTTGTCGTCGGCAGCGCCGTTTCCCGGAGCGTTTATAAGCGCAACATTTCCCGCCCTGTATGCGCCCATGATATGCGGTATGCCTATAAGCGATTCAGGCAGGAATGTCATAGGGTCCAGATATTCGTCCGAAATTCTGCGGTAGACAGTCCCGACGCGCGTTTTTCCGTTCTGATAATCTTTAAGGTACAGAACATTGTCCTCAACAAACAGGTCGCTGTTCTGAACAAGAACCGCGCCTGTTTTCTCTGCGAAATATGAATGCTCAAAATATGCGGCGTTGTATCTGCCCGGTGTCAGTATAACGTTTATTCCGCCGCAGTTTACATAGTTCATGGTTTCTCTGAGCAGGGCGATGTAGTTGCGATTGTCGCGTACCTTAGCCTCGCGGAAGACATCGGGACTTGTCATTCTGCAAAGTTCTCTTGCAATAAGCGGATAGGACGCGCCCGACGGTATTCGCAGGTTATCCTCAAGGATATACCAAGTTCCGTCCTTTGCCTGAACAAGGTCAATGCCCGAAATGTGGCTGTAAATGCCTTTTGGCGGCAATACCCCGTCGCACTGTTGTAAAAATCCCGTTGAACTGTAAACGAAATCCTCGGGAACAACGCCGTCCGAAATTATCTTCTTGTCGGAATAAACGTCCCGCAGGAACATATTAAGCGCGTCAACACGTTGGATAAGCCCCTTTTCAAGCATGGCGAAATCCGCCGCCGAAATAACTCTCGGTATCGCGTCAAACGGGAAAAGCTGCTCGTGGAAATTTCCGTTTTTATAGATCCCGAACTTTACCCCGTATCTTGCGAGCAGTTCGTTTATCTCCTTTGAATTTGCAACAGGAGTTACCATAAAAATTCATCTCTTTTCTTTGCATTAAAACAATTAAACAATAAAACAAATTAGAGCGCTCTGACGAAAAACCGTCAAAGCGCCCTTGCTTTAAGTTTATTATAACACTAAGATGATAATATGTCAACTGCTTTTTTGACATAAATTTAAAACAAAATTGCAAATTTTAGGCTAAAACGTACAAAATTATTGAAATACTGTGTTGTTTTTGAATTATTGAAAATAAAAAGTTGCAATTATATCCCGGCGAGTTCACTTCCATGGTACGATCTTTGGTCTGTGTGTTTCATCATTCGGGTCGGGCGCGTGATTATTAGCGGGCTTGTTAGTCGGCTCGGGATTTTCGCGCGGGTGTCTGTCGACGCGATCGGGCTTTTTAAACCCGTTCTCCTTTTTAATTTCATGTGATAGCGGTTTTCCTTGCATTGTAGTTACCTCCTCTGAAAATCTCTTAAAAACAAAAACAGCAACGGAACACATAAAGCTCCGTTGCTGTGTTATCATTATACCACATTCCCCTATAAAAGTCAAGTTTTCCCGTCAGCTCAGATCCATTTCTATATCAACAGGTTTCGCTATATCTCCGCGAAGGGTATAATCGACCATAACTCTTATACCGTTTTCTTCGGGATAGTATCTTTCGTTTGAAGTTACTATTTCAAAATCGCTATAGAAATTCTCCTCAAAGAGCGCTATTTGTTTTTTTAGCTCTGAAACGGCGTTTTCGGGACTTCTTTTTATTTCCTTCGGAACATACTGCGTAAATATCTCCGTTCTTATTTTCACATTTCCGTTTAATATCAGTTTTGTTTCCTCGGAATAAAGCGAGTTTTCGGCAAACGCTCTGCCGAAGAAAAGCGGATATTCATCATCGCCGAAAATAAGGTAATTAAAGCGCTTTTGTTCGCCTTCTGCGCGCATTACGATCTCACTGTACGGAACAAAAAACTCTTTTGTTTCCGAAAATTCTCCGATAATTTCCGCGTCCGAATGTATGAACATTGTCTTATTTTCGCCGTCAAAGACTGTTCCCGAAACGAGCAAGTCGCCCTCATTCACGCCGCTCCCCACAGTAACGACCGAGCCGCCCTTTCTGACAGTCTGGGAAATGATGACCGCAGAATGTGATGCGACGATATTTCTCGGATTTGTTCCTTCGACTTCAGGAACGTCTATTCCTTTATGTACTTCAACCTTCAGCCTGAACCCCTCGCACGAAACGTCCGCCCATGCACAACCGGGAACTTCGAGCATTATGCGCTGTTCGGCTGCGGAAAAGTTTATTTTTGAAACGCTTGTGCCTATCCCTATCCCACATTCTTCGAGAATGGGGTTTATCTCGGCAGGTACTGCCTCGCCGTCATACTGTATGTCTATGACTTTTGTTCCGAAAATTGATATTATCATGAAAAACACAAGAAGACCCACATACAGTCCCGCTCTTGTGCGGTATCTAGACAAGGTGAAATACAATCCTTTGCGCTCTTTTGCGCGTATTCTTACGCCGTTTTTCCGCGCAAGAGACGCGGTCTTGTAATAATTGAACGGCGACACTTCGCCGCTTATTTCCGCTCCCGAAACTTTGAGATTTCTAACGGGGATATCGCTTTCAAGAAGAGCCGTTACAAGATTTTCCTGAAAACCGCCTATTCCCGAAAAACCGACCGTTCCGAAAAACAAGTCGGAACGCTTTTCTTTTTTCATGACCTTCCTCCCGAACAATTAAGATCTACGGAGGAAATTTTCCCCGTTATTTTAACTCCCCCTACGCCGAAATTTTCGAGTACGAGCGGCGTTCCCGAAATGCGTATATCGGTTCTGCATACGCCGAGCGTTATAAATTCCTCGTCGCAGGACAAGACCTTCCGACAGTTTTCAACGTATATCTCCGACATATCCGAGCTTGAATTCATGCGTATAGTTATCACACATTCGCGGGTCGAAAGCTCATCGAGCGCCGCAAGTTTGTCATACAATATTCCCATATAAACACCCCTTTAAAATACTTGTCTATTTATATGCATATGGACAAGGAAATAGACGTTGTTGGCAGTTAATATAGACAGGGAAGGTTCTTTTCAAACGCAATTTCCCCGCTCATTCGCCCTATCCTGCTAGAGGTTAGAGGTTAGAGGTAAGAGGCTAGAGTTTAAGCCGAAAGGCAGTTCGTG
>CANRLW010000014.1 GCA_947631575.1 uncultured Clostridia bacterium
AAATGCCGAATATAAAATCCGCAAAGAAAAGAGTCCTTGTTTCTAAAGAGAGGACCGAAGCGAACAAGGCTGCCAAGTCCGCACTTCGCACCGCTGTTAAAAAGGCACGCGCAGAGGGTGCAGACGCTGAAACGATAAAGGCGGCGAGCATTGCAGCAGACAAGGCCGCGGGAAAAGGTCTTATCCACAAGAACAAGGCTGCTCGTCTTAAATCGCAGCTTGCTAAAAAGGCTAACGCTTGAATATTTTATTCGCCCGCGGCAATATAAAGCTAGCGGGCGACAATTTTAAACTACTGTTCAGACTGCATATAAAGCCCCATCTGCGTTGTCAGAAGCCCTGCGGCAGGCACAAAGCCTAGCCGCAGGACTTCTTCCTAGCATCTGGGACTTTCTATGCAGTCTGAACAAGGACCTTTCTTCGTCCGAATTTTGACTTTTTCATAAAGTCTGCGGTATACATATTATAATGTATAGTTTTCAAAAGAGTGTTACAGGAGTAGAATTATGCGCATTGATAATCATGAACTGCTTAAACAACTGAAAGAATGGTCGGACAACGACGAAAACGCAAAGATCGTTTCCGCCGCGCGTCTGTTGCCCTTGAGCGAACTTGACGACGAGGCGCTTACTATTATCGCGGACGCATATATTGAAGAAAAGGAATATAAAAAAGCCGTAAATGTCCTCAAATTACAGCGCGATAGACTCGACGGGGATTATCACTGGCATTTCCGTATGGGAATGGCGCTTTATTTCGTTGCTCTGGGCGGCAAGCTCGACGATGAAAAAAGAAACGATATTCTCGAAAAAGCGCAGATCTCATTTGCAAGGTGTATGAACCTAAACCCTCCGGAAAACGTCCTGAACGAGGCGGGAAATTTTCTCGACCTTATTGAATCCGAAAGAGAAGAAAACGAGGACGAGGAAGATCAAAGCGAATGCGAGCTTTATGACGAAGAAGAAATATATGCCATAGAAGACTATATCGAAGAAAATTTCGGAGATTTTCCGACAATTTTCCACGAAATATATTCCCCCGATATCCACTGTGACATTTATATTGTGCCGCCGACAGAAAAGCGCGACTATTATACGCTTATAACCGTAGGAATGGGCGCGCATATAATGAACGTTCCCGAGGAACTGAGCGAAGAGGAAAACGGGCGCGCGGAGCTTTTGATATGCCTTCCGAAAAACTGGAAGATCGGCGAAAATTCGGACGAATGGTTCTGGCCGATATCGCTTTTGAAAAATCTTTCGCGGCTGCCGCTGAACCGTGAAACATGGCTCGGCTGGGGACACTCGATAGACAACAAAGAGCCTTTTGCCAACAATACAAAGTTCTGCGGGTCGCTGCTTGTATATCCAGAGGACGTAGACGACGGAGCGGAAGTCTGTAAACTCCCGAACGGCGACACCGTAAACTTTTTTGAAGTCATTCCGTTGTACCGCGAGGAAATAAGTTTTAAGATAGACAATGACGCTCATACCCTGCTTGAAAAAATGAACGTTTCACATATAGTCGATATAAACCGCGAAAACGTCTGTAAGGGCTATATGAGAAAGGACGTAATAGACTCTGCGCGGATACATTCGGAAAAGATAATCAACAAAAAACTTCCGCTTGATGAAATAAACGGCTGTAATCATATCGCAATGTTTCTGCACTGGTGTATACAACACGGTTTCAGCAACAAATACTTTTTCAGTGACCACGAGGAGCTTGTAAACAGGATCATCGGAGGGGAGTTTATTGACCTGAGAAGTTTTATCATGGATAATTCGCGCGGAGACCTTACTACACGCTATCTGAGCTTTTTGGGATATATGTTCACCCGCAGATATTACGACTGGCACAACCGCTTTGACGACTGTTTCTATCCAAAAGACGTGGACAAATGCGCCGAAGAATATTTCGGAACGGAAAAATATAACTGTGATGAATTTCAGGACGAGGCATATATGTTCGCTCCGTTTGACAGCGACTATTACAAAAGGATCTCAGAATACATACACAAAGCATATAGAATTTTTTATAATGAATACATCGACTATAACTATAACGACTCGCTCCCGCTCATAAAAAAGGCGGAAAAGCTCTTCGGCTGTAAACTGGAATTTAAAAAGCACCAGCAAGACGCGTGTTATGAATCGCGCAGAAATGTAAGGCTTTGTAAAAAGTCGGGAGAATATCCGATCACGTTTGTTCTCATCGAGAAGAAGGAAAGCAACGAAAGTCAGGCAGATAGGCTTTCGCGCATACTGAACACCTGTCAGGAACCTTTTTTATTCGCTGTTGCTACGGCAAAAACCACCGAGAATATCTTAGAAAAATTTTATGAGAAAGACGCGGTAGTCCTGAAATCAGAAGATCTGAAAGAAAGCTGCAGGGATCTGAAAAGGTTTTTCGGGATAAAGCCCGTTGTTCTGGAATTTTCGGAAAAAAGCGTAAATATCATGCTCCCGTCTAAAAACGGAGAATATCTCTTATTGAAAGGAAAACAGAAATGACCGACAAGGAAGAATTTATATCCATTTACAAGGAAAAAATAACCCGCGACGGCTCGGATAAGCTGCTTGATTTTCTCGAAAACAAAAGCGATTTTTTTACCGCTCCCGCGTCTACAAAATACCACAGCGCTTTTGAGGGCGGACTGCTCCGACATTCTCTGAATGTATATAAATGCCTTGTGGATTATCTCGAAAGACCGAGGGTAAAAGAAGTCTATGACCTTCATGTAAGCGAGGAAACAGCGGCGGTCGTTGCGCTGCTCCATGATATCTGCAAAGTGAACACCTATACCGTGTCATACCGCAACTCCAAAAACGACAAAACAGGGCAATGGGAAAAAGTTCCTTTTTATTCTATAACCGACAATCTCCCCTACGGCCACGGCGAAAAGAGCGTTTATATGATAAGCGGCTTTATAAGGCTGACGCGCGAGGAGGCAATGGCTATTCGCTGGCACATGGCGTTTTCGGGAATTGAGGACAAGAATACAATAGGAAGGGCTTTGGAAATGTTCCCGCTCGCATTCGCTCTCGCAACAGCGGATATGGAGGCAAGCTATTTCTTAGAAAAAAATCCCGACTAAAAAATGTCAGGTCATTTTATATATGAAAGGTAAGAATATATGAAGAATTTTGAGGGATTTAACAAGGGCGTAAATTTCGGCGGCTGGCTGTCACAGTGCGACTATTCAAAAGACAGGCTCGAAAATTTCATAACCGAGGCTGACTTTGAGCGCGTTTCACACTGGGGAATTGACCATGTGCGCGTTCCCGTGGACTATAATGTAATCCAGACCGAGGACGGAGCGTATAAAGACGACGGTTTTAAGTATGTCGAAAACGCGATTTTGTGGAGCAGAAAGTACGGGCTGAATATGGTGCTCGACCTGCACAAGACCTGCGGGTTTGTGTTTGACGATCCGAATTATGTCGGCTTTTTTGATGACGAAAATCTGAGAGAGCGGTTTGTAGAACTGTGGAAGGAGATCTCAAGAAGGTTCGGGAAATACTCGGACACGGTGGCGTTTGAGCTTTTAAACGAAGTCACCGACCCTAAGTTCAATAAAACGTGGAACAAGACCGCGAAGAAAGCGATCTCGGCGATCCGCGGGATATGCCCCGACGTTAAAATTCTGCTCGGAGGTTATCACAACTGCGCGATAGAGGCGATTTTTGACCTTGACATACCGACAGATAAAATCGTTGTGTTCAACTTCCACTGTTACGAGCCGATAATTTTCACTCATCAGGGCGCGTACTGGGTAGACAAAATGCCGTCCGATTTCAGGATAACTTATCCTCAGACCGCCCCCGTTTATACCGAGGAAACGAAAAAAATAAACGCACATCTTACGCCCGAGCTTGAAAAGTTCGGGGACAAGGATATTGACTATACGTTTTTTGTAAACAGTTTTAAGCCCGTTGTTGATTATTGCGAAAAGCACGACATCGCGCTTTACTGCGGGGAATACGGGTTTATCGACCTTGCCGACAAGGAAAGCGGACTGCGCTGGCTGAAAGACATAAACAAGGCGTTTGAAGAACTGAATATCGGCAGAGCTATCTGGAGCTACAAGCAGATGGACTTCGGACTTATCGACAACGGAAACAGCGAGATACTTGACGAGATGATAAAGTATTTATAATTATTTACAATAAGGAGAAAAAATGTTTTTCAAAGATCTTTTCAGCAAACCTGACAGCAATTCTTCTAAAAGACAAGAAGAAAAAATTACGTTCAGCAATAAAGCTGACCAACAAGGCGGCTTAGAAAAAGTCGTCCTTACCACCAGCAAGGATCTGTCTCGGCTCTATAACGGAGCATTGTCTTTAGCAAAGATGTTCGAGAGCCTGCACGAAGATCCCGATATGCGTCTGCTTATCGTGGCAGGAACAACGGGATATGTCTGCCATGAAACAGTAAAAGCGAAGGGCGAAAAGTTTGATGTGAGGGAAACAAAGGACGGGAGACATTTTTATTTCGGAGACGCGATAAACCGCTATTTCTTTGAAAACAGCAATTCGGTCTTTACTTATCTGGGCGGTTATTATCAGCACAAATTCCACGGAAAAGATGTTCCCGACATAAATGCCGCCATAATGCAGGGTGTTACCGACATAGGGAATGAGAACTATCTGATATGGGGAAAGTATAGGCCCGATGATGTTTTTAAATTTGCACTTACGGGCTGGCTGGGGCTGTACCGCCAAAAGGCGGAGGACATCTGCAAAAGCGCGGACGAATGGCCGGAGCTGTTCGGAATAGTACTTCAGGAAATTCTTTTGCATATGGACGGCGATCCCGACGAATTGTACCGCAAGGCGTTGGAATGCGCCATGTACCTTTCCAGAATGGATATTGATTCACAAAAGAAACCGATATAAAGCGGGTACAGCTTTTAGAGGTAAGAGGTCAAAGGCTGTTTGCTAATTATAATGTATAAAAAAGAGGTGAGGGGTTAAACTCTTACCTCTGACTTTTTTCTTCTAAAAAGCTATTTCTCTAAAACACGTTCTCTCGCCCTATCCCCCTAACCCCCTTCCCCGAAGGGGAAGGGGGAATTGTGCAGGGCGCTGCGCGCCCTGCACCCGCCTCGGTGGTTTCGCCACTCCCTTTACTTAAACGCGCGTTTGACTCCAAAAGTGGAGAACGCGCAAATCGGGCGAGTAAGTTGTTTCGGAGTCTAGAAGGCGCGGGCTGGTTATTGCCTTTCCACTATTACTGCATACTGTACCCTGTAAACTGTCAACTGTCAGCAAGGGGCGTGGGGCGCGCCAGCGCCCCACAATTTCCCCCTTCCCCTTTTAGAGGTAAGAAATTAGAAGTAAGAGGTTAGAGTTTTAGATGAGAGGTTATTCGATTTTCGTAAGTGTTCTAGTCTCTAGCCTCTTTCTCTGAATAACAAATCGCTTTATCTCCAAAACTACCTTTGACTTCTTACCTCTTACCTCTTACCTCTTACATCTTACTTCTTTTTTTATTGAACTCTTGACTTCCGGGATAAGTTGTTGTATAATTGAATTAAAGATTCGGCGAAAAAATAAAAAGGAGAATAATTCCATGTCAGACTTTTCACGCAGACTTCCCGTTTATTTGCTGCTGGACTGTTCGGGGTCAATGATGGGCGAGCCCATAGAGGCAGTAAAACAAGGCATAAAGGCGCTCCTTTCGGAACTGAGAGGCGACCCCCAGGCGCTAGAAACGGCGTATCTCTCTGTTATCACCTTTGACAGCTCCGCGCGTCAAGTCACGCCGCTTACCGAGCTGTTACAATTTAAAGAACCCGAAATATCCGCGGGCGGCGCAACGGCGCTCGGCGAAGCGCTGAATGTCCTCATGGACTGCGTAGAAACGGAAATCAGAAAGTCTACGGAAACTCAAAAGGGCGACTGGCGGCCGCTTGTGTTTATACTGACGGACGGTTCTCCGACAGATACCGAAACTTTCAGAGAGGCAGTCGTAAAAGTGCGGAATATGAAAGCCGCGAACATTATAGCCTGCGCGGCAGGTTCAAACGCAAATACCACTTATCTTAAACAGATAACCGAAAGCGTTTTGATGATGAATTCACTTTCGGCGGGAGATATGGCTCAATTCTTTGCATGGGTGTCGGGTTCTGTCAAAACGTCCTCTAAAAGCCTTGACGCTAAACCCGGCGGCAATATCGAACTTCCGCCGCCTCCCCAGGGATTTGTGGTTGTTCCCTGAAAGCGCTCTGTAATAAGGAGAACGCCTTATGAATGAAATGATTGAGAGCAAGACTAATGATGCCCTCGGAAAAGACGAATGTTCCGAGCCGAAATGCTCCGAAACCGAAACAATCGGCGGAACAATGTCGAATAATTCGGATAATACCGAGCAAGAGGAGAACAATATAGAGACGCCGAAAGTGTCGCTTGAGAAAAAGGGAATTGAAAAAGCTGCTGAAAACGGCGAGCTTGAGAATAACAAGCGTTTAATTGCCGAAACCGAAAATCTCCCCGAAAGCGAAAACGACCTTGTAAATTCGGAAGATGCGGACTTGAACGAAAGCACCGAAAACGCTCCCGAAAAGATAAAGCCGCTCTCAAATGAAGAAGTGACGGAGCATACCTCGGCGCTCTGGAAATATAACCCCATTCCCGAAAACGAGCCTGAGCCTTTCCCGGAGTATCTGACGGCGTTTAAGCAATATCCGAAAAGTACCGTTATCGGCGCGCGCGTCAGAGGAAAAAAGCACAAGCACGAGGGAACAAACTGCGACGACTGGTTTGAAACGGCAAGTTTTGAGGATATAACGTTTGTCGCGGTGTCCGACGGCGCAGGCTCAAAAAAGTTCTCGCGCATAGGCGCACGGGCGTCATGTAAAGCGGCGGTCGGGTATCTTTTAAATGCATTTGAAGAACTGTATGCCGAAAACAGCGGGCTTAGGGAAAACCTGAAACTCGGTCTTTCGGACGGGAAATGTATAGAAGTCTGCCGCGTTCTTGCTCAAAAAGTGAGGACTTCCGTTATAAAGGCATATGAGGCGGTAGAAACCGCGTTCTATATGAGAAAAACCGACAGCGCATATGAAAAGGTCGTGGGCAGGAGCTTAAAGATAAATGACTTTTCGGGAACGCTTTTGATAGCCGTTATTATTCCGACGGGCGTTGAGAAAGAAAACCTCGTTATTTCCTGTCAGATAGGCGACGGAGCTATAGCTATACTCGACACAAAGGGCGGGTTTGAAAATTCGCTGAAACTTATGGGCGTACCCGACGGCGGCGATTTTTCGGGAGAAACGGAATTTCTGACTTCCCCGAAAACAAGAACGGAAGAATCTCTTAAAAACAGAACGAAGATAGCCGTAACTTCTGCGGATATGCTCTTTGTCATGACGGACGGCGTTGCGGACGATTATTTTCCGAACGAAACGGAAATGCACAGGCTCTATCTCGACCTTTTAATAAACGGCATACTCGGCGAAAACGAGTTTTCGGAGCTTACGCAGGAGCAAATGAAGATGTTTAAGCGCATACCCGATCCGCTTGTTTATCCGTGGGTAAACGACAAGAGCGTAAAAGTTCCCGTTCAGTATACCAAAAGGATAACGGAGGCTCTGGGGCTTACGCTCGAAGAAATTTTCACGGACAGGACTGCCGCATATCTTGCGGGTCTTGAAATAAAGTACGGCGAGGATCTTTCGCAGGAAGAAAAGCTGAAAATATGGCTGGACAATTATGTTGAAAGAGGCTCATTCGACGACAGAACGCTGGTCGTTGTGTCGATCTAAAACTTAATGCTTACAGCGACGGAGCTGTAATAATAAACGGACTGTATAACGCATAATGTTTACGATAGGATTGACAGTATACAGTGTAAAGTGTAAAGTGTACAGTAGAAGGTATCCGTTTCGCGGATATTATTAGATTGTTATCTAACTTAAAGGTTTTTGAGCAACCATAAAGAAAAGCTCGTGTGCCTATAGATATAAAACAATCTAAATCTTATCCGCCGTAAGGCGGATACAATAGCTGTACACAGTACACTGTCCACTGTATACTGATATGAAGTATCGTCAGCCCCTATGCGGACAATACGGTCTGAAATCAAAACAACTTTTAGGAGGAAAAGCACTATGGCAGTATGTTTGACAAAAGGACAAAAAGTTGACCTTACAAAGGGAAACCCCGGGCTTAGCAAGATAATGGTAGGTCTGGGCTGGGATACGAACAAATATGACGGAGGATCGGACTTCGACCTTGACGCGGCGGCGTTTTTGCTCGGCACTAACGGAAAAGTAACAAACGACGGAGATTTCGTTTTCTACGGGAATTTAAAGCACAGCTCGGGCGCCGTTGAGCATATGGGCGACAACCTCACCGGTGAGGGCGAGGGCGACGATGAGCAGATAATGGTAGACTTAAAGGCAATTCCCGCAAATATTGAAAGACTGGATTTCACCGTTACCATCTATGACGCGGACGTTCGCAGGCAGAATTTCGGTCAGGTCAGCAACGCCTTTATCCGTATAGTTGACGGCGAAACAAACACGGAGCTTATACGCTATGACCTCGGCGAGGACTTTTCAATTGAAACGGCTGTAGTAGTAGGCGAGATCTACCGTCACAACGGCGAATGGAAATTCAACGCCATAGGCAGCGGTTTCCAGGGCGGTCTTTTCGCACTCTGCAAGAATTTCGGAGTAAATGTTTAATATTTGACGGGTTGGTTGTGTGAAGTTTAATATTGCAGTCTGTATATAAAACCTAATCAGTGTTGTATGGTTATTCACCAAATGTAGACAATGTGTACACTACCAACAGGGGTGCTGGAACGGAGTCCCGCGAGGCGGGTCGCAGGGCGCGCCAGCGCCCCGCATTCTCCCCCCCTTCCCCTTTTAGAGGTTAGAGTTTTAGAGGAGAGGTTGTTTGGTTTTAGTAAGCATTCTAGCCTCTTTCGTTAAACTTCAAACAGCCTTATCTTTCAAAAGCTCCCCAATATTCTTACTTCTTACTTCTAATCTCTTACTTCTAAAAGGGCAGGGGGATGGAGCGAGTGAACGTAAATTAGAAAAACAACGTTTGAAAAGAATCCCAAATAGGTTTTTATATAAGCTGAATATTGATATTCCCCCAAAAGGAGGTATAATTAAATGAGCGTTAATCTTACTAAAGGACAAAGAGTAAGCCTTGACAAAAACATGACCATGGCTCTTATAGGTCTGGGCTGGGACACGAACAAATATGACGGAGGAGCGGATTTTGACCTTGACGCCTGTGCTTTTATGCTCGGAGCAAACGGAAAAGTCCGCAAGGATGAAGATTTTATCTTCTACGGAAATCTTCAGAGCGAGGACGGCTCTGTTCGTCATACGGGCGATAATCTGACGGGCGAGGGCGAAGGCGACGATGAAGTTCTTATAATCGACTTTACAAAGATCCCCGCGGACATTCAGAAAATTGCCATAACCGTTACTATCTATGACGCGATACCCAGACATCAGAATTTCGGGCAGGTGTCTAACGCATATGTGCGCGTTGCGCGTATGGCTGACGAAAATGACACGGTAGGCACAGAAGTTCTGAAATTCGACCTCGCGGAAGAATTTTCGATAGAAACGGGGCTTGTTGTCTGTGAAATTTACAGAAACGGCGCGGACTGGAAATTCAATGCGGTCGGCGCGGGCTATCAGGGCGGTCTTGAGGCATTGTGCAAAAGTTTCGGCGTAAACGTTTGAGCGTATGAACGTATAAGCGGCTTAGTGGCTTAGTGGCTTATCGGCTTAGCTGCTGGATATCGGCGCGGGGGCTTTTGGGTTTCCGCGCAGTATTCTTTTAAACAAACAGGAGAGGGATATGCAGACGGTTCGGGATTTATTCGGCGAGGATACGGGCGGGGAGATAATAATTTCTCCGGGCGAATATGCAGGTCCGATCGTCGTTGACAGAGCGTGTACTATAAAAGGGAATATGTCCGTTATATGGGCGGACAGCGGACCTGTGCTTGTCATAAAGGCGGCGGGAGTAAAGATTGAAAATCTCAGAGTCGAAGTCACGGGAAACGGCGAATTTACGGCGATAACCTCCGAATATCCCGACACAAAGCTTATAAATGTCGAGGTTCGCGGAAACGTAAAGGGAATACTTGGCGAGGCGGAAAACTGGGAGCTGCCGAACGTAATTTCCCTCGGAGATTTTGCCGCGGAAGAAGAGAACAAGTTCCGCGTTAAAATAAACGCTGCGGGAAAAGCAACTCTCGAAAGCAGGGCGAAGGCTCTGACGATAACTCCGGGTTCACTTGAAAAAGGAGAAAACTCCGTTCTTCTGACGGCGGACGCTCTCAAAGACAACACCATTCTTTACGGCGAAATTATGGTACATTCCGCCGTGTCACGGAGAATTTACGTTATGGGAAAAGCCCGCGCGGGCGCGCAGAAATACGGCATTCTCGAACCCCCGACAATTGAACATAACAAACCCGCCGAAAGCATATCCACAACACCTCGGACAGACGTTCTGCCTATTGAGCAAAACACTGAACATAACATAAACGAAAACATAAGGCAGGCGAAAAAGGGTCAGCGTATTCCGATAAGCGAGCTGGGGTCTGCAAATATAAAGATAGTCTTTGAGCATAAGAGCACTGACAAGAGCATAGAAATAGACGGATATGCCTTTTTGCTAAGGGAAAACGGAAAGGTCATGAAAGACGAAGACCTTGTATTTTTCGGAAATCCCGAAAGCCCCGACAAGTCGGTTAAAACGGGCAGCGAAGAGCCTTTTATTGAAACAGACCTTGAAAAAACAGAGCCTTCTATAGCTAAGATAGCCGTTTGTTTTTCGGTATACGGCGATACGCAGAAAAACATTTCCTCGGTAAAAGAACCTGCCGTGCGCATTTTCGGCGGCGGGAAAGAGATGTACAGGTTTGAGCTTGGCGGTCTGTCCGAAGAAAAAACGTTTGTGGCTGTCGAGCTTTACAGATATAAAGGCGAATGGAAACTTAACTTTGTCGGCGCGGGATATAAGAGCGGACTAAAAAAGCTGTGCGAGAGTTACGGCGTAGAAGTAGAAGAATAAGACTATATATAACTACATATAAAAGTATAATAATATAGGAGCGGTATAATGACAGAAATTTCTCGCGCCCGACTTCAGTATATGGTGGGCGGTCTTTTGTATACGCCCGCGGTTACCGAGGGCGTGGCTGAAAAAATAGAAAACGGAGCGTTTCGGTGTCTTACGTCAATTGCGTTCTGCCTTGAAGATTCGATAAAGGACGAGGCGCTTGAAAAAGCGGAACAGGAGCTTTTAAAAACGCTCGGGGAAATGAAACGGTTATCAGATCCCCCGCTTGTTTTTATCCGTATAAGAACGCCCGAACATCTTTTGCACATACATGAGCTTTTCAAAGAGTATTACGACATAATAACGGGATATGTCCTGCCGAAATTCGACTTGTCGAACTGCAACGAATACAGCGGGATAATAACGAAAATAAACCTGTACCGTCAAAAGCCCGTTTACATAATGCCCATAATTGAAAGCAGACCTGCGGCGGACATAAACAGCAGAGCGGAAACGCTCGGCAAAATAAAGGACTGTCTTGACGGCATAAAGGACTATGTGCTTAATGTAAGGGTCGGCGGGAATGATTTGAGCAACCTCTACGGACTAAGGCGCAGCGCGGATCATACGCTTTATGACATGGGAGCGGTAAGGGATATCCTCATAGACATAATAAACGTTTTTGTGCCCGACTATGTGGTATCCGGCGCAGTCTGGGAATATTTCGGAGAGAACGAAAACGAGCCATGGGCGGTGGGGCTGAAAAAAGAATTAGCCCTCGACAGGCTTAACGGTTTTGTTGGAAAGACCGCTATCCACCCCTCACAGCTCCCGCTTATATACGAAAGCATGAAAGTAAACAAATCGGACTATGAGGACGCGCTGAAAATTCTCGGCTGGAGCTCGGATACGCTCGGCGTAGAAAAAAGCGCGGACGGAACAAGAATGAACGAGGAAAAATGCCACGGGAAATGGGCGCTGAAAACAGCGGCGCTCGGGGAAATTTACGGCTTAAAAGAATAAGGGTGATATTATGAAAAAGATAATGGCGGCGCTTGTTTTATCTTTGGGCGTTCTGCTTTCGGGCTGTAAAAGCGAGCCGACAATTACCGATAATTATTCGTCGGTATCGTCTTTTACGCAGAGCAGTTCGGACAGCTTTAGTTCGTCATATGCCATAAACTCGACAACAGAAAGCACTTCTGAAAGTTCAAGCTCGTCTGTCCGGAGCAGTTCTTTTTCATCATCTTCAAGTTCATCTTCTAGCTCTTCATCAAGCTCATCTTCAAGTTCAATTTCAAGTTCAAAGTCATCATCTAGCTCATCTTCACATTCATCATCAAGCTCAATTTCAAGTTCATCTTCAAGTTCATCATCAACAAAAAGCACTCAAACTTCAAGCCAAGCTCCCAAACCGCAAGACCCCGAAACGTATGACGAAAAAGCAGAACGCCTGCTTTCGGAAATGTCGCTCAGAGAAAAGGTCGGACAGCTTTTCATTGTGCGCCCCGAGGCGCTAGTATCTCCCACAAAAAACCTTTCGGTGGGCTATAAGAGCGTTACGGCATTGTCCGAGGCAATGAAGAGCAATTTCAAAAAATATCCCGTGGGCGGTGTGGCGCTGTTTGCGGCGAATATTGTTTCTCCAAACCAGATAACTTCGTTTAATAAAGCTCTTCTGAATATGTGCGATATACCGCTGTTTATTGCCGTTGACGAAGAAGGCGGCAGAGTAGCGAGGCTCGCAAACAACGATAATTTCGGATTGAAAAAATACGAGAGCGCGCAGGCGGTCGGAAAAAGCGGCAACAGCGCGGACGCTCTTGAAATGGGAAACACGATAGGCGGCTATCTGAAAAAATACGGTTTTAACATGGACTTTGCGCCCGACGCTGACGTTTTTACAAATCCGGAAAATACCGTTATAGGCGACAGGGCGTTTTCAACCGATGCGGAAATTGCCGCGAAAATGGCGAAGGCAATGGCGCAGGGGCTGAAAAATAACGGCATTATCCCCGTCTACAAGCATTTCCCCGGTCACGGTGACACAAGCGAGGACAGTCACACGGGCGCGGCTTTTGCAAACAAAACAAAAGAGGAAATGGAAAAATGCGAGTGGCTGCCGTTTATGGGCGCGGGGGAGCTTGACGGCGTTATGATAGGGCATATTTCAACGCCTAAAGTAACGGGCGACAACACTCCCGCGACGCTTTCGGAGAAGATGGTTACGGAAATTCTGCGCGGAGAGCTTGGGTTTAAAGGTCTTGTTATAACGGACGCGCTCGGCATGGGGGCGATAAAGGGAGAAAAGGACTATGCCGTAAGAGCGATACTCGCGGGGTGTGATATACTGCTTATGCCCGATAATTTATCCGAGGCATTTGAGAGCGTAGTAAACGCCGTAAACAGCGGCGTAATTTCCGAGGAGCGCCTAGATGAAAGCGTTTTGAGAATTCTAAAATTCAAGGTGCGCTACTAGAGGTAAGAGTGTTAGCGCGTTATCCGCCGTAAGGCGGATAACGCTGTAAGAGGTAAGAAAGTTAAAGGTGGTTTGGAAGATAAAGTTTTTTGATTTTCAGAGAAAGAGGCTAGAGTTTAAGCTCCAGCCTCTTTTTTGCGTTTATTCAGCGGACTGCCTTTCGGTTATTACTGCATACTGTACCCTGTCTGCTGTCAACTGTCAACAGGGGTCGCGGGGACGAAGTCCCCGCGACTTTCCCCCTTCCCCTTCGGGGAAGGGGGCAGGGGGTTAGGGCGAGATAACGTTATTTAGAGAGATAATGTTTGAAAAGAACCAAAAATAGGCTTTTGTGCGTTATATTCATCATATAACATTTTGGCTTAAACTCTAGCCCCTAGCCTCTTCTTTCAATAATTAAAAAACCTTATCTTTCAAAACCTCCTCAAAATTCTTACCTCTTACCTCTTGCATCTAACCTCTAGCAGGTTAGGGCGAGTAAACATTATAGAGAGAAAACAACGTTTGAAAAAACAACCTTTCCGCTATTACTGCATACTGTACCCTGTCTGCTGTCAACTGTCAACAGGGGTCGGCGTTTTGACAGTGCAAACGCCGACCTTTTTAATGCTGTTAAAGCAGAGCCTTTTAGTTTGTGGTAGAGGAAGAACCCTTCATAAGAAAAACAACTGTAAGGATATTTCCCAAAAGCGCAAGTATAACGCCTGCCCACATGAAATAAAAACCAACGCTGTGATTATATAACTCCTCAAGACCGCTCATATTGATGTTTATGAAAATATTCATCACTATGAGGAATATCGAACCCGTGATCGCCGCCTTCATCTTTCCGCGTAATGTACTAATAACTGCCTCTACAAGGAATATCCCGAATATAATAAGGTTTCGGATAAGCCCTCCTACGTTGCTCTCAGCGAGAGTACTGAGATCTGTAGCCATTTTTATCACGGTGAAAAAATTAAGATTGCTATAACCCAACAACTCAAGCTCCACGCGATATTCGGCATTTGCCGTATAAAACGGCAGGAAAACGCCGATAAGCGCCAGAAGATAGCCGCCAAGCGCCACAAAAACCGGTATAGGAATTCTTTTCATAAATTACCTCCAATTGAAATTTAGCTGATACGAACACTGATCGTGAAAATTTCACATATCGTTCACATTATACAACATTCTGACAATAATGTCAAGACCTGAAAGAGCTTGAATGTAAAAAAGTTTATAGACTGTTTTCTATTTCTAATTTATATTTTTCCCAGTCATTTACATAATCGTCAATAAATGGCGTTATATCGCCGTCTTTGCTTGTAGTTTCATCATATACGCCGACAACGTAAAATCCCGCGTCTTTGGCGGTCTTTGCGGAAGTTATGGTGTCCTCAAATACCGCGCACTCCGATATATCCGCGCCCAGACGCTCCGCGCACTGTAAGAAAATATCGGGTCTTTCCTTAAACGACCCCGCCTCAAAGCAGTCTATCATAAACTCCATATAGTCCATAAGCGGCGTTTTTGAAACGAAAGGCTCGCTTACGTCCTTTCTTGTCGCGGTCGCTATACACATCTTTACGCCTTGGCGCTTTGCGTTTTCAAGAAATTCAAGAACGCCTTCCTTTAAAGTAACTTCATTCCGATAATGCTCGCGCATATTGTCAAAAATAACTTCCCATTCTTCGGCGGTAGTGCGCGCGCTTACACTTGCGCTTGCACATTCCCTGCGCCAGAAACCCATACTGTTGCAGAGCGTTCCGTCCATATCGAATATGTAAAACTTTTTCATAAATTTCTCCGTTCTTGTTTGCTTTCTACGATTATTATACAATATTTTTCGTCATTTGTAAAGTGCCGAATTTTTTTGTAAAAAATTCACACTTTTTTCTGTAATATGTTATAATAAATAATATGTAACAAAAAGCAATCTAAGCCTGAAAGGACAAAATAATGGTCAGAATAAGAAATCTGAAAAAATCATACGGCAAATTCCCCGTACTTCGCGGACTGAATATGGACATCAACGACGGCGACGTTTACGGCTTTCTCGGAAGAAACGGCTGCGGAAAGTCTACGACAATGAACATAATCGCCGACGTTATCCCGAAAGACGATGGGGACATTGAGCTTGGCGGCGGAAAGCCCGTAACCATAGGCTATCTTCCCGAAAGCCCCATGATCTTCGGCTATATGACCGCGAGAGAATACCTCGGATATATTGCCGCCTGCGCAGAGTATGAAGGCGATATCGAAAAGAGGGTTTCGGAAGTTCTCGATATTGTCGGTCTCCTGAATGCCGCCGACAGACGCGCAAAGGGATTTTCACGCGGAATGACCCAAAGACTCGGAATGGGCGCGGCTATTATCAAAAAGCCGGATCTGCTCATTTTCGACGAGCCGACCTCCGCGCTTGACCCGCAGGGCAGGCTTGAAGTCATTGAGATAATAAACCGCCTTAAAAGCCTCGGCAGCACAATAGTTCTTTCAACGCATATCCTCTCGGACGTTGAGAGAGTGGCAAACCGCATAGGCATAATGAACGGGGGCGTTCTCGCGGAAGAGGGTTCTCTGCGCGAGATATTGAAAAAGCACGGCGGCGACGTTATAAACCTCCGCGTCAGAAACCTTACGCAGGAAGGCAAGATAGCGCTTTTAAAGGTTGATTTCGCAAGAGCGGAATATGACAACAACATTGATCTTTTCCGCTTTGGAACGGAAAACGCGGAAGACTCCGCGCGCAGGCTTATAAAAATACTTTCCGACAACGACATGACCGTTGAGAGTTTCAATATCGGAACGGCTACTCTCGAAGAAGTTTTCAAAAAGGTGGTGGGCTAAGATGCAGCTTAAACATTGTTTTAAAAAGGAATGGTCACAGTTTACGAGGACATTCAGGCTCCTTGCTCTCATTTTAATATTTTTCGCAATGTTCATGTCTTACCCCGCGCTTTTCGGTTTTGCAGGCTCAATTCTTAATAAAGACTTTCTCGAAAGCCCGCCCATAGAGGAATCGGCGGCTGTTTCTCTCGGCACTGTCAAAACTTCTGCCAATGACATTATGTCCGAAATAGATATGGACGCAATGGTCAAAATGTATTCCGACGCGGGATTGATGTTTGGAACTACCGTAGTTATGACGCTTTCAAGCTGCGTTCTTGTAGCAATGCTTTTGTTCATGTCCGCGGCGGGCGGAGAGCAGAAGAAAAGAGCAATGATAGTTCCCTTGAGCAGCGGGCTTAAATTTAAAAACTACCTTATCCCGAAATTTACTATCTATCCGCTTTTTTCCTTTGCAATAACCTTCCTCTGCACGACATTTGCGGGAGTTGCCTGCAACATCATTTTCCCAAACAATCACGTAAAAACGGAAAATATGATCGTCGCGGCGCTTTTGGCGGGGATCTATGTCATGTTTATAATAACTGTTCATCTTTCGCTCGGACTTTGCACTTCGCGCCCCGGAATAATGGCGGCGGCGATCTATGTCGGATCGTCCATCGTTC
Source organism: uncultured Clostridia bacterium (assembly GCA_947631575.1). Classification (GTDB taxonomy): domain Bacteria; phylum Bacillota; class Clostridia; order Oscillospirales; family Ruminococcaceae; genus CAG-115. The sequence continues at coordinate 17,019 of CANRLW010000014.1, forward strand.
AAAGCCTTTTACAGGGTTTCGGCATAACCGAATATCACCCGTTTGCAATAACTTCAATGATAGGCGATATACTGATGTTGCCCGAATATTCCTTTGCGGACAATATGATGAACATTGTCATAACTATCACGGTGGCATTAGTGGTATGCATTGTTATGTTCTTCCTTGCGCTCGGAGTTCTCAATGCGAAAAAGATAAACAACCGCGAGGAAATAAAGCCGGAGTTCTGAAAAATATCCCGAATATTGACAAGCGGGGTTTCATAAAGTTATAATGCGATAATTTTTATCATATAAAGGAGAAATATAATGTCAAAGTATTTCGGAACGGACGGTTTCCGCGGCGAGGCAAACAAGGGGCTTACCGTTGAACATGCTTTTAAGATAGGGAGATTTTTGGGGTATTATTACAGAAATCAGCGCAGGAGATGTCAGGTAGTTATAGGAAAAGACACGCGCAGAAGTTCGTATATGCTGGAATATGCGCTTACGGCGGGACTTACGGCCTCGGGCGCGGACGCTTATCTACTCCATGTAACTACAACGCCCTCGGTATCTTATGTTGTGAGAACGGACGACTTCGACTGCGGAATAATGATCTCCGCCTCGCATAATCCCTTTTATGACAACGGCATAAAGCTGTTCAACTCGCGCGGCGAGAAAATGGACGATACTGTTATAACCGAGATAGAGCGTTATCTTGACGGGAAGATACCCGAAGTTCCTCTCGCCACGGGAAAGGACATCGGAAGAGCCTCGGACTATTCCGCGGGAAGAAACCGTTATATCGGCTATCTTATTTCACTCGCGGTACACTCGTTTAAAGGAAAGCGTATCGGGCTTGACTGTGCAAACGGCTCGGCATTTACCATAGCAAAGAGCGTTTTTGACGCGCTCGGCGCTAAAACTTATGTCATAAATCAAAAGCCCGACGGCTACAACATAAACACCGCCTGCGGCTCTACGCATATCGAGGGGCTTGTTTCGCTTGTTAGAGAAGAACAGCTCGACTGCGGCTTTGCGTTTGACGGCGACGCGGACAGGTGCATTGCGGTAGACGAAAACGCAGAAGTTGTAGACGGCGACAAAATTCTGTATATATGCGGAAGTTATCTGAAGGAAACGGGTAAACTCGACAAAAACACCGTTGTTACAACGGTCATGTCGAATTTAGGACTTTACAAGGCGTTTGACGAGCTGGGGATAAACTATGAAAAGACCGCTGTCGGAGATAAGTATGTATACGAATGCATGAACGAACACAGCTATATCCTCGGCGGCGAAAACAGCGGGCATATTATTTTCAGCAACTATGCCAACACCGGCGACGGCATTATTACGGCGCTGAAGATAATGCAGGTCATATGCGCGAAGAAAACGACTCTTTCACAGCTGTGCAAAGGAATGACGATATATCCGCAGATACTGAAGAATGTAAGGGTAAAGGACAAGAACGCAGTTTTAAGCGACACTGATGTTCAGAACGCGGTAAAAGACGCGGAAGAGGCTCTCGGAACGGAAGGCAGGGTGCTTGTAAGACCGTCGGGAACAGAACCGCTCCTCAGGATAATGACCGAGGCAAAGACAAAAGAGCTTTGCGAGAAGTATATTGAGGATATTGAAAAGGTAGTAAGAGAAAAAGGATTTGTGCTGGAGTGATAAAAAAGAGGCAGGAAAATTCCTGCCTCTTTCCTGTTTTATAGGTACATTGCCGAAAGGTTGTCCGCTCATTCATCACTTTTGAATAACCTTAACGAACTTCTTTCCCGCACTAAGGTTTTTTCACACTTAGAGTTGTTCCCCGCTCAACACCTCTTTTAGGATTGCCTTTTCAAAGCACAGCTTTGAAAAGGCAATGCGGGGAAAACTCTTGTTTTCCCCGCACCCCAGATTCAATGCCGCAGGCATTTAATCTGATGCGCTGGCTGACGCGTTGCGGGGGCGCTGCCTCCGCGCCCCTGCCAGAGGGAAAAAATTTTTTGAAAAAAATTTTTTCCCTCTGGACTCCCTTTTCAAAAAACTTTCGTGTCGCCGCCCGTTTTGTGGTTTTGATTTTAAACGTTGTTCGCCGCTCGTAACAGTTTCTAGCCTCTAGCCTCTGGTTAGACCTTCTTTACAAACTCGGCGAGCAAGTCGGACATTTTTACCTCTTGTACTTTTGCGTCTGCCGCGCCTTTTCCCGAAACTCCAACAAAAAACTCACCGAACTCTATCGCCGCCGTATCGGGAACGCTGTTTGCGGGAATAGTCCTCATATCCCGCGTTATGCCTATGCCGAGGCGCTTTAAAAACGCCTCTTTCTTTACCCATATCCGCAAGAAATCTTCTGTCGACTTTATTCCTTGGCGTTCTTCATCTGAAAGCGCGCGCTCGTATATCCGCTCGTTTACTTCTCTCTCCCTGCTCTCGATATCAACGCCTATTTCCTTTTCTTCCGAAAATGCGACAGCTATCGCGCCCTTTGTATGCGACAATGAAAAGAACAATCCGCCGTCCTTTAAATACGGCTTTCCGTAGCTCCCCTTCGCAAACGTCAGCTTTTTCATAGGCGTGCTTGTCCGCTTTTCAATTTCTTTGAGCAATAACAGCCTTGACAAAAGCGCGTTTATCCTGTCGGTATCTCCCGCTTTTTTCATAACAGCCTTTCTCCTCGCTCCGTCAAGGCAGCCGAGATATCCCGATATTTCTTCCCATGTCGTGTTTCCCGTCTTTAAAACCAGAATTTCCATATTTACCTCTTATTTCACATTTCAACCTTTATCTCATTTACATCTTTGAGAATATCCGCGGGTATATAATTTCCCGAAAGCTTTTCGCCGTTTATTGTCACAGCCTTTACGCCATGCTGTGAGCCGTTAGGGTTTGATACATTTATATCAAGAAGTTTTCCGCGAAAACGCTTTTTCATTGAAAACTCTTTCCATTCGCTCGGTATTGATGGATCTATCTTTATCCCGTTTGCGTCGGGGATAAGCCCTAAAATTCCCTCTACAGTTCCCACCATAACGGTAGACGCTGTTCCCGTAAGCCAGTGAACATGCGCTCTGCCCGCAAACGCGCTGTCCTTGCCCTCGACGAATTGTCCGTATACATAAGGCTCAAGAACGCGCTTTTCGGCAATGTCGTTATAAGTCGCGGGAGACGCCTCTTTCCAGTATTTGTATGCATTGTTTCCTCTGCCAAGCTTTGTTTCCGCGAGAATGAGCCAGCCCTGCGGCTGTGAGAAAATACCTGCGTTTTCTTTTACGCATACGTTGTAGCAATGCATAAGCGCGCCCTCAAACGCATGATCTACATACGGCGGATACATTACCATTGCGCCGTATGGGGTGTTAAGCTCGCGCTCAACGGAATCAAGAGCCTTTTCTCCGCGCTCTTTTCCCGCAAATCCCGAAATAACAGCCCAGCTTTGCGGGTTCAGCCACATATTCGCCTCGGGGTCGGTATGTTGTCCGATAATTTCGCCCGTTTCACGGTAGCCGCGAATAAACCTGTCGCCGTCCCAGCAGTTGTCGAGTATCTTGCTTAAACGCCCGTTTATCTCGTCAAGGTATTTTATATATTCCCCGTCGTTTTCAAGCTCCGCAAACTCGCGCATTATCTTTATCGCATACACGAGCTGAAACGCCACAAATGTGCTTTCGCCCTTTTTGCCAAGCCGCAGGCAGTCGTTCCAGTCGGCGTGAAGTCCCGCGGGCATTCCGTGAGCGCCGAGGTTGTTCATTGAAAAGCCTATCGCGCGCTTTAAATGCTCATATACCGAGCCTTTCTCGCCGTTGTTTGCAAAAAGTATTTCCTCATCAAGAAACGCCCTGTCGCCGCTTTCGCCGATATACTTGTACACAGTAGGAAACAGCCACAACGCGTCGTCCGCGCGGTAGGACGGGTGTCCCGTTTCGCGTACATAGCTTTCATCGTCGGGGGTGTTTTCTTCTCCCGCTTTGTGGGTGTATTTAACGAGCGGCAGTCCCGCGCCGTTTGTGACCTGCGCCGAGAGCATAAACTTTATCTGCTCTTTTGCCTTTTCGGGAGCTAAATGGATAACTCCCTGAATGTCCTGAACGGTGTCGCGGTAGCCGTAGCCGTTTCTCAGTCCGCAGTATATGAATGATGCGGCTCTTGACCATGTAAACGTTATAAAACAGTTGTAGCTGTTCCAGACGTTTACCATATTGTTGAAATCATCATCGGGAGTTTTGACCTGTAGGTTATTGAGCTTTGAATGCCAGTAGGTTTTAATCTCGGAAATTTCCCGCTCTACAGCGCCCTTTTTGGCATATCCCGCGATAATCTCTTTCGCCTCGTCCTCGTCTTTCTGTCCGAGAATATAAACTATCTCCCGCGTTTCTCCCGCTTTAAGCTCAATGTCGCTTTGCAATGCCCCGACGGAATTTCCGCAGAAATTAAGCTCGTTTGAAAGCCCGTTTTCGATACCCACAGGGTTTGAATAATTCCTGTAATTTCCGAGGAATTTTTCCCTGTCGCCGCAGTATGCCGAAACTTCCGCGCCCGAAACGCCGAAAAACCTCGATATGCCGCCCTCTGTTTCGTTTTCGCGCTGGAGAATGAAGTTGCCTTTGAAATAAGTGTGAGTGATAAACAGCGTGTACTGGAGATTTACGCCGTCCTGCTCGTAGTTGTTGTCGTTTACAAACTCGCAGACGCCCGTTACGGACAGCTTTCGCGGCTTTGCGTCATTGTTCGTTATCTTCAAAGCCCAGACCTCGTAGGTCTTGTTCTGCGGAACATAATAGCTCGTTTCGGTCTTTATGTTGTCATACTCCGAAGAAATGACGGTATAGCCCGTTCCGTGGCGGCATTCGCTTTTATACCGGTCAAGGCTTTTGCAGACAGGCGACCAAGAGCCGCTCCAGTATTCTCCGCTTTCGCCGTCCTTGATGTAGATATAGCGACCGGGCTTGTCGTTTGACATGGTGTTAAAGCGCTGGCGGAGTATTCTGCCGTTTGCGCCGCTTTTCTCAAAACTGTAGCCGTCGGCGTTGTTCGATATCATAGCGCCGTATTCGGGAGAACCGAGATAGTTTACCCAAGCCGCGGGGGTGTCGGGTCTTGTTATCACATATTCCTTGTTCTGCTCGTCAAAGTGACCGTAGTTCATAGTTTTAACTCCTTATATTAAATTCATCTTTTAATATCGCGTATGATGCGAAATCCGAAAAGTCAGGCTCTCCGAGGCTGTTTTTGCGAAAAGCCGCGCTTTTCTTAAAAACTCCCTCTCTGCGCATACCCGCGCGCTCAAGAAGATCTACAGAGCGCGTGTTTTTTATATCGACCTCGGCAATTATCCTGCGGACGTTCATCTTTTCAAACGCATAGCGAAACATTCCTTTTACCGATTCGAGCGCATAGCCTTTGCCCCAGTATGACCTGTTGAAGGTATATCCTATCTCATAAGCCCCGAAAAAATCCTTGTCCTCGAAAAAGAGCTTTCCGATAAGAAAGTTGTTTTCTTTGAGAACGACCGCGAAAAATCGTTTGTCCTGCGCGAGCTTTGCAGCTACGGCGAGAGCCTTTTCCCGCGGGAAAACTCCCGACGGCTCAAAATAACATACCTCAGGGTCGGTAAGTATCTGCGCAAATTCTTCGCTGTCCGACGGACTGAACCGCCTTATTCCGAGCCGTTCAGTTTCAAATATAAACTGTTCCATTTTTCCTCTCCGACTTTTTTATACAGTCTACCTTATAATATAATTATACCTCATTTCCAAAAATAAACAAGGGCGGTAATTTATACAAATTATCCTGATAAAAATTGTGCAATATGACATCTCGCAAAAAACTATTGTAATTCTCGCCGAATTGTAGTATAATGTTTATGTAAATTTATTGCGAAAGGAATTATTAAAATGAACATACTTATAGTCGGCGGAGGCGGACGCGAACACGCTATAGCTGCGGCGCTCAAAAAATCACCGAAAGTTGAAAAGCTCTACTGCGCTCCCGGAAACGCGGGAATTTCGAGAATTGCCGAGTGCTTTCCCGTAAAGGCGACGGATATTGACGGGATAGTTGAGCTTGCGAAAAAGCTGAATCCAGATTATGTCTTTGTAGCTCCCGACGACCCGCTTGTAATGGGAATGGTGGATAAGCTTAACGAGGCGGGATTCAAGACCTTCGGTCCTCGCGCGAATGCCGCGATCTTAGAGGGCAGCAAGGCTTTTTCAAAATCCCTTATGAAGAAATACAATATCCCGACCGCCGCTTATGAAACGTTTACAGACGCGGAAAAGGCTGTCGCTTATATAAAGGAAAAGAACAGCTATCCCGCCGTTATAAAGTGCGACGGGCTTGCGCTCGGAAAGGGCGTAATTATCGCGCAGGATCTTGAAGAGGCTCAGGCTGCCGTAAAGTCCATGATGATAGACCAGAAGTTTGGAAAGAGCGGCGCGGAGGTCGTAATTGAGGAGTTTATGCGCGGCGTTGAAGTGACCGTCCTCGCGTTTACGGACGGAAAGACCGTAAAGCCTATGATCTCTTCAATGGATCACAAGCGCGCGCTTGACAACGACGAGGGTCTTAATACGGGCGGAATGGGAACTATTGCGCCAAACCCGTTTTATACAAAAGAAATCGCCGAAGAATGTATGGAAAAGATTTTCGTTCCGACAATAAACGCCATGCAGGCGGAGGGCAGACCTTTCAAGGGCTGTCTGTATTTCGGGCTTATGCTTACGAGCGAGGGCGCAAAAGTTGTAGAATACAACTGCCGTTTCGGCGACCCCGAAACGCAGGTTGTATTACCCCTGCTTGAAACCGATCTTGTAGACATAATAGAGGCAATTTACGAGGAAAGACTTGACAAGCTTGACATAAAGTGGAGCGAAAATTCCTGCGCGTGTGTTGTTATAGCGAGCGGAGGTTATCCCGAAAAATACGAAACGGGGAAAGAGATCTCCGGTCTTGACGAAAACGGTCAGCTTTCGGACAATTCCGCGTTCGTTTATCACGCGGGAACAAAGCTTGAAAACGGAAAGTTCCTCACCGCTGGCGGGCGCGTTCTGGGCGTTACCGCGACGGGAAATGACCTCAAAGCCGCTCTCGAAACCGCATATAAAGCTGTCGGCGAAATATCTTTTGACAAGGCTCATTTCCGTCATGACATAGGCGCAAGAGCGCTTTCGTTCGACAAGGTATGAACAAGTACAGATTCTGCGCGCCCTGTCATTTCGGGCTGGAGAAAACGCTCGAATTTGAGGTAAAAAAGATAGGCGGAGAGGAAATTTCGGTGTCCGACGGGAAAGTATGCTTTTCGGGAACAGCGGAGACCTGCGCAAAAGCAAACGTTTTCTTCTCCGTGGCGGAGCGCGTTTATATCATACTCGGAGAATTTAAAGCGGCAAATTACGACGACATTTTTTCGGGAATAGAAAAACTTCCGTTGTCGGAATTTATCGGGAGAAACGACGCTTTTCCGAATAACGGTCATTCGATAAATTCCGCGCTTAAAAGCATTCCCGCAATTCAAAAGCGCGTAAAGCTGGCGATGGCGAGAAATCTCGGAAAGGCATACGGTCTTGAAAAAATGCCCGAAACGGGAAACGAATGCAAAATTCGCTTTTCCATAATGAAAGACATGTTCTCGCTATATCTCGACACAAGCGGCGACGGACTCCACAAGCGCGGCTACCGCGCAATAGGAAATGCCGCGCCGATGAGAGAAACGCTTGCGGCGGGGATAGTTGACTTGGCGAGAGTAAGAGAAAGCGACCTCGTGTGCGACCCGTTCTGCGGCTCGGGAACGATACTTATAGAAAGCGCGCTGAAGGCGCTGAATATTGCGCCGGGGCTAAAGCGGCGCTTTGCGGGGGAGCGACTTATGTTCCTTCCCAAAAGCGCATGGAAAAACGCCCGCGAAGAGGCCCGATCGCTTATAAAAGAGCGTTCCGATTTCAGGGCTGTCGGTTTCGACAACGACCCCGAGTGTGTAAAGCTGACGCTTGAAAATGCACAAAAAGCGGGAGTATCGAATTTTATTTCGGCAAAAGTTCGCGATATAAAGGACTTTTCCCGCTCGGAAATTCCCATGAAAATAATCACAAACCCGCCCTATGGCGAGAGGCTCTTGGATATAGAGCAGGCTCGCAACATATACAGAATAATGGGCGAAAAACTTCTTCCTCTCGGAAACAATCAACTTTATGTTATCACTTCCGACGAGGAGTTTGAAAAGCTGTTCGGAAAAAAGTCCGACAAAGACCGAAAGCTGTATAACGGAATGATTAAAGCACGACTGTATTCTTATTATAAGTAATATGAAAAATCACTCTACCCCCGCATACCAGGGCGCGGAGCTGTTTTCCGCTCTGGTATTTATCTGCGCAATGAGCGCGGCGCTTATGTATACGATATGCAACAGCGTTGTCTTTCAGACAACGTGTATAATGACTGCGCTCACTTTCGGAATTTATATGATTTTTTACGCGCTGAGAAAGAAAAAAGCGTATGCGTTTTTTGCGTTTCTGGCGTGTTTTTTTGTTGTCACTATAATCTTTTCGGTGTTTATACGGCTAAGCCGCGTAAGCCCTGTTGATTTTCTTTTCAGGGCATCGGAATATTACGACGCGACTATGGCGGCGGCGTTTATCCCTCTTTTCTCGTTTATAATCGGATTTCCGACGGCATATTTCAGCGTTTATATTCCGCGCCCGGCGTTTTTGCTGTTGCCTGCGTTTATTCCGCTTTTGCTTTCGGCAAAGACTTCAAACGGACTTCCCGCGGGATATGTGGTATTTATGGCGGTAGGATATGCGCTGGTCATACTGGGCGTTTCGCGTCCCGAATTTCCGAAAGAGAACGTTTATTTTGACGATAAGAAGTCACGGTTTGAGCGTCTGGGCGCTCTGGGAATTTTCGGACTGGTGATAGCCGCGGTCATTTACTGCGTTCCGAGAAGTACAGAAACGCCGCTTGGCGATTATCTCGACAACGCGTTTAAAGTCCGCTCGACGTTCTTTGCCGGAAACGGTCTTTCAAACTTTACCAACACAAGCAGCGTAAACCACGGCTCAAATGTTCTGTCCGAAAACGTTTTGTTCTATGCGTCTGCGGATAAGCCGATGATAGTGAGCCGCTGGTTTTTCGACGAATATAATGACGACGGGCACTGGACGGCTCATAAGGATTATACAACGGGCTGGACAAACTGGAGGACATATAAACAAAACTTAAACACCGCCGTTCTTTCCTCAAAGCTGCGCGTGGCAGCGGACGTCGGCAAGCTTTCGGAATATGCCGAGCTGCTGAAAACCCTGCCGAAGATCCCCGAAGAAAACTATTACAATACAAGACTTATGAGGATATACATAGCCGACAAAAGCAACACCCGCGTTGTGATCCACCCGAATATGACCGTAGACGTAAGCATTCGCGGCTATGACGACAAAATATATCGGACGCTTATGGACGAGATGTTCACCGACAAAAATTTCGGACAAAACGCGTCCTATACGCTCAGTTATTACGACCAGACGCCGAACAAGGCGCTTATTTACCTTTTTGAACAAGTCGACATGGAAGAACTTCTTTCTGCGGCGGAAGAAGAAGGCGTTATCTCCGAAACGGAAAAAGAGGCGTTTATAAACGAGCGGAATCAAGCGGCGGAATATCGCGAGAAAATTCTTGAAGAGCCCATAAGCCCGAGAATAACAGCGCTTGCAGATGAGATAACAGACGGGCTTTCTTCGGACTATGAAAAGGCGCTCGCTATTGAAAAATGGTTTGGCGAGGCAAGATTTGTATACGACCTCGATTTTATTCCGAGGGAAACGACCGCAGAATATTTCCTCTTTGAGAGCAGGCGCGGCATTTGCACGGACTTTGCCTCGGCGGCGGCTCTGCTTATGAGGGCGGCGGATATCCCGACAAGATACGGCGAAGGGTTTGTGCTTGACGCAGATAATTTCAATGAATACGGATATTATGCGGTAAAAGCTGCCGACGCCCATGCATTTGCAATGGGATATATAGAGGGCTATGGGTGGCTCGAAATTGACGGAACAAAATATGCCATAGTAGCAGGCGAGGAAGAAGACAACTCCATAATTCCGTTTATTCTGCTTATTATTGCGATAATTCTCGGAACGTTGGCTTTTATTTTCAGAGAAAGGCTGGCGGAAGTTATATTTGCCGTGGGCGTTTGTTTCAGGAGCGACAGAGGAAAAATACGCGCGGTTTATCTGAGGACAAGAAAGCTTGCCTGCAAAATTGCAGATAAAGAACCGAAGAGCACGACTTCCGAAGAAGTGCGCGGCATAATCTCAAATTCGCTTATGCTCGGCGCAGAGGCTGAAGAAATAACCTCCTGCGCGGACGCGCTTTTCTATAACGATACCGTAGACCCGCGCGCGGGCAAGCTGTATGCAAACTATAGGAAGATCCTGAAAATGAAACGAAAAATGAGGAAGTGAGAAAATGACGCACATCGGGAGCTATATTCAGATATTATTGCTTAGCGCGGTATTTCTCATTTTCATAAGCGGGGATATCGGTTGGGCGCTTATTTACACGGCGGGAGCGATAATTGTCATATCGGCGGCGCTGCTGTTGTTATCGAAAAAACATTTTTCCGTAAAGCTCGGTGAGCTTTCAGGAACGGCGAATGTCGGCGAAAAAGTCGAGTTTGAAATAATGCTCAAGAAAACGGGTTTCTGCGTTCTGCCGTATATCGAAATATGCGTTGAAACGGGGAGCAGCATAAGACTAAGAACGTCGCTTGTGTTCAGAAATTCCGCTGTTGTAAAGGGGAGCTTTCGAGTAAACCACAGCGGGCTTAACAGGATAAAGCTGACGAATGTTACTGTTCGCGACTTTGCGGGACTTTTACAGCTTGATATACCATGCGCCGAGGAAACGCAAAAGGGCGTATTGCCGAAGAATGTCGATTATATCGGACCGGAGGTATTTCCGAGCGTTCTGCCCGACGACAGCGGAGATACCGAGGAAGGAACGAGCGTTCTGAGAGGCGGACTTCCGGGGTATGAACACAGGGAGTATGTCGCGGGAGATCCATTAAGGAGAATTGATTATAAGCTGTCGGCGAAGAAAGATAAGCTGATGATAAGGCTTGATGAAAGCACGGGGTATTCTTCGACGAACCTTTATATAGAAAAGAACGGACTACCCGGGTGCTGTGACAATGCGTTTGCGCTTGCGGGAAAGCTGGTAATGCACGGAGGAACGGTCAAAATAACGCATAAAGACGACAGTTTTACGGCGGCAACGCCCGAAACGCTCGTAAAAATGCGGGAGTGGCTGGCGTTCAGAGAGTTTGCCGCAGACAGTGAAACAGAGTATTCGTTGCCCGAAGATACGAATGTTATTTTTTCGGGGAACGGAGAAGTCAGCGTCAGGATTAAGTACTGATAGAGGTTAGAAACTGTTTTGAGCGGCGAACAACGTTTAAAATCAAAACCACCTACGGGCGGCGTCACGAAAGTTTTTTGAAAAGGGAGTCCAGAGGGAAAAAATTTTTTTCAAAAAATTTTTTCCCTCTGGCAGGGGTGCGGGGGCAGCGCCCCCGCAATCGATTCTTAGCGCTAAAGGGTGCGGGGAAAACAAGAGTTTTCCCCGCATTGCCGTTTTAAAAACCGTGTTTTTAAAACGGCAATCCTAAAAGAGGTTTTGAGCGTGAAACCGCCTCAGAATTGCACTTACCTTAAAGCGGGAAAGAAGTTCGTTTAGTTTTTCAACAGTTATAAATGAACGGACAACCTTTCGGCTGTTACTGAATACTGTACACTGACGCTGTACCCTGTACACAGTCGAGCTCTATTACATTGAAATAATCTCGCTCAATATTAGCCCCAGACATCGCCCGAAGTCCATTCTCGGTATATCCTCGTTTGCTATGATGTCGGAGCGGAAAACTGCCGCGCCGTCGAGCGTCACAAGATATTCTCCCAGAAACTGCCCTTTTTCAACGGGAGCCTCGACCTGCTCTACAAACGTGTATTCATATTCGACTTTGCTTGCGCTGCCTTTTCGGATCACACATTCAACGCCCTGCTGTTCAATTATGGGAACTATCTCCGCTTTTGAGCCGCGCACGACCTTTATAGGCAGAAGTTTTGAAGTGTCCTGTTCGGGGGTAAATTTCTGATAGTTGTCAAAGCCGTAGTCCAAAAGCTCCTCGCACCTGTCAAAGCGCTCCTCGTCACTGTCGCAACCGAGCGCAACCGCTATATACCGCATGTCCTTTCTGTCGGCGCATACAGTAAGACAATATCCCGCGTTATCCGTTGTTCCCGTTTTTCCGCCGACAATACCGTTATAATACCTTACGAGCTTGTTTGTGTTTACAAGCTGGGTTTCTCCTCCGCGCAGATAGTCCAGCCATATCAGCCAGTAGCTCCTCAAAACCTCGCAGTTCATAAGCTCGGCGGTTAATATTGCAATATCCCGCGCAGTCGAATAATGTCCGCTTTCGTCATATCCCACACAGTTTGTATACCGGGTGTTTTTAAGCCCCAGCTCTTTCGCTCTTTCGTTCATCATTTTCACAAACGCCGCTTCGCTCCCCGCGATATGCTCCGCAAGCGCTATGCATGCGTCATTTGCCGAGCTTACAACGACCGCCTCTATAAGCTCCGCCGCGGACATTTCCTCTCCCGCCCTCAGCCAGATTACAGAGCCGTCTGCGTCGGAGGCGTTTACAGAGGCTTTTACTTTTTCATCGAGCGACATTTCTCCTCTGTTTATCGATTCTGCCACCAGCAAAAGCGTCATTGTCTTGGTTATGGACGCCATAGGAAGTTTTTTGTCGGGGTTTTTTGAATAGATGACCTGCCCCGTGTTAGCCTCGAAAAGTATTTCGGATTCCGCGCCGCCGCTTGTTTCGGCATAAGCCGTGCCGCGCGGGATAACGGTCATGATCATCATAAATGCACAAAGTAAAAAACAAGTCGTTCTTTTTATCTTTTTCATATCGCACCTCTTTATAATAAGTATTACAAAATTATTCCCCAAAAAAATCATCAGCTTGTATAAAAAACCATTTGTTGTTTATTTCAAACGTTATTTGTCTAAATGACGTTATCTCGCCCTGTTGGCAGTTGACAGGAAACAGGGTACAGTATGCAGTAACAACCAAAAAGCAATTACTTGCCCACGCCCTCACAAGCCCCCAACCAACTCACCCGCCCGATTTGTGCGTTCTCCCTTTTGGCGTTAAACGCGCTTTCCCTAAAGAACTAACCTCTAGAAGAGCGGGTCGCGGGGACGCAGTCCCCGCGACTTTCCCCTTTCCCCTTCGGGGAAGGGGGCAGGGGGATAGGGCGAGTGAGCGTTATTTAAAGAAAATAGCGTTTGAAAAGAATAGCCTTTCCGCTATTACTGCATACTGTACCCTGTACCTTGTCAACTGACTACAGGGTTAGTTAAGGTTATTGACAGAAATAACGTTCTGAAAAATATTTCCCAAAAATAATTATATACCTTGTCTTAATAATTATACCTCTTGCAATTATCAAATGTTTGTGATATAATTATTATGGGATAGTTTTTAAGGCTCCCGAAAAACGTTTTTCTACTGTGTTTCAGAAAGGATAATTTATGAACGATCGTAACAACCGACAGCAAAATTCGGTTTCAAGCGGCGAAATGTTCGTTGGACTAAATTTGCTAAGTAAAATAGGCGTTATATTTATAATCATAGGAGTTATAGCTTTTTCCGCGACTTCGGGTTATTATCTGAGCGGCGGGGTAAGAATGACGCTGGTTATTTTTGTCGGCATCATAATGCTTATAGCAGGCGAGATCTTCTACAGAAAAGGTTCGGTTATATTTGCAAACGCGCTTATTTACGGAGGAGTTGCAGAACTTTATATCTCGGCTCTAATCGGAAAATTCGGCTTTCAGGTATTCGGCGGCGGAGGCGCGCAGTTTGTGGGACTGTTTGCGGCGGCGGTCAGCTTTTTCCTGGCGAACCGCTATAAGTCTATGCCGCTTACTTTTGTAGCGCTTTTCTGCGGCATTCTCCCCGCATTTGCAATTGATTCAAACTTTTCGGCTTGTATCTGCCTTTGCTGCCTTATAGCAGAACACGCCGCGGCGGCTGTCACGGCTTATAACAGAAACTACAGACCGCTCAATATCGCGGGCGCGGTGCTTATGTGCTATGAGACCCTGATGATCGCTCCTCTGTTTTACGAAACTGTGCGGAATGAACTTAAAATACCCGCGGTCATACTGATCCTGTTTATGGTATGCACGGGATTTATTTACACATGCGGCGCGCTTTTAAGCGGCATTCACAGCGACGGAGCGCTTTCGGCGTCGGAAATTGCCGTTGTAATAACAACGCAGGCTTTTCTGGTTTTCTTTGCAAACGCAAACCTTTATTTCATATTCGGGAAAACCGTTGACCTTGTCGCAATGATAGTTCTGGCGCTTATCTACCTTGTCTGCGTCATAGGCTTTTCGCTGAGGTTTTCTTCAAAATGCATGGCGTCGAATGTGTTTATAAACCTTCTGCTTGTGACGGCGGCGTTTTCAGTTCTTACGCTTTTGACCCGCGAGGCTAATTATTATGCGATACACGGTCTTGCGGCGGCGGTGCTTGTTGTCGGTGTTCTTATTGAAAGGAATATGCTCAAGATCTGGGGATATGTACTTTTAGGAATAGCAGAATTAGATTTCTTTGTACAGATAGTAGTAAACCGCTATTACGAACTTTTTGAACACGAAGTCAACCATCTCGATAATACGATAATGTATATCGTAAATATGGCTCTCTGGCTCGGTATAATGATATTCTACATCATAAGACATAATACCGACGGTATAATGTTCAAGATCTTTGCCTGCTTTGCGCTTTTCAACACGGGAGTACTTCTGAGCGTTATTTCCTATAACGATATGTTCCGCGCTCTTATTGGCACGGGAATGAACAGGGGCTTTGTAACGCTTATAGTGGTGCTTGTGTGCGCATGCTTGTGGCAAATTCTGGGTTTTGCGGCGGGAAAGATGAAATACCTCGGAGGGGCAAGTATGCCCGCGTCGCTGTCGTTTTACGGCGTGGGATTGGTGTTCCTCGGAATTGCGAACATAATCCGCTCATCAGCAAACAGAAGTGAAATAATGCTCGACGGGCTGTTGATAGCAATAACCATAGCGGTAAATGTTATATCGGTGCTTGCCGTTTTAGACATCACAAAGCAGATAAGCGAAAAAGCTCCCAAATTTGCAAAAGCAGTCGGACTTGTCGTTTCGCTCTACGGAGTTATGACGCTTACTACTATTCTGGGAACAAACAACTTCGTCAGATTTACAAGTTATATCATAAGCATAATTTACATAGTCACCGCGGCGGTCTGGATCTTTGTAGGATTTAAAAAGCTGAATGCCCTGCTAAGACGCTTTGGGCTGGCTCTGGCGCTGCTGGTTTCGGTAAAGCTGTTCTTGTTCGACTTTATACAAGAGGACGCCATGATAAGAACGGTTTTGTTTATCGGTTTCGGCATTACGCTCCTCGGAATAGGTCTGGGATATGGAACGGCAGAAGTTAAACTAAGACAAAACAATAAAAAATAGGTCTTGACTATTTTGATGATTTGTGTTATAATAATATAGCTTGTTTGTTATGTTTGAAAAGTTTGCCATTTTTTGGTGGAATTATTAAAGCAAAGCGGCAACTTTTCGCATTACAGCCGGTATAAAAATCAAATCACAGGCTTTATAACAGCCTGTATGATCTGTGATCAATAATTAAAAGACGTAAAAATTTCTGAAACGGAGTGAATTATACTTGAAAAGCAGGATAACAAAGCCCGTGTTTTTTATCGTGTTCTTTCTCATTGTTGCTTTTACATTGCTTTCTACAATAGGTATAAAGACCTATTACGGCGATATAAAGACATCGTATGTATGGGGAATTGACGATATACGCTGGGGAATAGATATACGCGGAGGCGTAAACGTTAC
>CANRLW010000015.1 GCA_947631575.1 uncultured Clostridia bacterium
CGAATACTAATCGGTCGAGGGCTTAAACTCTATTTGTTATGTCTTGGTTTCGTTATTCAGTTTAAATGTTCATTTAGATTTAAGTTCATTGAAGTCGGTGAGTTTTAATTCACCGTTCGCTCAATGAATTTAGTCGGTGCCGATGGCGGCGAGGGTCCACCTGTTCCCATTCCGAACACAGTAGTTAAGCTCGCTTGCGTCCAAAATACTTGGTGGGTGACTGCCCGGGAAGATAGATAGGTGCCGACACTATATAACTCAGCAGAACTCCCGTTTTGCTGAGTTTCTCTATTCCTCCGTAGCTCAGTCGGTAGTAGCACCTGACTGTTAATCAGGGTGTCACTGGTTCAAGTCCAGTCGGGGGAGCCAGCAGGGCAAGCCCTGCACCCAGTTCGTCCCGCACGCTCATGCGGGACGATTTCTTTTGGCTCGACCGAAAATCTTTTTTGTAAAGATTAAACATAGCGTTGAACCCCGCTGTAAAACAGCGGGGTTCAACGCTGCACATTTTTACTTTGAATTGCCCTACCGGCAATTCAATTTTTGCTCCGCAAAAACCGTAAAAATGCGCCACTTCCCGAAAAGTGGTTTAAATATATAGTTTGTAAAATTTTTTTAATGTTTGACGATCCCTTCTATGCTTTGCATAGCAAGTGTTTTGCAGTATACAGTGGACAGTAATGTTGCGGCGGAAAGGTTGTTCTTTTCAAACGTTAATTGTTTAAATGACCCACTCTTTCGCCCTATCCCCCTGACCCCCTTCCCCGAAGGGGAAGGGGGGAAAGTGCAGGGCGCTGCGCGCCCTGCACCCGCTGTTGACAGTTGACAGTGTACAGCATACAGTATTCAGTAAAGGCGGAAAGGCAATTGCCCGCCCGCGCCTTCTCAATCCCAAACCAACTTAACGCCTGATTTGCGCGCTCTCTGACGTTGGCGTCGAACGCGCTTTCCCTCAATAACCTCTAAACAGGCGGGGGTTAGGGCGAGATAACGTTATTGAGAGAAACAGCGCTTGAAAAAGACAACCTTTCCGCTATTACTGACTACTGTACCCTGTATACTGCCAACTGCCAACAGGCGGGGTTCGGGGCGCGCCAGCGCCCCGAACTCTCCCCCTTCCCCATCGGGGAAGGGGGTCAGGGGGTTGGGGCGAGTGAGTGTTATTTAGAAAAACAGCATTTGAAAAGGACTGCCTTTCGGCGGCTATTACTGAATACTTTACCCTGTCTACTGTATACTGCATTCTCCTCTTGCAATTCCCGCCGAAATGTTGTATTATATTATCAACAAGAAATCTGAAAGGAGTTTAAAAATGAACTGGGGTATTATTGCAACAGGCAACATCGCGGGGAAGTTTGCGAGAACAATAACCGCAATGAACGCCGAAGGTCAGAGCCTTATTGCGGTAGGCTCAAGGGATATTTCAAGAGCAAGGGAGTTCGCCGAAAGCTATGGAATAAGCAGGGTATACGGCAGTTATGAAGAGCTTTGCTCGGACAAGGACATTGACGCGGTATATATAGCCACGCCGAATAATCTTCACTATGAAAACGCGCTTATGTGCCTTGAACACGGAAAGCACGTCCTGTGCGAAAAGCCGTTTACGCTAAACGCCGCAGACGCCGAGAGCCTTTACAGAACGGCTGATGAGAAGGGTTTGTTTATTGCCGAGGGTTTATGGACAAGATTTCTGCCGCTGTATCATGAGCTGGAAGATATTGTAAACTCCAAAAGATACGGCGAACTTCGGCATGTAAGATGTGAATACGGGTTTATTGCAACCGGAAAGCGCCGTGAGCGTAAGTTCAGGTCGGAGCTTGGCGGTGGTGCGCTTTATGATATAGGCATTTACAATCTGGGATTTTTACAGGCTGTTATGGGCGGAGAGCCGACGGATCTTGACAGTGAAGTGAGATTTAACGAGTATAAAACGGACGAGTTCAGCATACTTCAGCTTTACTATCCCGGCGAAAAGACGGCGCAGAGTTTGCAGACCATAGGGCTTGATATAGAGCGGCGCGCGGCGCTTTATTTTGACAAAGCGAGCATTTATCTTCCCGACTTTCAGGGGGCGTATTCCATGACGATAAAGACGGGCGGCGAGGAGAAAACGCTCAACTTTCCACCCGAGATAAACGGGTTTGAATACGAAGTGCGCGAGATGGCGGAGTGTATTGCAAAAGGAAAGACGCACAGCGATGTTTATAAGCCCGAGGACAGTATTTCGCTTGCGAGACTTATGGAGAGGATAAGGGGGAAGTGGGGGATGGAGTTTGAACCCTAACCTCTCGGTTTGCATAACTCCCCCATTTGTGGTTCTTTTCAAACGCAATTTCCCTCAATAACACTCTCTCGCCCTGTTGACAGTTGACAGTGTACAGGGTACAGTATGCAGTAATATCTGAAAGGTCATTGCCCGCCCGCGCCCTCACAAATCCCCAACCCAACTCCCCCGCCCGATTTGCGCGCTCTCTGCCTTTGGTGTCAAACGCGCTTTCCCTCATGTTCTAACCTCTAGAAGAGCGAGTGCAGGGCGCGCAGCGCCCTGCAATTTTCCCCCTTCCCCTTCGGGGAAGGGGGTCAGGGGGTTAGGGCGAGTGAGCGTTATTTAGAAAAATAATGGTTTTAAAGAAATAAGTGGTAAGGGTTCAAATTCTTACCTCTTATTTCTTACCTCTTACCTCTAACAGCTTGACAATATCGTAATATTTTGCTATAATAATTGCGGAGCAGTTTTTTGCTAACATCATTGAACAATTTTAACAACAACCGCAGCATTAAGCAGCACTAAAGGAGGAAACAATGGACATAGCACAATTTTTTATAGGTACGGAAAACCGCGTCGAGCTTTTCGGGCCGCTTCATATCGCGCTTTCAGCCGCTGAGATAGTCGCAGCGCTGGCGCTTTATTTTCTGCGCGGAAGACTTAAACGCTCATCACACAAGCGCGCCGTCAGATATGTTATGGCGGGCATTCTTGCGGGAAATATGCTGGTGCATTATCTGTCGAAAATTATTCTCGGCGTGTGGAGCTTTGAAGTCGATCTTCCGTTTCACCTGTGTTTTATCACAAACTTCTTTATGATCTACATTCTGTTCACCGACAACAAGCACAAGCTCTACCGCGTGGTGTATTTTTTTACGTTTATAGGGCCGCTTCCTGCGATGATATGGCCCGATCTCAGGGTGTCGTGGGACAGCTATACGTTCTATCAGTTTATAATCAGTCACCATTTTATGCTTCT
The DNA here is from genome assembly GCA_947631575.1 of uncultured Clostridia bacterium. Lineage (GTDB taxonomy): Bacteria > Bacillota > Clostridia > Oscillospirales > Ruminococcaceae > CAG-115. The sequence continues at coordinate 3,246 of CANRLW010000015.1, forward strand.
TTTCAGCCTGTACTGCCTGTTCGTTCTCGAATACGAAGTGCCGTTCAAGAGCATTATACCGACATTTTTCATCGGAAACGGGCTTGTAGCGGTAATGGCTGTGTTCAATACCATATTCCATACGAACTACATAATGATGACAGGGCTTCCCGAACAGTTATACGAGGTATACCCGTTTCTTTATATGCTCCCGCCGATATTCTGGCTGGAATTGGTTGGCATATTGGCGATGCTTGCGGCATACATTCCCGCTCTTATCAGAAACCGCGACTTAAAACGTGAAAAAAAGATGAAGCAGGCGTAATCAGCAAAATCAGCTAAAATACTGTTCATTAACCTAAAGCAAAAAACTGTTCTTTTGAGGCTAGAGGCTAGAGTTTAAGCCCTAGCCTCTTTGCTTGTATAACTCCCCTATTTGTTGTTCTTTTCAAGCGCTGTTTCTCTCAATAACGTTATCTCGCCCCAACCCCCTGCCCCCTTCCCCGAAGGGGAAGGGGGAGAGTTCGGGGCGCTGGCGCGCCCTGTACCCGCTGTTTTAGAGGTTAGACCTTTAGGGAAAGTGGACGAGCGCCCCCGCTTTCCTTAAACGCGCGTTATACACCAAAGGCAGAGAGCGCGCAAATCAGGCGTTAAGTTGGTTTGGGATTGAGAAGGCGCGGACGGGCAATTGCCTTTCCGCTATTACTGAATACTGTACCCTGTACACTGTCAACTGTCAACAGGGCGAGTGAGTGTTATTGAGGGAAATTGCGTTTGAAAAGAACCACAAATGGGGGAATTATCTAGTCTCTAGCCACTAAGCCTCTTTCTCTGAAAAACAAATAACTTTCCCTCTCGAAAGTTCCCCGAAATTCTTACCTCTTATTTCTTACCTCAAATTGAAAGAACTTTTCCCAAAAAATTCAAAAAGCCCTTGAAAATCACGGAGAAATGTAGTATCATATGTATATGAACGCATAAAAAATGAAACATGCGGATTTTTTCCGTCAGTTTTTGGGGAGGTAATGAATTTGGGCGATAATCTTCTGAAGAATATCGAGGAAATGATGCCGAAGTTTTCAAAAAGCCAAAAGCTCATAGCAGCTTATATCCTCGAACATTATGAAAAAGCAGCGTATATGACCGCGCTTAGGCTCGGTCAGACCGTGAATGTAAGTGAATCTACCGTCGTCAGATTTGCCATCGAAATGGGGTATGAGGGCTATCCGCAGATGCAGCGCGCCCTACAGCATCACATAAAAAACCGCCTCACCTCTATTCAGCGCATGGACGTAACGCGCACAAGAATAGGCGACGAGGATACCTTAAACGGCGTCTTGAATCAGGATATAGACAGAATTCGCAAGACCCTCGAATTAGTGGACAAGGAGAGCTTTGAAAACGCCGTCACCCTCATAAACACCGCCAAGAACATCTACATTCAGGGCGCTATGTCCTCGGGCGTGCTTGCAAGTTTTATGCATTATAACCTTCGTCTTATCGCGGACAACGTAACGCTTGTCGGCTCGGTCGGCATAAGCGAACTTTATCAGCAGATGGTCCACATAGGCGAGGGGGACTTGCTTATAGCCATGAGCTTTCCGAGGTATGCGAAAAGCACTGTAGAGGCATGCAGGTTCGCTCATGAAGAGGGCGCGCAGATAATAGCCCTCACCGACTCCGAAAGCTCCCCGCTCGTTACTTACGCCAAAACAAGGCTCTATGCATATTCGGACATGGTGTCTTTTGTGGACAGCCTTGTAGCTCCCATGAGCTTGATTAACGCGCTTATTGCGGCAGTTTCGGCGTCAAAGCGCTGCCGCGTAGAACAGACCTTTGCAAAGCTCGAAGGGCTGTGGGAGAGCAATGATGTTTACAAAAAAGATATTTGAGGCACCAGCCTTTTCCGGATAAAACGTTTCAATTATCTTTCTGAAAGGTATGCCATGTCTCAAATTATTGTTGTCGGAGGCGGCGCGGCGGGAATGACTGCCGCGATATTTGCCGCAGAACATTCGCGGGTCTTGCTTGTCGAAAAGAATGACAGGCTCGGAAAAAAGCTCGCTATAACGGGAAAAGGTCGATGTAATGTCACAAACAACTGTGATATTGCCGAAGTCATGCAGAATATCCCGCGCAACCCGCGCTTTCTCTATAGCGCTATGAACAACTTTCCGCCGGGCGAGGTTATGAGCTTTTTCGAGAGCCTCGGCGTAAAGCTTAAGACTGAGCGCGGAAAGCGCGTTTTTCCCGTTTCGGACAGGGCGGGGGATATTGTAAATGCGCTTGAGAGGGAAGTTAAGCGGCGCGGAGTTTCGGTGATACGCGAAAACGTCAGGTCGCTTATTGTTGAAAACGGGAAATGCGGGGGCGTAAACACAAATATGCGGCAGATACCCGCGGACGCCGTAATTCTTGCGACGGGCGGAATGTCCTACCCGAAAACAGGCTCGGACGGCTATGGCTATGAAATAGCGAGAAAGGCGGGGCATACCGTAATTCCTCCCAGACCGTCGCTCTCGGCGCTTGTCACCAAGGAAAAGTGGACGGGAAAAGCCTTGGGGCTTACGCTCAAAAACTGCGGTGTTCGGCTGATTTGTGGCGGGAAAACGATTTATGACGACTTCGGTGAGCTTTCGTTCACTTCTGACGGCATAGGGGGCGCGACAGTACTCAGCGCCTCGGCGCATATTCCCGACGGCGCGGAGAATGACTGTGCAATTATGATAGACTTAAAGCCCGCGCTTTCGGAAAAGCAGCTTGATATGAGGATTTTGCGGGAGATCGCCGAGCTGCGTGGCGGAGCGTTTTCCGACATTTTAAGGAAACTGCTGCCGAAAGAGCTGTTCGAGCCGTTTTCGGAAATAACAGGAATTGAACTAACGAAAAAAATCTCTGAAATAACCAAAGAAGAACGCAGGGAATTATGCAAAGTGCTGAAAAATCTTACGTTCAACATAAGCGGGTTTCGCCCTATAGAAGAATCTGTTATAACGCGCGGCGGCGTTTCGGTAAAAGAGATTTCCCCGAAAACAATGGAGAGCAGGCTTGTAGAGGGGCTGTTCTTTGCGGGGGAGATAATCGACGTTGACGCATACACGGGCGGGTTCAATTTGCAGACGGCGTTTGCCACAGGGCGGCTCGCGGGTGAAAATTCAAAGAAAAATGTATGAAAAAGTTTAAAAACCTATTGCAATTTTTATGAATTTATGTTAAAATTAAATTGATTTGAAATAATCAGAGTGTCGAATAATTTACCAAAGCGAGTATAAGTGAGTAAGTGCGAAAGTGCGTTAGTGCGTTAGTACGAAAGTGCTAAACAGTATATGCTGAAAATGCAGAATTACATTATACAATGACACGGAGAATAAGCCGAAAGGCTGTTGGTTGGTTATTTACTTTCCCTTTGGATAGGAGCGGTTCTTGTTGAAGTATATTTCTGTCGCTATAGACGGACCTGTGGGCGCGGGAAAAAGCACCGCGGCAAGAAAAACTGCCGAAATGTTCGGCTTTATATACTGCGATACGGGCGCGCTTTACAGAGCGGTCGGGCTGTACTGTTTGAGAAACGGCGCTGACCCGAAAACGCCGAGCGAGGCGGCGGGCTGTCTTGACAGGATAAAGGTAGAAATTTCCCTTGTAAACGGCGAACAGCGCGTTTTCTTAAACGGAGAGGACGTGTCGCAGGATATCAGGCTGCCCGAAGTATCTATGGCGGCGAGCGCGGTTTCGGCTGTTCCCGAGGTGAGAAAGGCGCTTTTGGGCATACAGAGGGAAATTGCCGAAAAGAACAATGTCGTTATGGACGGGCGGGATATAGGAACGGTAGTTCTCCCGAACGCCGATGTAAAGATATTCCTTACGGCAAAGCCCGAAATAAGGGCGAAAAGAAGATATGACGAGCTTTTGAATAAAGGCGTAAAGACAACGTTTGAAGAGGTATTAAACGACTTAAACGAGCGCGACTACAACGACAGCCACCGCGCGGAATCGCCCTTGAAACAGGCGGACGACGCTGTTCTTCTGGACACGTCGGAGCTTGATTTTGAGCAGAGCGTTGAGAGCATATGCCGTATCGTAAGGGAGCGGCGCGATGTTCTATAATTTTTGCAGGGGCGTTGTAAACTTCATTTTCCACATTATTTTCAGGATAACCGTTATAGGAAAAGAGAATATTCCCGAAGAAAAAGGCGGATATATTATCGCGTCTAACCATGTTTCAAACTGCGACCCGCCTATGGTCGGGATCGTATTTAAAGGCAAATACACCTTTATGGCAAAGGACGAGCTGTTTCATATAAACCCTGTGTTTACATGGCTTATAAAAAAGCTTGGTGCGTTTCCGGTAAAGCGCGGCTCAAAGGACACTTCGGGCATAGATATGGCGCTTGAAAGTCTGAAAAGCGGAAGGGTATTTGTGATATTCCCCGAAGGCACGCGTTCTAAAACTGGCGAGCTGGGAAAACCGAAAAGCGGAGTTTCGCTTATTGCGGCGAGGGCAAAAGTTCCGGTCGTTCCCGTGTATGTGGGATACGGAAAGAAGAAGTTCCGCAGAAACGTTGTTGTTTCCGTAGGAAAGCCGATTTCGGCGGAGAACTTTGACATTGACATTGAGGATAAGCACGCTGTCCACAGGATAAGCAGGCTTATCATGGGAGAGATAGCAACGCTCAAGGAGAACGCTCCCGATGTTGTCTGAAATGAAACCTGAAATTAAAATCGAGATCGCGGAAAACGCGGGGTTCTGCCCGGGAGTGCAGAGAGCCGTAGACATTGCGGAAAAAGCCGCGGAGAAATACGGAAAAGTGTATACGCTCGGAGAGCTTATTCATAACGAGGACGCCGTAGCAGACCTCAAAAGAAAAGGCGTGTATGCGGTAAAAACCCCCGACGAGGCAGAGGGAAACCCCGTTGTTATACGTTCTCACGGAGTGCCGAAAAGTGTAGAAAACGAAGTGCGGGAAAAATGCGCGGAGGTTTTTGACGCGACCTGTCCTTTTGTAAAGAGGATACACGGCATTGTTTCGGGAATAGACAGCACGGTTTTTGTGCTGGGGGATAAGGACCACCCCGAAGTTGTGGGTATAGTGGGAAACGCCTCCTGCAAGGCGTATGCATGCAGAAACTTTGATGAAATTGACGCGCTGATACAAAGCGGCGCTGTTAAAGACGGCGGGAAGTTTGCCGTTGTTGTTCAAACAACCTTCGACCGCGGGAAATTTGACGAGTATTCCGAAAATATCCGGAGAAAGTACCCCCGCGCTGAAATATACGACACGATATGCAACGCCACCGACAAGCGCCAGAGGAGCGCGCGGGAGCTTGCAAAGAAAGCCGATCTTATGATCGTCGTCGGAGGAAAGAGCAGTTCTAACACAAGAAGGCTTGCGGAAATTTGCGGCGAATACTGTAAAACGGTTTTCGTTTCAAATGCAGGCGAGCTTTCAGGGCAGGCGCTTTTGGGTCTGTCCGCCGGCAGTCTTGTCGGCATTACAGCCGGGGCATCAACTCCGCGCTACATAATTAAGGAGGTTCATAATAAGATGAACGAAGAAAACATCAAAAGCAACGAAAATAACGAGGAGGATTTTGCTTCGCTTCTTGAACAGGATCAGTCTTTTACAAGATTATATACGAACAAGAGAGTTAAAGCTACGGTTGTCAGCGTTTCCAAAAAGGAAGCTGTCGTTGAAGTCGGCGCGAAGCAGACGGGCTATATTGTCCGCGAGGAGCTTACAAACGACCCCAACGCCGAAGTTGAGGACATTGTAAAGCCCGGCGACGTTATAGACGCCGTTGTCATAAAGGTCGATGACAATGTAGGAACTGTCGCTCTTTCCAAAAAGCGCATTGATTCGGCGCTTGGTCTGGAAAAGCTCGCGGCAGTAAAAGAGGCAAACGAGACTATAGAGGGCGTTGTATCTCAGGTAGTAAAGGGCGGAGTTATAGTCATTTACGAGAACACGAGAGTGTTTATACCGGGCTCGCATACGGGTATTCCGCGCACGGGAAAGCTCGAAGAGCTGCTTAAAAAGCCCGTTAAGTTCAAGATAATCGAAGTCAGCAACGAGCGCGGAGGAAGAGTTGTCGGCTCAATTCGCCAGGCGACAAAGGAGATTCGCGACGCAGAAAGAGCAAAGTTCTGGGAGAATATCGAAGTCGGACAGAGATTCGAGGGCGAAGTTCGCTCGATAGAGAGCTATGGCGTGTTTGTTGATATCGGTCCTGTTGACGGACTTATTCACACCGCAGACCTTACATGGAACAGAGTTGGTCACCCGAAGGACATAGTAAACGTAGGCGACAAGATAAACGTTATAGTAAAGTCGTTTGACGCGGAGAAAAAGCGCGTTTCGCTGACGGCTAAAGACCCCGACGAAAATCCTTGGCTCAAGTTTACGGCGGAGTATAAGCAGGGCGAAATTATAAAGGCGACCATTGTTTCAATTATGGACTTTGGCGCGTTTGCTCAGATAATCCCCGGCGTTGACGGTCTTATACACATAAGCCAGATCTCGACCGAGAGAGTAACGGACATAAACACTGTTCTTAAAATCGGACAGGAAGTTGATGTAAAGATAATCGAGATCGACAATGAGCGCGAGAGAGTTTCGCTTTCGATTCGTGCGCTTTCCGAGCCTGAGGAAGAAACCGAAAGCACGGAAGAACAGGAATAATTACAAAAAATCACCGTAAAAAGCAAACGCGGTTCGGCAGTTAGCTGAACCGCGTTGTTATTATAATTGTTATAATTGCAAAAAATTTACAAAAGCAAAAAGGGAACGGTAGTTATGGAAAAGACGGAAAAACGCGCGGCGAGATACAGAACGGGGCTTGTAGACGGTATCCCTATTGCGCTGGGGTATCTCTCGGTTTCGTTTACATTTGGGATAACGGCGGTCGGAATGGGGATAAGCCCGCTTGTGGCGATACTGATTTCAATGACAAATCTTACTTCTGCGGGGCAACTGGCGGGAGTGGGGGTCATTTCCGCGGGCGGAGGGTTTGCGGAAATGGCGCTCTCGCAGCTTGTCATAAACATTCGCTATTCGCTTATGAGCCTGTCGCTGTCGCAAAAGCTGAGCGAAAGGTATACAATGCCGCACAGGCTGATAAGCGCGTTTGGGATAACGGACGAGATATTTGCGGTAGCCTCGGGAAAAGAGGGCGAAATTGAGCCGCGGTATATGTACGGGCTGATAACGCTGCCGTATATTTTCTGGGCGGGAGGAACGGCGCTCGGCGCGCTGTTGGGCGAGATACTCCCCGAAAACATAAAGTCCGCGCTGGGGATAGCCATTTACACAATGTTTGTGGCGATAATAATCCCGCCCGCGAAAAAGAGCAGGGGCGTTCTTGCGGTAGTGTTGGGCGCGGCGGCGTTTAGCTGTGTGTTAAAATACGTTCCGATATTTTCGGGCATTTCTTCGGGTATATCGGTGATAATATGCGCGGTAGCTGCCGCGGCGCTCGGCGCGCTTTTATTCCCGAGAAAGGAGAGCGTGCAATGACCGAAACGCTGTACATATGTCTAAGCATAGTGATAATGGCAATGGTGACATATCTCATAAGAATGCTGCCGCTGGCGGCGGTGAGGGGGAAGATAAAGTCGCGGTTTGTCTTGGATTTCCTCTACTATATTCCCTATGCGGTCCTAAGCGCGATGACTTTCCCCGCGATATTTTACAGCACAAGCTCGATAATAAGCGCGTCTGTGGGGCTTTTGATAGCGCTCGTTTTAGCGTTTTTCGAAAGAGGGCTAATGACCGTAGCGATCGCCTCGTGCGCGGGGGTGATGGCTGTGGAGTTCGTGATGAACTTCGTTGTCGGGGGCTGATTGTTGGCGAAAGCTTTTCAAGAGTGGAACACAGTGTACAGTGTACAGTTGACAGTGTACAGTTTCGGTGTCCGCCTTTGGCGGACGGATTCAGATTGTTGTCGGGATTATAGGTTTTTTCATTGTCATTGCCGAAAAGAGTTTTATTCTCTCACTTGAAATAAAATTAAAAAATTTTTCATCATTCCTTCATCATTTCCTCCGTCAATTCCTCCGTCAATTCCGTCATTTCGCGCGGAGCGCGGAAGAATGAGGGATTGATGAATGAGTATTTGATTTATAAGTATTTTATATTATATATAAGTATCCGTTGCGGGATTTTCCGTCAACGGGTTTTCCTTTAACGGGTTTTCCGACAACGGTGAAAACCGTGTACGGTAAAAGTCTTATGCGGAAAAAAATTTCGGGCTTTGGAAAGAAAGCCCGATTTTTTATAAAAGTTGCCCCGACTGCTTTGGCGGTCGGGGTTGTTTTAATTAAAACGTACGTATGTAGCAATTCGGGAGCTGTTGTTTAAGCCAAGTTATATCTTTTTCGCTGATTTCATTACCAGCCAAATCCAATTCTGTCATATTAGTAAGCTTTCCAAGTGGCTTTATATCGCTGATTTGATTGAAATCCAATTGTAATTCTGTCAAATTTGTAAGGTTTGCAAGAGGCTTTATATCGCTAATTTGATTATAAGTCAAACTCAAATATGTCAGATTAGTAAGATTTGCAAGAGGTTTTATATCGCTAATTTGATTATAAGACAACCACAACTCTGTCAGATTTGTAAGATTTGAAAGAGGACTTACATCGTTGATTTGATTTTTATACAAATCCAATTCAGTCAGATTAGTAAGATTTGCAAGAGGACTTATATCGCTGATTTGATTACCAGCCAAATACAAGTTTGTCAGATTAGTAAGCTTTGCAAGCAGAGTTATATTGCTGATTTGAGTATCAACTAAACTCAACTCTGTCAGATTAGTAAGCTTTGCAAGCGTTGTTAAATCGCTGATTTGATCTCCACCAAGATATAAATGTGTCAAATTGGTGAGATTTGCTAGCGGAGTTATATCGCTGATTTGATCTCCACTAAGATGTAAATATGTCAAATTGGTGAGATTTGCTAGCGGAGTTATATCGCTGATGTAATATGTTCTCAACTCCAAATGTGTTAATTTAGTAAGATTTGCTAACAGACTTATATCGCTGATTTGATTATCAAGCAAATCCAAAATTGTCAGTTTAGTCAGATTTGCAAGCGGGCTTATATCACTTATTTGATTCCAATCCAATTGTAATTCTGTCAAATTTGTAAGGTTTGCAAGCGGACTTATATCGCTGATTCGATTAGCGCTCAAATTCAAACCTGTCAGATTAGTAAGATTGGCAAGCGGGCTTATATCACTGATTCGATTATCCCACAAATCCAAATATGTGAGATTTACAAGTTTACCTATTTGAACAACATCATCATTTTGTAACAAAGAAGACGTTAATTCCAATTTCGTCGTCGTTGCTATATCATATGTTTTACCTTTAATTGTTACCGTGCCGCTTGCAGGAGGAGTTGCAGGCTTGGAGCTTGAAGAACTTGCAGGCTTGGAGCTTGATGAGCTTGCAGGTTTTGAACTGCTTGACGCAGGTTTGCTGGAAGAGCTTGCGGGCTTAGAGCTTGAAACCTCTGAGCTTGAAGAACTTTCAGAAGAACTGCTTTCCTCGGAACTGCTGACAGAAGAGTTTGAAGAACTTTCGGTCGTTTCGGAAGAAACGGTTTCAGACGAACTGCTTTCGGACGAGCTTGAAGATGATGTGCTATCCTGAGATGAACTGCCTGAATTGTCTGTAACATTGCTCTGCTGCGGGGTTGAATTTTCAGTGCTGTTATTGCACCCCGACAATAACAGTGCCGCCGCCAATACTGCCGATAAAATTTTTGCTATTTTCATTTCCTGTCCTCCTTAAATTGTCAATAAAAAAGTGCGCAGTCGAAACCGCGCACTGTAAAAATGCAAGCTCCGATTGCTGCAACACAATTTCGTTTCTACAAAAAAATGACACGAAAAGAGCACACACTTCTACCATAGTAAAAATGTGCATTTTTTGTAGAAATATTTAATTGTGTTGCAATTGCATTATAGCACATTCCCTTTAATTTGTCAATAGCACCCCGCCCGATTTTTGGGCGCTTTTTTTATGCTCTTGTCACTGTTTAATATTCTAAACGCTTTTGTTTTCACGCTCAAAAGTTAATGTATTGTAAAGGTTATCCCCCGCTCAAAACCTCTTTTAGGATTGCCGTTTCAAAGCACGGCTTTGAAACGGCAATGCGGGGAAAACCCCTACTAGAGGTTAGAAGTTAGAGGTAAGAGGTTAGAATTTGTTTTGAGAGGCGAACAACTTTTCCTCTCAAACTCTAGCCTCCAGCCTCTTTCTATGAATTTCAAACAACTTAATCTTTAAAACAACCTTTGATTTCTTACCTCTTACCTCTTACTTCTTACCTCTAAGTGCAGTAAATTGCAGTTATTTCTCATTTACTATCTGCCTAGCGGAAAGAAAACCGCAATAAACAGTAAAGGAGGAATGAGTTTGGGTCTTATGGATCTGCTGTTTGGAAGAAACAGGCTGACAAGTATCGGCGTTCTCTCAGAATTCTATTCGGGCGACCTCGCCAAATGGAAGGACATCTATTCCGGCGGCGGTAGCTGGCGTTATGTCAGAAAAGGCGGCTTGAACAGCGGCAGCATGCGAAAGCTTGCATCGCTCGGCGCGGCAAAGGCAGTCTGCGCGGAGCTTTCTAGGCTCTGCTTTACCGAAGGTTCGGGAGCAACTTCCGCCGACAACGAAACCGCGCAGTTTATTCAAAAAGTCCTCTCCGACAACAACTTCTCGGAACGCTTTGCCGATTTTACCGAAAAAATGTTTGCGCTGGGCGGCGGGGCAATAAAGGTCTACTATGACGGCGGCGTCAAGCTCGATTTTGTCCCCGCGGACAGGTTCGTCCCCACAAAATGGGACGCGGGCGGCATTTATGCGGGAGCGTTCGGCTCGGCAGTCTGCGCGGACGGCAAGAACTACGTCCTTGCGGAAACTCAAAGGCTTTCGGACGAGGGGCTTATAATTGAAAACAAGCTCTATCGTGAGAGCGGTTCTGAAACGGAGCTGAAGGAGGTATATCCCGGGCTTGCGGAAAAAACGGTGATAAAAGGGCTTGAAAAGCCGCTGTTCGTTTATTTTCGCGCAGGCACGGGCACTGTAAAGCAATGCGGCGCGCTCGGGACATCGGTCTTTGCGGGAGCGGAGGACACCCTTAAATCGCTCGACATTGTCTTTGACAGCCTTTCGAGGGAATTTGTCCTAGGCAAAAAGCGCATTATCGTGCCGAGCTACGCGGTGCGCGGAGAGTATGACGAAAACGGAGAGCTGAAACGTTATTTTGACGTGAACGACGAAGTGTTTGAGGCGTTTTCAACTTCCGACACGGAGGACCTTAAAATTACCGACAACACCGCCGAACTTCGTGTAACGGAGCATATTGAGGCGCTCGGAGAGCTGCTTGACCTGCTGTGTATGCAGGTAGGGCTGTCGGAGGGAGCGTTGTCCTACAAAAACGGAACGATTCGCACCGCGACCGAAGTTGTCAGCAGAAACAGCCGCACCTACCGCACGGCTACCTTTTACAGAAAGCTTATAGCGAGAGGACTTGAAGAAGTCGCAAGGAAGGTCTGCCTGCTCGGAAAGATGTCGGGAGAGCTTTCGCAGAGCGCGTCGGAGGATGTAGTGTTCTGCTTTGCGGACGGGGTGTGCGAGGACGACAACGCGAAGTCCGAGCGTGCGAGAGCTTTATATTCAAGCGGACTTATTTCAAGGGCGAGGGCGCTTTCGGAAATCTACGGCGTTTCGCTCAATGAGGCAAAAGCAATGGAAAGAGAGGATTTTAATGGAGACTGAAGTGACCGAAAACAATAAAACTGCCGAGGGCGAAAAGCAAAGCGAGGTTTCCGAAAGCACGGCAGGCGCTGAACAAAAGCAGAATGCCGAACAGAAACCGGAGCAGAAAGCCGGGCAGGAAAGCGCGAACGCAGCCGACCAAAAGCGCATAGAGGAGCTTTGTGAAAAGCTCTTCGACACGGAGACAAGGCTTTATCTGCTGCTTGCAGGGGTAGCCAAGGAGAAACTTTCCGAGGGCGCGGAGCTTGCACGCGGGATATGCAAGGCGGGGAAAACTCCCGAAGAATCCGCGCGGGAGATAGCCGAGGCTTATCCGCATTTAAGGAGCGTTCGCCGTGAAGTTCCTAAATTCTCCGCAAGCGGCTCGGGCGACGGCGACGGCTTTGCGGCGATCCGCAGCATTTTTGCGAAACGCTGAACGTTTCGCAGTATACAGTTGAAAGTGTATAGTATGCAGCATAGGTGTCCGCCTTTCGGCGGACGGTATTTAGATTGATTTTAATCATTAGGCATACAAAAACTTTTATACTTGATAACAATCAAAAAATGTCCGCTTAAGCGGACACATTATACTGAATACTGTACATTGTAAACTGTCAACTGACAACGGGGAGGGTGCGGCGGGGTTTATATATAGCGCTCGGCTTTGCGGCAACAACGGCGCGAATTACGGAGATTATCCGAACAAGAATTTTGGGCGTGACAGTTGTTGCCGAGCCGAAACGATATGAAGTTTAAATTTTGAAAGGAGTAATTTTATTATGGCAAATACAATTGAATATGCAAAGGTTTTTCAGAAGGAGCTTGACAAGCAGATAACCGAGGGTTCTACCTCGGGTTGGATGGAGGACAATGCCTCTCAGGTAATTTACAGCGGCGGAAATGAAATCAAGATCCCGAAGGTTACGCTTATGGGTCTTGCGGATTACGACCGCGACGAAGGCTATACGGGCGGCGCGGTAACATACGCCTATGAAACGCAGAAGATGACCATGGACAGAGGCAGACGTTTTCGCATTGACGCGCTCGATGTTGACGAAAGCAGCTTTGGGCTTGCTGCGGCGAATGTTGCGTCGGAGTTTCAGCGCACAAAGGTGATCCCCGAAATTGACGCTTATCGTTATTCAAAGCTCGGCGAGGCTGCGGGAATAACAAAGTATTCCTACACTCCCGACAAGGACACCGTTCTTTCTACCCTTATCGGTCAGATAACTGCGGTGCGTGAGGTCGTAGGCGGCGAGGGAGAGCTTGTTATAACCATGGCGCGCTCGGTCTATGATATGCTCATGCTTTCGAGTGAGGTCACTCACTCTATCGACAGCGGCAGCTTTACGCAGGGCGAGCTTTCGCTTGATGTAAAGACAATTTGCGGAGCGGCGATAATTCCCGTTCCCTCTTCGAGAATGAAGAGCAAGTACACTTTCAGCGCGACAGACGGCTTTTCCGAGGCGGGCGGCGCATCTCAGATAAACTGGATAATCTGCCCGAAGGACGCGCCCATTGCTGTTTCAAAGACTGACAATGTAAAAATAATCGCTCCAGAGCAGAACCAGTTTGCCGATGCATGGGATATAGACTATCGTAAATATCACGATCTGTTTATTCCCGAAAACAAGAAAGCGGCTATCGCTGTTTGCTCGGCAGGAACAGGCGCGGACTGATAGTAAGTCTGTCGGAAGTTTAAGCGGGCGGTATAATCCGCCCGCTATCAGGAAAGGAGTTGTTCTATGATAATCACTGTAGATGAATTTAAGGAAATGGGTTTTCAGGCGGTTGACGAGGAGCTTGCGTCGGACTGCATAAAGCGCGCGGAGTTTGTCCTTAACGGACTTAGCGGAGGGAAGGCAGTTCCCACGGCGCTTGCGGGAGGGGCCGCTGCGGACTATGTAAAGCAGGCTTGCGCGTTTCAGGCTAATGCCATATTGCGCAAGGAAAACGCGCTTAGAATGGAAAACGGAGAACTTAAAACCGAAAAGGTAACTATCGGAGATTTTTCGTATCAAAGCACCGGCGACAGCTCTGCCGATGAGCCGTTTGACACAAACTTTACGGTCATAAGGCTTTTGAGGGCGGCGGGCTGTCTTTATACGGGAACGGAGGTCTGCGAATGAACCCGATCCCGAACGCTCTTCTTGGCGATGAAATTACGCTCTTAAAGCCGACTGAAAGCGGCTGGACGGATACAAGGATATCGAACGTCAGAGCGGAGAAAGTAAGCGCCATAGAGGACAATTATAACATTCCGCAGGAAAAGACCGAGCTTTTTGTTTGGTATGACTGCGTAAATTCATATCCGAATACCGACTTTGAGGCGGGCATGAGGATAAAATTTAGAGGAGAAGTTTTTGAAATAGTAAAGGTGAGGGAATATAAAGCAAATACGCCCCACCATATTAAGATAACTGCTGATAAAATAAAGGTTGAGGAGGAATAAAAATGAGTGAAAACAATGAAAAGACCGAGCTTATAAATGACAAACAGCTTGGCAAGGCATCTGACGAGGACGGATATAACATAGCAAAGCTCATTCGCCTTGGGAACAGGGAGCTTGAACGCCAGCTCAACGATAAGAAAACAACGGTTTTCCGCTGATAAACGGAGGGCGTTTTATGACACTTAATATCGGCAATACAACTTTTAGCTGTAAGAAACTGGATATAAGGCGCGAGCTAAGGCGCACGGACATAAACTACAACACACAGGGCGATATGATGATAGATCTGGTGAGAAGAAAATATTGCATAGATGCGACCTTTGAGCCTATGACGGGGCAGGAGCTTGCGGTACTTAGAGAAAGCTGCGGGCAGATATTTGTAACCGTAGGGTTTGACGCTCCCGAGGGGTATCTTGAAAAGGAGTTTCATGTTATGAACGAGCCTGCGCCGGAGTTTATTTCCGTAAACGGCGTTAAAATGTACGGCGGCGTAAAGCTCGAATTTAAAGAGAAATGAGGTGATATTTTGGTAAAGGTTTCCGACAAATTTATTGAGCTTTCAAAAAGCAACGGCAGAGAGGTCTGGTGTAAGATAGCGGCGGGGAATGAAGTTTTTCTTGACGACAGGATAGTTGAATTTGACCTTGATGACGTTATCCACCCAAACTGGTATACGATAGGCGCGACTTGTTCAAACCGCTTTGCTTTTTCCGTGAGATATTCGGGAGAGCTTGAGGTACATGACGAAGTAAGACCGTATATAAGTTTCGACGGCGAAGAATGGTGTCCGTTAGGAGTTTATTATGTAGCGAGAAGGTATGTCCGCGGAAACTATGCGTCTATCATCTGCTATGACAAAATGTATTCCCTCGAAATGGAGTATATCCCTAGAATAACCGCGCCGACAAATGTAATGGAGATCCTGAATGATATCTGCGAAAACTACGGGCTGGAATTAAGCCATGATATATTTGAACACAAGATATCCGTAATTCCGCTCGGCGTTACGGTAAGAGATATGATAGGATATGTCGCGGGAGTTGCCTGCGGGAATGCCAAATTCGACAGAGAGGGAAAACTTAATATCCGGATATATTCGCAGATGGACAACTTTTTTATAACGGACGAAAACTGTATGGACTACAGCAGAACGATGTCCTCTTCAAAAATTGAACGTATCGTGTGCGACACGGGAAAGGAGATAATCGAAGAAGGAAAAGGCGGAGAGCTTATTACTCTCCAGGTTTACAATCCTTTAATGACAAGAGAGCATGCCAAACACTTTATCTCCGTTTTCCAATGGATGTCATTTTATGGCGCGGATATACAAATGCAGGGATGGCCTTATCTCGAATCGGGAGACCATGTTTTCTTCAGGGATCTGGATAAAAGGTACTATCCCATAGCCGTGAGCGAGATCGAATTTCACTATGACGGAGGTTTTACGGCGCGGCTTTATTCAAAAATACGCTCCTATACGGACGCTGCCGAACATCAGGACGACCTGAGCACGACTCTTGAACAGCTTAAAAGTGCTTTGGGCAATATTTGCCTTAAAAACGTAAACAGTGAGGACATTATATTATCCCCGGAAGAAACTACAGTGGCGGACTTTAAATTTACCACAAGGGCAAGCGGAACATTTGCACAGACGGACATAAGCTTTACGCTCGGAAGTATAGCGGCAGTCGGCATAAGAGCTTATGTAAACGGGGTTCTTGTGCGGGAGACAGTCCATAAATGCGAGCATGAGGACGACCTTTTACATTTCTATTTTCTTGCGCAGGACCTTCCGAGAGGAGAAAACGAGGTCGTTGTAACCATGAGGGCGATCGACGGAGAAATGAACATAAAAAGCGGCGCGCTTGAGGCAACGCTTGTTTGCAGGGGAGCGGCGGGCGGGGCAGAAAAGGTGCGCGACAGGGAAACTTTATCCGACAAAGCAGAGGCGCTTAGTCTGCCGTATCTGCTTATATTTAGCGGCATGAACGACAGCGTTTCAATAACGAGCGAAGGAGAGTGAAAAAATGCAGGGAAAAACAACTTTTATTCTTAGGGACAAGGACACGGGAAAGATAGTTGATGAGCGCGAAGAACACAATATAGTCACCAACGCTTTGAGAGATATTTTCAACTTTCCGAGGACGGTGGTCTTTACTACTATCAACTCAAATATTATGACAAACTATCTGCCCCTTCATAAAAATCTTTTGCGGGGACTTGTGCTTTTTGGAGATAATATTCCCGAAAGGAAAGACGATTATTTTATACACGAAAGGTACAGCGTAACGGGAACAGCGGGTTCTGCCTATACCGGTACCGACCCTAAGCGCGGGACATTTAACGAGAGCGCCTCGGGCGTCATCGAAAACGGCTATCGCTTTGTATGGGATTTTGCGCCTGAAAAGGCGATAGGAACGATAAAATGCGCGGGGCTTTCTAACTTACATTCGGGAAACCGCGGGTCAGCCTTTTCGACGGGCGCAACGTTTGCAAACGCGCTGGATCTTACAAACTCATCGGTCTACAGGCTGAATCCGCTGTCAGGGTCGGCTCAGGGCAGCTATATGATGAGATATGGAGATGATCTTCACTATTATTATCAGCTTGATAATTCTACGACAAATATGACCATCTACAAATTCCGTGCGCCCGATCCCGACGCGTTACACATAAACACATCGGCTACGATAGAGCTGTTGGAAACAAAGGCGATAACGGTCCCGCATAGGACGAGCAGGCTCTTTGTAGGTGAAAAGGAGAAAAAGGCGTATATTTTTGACTTCTACAGTTCGGGAAGTCAGAAGGTGGAGGCAAAGGTCGCGGCTTTGGACATTGCGACCTATAATATAGAGCTGTTGACCGAACAGCCCATAGAAACGCCAATAGCACGGACAAACTACGTCTATTGTTATGGCGCGTTTTTCAATGGACAGGTATATGTTTCGTTTAATTCGGATCTGTATGTTTACGATCTGGACGGAACGCTTAAAAAGCAGTATAAACTTCTTGTGTCGTCGGTCATGGGAATGTTTATAAAAGATGACAAATTATGGATGTGCGCAAGATACAGCGTGACGCAGACGCCGTGTTATGTGGTCATTGAGGACGAGCCTATATATCTTCCCAACATATCGGCGTTTGAAAATTTTCAGTTCCGTACAAACAAGAACATACATGACCCGTATGTTATGGGAGGTTCGGGTCAGGTACAGAATATCTTGCTGAGAACGGACTATCTGGCGACGATAAACAATCTTAATGAGCCGATAGAAAAGACGGATCAGCATGCGCTGCAAGTAAGGTATGAAATTACCGAATAAAATCGACAAAAAGGACAATAACAAGAAGTCGGAGCTTAAAGTTTTTAAAGCTCCGGCTTAGTCTGTATATAAAGCCTAATCAGCGTTGTATGGTTATTCACCAAAGGCAGACAATGCGTATACTGCCAACAGGGGTTGCGGGGACGGAGTCCCCGCTCTCTCCCCCTTCCCCTTCGGGGAAGGGGAAGGGGGAGAGGGCGAGTGAGCGTAATTTAGAAAAACAACGTTTGAAAAGAACCACAAATAGGTTTTTATACAAGCAGAGTCGGAGCTTAAAGTTTTTAAAGCTCCGGCTCTTCTTGTTTATTTCTCCTCATAATATCTGCACTTTGAAGAAGGATTGAGCGACAGGCATGCGCGCGAAAGGTCTTCGAGCGCGCAAAGTCCGTCTTTTTGCCATCGGCAGTTTTCACCGCAAGTTATAAAATTCATTTCGCACCTCTTTTCGTAGGTCTATAATGTGAATTTTAGGCGATCTTTATTCGGCAAGACGATTGACAAATATTACATTAGGTTGTATAATACTAATATGATCTATAAATTCAGGAGCGTACAATGAAAAGAATTGCACTTCGTTTTTTAAATTTCATCATTCTTACCGCCGCAGTAAACTGCCCGTTTATTCTTGACAATGTGCCGTTTCTGCCGAAAATTTCAATAATGTCAGTGCTGGGGATATTGTTTTTTGTCATAAACGTTTTCCCGACCGCGGAAAAATACCCGACCTTCAGATTGAGGATCCTGGGCGACGGCGCGGAGCTTATTTTGTTTTTCTTTATGACCTGCATAGCGTCGGCTGTGTTTGTGACGATAAGCATTGTGGAGCTTGTAAACGGCAATGACGATTACGGAAAATATATTTTTCAACTCGTTCTGCTCATAGCTGCCGAGGCGATAATATTCTGGAACGGCATAATAAGAGTATATCTCACTTCCGTTCAGCTCGGCATAAAGCTTAGAGTATTAGGCATAGCGTTCGGATTTGTTTTCCCGGTAAATCTTGTAATGCTGATGATAATATATGTCAAAACGCACAGGGAATGTAAATTTGAATGTGAGAAAGCAAGGCTCAACGAAAGAAGAAAAGACGAGCAGATATGCAAGACGAAATACCCTATACTTTTTGTACACGGCGTGTTTTTCCGCGACAGCAAGCTGTTGAACTACTGGGGAAGGATACCTGCGGAGCTTATAAAAAACGGCGCGGAAATTTACTATGGCGAGCAGCAGAGCGCGCTTTCGGTAGAGGAAAGCTCAAAGGAGCTTGCAAAAAAGATAAAGGACATCTGTGCTAAGACGGGCTGCGGAAAGCTTAATATTATCGCGCACTCAAAGGGCGGGCTTGACTCGCGCTATGCGATTTCAAAGCTCGGCTGTGACAAGTATGTTGCGTCGCTTACGACAATTAACACTCCGCATAGGGGCTGTATCTTTGCCGAGTATCTTTTACAGCAAGCGCCCGAAAAGCTGAAGAGTTTTATTGAACAGACCTACAACAACGTTTTTTCGACTCTGGGCGACGCCGAGCCCGATTTTATGTCGGCGGTGAAGGAGCTTACTGCGGGATTTTGCGAGCGGTTCAACAAAGAAGTACCCGACAGCCCCGACGTATACTACCAGTCGGTAGGCTCAAAGGCTAAAAGCCGCAAGAGCGGGCGTTTCCCGCTGAATATAAGCTATCCCGTCGTAAAGAAATACGACGGCGACAACGACGGGCTTGTAGCTATCGAATCCACCGAATGGGGAGAAAAATGGACAAAGCTCTATCCGAAAGGAAACCGCGGCATAACCCACGCCGACATGATAGACCTAAACCGCGAGGACATAAAAGGATTTGACGTCAGGGAGTTTTATGTTCAGTTGGTTGCCGAGCTGAAAGAGCGTGGATTATAGTCATTTAGTAGTTGCACCCCGCTGACAGTTGACAGTGTACAGTGTAAAGTATGCAGTAAAGGTTTCCGCCTTGCGGCGGATAAGATTTAGATTGTTATAAAGTCATAAGGTTTTTTGTGTGCCTGTAAATTAAAAACAATCTAAATAACATCTGCGTAAGCAGATACATTTTACTGAATACTTTACCCTGTAAACTGTATACTGCGGTCGGTTCTTTATATCACTAAAACGAAGAAGGTTCTATATGATTGAAAAAACCATTACTACAAATAGCGCGGAGCAGATCCGGGCAGTATTCGGCGACCTCGACAAGAACATAAACCTTATTCAAAAGGCGTTTTCCGTCACCGTCTTTTCTCGCGGCGAGGAAGTCAGGGTCTGCGGAGAGGACGAGCTTTCCGTAAACAATGCCGCAAAAGCCGTTAAAACCCTTTGCGGCTACTACGACCGCAACGAACCCATAGAAGAACAACAAGTGAGGTATGCAATTGCAATGGTAAACGAAGGCTCGGAAAATGAAATTGCGTCAGTTTCGGGCGACTGCGTTTGCGTTTCATACGCGGGAAAGCCCATAAAGCCGAAAACTGTCGGGCAGAAGAAATACTGCGACCTTATCAGAAAGAACACCATTACTTTTGGCGTTGGTCCTGCGGGTACGGGAAAGACCTACCTTGCCGTTGCGCTCGCCGTTACTGCCTTTAAGCAAAAGCAGGTTCAGCGAATAATCCTCACCCGCCCCGCCGTAGAGGCGGGCGAAAAGCTCGGCTTTCTCCCGGGCGACCTCCAGAACAAGGTAGATCCGTATTTAAGACCGCTTTATGACGCGCTTTTTGAAATGCTCGGACAGGAGAGCTTTTCAAAGCTCCACGAAAGGGGAGTTATAGAGGTCGCGCCGCTTGCGTATATGCGCGGAAGAACTCTTGACGACAGTTTTATAATCCTCGACGAGGCGCAGAATACCACCCGCGAGCAGATGAAGATGTTTTTAACGCGCCTCGGGTTCAACTCGAAAATGGTCATAACGGGCGACGTAACGCAGATAGACCTTCCCGAAACGAAAAAGTCGGGGCTTGTAGAGGCGCTGAAAATTTTGAAGAATGTTGACGACATCGGGCAGAATTTGTTTACGGAAAAGGACGTTGTCCGTCACAGGCTCGTTCAGGATATTGTAAAAGCTTATGCCGAATATGCCGAGCAGGACGACAGAAGAAACAGGAGAAGAAGACAGTGAGTGACTGGAACAGTGAACAATATCTCAGGTTCAAGGCGCAGAGAACGCAGCCTTCTGTTGACCTTGCGGAAAGGATAGTCGCAAAAGCTCCGCGCGAAATAATCGACATAGGCTGCGGTCCGGGAAACAGCACAAAGGTGCTGAAAGACCGCTTTCCTAATGCGCATATTATCGGCGCGGACAACAGTGAAAACATGCTCGAAAGCGCGCGGCAGAACGTCCCCGAATGCGAGTTCATAAAGCTTGACGCGGGCGGGGAGCTTAAAGCGTTTGCGGGGAAATTTGACGTTGTATTTTCAAACGCTTGTTTACAATGGATACCAAACCACGCGCGGCTTATACCGAGCTTGTTTTCAATGCTGAAAAGCGGCGGCGTTTTAGCCGTTCAGATACCCGTGCAGTTTGAAGAACCGATACATAAAATTATAGCAAAGACCGTAAAAAGCGACAAATGGCGCGGAAAATTTACAGACCCGCGTATTTTTTACACGCTTTCCGACGGAGAATATTTTGATATACTGTCGGAGCTTACGGACGATTTTGAAATGTGGAGAACGATATATTTCCACAGAATGGCGGGCGTTGAAAGCATAATCGAATGGTATAAGTCAACGGGTCTAAAGCCGTATCTTGAAGTGCTCTCAGAAACAGAAAGCAAGGAATTTCTCGGCGAGATACGCCTACAGCTTGAAAAGGAATACACAAAGCAGAAAAACGGAGAAGTCATTTTCAGATTTCCGAGGCTGTTTTTCATTGCCACGAAAAATGAGGAGCGGTTATGAAAATTTACATTGATTTCAGCGACGAGCAGGACAAAATTAAACTTGATTTTCCCGCGGAAAGTCTTATAGAGGACTGTACAAAAGTGGCTCTCAAAGAGGAAGAAATTGAGGACGACGCGGAAGTTTCGGTCATGTTTGTTGACAATGAGCAGATACGCGAGTTAAACAAAATGCACCGAAACATTGACCGTGAAACGGACGTGCTTTCGTTTCCGCTGGGCGATGAAAACGGGTTTGAAGTAAACTGCGACAATGACGCGATACTGCTCGGAGATATAGTTATCTCGCTTGAAAAAGCGGCGGCGCAGGCTGAAGAATACGGGCATTCGCTAAGGCGCGAGGTCGCTTTTTTAATCACACATTCGCTCTTTCATCTTTTGGGCTACGACCACGAAACGCCCGAAGGGGAAAAAGAGATGTTCCAAAAGCAGGAAAAAGTTTTAGAGAAGTTGGGAATAACGAGATGAAATTTTTTAAAAGTTTTTACTATGCGGGTCGCGGCGTTCTTGAAATTGCGTCGGGATTAAATTTCAGGATAATGCTGTTTATAGGCGGGCTTGTGGCGTTGTTTGCAAGAATGTTCTGCTATCTGACGGACGCGAAGTGGGGAGTTTTGCTGCTGACTATGGGGGCAGTACTTAGCGTTGAGGCGTTGAACACGGCGATAGAGCGGCTCGCAAACAAGGTCTGCCGTGAAAAGGACGAGCTTATACAAAACGTAAAGGACTGCGCCGCGGGTGCGTCGCTCATTATTTCGGTCATGTCGGTGTTTGTCGGGATAAAGATCTTATGGAGCGATGGACTGTTTGGCAGAGTGGCGAGGTTCTTTTCAGACCCGATAAGGGCTTTGCTGGCGGTCGTTATTGTAGCGGCGGCATTTGTGATATTTATAGTAGTGCCGGAGATCATGATAAAGAAGGATAACAGCGATGACGAGTGAACAGGCGGTATACACTTACACACTAAAAAACAAAAGAGGTAAGAGCATTTAAACTCTTACCTCTTATTTCTTACCTCTTACCTCTAAAAACTGTACACTGTCAACTGCCAACAGGGCGGGATTGTTTACTTTTACTCATAGGAGAAAGTATTGACAAATGTATAAAAGTATGCTATAATTTACTTGCGACACAATTGAATAGTCAATTTAGAAAAAGTGTACACTTTTACCATGGTAAAAGTGTGGGCTCTATTTTCGTGTGCTTTTTCTAAGTTGACGGGAAAATTGTGTCGCAGCAATCGGAGCTTGCGTTTTTACGGTGCGCAGTTTCGGCTGCGCATTTTTTTGTCAATACTTAAGGAGGATATGAAAATGGACAAGAAAAAAATAATATTTATAGTAGTTGGAATTGTGTTGTTTTTGGGAATTATTGGTGCGGTTAGAAATGCGCTGGTTGGAGATGACAGTTCTGACAGCTCTATTGCTTCAGACAAAGAAAATTCATCTACAAATTCTGAGCCTGACACAAGCGACGCCCCGACAATAATTGAAAGTACAGAATATCTGAACATTAAGGATAATATTGTCGAAAGCGCTACAGCAAAGGGAGAAAAAGCAACAGAAATAGAAATTCCGTATGGGGTTACAGGTATTGGAAAGTTTGCGTTCAGCAAATGCAAAGATCTTACAAAAGTTGTGATCCCCGAAACGGTAGTTGAAATCGAAATGTATGCTTTTCAGAATTGCGAAAAACTTGAAAGTATAGAAATTCCCGACAGTGTAACTGAAATCGGAAACTATTCATTTGACAATTGCGAAAGTCTTAAAAGCGTAACGCTGTCCAAATCTCTTGAAACCATAGGTTTCGGAGCATTTATGTCATGCTATGATCTTACAGCTATAACCATTCCCGACAGCGTAAGCATAATAGGAAATGAAGCGTTTGAAAATTGTATAAGTTTAAGCAGTATAGAGGTTTCTGAAAACAACGAAACATTCTGTTCTTTGGACGGAGTTTTGTTCAGTAAAGATAAAACAAGTCTGATAGCTTATCCTAATGGAAAAGGCAATACATATTCTATTCCCGAAAGCGCAACCTACATAGGAGTAAATGCATTCAGCAAATGTGATATAGAAAGCATTATTATTCCTAGCAACATAGCGACGATTTCCGATACGGCGTTTAAAGATTGCTATAATTTAAAAAGCGTAGAAATCAGCGACTTGATAATTGAAATTGGCGAATCTGCTTTTGCAAATTGCACAAATTTAACAAGCGTAAAAATTCTTGGCGACATTATGGAAATTGGCGACAGTGCATTTGCAGGAGCTGAAAAAATAAAAGTAGAGTATAAAGGCAAAACTTATAATTATGCGCAAATTGAAGACTTTTATAAAACCGTAAACAATGGTTGATTTGAAAAACAGCGGGCAGGCTGCTCCTGTCCGCTGTTTATTCTATAAGCATTGCTATTATCTCGTTCGACACCAGAAACCCTTTCGGCGTTAAGGAGAGCCTGCCGCCGCTTATCCGGTAATATTCCCGCGGGATAAATCTAAGCCGCGCGGATATTTCTTCCCTAAGCTCTATCCCCTCGCAGAGCCTTAGCCCGAGCATTACCCGCTCTTCTTCGCGGTCGGGAAATTCCTCGGTTATTTCCTCGGTCTGAAACTCGGATTCAAGGAATTTGTCGAGCCTTTTCGGCACGGCATAACGTTTTCCCTTATAATAAGAATGTGCCGAAGGACCTATTCCGACATATTCTTCCGCGCGCCAGTATTTCAGATTGTGGCGGCTTTCATAGCCCGATTTCGCAAAGTTGCTTATTTCATACTGAATAAAACCGCGCTTTTCGAGAGCCTCAACTGCCCTCAGATAAAGTTCAGCCTGCTTGTCCTCGTTAGGCAACTTGTCGGCAATTTCATTGTACCTTTTCCCGAAAACCGTGTTTTCCTCGATTTTCAGCAGGTACGCCGAAACGTGAATTATCGGAAGTCCGCAAAGCTCGTCGATCGTTTGTTCAAGAGAACGCTCCGTCTGGTTTAAAACCCCAAGCATAAGGTCGGCGGAGATATTTTCAAAACCCGCTTTGTTTGCGAGCAATATCGCGTTTTTAGCCTCGTCCGCGCTGTGCCTTCTGCCGAGGGCGTTAAGCTCGGCATTGTCGAGCGACTGAACGCCTATCGAAAGGCGGTTTATTCCCGCGCTTTTCAGCTCCTCTAAAACCTCTTTGCCTGCGCTTTCGGGGTTGCATTCGGCGGTTATCTCGGCGTTGCAAGTGTAATTGACATTGCTTAATATCTCGGCGATATGCCTGTACAAAAGCGAGGGAGTGCCGCCGCCGAAATATACCGTGTCGAATTGTTCATTATTATAACGCAAAAGATTTCTGACAACGGCGTTTTTATATTCCTCGGCTCGGCTTTCGGTAAACGGCAGCGAATAAAAATCGCAATACGGGCATTTTTTCACGCAGAACGGAACATGGATATATAATCCCCTCATCAGTCGTCCTCTAGCTTTAATACAGCCATAAACGCCTCCTGGGGAACGGCTACCGTTCCGAACTGGCGCATACGCTTTTTGCCCTCTTTCTGCTTTTCGAGGAGCTTTTTCTTTCGCGTTATATCGCCGCCGTAGCACTTTGCGAGAACGTCCTTTCGGAGCGCTTTTATCGTTTCGCGGGCGATTATCTTTCCGCCTATACAGGCTTGAATGGGAATTTCAAAGAGCTGGCGCGGGATATGCTCTTTGAGCTTTTCTGCCATTTTCCGCGCGCGCTCATAGGCGCTGTCGGCGTGAATTATAAACGAAAGCGCGTCTATTACCTCGCCGTTCAGCATAATATCGAGCTTTACGAGCTTAGACGGCTCAAAGCCTTTCATCTCATAATCATAGCTTGCATAACCGCGCGTTCTGGATTTCAGCACATCGAAGAAGTCGTATACTATCTCATTTAGCGGTAATTCATAGTGCAGGTCAACGCGCTTTTCGTCGATATACTTCATGTCCTTGAAAATGCCGCGCCGATTCTGGCAAAGCTCCATAATGCTCCCGACGTATTCCGACGGAGAATAAACATGAGCGTTTACCACAGGCTCGTAGCTCTGGGCAATAAGCGAAGTGTCGGGGTAGTTTGTGGGGTTGTCTATCATCTTTGTCGTGCCGTCGGTCATCTCTATTTTATAGACAACAGAAGGCGCGGTCGTTATAATGTCAAGGTTATACTCTCGCTCAATTCTTTCTTGAATAATGTCCATGTGCAATAATCCCAGAAATCCGCACCTGAAACCAAATCCCAGCGCAACGGAGCTTTCAGGCTCGTAGGACAATGACGCATCGTTTAACTGCAATTTTTCAAGAGCGTCACGCAGGTCGCCGTATTTCGCGCCGTCGGCGGGGTAGATACCGCTGAACACCATGGGGCTTACCTCGCGGTAACCCGGGAGCGCCTCGCTCGCGGGCTTGGCGGCGTTTGTCACGGTGTCGCCGACCTTTGTGTCGCCTATGGATTTAATTGACGCGGCAATATAGCCGACCTCTCCCGCTTTAAGACCGCCCGCGGGGACAAGCTCGGTAGCGCCCATATATCCCGTTTCAACAACGGTAAATTCCGCGCCCGACGCCATCATTCTTATCCTGTCGCCCGGCTTTACCTCGCCTTCTTTAACTCTTACATAGACGATAACGCCCTTATAGCTGTCATAATAGCTGTCGAAGATAAGAGCTTTGAGCGGTGAAGTTGTGTCGCCCTTTGGCGCGGGGATTTTCTTTACAATTTCTTCCATGACCGCGCGGATATTTATTCCCATTTTCGCGGAGATTTCGGGAGCGTCCATTGCCTCAATGCCGATTACGTCTTCAATTTCGTGCTTGACTTCTTCGGGGTGAGCGGACGGCAGATCGATTTTATTCACCACGGGAACAACTTCGAGGTCGTTTTCTACCGCAAGATAGGTATTCGCAAGCGTCTGCGCCTCAATTCCCTGCGACGCGTCAACGATAAGAACAGCCCCCTCGCAAGCCACAAGCGACCGCGACACCTCGTAGTTGAAATCAACGTGACCGGGAGTGTCTATAAGATTGAAAATATACTCCTCGCCGTCGTCAGCCTTATATTTAAGTCTTACGGCGCGGGCTTTTATGGTTATTCCGCGCTCGCGCTCGATGTCCATATTATCGAGCAGTTGTTCTTCCATATCGCGCAGAGCGACTGTTTCGGTCTGCTCTAAGATACGGTCGGCAAGGGTCGACTTTCCGTGGTCGATATGCGCGATTATGCAGAAGTTTCTTATTTTATCAAGGTAATTGTCAGACAATGTTTTTCTCCTTTTCTGTATGCTGTCAGTTGTCCTCAATATATTCCGTATCAAGGTGCCATTCGATAAGCTCAAGGTTTTTGAGGAAGTCCTCCTCGCTCTCCCATGAGGGCAGGTCGAATGTCTTGTATTGCTCGTTTTTCAGCAGTTGGCGCACTACGTATAGATCGTTCTTGCGCTTTGTCGCGCTTTCTTTGTATTCACGCAGCGGCGCAAATACGCCGTATTCTCCCTCCAGCCTGTAAATGACAAACTCGCCGAATTGCAAGGCGGTAAGCTCCGTAGAGCTTATCAGCGTTTTGACGGTTGTGTTATCCATGTCGAGCGGCGTTTCGTTGAGGGTAAAAATAGCGATGGGGTTGTCCTTTAGGTGCGTTTTGTCATGCTCCGAGGCAACGTTGTTGTAATCCTCGCTGTTGAAAACATAATCCCCCGCAAAGACATAGTAGTGGCTCGAAGGATTCTGATAGCACTGTACAACAACAAACTTTTCATCACCATAAGTTTTTTCGTAAACGGTGTCCTTCGGGTCGTAAAAAATGCCGATGACAAATTTTATCGCGAACATAAAAATTCCCGTTGATACAAGAACAATAAGCATCGGCAGTAATTTTAAAAAGATTTCCTTAGCTTTTGACATAATATTCCTTTCTATAATGCATACACTCTAATTATACCATACATCACCCGTTTTGAAAAGCGGTTTTTTTAATTTTTTAAGAAAATTCTGTTATGTTACAATAGATGTGAGACAAAAGGTATAGAAAAAGTGGTTGAGATCTGTTAAAATAAAGTTGTCACACCCAAAATAACAGAAAGGAACTCAACCACTATGGAATATTATAACACAAAAAAGCGGTATTGTCCACATCT
>CANRLW010000016.1 GCA_947631575.1 uncultured Clostridia bacterium
CTTGACGCGTATATCAAAGAACACGGACTCGAAGATGATCCATCAGACTATTGAGGAGTTTATTTGATGAAACATTTTTCTTTGGTCAAGCTTTTTACGGCGCTGACTATTATGGCGGTCTATATTTTCACTTACGGCGTATCGGGAGCAGTCGAAGGCGAAACAGCTGAAAAATCCGATGATGTTTTTGAAAGTCCTGTCGAAAGCAGCTCGCAGAGCGTTCTCGAATCGGAGAACTTTGGACTTCCGACACTTGCGCAAAATTATGTTCCGTTTGAGTATGATCTTAGCGATATAGCTAAACAGTATCTTGCGGAAAAGTATCCCGAACAAAGTTCAGGAGAAAATGAAACGCCGAACGGTGATGTTCCGCCCTTCAGCAGTTCTTCTCAAAGCTCAATATCTTCGAGCAGCCCTTCTTCATCATCAAGCATCTCAAGTTCAATATCTTCAAGTAGTTCATCATCTCAAAGCAGTTCTAAATCTTCATCAAGCAGTTCATCATCTTCATCTTCAAGTAGTTCCAAATCATCATCGAGTAGTTCAAAATCATCATCAAGCAGTACTAAGACATCATCAAGCAGTTCTAAGACATCATCAAGTAGTTCTAAGACATCTTCAAGCAGTTCTAAATCATCATCAAGTAGTTCTAAGACATCATCGAGCAGTTCAAAAACATCATCAAGTAGTTCCACGCAATCTTCTTCTTCTTCTCAAAGCACGCCTTCGGGTCCTGCGTATGAAGAAGTATGGGTAAACAACAATGGAACGATAGTAAGAGGAACAGCTCTTGATATAGTTTCAAGAATAGTAATGAATGAGATCGGCGGAACACAGTTTGCCGAGGCGATCAAAGCGCAGGCTGTCGCGGCGTATACAAATGTAAAGCGCAGTAATAACGCAGGGAGCGCGGCAAGCGTGCTGCTGAAAAACAGCGTATCAACAAGGGTCAGAAATCTTGTTGCCGAGGTCATAGGAGAGGCTGTTTATTATAACGGAAAGCTCATTCAGGCTGCCTACTCCGCATCTTCTGCGGGATATACGGCGTCTTCAAAAAACGTCTGGGGAGTGGATTATCCGTATCTGCAAAGCATCTACTGTGAACTTGACGAAAAATACGACCCTAATTACGGCAAGACCCAGACCTTTAAATCAGATGTCTTAAAGACAAAGATCTATGATAAAACAGGAATAGAACTGAGTGGCGACCCGTCCGAATGGTTTGAAATCGTAGACTATGTCGAAGGAAAATATGTCGGTAATATGAAAATAGGCGGACAAAGCACATATGTAAATTCAAACGGAAAAACCGTTAAAATAACGGGGCGCATTCTCCGCGAAACTATTCTGAGCTACGGTATACGCTCCCATGCATTTGACGTAAGCTATGACAGCTCAACAGATGTGTTTACATTCACTACATACGGCTATGGTCACGGCGTAGGAATGAGCCAGTGGGGAGCTATCGCGCTGGCACAGTATAAAGGCTGGAATTACAAACAGATACTTGAGTTTTATTATCAGGGTTGTGTTGTAAAATAAAGGGGTAATTTATGGAATATGAGCTTTATGACGCAACGGCACAAGAACTTTTTGAAAAGCGGAATTTTATAAAAGACCTTTGCTATGAATACAACAATTTAGAGCCCTCGCTGCTTGAAGAGCGCGATATGATAATTCGTAAAATTCTCGGAAAAGCGGGAAAGAACATCTTTATCGAACAGCAGTTCTGGTGCGATTACGGGTTTAATATCGAAGTCGGCGACAACTTTTACGCAAACCACGGACTTGTTATTCTTGACGGAGCAAAAGTCACTTTCGGAGATAATGTGTTTATCGCTCCACAGTGCGGATTTTATACGGCAGGACATCCGCTCGACTATGAAACGCGGAACACGGGTTTTGAATACGCTTTGCCGATAACCGTCGGCGATAATGTCTGGATAGGCGGAATGGTTTCGGTCATGCCGGGAGTTAAGATAGGGAGCGGCTCGGTCATTGGCGGCGGGAGCGTCGTTGTAAAGGATATCCCCGAAAACGTTCTCGCGGTAGGAAATCCGTGCAGGGTAATAAGAAAATTAAAATGAAATTTTCCTCGGCGGCAATATTGAAATTCCGCCGAGGTTTTTATGAAAGGAGTTTAATTATGGTCAATTTCGATTTTTGTACGCCCACAAGGCTTGTTTTCGGAAAGGGAGTTATCGAAAAACTTCCGTCAATTATGGAGCATTTAGGGAAAAAGATTTTGCTTGTATACGGCGGAGGTTCTATAAAGAAAAACGGACTTTACGATAAAGTACGCGAGCTGCTGAAAGATTTTGAGATATTCGAGCTTTCGGGAGTAGAACCAAACCCCAAATATGAAAGCGTAGTAAACGGTGCTGAAATATGCCGTAAAAACGGGGTAGAGGCGGTGCTTGCTGTCGGCGGCGGAAGTGTTTTAGACTGCTCTAAGTCGATTGCCGCAGGCGCAAAATACGACGGCGACCCGTGGGATCTTATCACATATAAAGTTCCCGTAAAGAGCGCGATGCCTATTGTCGATATTATGACGCTCTCCGCTACGGGAAGTGAATATGACGCGAACTCCGTAATTTCAAGAATGGATCTTAACATAAAGACCTGCCTTAAATCCGAGCATATTTTCCCGACCTGTTCCATTCTTGACCCGACATATACCTTTACAGTCTCAAAGCGTCAGACTGCCGCAGGCGCAGCGGACGCAATAAGCCATGTGTTTGAGAAATATTTCACAGCTCCGTCGAGCGATCTTGCCGACGGAATGTGCGAGGCTGTCATAAAAAGCATAATGAAAAATGTTGTGATCGCGCTCGAAAAGCCTGATGATTATGACGCAAGAGCGGAGCTAATGGTTGACTGCGCGCTTGCCTGCAATAATGTTATAGCGCTCGGAAACGGCGCATCGGGCTGGGTCGCACACGCAATAGAGCATACCTTGAGCGCGTATTATGACATTACTCATGGAGAGGGTCTCGCAATAATAACTCCTCACTGGATGAGGAAAATACTGAATGAAAAAACGGTCGACCGTTTTGTAAAATACGGCATTAATGTTTTGGGAATTGATCCCGCACAGGATAAGTTTTCAATTGCAAATAAGGCTATAGATATGACCTACAGTTTTTTTGAGAGCCTTGGTATTCCCATGACGCTCCGTGCAGTTGGCATTGACGATAAGAAAATAGACGAAATGGCGTTTGATACAGCGGGAGATGGAAAGCTCGCAAACTGTTATGCTCCGCTTTCAGTCGAGGACGTAAAGGAGATACTCACGAACGCACTGTAAATTGGAGGTAAGATATGGTTTGAGCGGCGAACAGCGTTTGATTTTCAAACCACCTAACGGGCGGCGCACAAAAGTTTTTTGAAAAGGGAGTCCAGAGGGAAAAAATTTTTTTTCAAAAAATTTTTGCCCTCTGGCAGGGGTGCGGGGGCAGCGCCCCCCGCAAACGATTCTTAGCGCTAAAGGGTGTGGGGAAAACAAGAGTTTTCCCCACATTGCCTTTTCAAAGCCGTGCTTTGAAAAGGCAATCCTAGGAGAGGTTTTGGGCGTGAAACCACCTAAATAATGGATTTACAATAGAGCGGGAAAGCAAGAGGGAAAAGCCCATTTGTTGTTCTTGTCAAAACGCTGTTTCCCTCAATAACGCACACTCGCCCCAACCCCCTGACCCCCTTCCCCGATGGGGAAGGGGGAAGTATGCGGGGGCTGCCGCCCCCGCAACCCCTCACGCTCTAACCCCTAGTTGCAGTAAATTGCAGTCTTTTTATTATTATCCTCAAATAAAAAGAACAAGCCCTATGCGGCTTGTAGAAAAGAGGATAATATGTCAACAGTATTCAGAGTTGAAAAGAACGCAAATTATACGGTGATGTCCAACATTCACCTTAAAGACAGACGGCTGTCATTAAAGGCGAAAGGCTTGCTTTCGGTTATTTTAAGCCTGCCGCCGGAGTGGGATTACACGGTTACGGGTCTTGCGCGAATTGTCGCAGACGGCGCGGACAGCGTCAGAACAGCAGTCCGCGAGCTTGAAAGTTTCGGTTATATAACCCGCCGCCAGAGCCGTGATGAAATAGGGCGCATGTCGGCTAACGAGTATCACGTTTACGAAGATCCAAAGCAGAACCCCGATTTTGTTAATGAAAACAATGAGAAAAATTTTGAGTCCGAAAAAGCGGACAATATTTTTTTGGCATCTCCGTCGGCGGGTAACCCGTCAAAGGAAAATCCGTCAACGGGTAAACCGTCAACGAATACATTTAATATATTAAATACTAATAAATCAAATACTCATTCATCAATCACTCATCTTCGCGCTACGCGCGAAAAAGAGGATTTGACAGAAGAATTGACTGAAGAATTGACTGAAGAATTGACTGAAGATTTGACAGAAGATTTGACTGAAGATTTGACGGAAGATTTGACTGAAGATTTGAATGAGGAATTGACTGAAGGAAGGACGGATTTTCTTGAAGAAAATTATCCTTTTGAGGATGAAAAAAGTGAACGCGAAGAGTACTTGAACGCTATTCACGAGAATATTGATTACGACAGCTTTTCGCAAAAAGAAAAGGCTGATGAGGTTGTGAATATTATGCTCGATGTGTTGTGTTCACAGAAGGAAACTGTCCGAGTGAACGGGGAAGAACTTCCTGTTGAACAGGTGCGCAAGCGTTTTCTTGAGCTTAAGAAAGCGCATGTTGAACACGTTCTCGCTGCGCTTGAAAGCAACGCAGGCAACGTCCGCAACATTCGTGCTTATCTTATTACCGCGCTCTACAACGCGCCAACGACGGTTTACAGCGCGACTTCCGCGCACAATAGCGCCCGTTCCGCGCCAAATAATGCCGCGGCAGGTAGCGCCTATTCCTCGCCGCACAGTACCTCGCGTTCTTATTCTTCGCGCGGCAGCGCGCCTGCTGCCAAGCCTTACGCGACCGCCTCTTATGACACCGGCTCGTCATTTGACGTTGATGACGTTTTTGCGCGAATTAAGGCGAGGTACAAGCAACCGAGAGAGGCTGACCCATGGTATAATCAGGATTAAGGCGCGCTGCGGCTGTTGTGTTTCCGCACTAAGGTTATTTCACACTTAAAGTTTTTTCCCGCCCAAAACCTCTTTTAGGATTGCCGTTTTAAAAACACGGTTTTTAAAACGGCAATGTGGGGAAAACTCTTGTTTTCCCCACATCCCCAGATTCAATGCCGAAGGCATTTAATCTGATGCGCTAAGAATCGATTGCGGGGGCGCTGCCCCCGCACCCCTGCCAAAGGGAAAAACTTTTTTGACAAAAAAGTTTTTCCCTCTGGACTCCCTTTTCAAAAAACTTTAATGCGCCCGCCCGTTTTGTGATTTGGATTTAAGACGTTATTCGCCGCTTGAAACTAATTCTTAACTCTATGCCGTTTTAATTTTAAATTCCTCTTACTATCGCTCCGAAATCACTCGCAACAACTGCGTTTATCTTTATCATCTCGCTGTCCGCGATTTCATCGGTAACATCGCAGTCGTCCGCAAACGTTATCGAGAATGACAGGCTCTTTTTGCCGAAACCGAGCTTTTCGTTTTCATAGTGGTCGAAAAGCTCTACCTTAACGGCTTTCGCGCTCGCTTGTCTTATCGCGTTTTCAACGTCTCCGCAGAGCGTTTTCTTGTCAAGAATAAGCGACAAATCGCGCTTTATCTTCGCAAAGCCGTTGTCGGGAACGTATTTAATTTCAGGCTCGTACATCTCCTGAATTGCCGAATAGTTAAGCTCCGCAATTATAATGTTCAGGTCGGTCTTCTTGCCCTCGGCAATATTCAGCCCCTCTACAACCTCGTATTTAAGTTTTCCGAGATGTCCTATGCTCTTTTCGTTGCAGAAAATCTCGGCGGTCATTCCCGAATGGAGATAAGGTCTTTCGCCGCGCTTAAAGGTGAAATCAAGTCCGTTCGCAAGCGCAAAGCTTTCTATTGCCTCTTTCACCGTGAAGAACGTTTCGTCCGCGCCGTATGCTCCGAGACAGAGAATTTTCCGTTCTTCGGGCGATTCTTTAAGCGGCAGTTCTTTCGGAAGATAAACATTCGCCAGCTCGAAAAATCTTCCGTTTGAACGGTCGCTCTTTACATTGTCGGCAATTACGTTTATCATACATGGCGACATAACCGTGCGCATTATCGAAAGGTTGTCCGTTATCGGATTTAAAAGCTCAACGCATTTTCTTTCGGGAGCGTCATCGGGGAGCATTATCATATCAAGCTCGCGCTTTGAGTACATCGCGAGCGTCTGTATCTCGTAAAATCCCATCGCGCAGAAGAACTTCTTCGCCGAAAGCTCCTTGTTCTGGAGATAATTAAGTCCGCCGCCCGTGACCTTTGCGCTGTCAAGAAATGTCGGTACAACGTGGCTGTAGCCGTACTCGCGGATAACTTCTTCCGCAATATCCTGATAGTTTTCAATATCGGCTCTCCAGCGCGGAACAGTAAGGCTCAGCGTCTCGCCGTTTTCCTCAACCCCGAACTGAAGTGCGCGCAAAATCTCAACGATAGTTTCCTGCGGAACATCTATGCCGAGTACGGAGTTCACCTTTGAAACGGTAACGTCAAATTTCACGTTTTCGGTGCTTTCGCCTGCGGTCACATCATAAGCCGACAAGCTTATTTCAGCAACGCCCATTGTCTGAACAAGGTTCAGCGCTCTCGCCATTCCGCACTCAACGCCGTATTCGTCTACGCCCTTTTCAAACCTTGCCGCTGCGTCAGTGTGAAGTCCCAGAGCGCGTGAGGTCTTTCTCACGTTATCTCTGCGGAATTTCGCAGCCTCAAGGAGAATTTCGGTCGTTGTCGGCTCGATTTCCGAGTTAAGTCCGCCCATAATTCCCGCAAGACCTACGCCCTTTGCCTTGTCGCAGATAAGCAGATTTTCGGCAGTCAGAACGCGCTCTTTTTCGTCAAGCGTGGTTATCTTCTCGCCGTCCGTTGCTCTGCGTACAACGATAGATTTACCGTCAAGCGTGTCCAAGTCGTATGCGTGCATAGGCTGTCCGATTTCAAGAAGAACATAGTTCGTAATATCAACAATCGCGTCAATCGCCCCGAATCCGCATACCGAAAGCCTGCGTTTCATCCACTGAGGGCTTTCAAAGTGCTTTACATTATAAATATAATGTCCGAGATAGCGGGGGCAGAGGTCTTTGTCAATGACCTCAACGGAAATTTCGGGGTGAGTTTTTTCCGTGCAGTTATAGCTGTAGTCGGGTTCTTTAAGCGGCTTTTTCAGAAACGCCGCAACCTCTCTTGCTATTCCAAGAACCGACTGACAGTCGGGGCGGTTCGCCGTTATGGAAATGTCAAACACATAGTCGTCAAGACCGAGATATTTTACAATATCCTCTCCTACAGGCGCGTCATCGGGAAGTATTAAGATACCGTTTACATCAGCGCCCTTTATCCAGTTGTCGTTTATTCCAAGCTCTCCGCCCGAACAGAGCATACCGTAGCTTATCATATCTTTCATCTTGCGCGGCTGTATTTCAAGACCGTTCGGAAGTTTCGCCCCGACAAGCGCCGCAGGCACTTTCGCGCCCTTAAACACATTGTCCGCGCCCGTTAAAATAAGGTTGTCCTCGCCCTGTTCGCCGCAGTTGACGTGGCAGATATAAAGGTGAGTTCCCTCGTATTTTTCAATTGACGTAACTTCGCCGACATAGATTTTTTCAATGTCCTTGCCCAAATAAATCGTTTCTTCAACTTCAAATCCCGAACCGAAAAGTTTTTCAACAAGCTCCTCGGTCGTAACGTCTATATCAACGTATTCTTTCAGCCAGCTTTGTAAAATCTTCATTTTAATTCCCCCTTACGCCTTAAACTGCTCTAAGAAATCCTGCTCGTTTCTGAACAGAACGCTCATATTTGAAATACCGTATTTAAGCATAGTTATGCGCTCAATGCCTATTCCGAAAGCAAGACCCGAATAGACCTCGCTGTCAATGCCGCAGTTTTCGAGGACTTTCTTGTTTACAACGCCGCCGCCAAGGACTTCTATCCAGCCCGTTCCCTTGCACAGCGAACAGCCCTTTCCTCCGCACTCAAAGCACGAAACGTCAACTTCTACAGACGGCTCTGTAAACGGGAAATATGACGGTCTTAAACGCGTCTTTGTGCCGCTGCCGAAAATCTCCTGAACAAATTTATCGAGCATACCCTGCAAGTCGCACAGCGTAATGCCCTTGTCAACGACAAGCCCTTCCATTTGCGAGAACATCGGCGAGTGTGTAGCGTCGCTGTCCGAGCGGAAAACTTTCCCTGGGACAAGAACCTTTATGGGCGGCTTGTGGGTGTCCATAGTGCGTATCTGACCCGGGGAAGTGTGCGTTCTCAAAAGCAGTTCTTCCGTGAGGTAGAACGTGTCCTGCATATCGCGCGAGGGGTGGTCTTTAAGAACGTTCAGACGGGTAAAGTTGTGGTCATCGTCCTCAATCTCTGGACCCTCGAACACCTCAAAACCCATTCCCGCGAAAACGTCTATCATCTGATGTTTAATGAGCGTTATGGGGTGAAGATTGCCTATGTCGCGTTTCATAGCGGGCATTGTTACATCTATCGCCTCGCGCTCGTATCTTGCTTTAAGCTCAAGCTCCTTTACCTGCGCCTGCTTTTGCGCGTACAAGCCCTGCGCCCATTCGCGCACTTCGTTTACGGCTTTTCCGAAACTCGGCTTTTCTTCGGGGGGAACGTTTTTCATTTCTTTCATAAGCCCCTGAATAACTCCCTGCTTGCCGAGATAGCTCTGCCAGAATTCCGAAAGGGAAACGTTGTCCTTTACTTCTTCGATTTTGGCTTTTACCTGTTCTTTGATTTCGCTGAAATCTTTCATTTTTATGCTCCTTGTCTTTAATATATTTGAAACAAAAAACCCGACCCGCAAGTCTTTTCGGTCTTGCAAAGTCGGGACGAAAATCTATTCCGCGTTACCACCCGTATTCGGAGTATTAAGCTCCGCACTCAAACGCCTTATCGACAGCGAACGTTCCGCTTAGTTTCTCGCGGACAGCTCCAACGCTGAAATTCGCGGATAAACACGGCAGAACGCTCTCAGCATTGCATTATTCGCATTTGCAAAATAACGCTGCGTTCTTCTCTGTGGCTTTAGTACATCCGTTACTTACACGTTTTCACAGCCTAAATTAAATTATACCACAATTATAATTTTTTGTCAAGAACTTTTTTCCACAAAAGCCTGTTTTCATTGAAAACACATTCTATCTCTTTTCGTTCTGTCAAAAACGAAAGATAAGACCGAGCCGTTTCCCCTATAAGCTCGTATTGCATTACATAGAGCTTTATGCCGAATTCTCCGAGCAGCTTTGCTATAAGCTCGTCTATGGAAATAGCATTTTCACAAAGCCTTTTTATGACTTCGCATACCTCGAAAACATCGGCTGTATTTTCGTCGCAAAGAGTCTTTATTTCATCTACGGGCGCACTGTGAGAGGGTACAAATATTTTCCCCTCGGTATTCTTCAGCCGTTCAAGCGAATTAAGATGTGCTTTTATGTCATATAAAAAAGGTATCTTGTATCTGTCAATTGTCGTTTTGTCCGACACCGCGTCGCCTATAAACCAAACCTTGTCGTTTGTACAAAACGCCACTTGTTCAAAATCGTGACCGTCAATGTGCATAAACGAAAGTCCTTTTGGCAGGACGCTTTCCGACAATTCCTCACATTCGCACATTTCGGGCATAACAAATTTACTTCTCATTCTCGCGCTCGGAAAACCGCCGTAAAGCGTCGTCGGGATAAGATAGGGGTAGCGCACGAGCTGGGCGCATACTCCCGGAGCATAAACGGCGCAGCCCGTTTGTTCTCTGAGATAAGCGCAAGCGCCCGCGTGGTCGGCATGAGAATGAGTAAGAAAGATCTTTTCAAGTTTCCATTTTTTCTCGGCAATAATGCTCAGAATTGCCTTTCCGAAACTTTTGTCAAGCCCCGCGTCAATCAGACAGCAATTATCGCCATAAACATAAACTCCGACATTTGTTGTCTGGTCAATATAAAATGTATGCTCTCCGAGCTGATGAATTTCGCTCATCAGTCATAAACTCCCACAGCCTTTATAAGCTCCCCGAGCAGCGGTTCAAATTTAACTCCATACCAGTGCGAGCTGTCGTCTATTGTATACTCAATGCACGAAAGCGTATAATCAGCCGCAATTTTTGCCGCGTCATAGGCGTTCATTCCATTCATAAGCGCACCTGTAAACGCCGAGGCATAAACGTCGCCCGTACCGTGACAGCCGCCCTTTATCTTTTTGTGCTTATAATAGTTGTAGTTTCCGTTTTCGTAAACAACAACGCCCGTGCTTTGACTTTCATAGCTCACTCCAGTGAGTATAACGGTTTTTGCTCCCGTTTCGCTCAGCTTGTTCAGCAATTCGTCAATATACGCCTTGTCATAGGTTTCGCGGTATTCCGCTCCTGTCAGGAAACATGCCTCGGTTATATTCGGAAGTATGATGTCCGCATTTGAAATAAGCTTTTTCATAGCGTTTACAAAATTATCGTCAAAGCCGGCATAAAGCTTTCCGTTGTCAGCCATCGCGGGGTCGCAGATAAACTTTCCGCCCTTGTTCATGCGGCTTTTTATAACGTCCAGAACATAATCTATCTGTTTTGCCGAGCCGAGATAACCTGTATAAACCGCCTCAAACGAGAGGTTTTCTTTTTCCCACTGTTCGCGTATCTTCGGGATCTCCTCCGTTAGATCTGCAAACGTCCAGCCCGAAAAACCGCCCGTGTGATTTGACAAGACCGCCGAGGGAAGAATTGCCGTTTCAATGCCGCAAGCCGAAAGTATCGGCAGAGCGACCGTCAGCGAGCATTGTCCCACGCATGAAATGTCCTGTATAGTAAGCACTCTTTTGTAATCCATAATTGTCGTCCTTTCATATCATAAAAAATTTTAACAAAACGATTGTACCACAAATTATGGATAAAATCAACCGTTTTTGAAAAAATTTTTAAAAACCCCTTGACAAAACTTTTTCCCGGGTGTATAATAGCAACGTTGGGATTTCATATCCCAATTCAAAGCAGAGTTTACAGCTCTCACCCGCCGACGCTTTTCGGCTGTCGGGCGCGGTCGTTTAAAAATGAAATTAGGTTTTTTGACTTATAATTGATTTTTTAGGCGCGGGCTGTTATGACCGCGCTTAATTTATTCTGTTTAATTGTACTTAGAGAAAGGCGGTGCTTCAAAATCAGCACAAAGGAACAGCTCATCAATGAGGAAATTCGCGAAAAAGAAGTCAGGGTCATCGGTACGAGCGGCGAGCAGCTCGGAATTATGTCAAGCGCTGAGGCTCTCGAAAAAGCTGTCGAGGCGGAGCTTGATCTTGTCATGATCTCTCCGACGGCAAAGCCTCCCGTATGCCGCATAATGGACTACGGAAAATATCGCTTTGAACAGACAAAGCGCGAAAAAGAGGCAAAGAAAAACCAGAAAACCGCTGACGTGAAAGAAATAAAGATGTCCCTTAATATTGATACAAATGACTTCAATATAAAGGTGAAGAGCGCGATTAAATTTCTTCAAAACGGCGACAAGGTAAAAGTTACCGTTCGTTTCAGACGTATGCGCGAACTTACGCATGTAAATCTGGGCGAGGATTTGATGAAAAAGTTCATAGACGCGGTTTCGGAGTACGGCAGCTCTGACAAACCCTCAAAACTTGAGGGAAGAAATTACGCGGTAGTTTTAAGCCCGAAAAAATAATTCGGGAAATTTATCTTCAGGAGGAACAAAAAATGCCAAAGATCAAAACACACAGCGGCGCAAAAAAGCGCTTTAAGCTGACCGGAACAGGCAAGGTAAAAATGCAGCACTGCGGAAAGCGCCACATTCTTACGAAAAAGACCACAAAGCGTAAAAGAGGTCTGAGAGCGGGAGCTTATGCGGATTCTACAAACGTTGCTCAGGTAAAGAGCCTTATTCCGTACAAATAATATCGGACAAAACGAAGGAGGAAATATAATATGGCACGAGTAAAAGGCGCTCTTGCTACGCGCAAGAGAAGAAATAAAACATTAAAGCTCGCAAAGGGCTATTGGGGCGGAAAGAGCAGACTTTTCAAGACGGCTAAAGAGGCCCTTATGAAATCCGGACAGTATGCCTATGTTGGCAGAAGACTTAAGAAAAGAGATTTCAGACGTTTGTGGATAACGAGAATTTCCGCAGCCTGCAAGCTCAACGGAATGAACTATTCGACGTTTATGAACGGTTTAAAGAAAGCAAACGTTACGCTCAACAGAAAGATGCTTTCCGAGATTGCAATTAACGATGCGGCAGGCTTTACCGCTCTTGCGGAAAAGGCTAAGGCTGCGCTTTGATCCGATTTTTTCTCACGTCCGTTTTTCGGACGTGAGATTTTCGCTATTGTAGGGGTTGTTTACAATGCCGCTGAATTTTCGACACGCTTTGTAAGCAAGCTCTGTTTTCAGGGGTCGGGGGTGTTTTTTTGGAGATAATTTCCTCGCGCAAAAATTACAATGTCCGCGTTATGCGTGAACTTTTGAAAAGCGCGGAGTATCGCCGCGAACAAAGTATGTTTGCTGTTGAGGGCGACCATTTGTGCAGGGAGCTTGCCGCGTGCAACGACTGCTCCGCAATCGAGGTTTTTCTTTATACCGAAAAGGCGGCGCAAAAATATCCCGAAACCGTCAGAATGGCGCAGGCGAAAGCACACTGTTCCTCAGTAATAACCGACGAACTTTCCGAATATATTTCCGATACGAAAACACCGCAGGGATTGTTTGCGGCGGCTGAAGTGTTCGTACGGGAAATCCCTGAAAACGCAAAAAAACTTGTTGTTTTAGACGGATTGCAGGACCCCGGAAATGTCGGAACAATGATCCGCACCGCCGAGGCTCTGGGAATTGACGGAGTTGTTTTCATAAACGGCTGCGCCGACAGATTTTCGCCGAAAACTCTCAGAGCGTCAATGGGGAGCGTGTTCAGAATGCCTTCCGTTTGTCCGGAAGTTGAAACGCTTGGAGAGTGGCTGCACGGACAAGGATTTGAAATTTACGCGGCAATGCTCGATAAAAACGCAGTGCGTCTCGGAGAAGTCGCATTCCCCGAAAAAACAGCAGTCGTTATCGGAAACGAGGGAGCGGGCGTATCGAGCGAAGTTGCAAAAATATGCGATAAGAAACTTTACATTCCCATAAAAGGCGCGGAGAGCCTTAATGCTGCCGCAGCCGCGGCAATTATTCTGTGGGAAATTTCAAGATAAAGAACCAAAAAAGGGAGAATTTTGTTTTGTCGGATTTAGTTATACTTGAGTCGCCGTCAAAGGCGAAGACCGTAAAAAAATATCTCGGCGCGGGATACGACGTTATAGCGTCTACGGGGCATATAATAGATCTGCCGAAGTCAAAGCTCGGCGTTGATATAGAGCATGATTTCGCGCCGCAGTATGTAAATATGCGCGACAAGGCGGATATTATAAAAGAATTGAAAAAACGTGCAAAAGAATGCGGCACGATATACCTCGCGACCGACCCCGACCGCGAGGGAGAGGCTATAGCGTGGCATTTGTCGCACTTGCTTAATATAGACGAGAAAAAGGCTGTCAGAGTTACCTTTAACGAGATAACGAAAACGGGCGTTCAATACGGAATGAGCCACCCGCGCACGATAAACGAGGACATTGTAAACGCCCAGCAGACGCGCAGGATACTCGACAGAATTGTTGGATATAAACTGTCGCCGTTTTTGTGGAAAAAGGTAAGGCGCGGACTGTCCGCGGGCAGAGTGCAGTCCGTCGCAGTCAGGATAATAGTTGACCGCGAAGAGGAGATACGAGCTTTTCAGTCTACCGAATACTGGACAATAGACGCGAAGTTCCATACAAAGTCATCGAAAAAGCTTTTTTCAGCAAAGCTTGCGGAAATAGACGGGAAAAAGGCGGAGCTACCTGATAAGGGTTCGGCGGACGCTGTTCTTGACAGATTAAAGGACGCGGAGTTTATTGTTTCAAGCGTAAAGAAGTCACAGCGCAAAAAACAGCCTGCTCCTCCGTTTACGACTTCGACATTACAGCAGGAGGCCTCGCGCAGACTGTCTTTCCAGGCACGCAGAACCATGAAAGCCGCACAGGAGCTGTACGAGGGCGTAGATATACAGGGAATGGGCGCGGTAGGACTTATAACCTATATGAGAACGGACTCTCTGCGTATTTCCGACGAGGCGAAAGCCGCGGCGACTGAGCTTATTAAAAAGGAATACGGCGCTGAGTATCTCCCCGAAAAGCCGCGCGTATACAAGTCAAAATCAAACGCGCAGGACGCGCATGAGGCGATACGTCCTTCAAACGTTGAGCTTACTCCCGAAAAGGTAAAAAGCTCGCTTTCAAACGACCAGTACAAGCTTTATAAGCTCATCTGGGAGAGATTTATGGCAAGCCAGATGGCAAACGCCGTTCTTGATACGGTGTCCGTTAATATTTCGGCGAAGGATTGTTTGTTTAAGGCTAGCGGTTATTCCGTAAAGTTTGAGGGATTTACAAAGCTTTATGAGGAAACAAACGACAGCGACGAGCAGGGCGGCGCACTTCCGAAAATAGAAAACGGCGAAAAACTCACCGCAAAGGAAGTTCTCGGAAACCAGCATTTCACCCAGCCTCCCGCGCGCTATAACGAGGCGTCGCTTATAAAAGCGCTCGAAGAAAACGGGATAGGCAGACCCTCGACCTATGCGCCGACTATCTCTACTATTCTCGACAGGCATTATGTTGAGCGCGAGCAGGGAAACCAGCTCAAACCCACTTCTCTCGGAGAAGTAA
This sequence comes from uncultured Clostridia bacterium, assembly GCA_947631575.1. Lineage (GTDB taxonomy): Bacteria > Bacillota > Clostridia > Oscillospirales > Ruminococcaceae > CAG-115. Next base: position 14,853 of record CANRLW010000016.1, read on the forward strand.
TAACCGCGCTGCTTAAAGATAAATTCAACAATATAGTTGACGTAAAATTCACGGCAAAAATGGAGAGCAGTCTCGACGATATAGAAAACGGCGACAAGGACTGGGTAGATACTCTCAGAAAGTTCTACAGCGGCTTTGAGCAGTCGCTTGAAAAAGCCGAAAAGGAAATGGACGGAAAACACGTCAAAATTCCAGACGAGCCGACGGACATTGTCTGTGAAAAATGCGGAAAGCCTATGGTTATAAAGATCGGTCCTTATGGAAAGTTTCTCGGCTGTACGGGATTCCCCGACTGCAAGTTCACAAAGAACATTGTAAATGAAACAAAGGGCGTTTGCCCCAGATGCGGCAGAAAAATGCTGCTCAAAAAGTCCAAAAAGGGAAAGCCCTTTTACGGCTGTGAGAATTATAAGGATTGCAACTATATGACATGGGATCTTCCGATAGAGGAAAAATGCCCGAAATGCGGCACAACTCTGTTTAAGAAAACGGGAAAGCTTGGAAAGATCTATTGCGCAAAGGACGGCTGCGGATACGAGCGTCCTCTGGATAAAACAAAGGATAAAGATGAAAGTTAAGGTCATAGGCGCAGGACTTGCGGGAGTGGAATCCGCGTGGCAGTTGGCAGAGCGCGGTTTTGAGGTAGAGCTTTGCGAGATGAAACCCGAAAAGTATTCTCCCGCGCATAAGTACAGCGGTTTTGCGGAGCTTGTCTGCTCAAATTCGCTGAAGTCAAGCAGCGTTGACTCTGCCTGCGGACTTTTAAAAGAGGAAATGCGAAGGCTCGGCTCTTTGGTAGTTCCCGTTGCGGAAAAGACGGCTGTCCCTGCGGGCGGCGCGCTCGCCGTAAACCGAAAGGATTTTTCCGACGAGATAACGCGGCTTATTCGTTCGCACCCGAACATCACCGTTATAAACGGCGAAGTCACGGAGTTCCCCGAGAAAAACGCTATAATCTGCACAGGCCCGCTTACTTCCGACGCGTTTGCGGAAAAGATACGCGAGCATTTCGGCGAAAACGGCGAGTTTATGAGCTTTTACGATGCGTCCGCGCCGATAGTTACCGCCGAGAGTATTGACCGTTCAATTGCATTTGTTCAGTCACGCTACGACCATGGCGGCGCTGATTATCTCAATTGCCCGATGAATAAAGAAGAATACGACGCGTTCTATAATGCGCTTATAAACGCCGAGCCTGCCGAGATTCACGAGTTCGACAAAAACCCGAACGTCTACGAGGGCTGTATGCCCGTAGAAGTTCTTGCAAAACGCGGTTATGACAGCGTTCGCTACGGTTGTATGAAACCCGTCGGACTTACCGACCCGCGCACGGGAAAACGCCCTTATGCGGCGGTGCAACTTCGCGCGGAAAATAAGGAAACTACTATGTACAATCTTGTCGGATTTCAGACGCATCTTAAATTCGGCGAGCAAAAGCGCGTTTTCTCAATGATACCGGGGCTTGAAAACGCCGAGTTCGTGCGGTATGGCGTTATGCACAGAAATACCTACATTTGTTCGAGAACTTTACTTGACAAGAATTTTATGCTCAAAGGCTCGGAAAACATTTTTTTCGCGGGACAGATGACGGGCGTAGAAGGGTATGTTGAAAGCGCAATGTCGGGAATTTGCGCGGGACGAGCTTTGGCGGACATTCTTTCGGGTAAAGAGCCGCTGAATTTCCCGCCGACGACAATGACGGGCGCGCTGATAGATTACGTCTGCGACTGGACGGACGGGCAGTATTGCGAGTTTGATCCCATGGGCGCAAATATGGGAATACTCCCACCGCTTGAGCAGACATTTAAAGGAAAAATCGGAAAGCAGGAAAAGTATCACGCGCTCGCGCAGAGAGCGCTCTCTGATCTGGACAAACTTATTCGGAAATAAGGAGAAAACTTATGAAGATAGTAATAGACGGCTTTGGCGGCGACAACGCGCCTGACGAGGTCATCAAGGGCTCCGCTCTTGCCGTAAAGGAGCTTGGGATAGAGGTTATAATAACGGGCGATGTAAATGTTCTCGAGGAGAGGATAAAAGCGCTCGGCGTCTCACGCGAAGGGATAACGTTCGCCCCCGCCGAGGGAGTTATAACGACCGAGGATAACCCGAAGTCCATACTTAAAGAAAAGTCGAAAACGTCGATGGGCGTTGCGTTCAATATCCTTGCCGAGGGAAAAGCCGACGCGGCTATTTCCGCGGGAAGTACCGCGTCTATAGTTATCGGCGGAACAATGATAGAAAAGCGCATAAAAGGCGTTAAAAGAACTGCTCTTGTGCCGCTTATGCCGTGCCTCGGCGGAGTGAGATACTGCGTGCTTGACGGCGGCGCAAACATTGATTGCCGCCCCGAGATGCTGTTACAGTTTGCCATTATGGGGAGCTGCTTTATGAAAGCGACAATGGGCATTGACGATCCCAGAGTAGGACTTCTGAACATAGGCACAGAGGACGAAAAGGGCAGAGAGCTTGAACAGGAAACAAAAAAACTGCTCGATAAAGCTCCGATAAATTTCGTAGGATTTGTTGAGGCAAGAGAAGTTCCGCTCGGCGCGGTAGACGTCCTTGTGACAGACGGATTTACGGGAAACGTTTTCCTCAAAGCCTGCGAGGGAATGGGCGCGCTTATGAAAACGGCGCTTAAAAACATTTTTTACGCGAATTTGAGGACAAAGATCGGCGCGCTTTGTGTAAAAGACCGACTGAATGATTTCATAGCTCAAATGGACTATAAAACTATAGGCGGTTCTCCGCTTTTAGGAACGGCAAAGCCTGTATTCAAAGCGCACGGTGCCTCGGACGCCGCCGCATTTTTCGGAGCGTTCCGCCAGGCTAAACTTTTTGTAGAGCATAACGCTATTGAAGAAATGACGAAAGCAATAGCCGATCTTCATATCGAGGAGGCTTCGGAAAATGCCTGAAGGCATATCTTTTGACAAACTTGAAGACGCGATAGGATATAAGTTTAAAAACCGCAGACTCCTGAAAAGAGCTATGACTCATTCGAGCTATTCGGGAGGAAAAAACCATGGCAGCAACGAGCGCCTTGAATTTCTCGGCGACAGTATTTTACAGGTGTCCGTGTCGCAGTATTTATACAAGAATATGACCGGCGTTCCCGAGGGCGGACTTACAAAGCTCAGAGCCTCTATTGTCTGTGAAAACTCGCTTTACGGATTTTCAAAAAAAATCGAACTCGGAAAATACATACTTCTGGGAAAAGGCGAAGAAATGACCGGCGGCAGAGACAGACGCTCTATTCTTGCTGACGCTTTTGAGGCAATGCTCGCGGCGGTTTATCTTGACGGCGGGCTTAAAGCGGCAATGAACGTTGTTATGCGGTTTGTCCCGTCTATTGAGGCGTTAAAGTCGGGACAGGTAAAGCTCGGAGATTATAAAACTATCCTACAGGAGATAATCCAGAAAAATCCCGAGGAGAAAATTTCATACGAGGTTGATGAAACTCCTGCAAAGAATAACCAAAAGCTGTTCTTTGCCAATGTACAGCTCAACGGTCAGACCATAGGGAGCGGCAGCGGCTATTCAAAAAAAGAGGCCGAACAAGAAGCCGCAAAAGAAGCCATATTGCTTATGGGATACGATATAGGATAAAACAGCCAAAAATGAAAAAGACAAACATAAGCATTTTTATACCACATGTCGGCTGTCCTCATTTGTGCAGTTTCTGCGACCAGAAAAGTATTTCGGGCGCACAAAAAGCGCCTTCGGCAAAAGAAGTAGCCGACCTTCTCGAAAAACAGGCAGAAAGCCTTTATGAAAGAAACATAGAGGCTGAAATAGCGTTTTTCGGGGGGAGCTTTACGGCTATCCCGCGCGACTATATGACGGAGCTTTTAGAAACGGCGAACCGCGCTGTAAAACAATTTCCCGCTTATACGGGCATACGCTGTTCTACCAGACCCGACTGTATAGACGAAGAAATAACGGGGATACTTAAACACTTCGGAGTGACTGCCATCGAGCTTGGTGCACAGTCTATGAGCGATGAGGTATTAAAAGCTAATGAGCGCGGACATTCGGCAGATGATGTGAGAAAAGCCTCGGAGCTTATCAAAAGCGCGGGCATTGAGCTTGGACTTCAGATGATGACGGGATTATATAAGGACACGCCAGAACGTTCGCTCGAAACTTGCCGAGAGTTTATAAAAATAAAACCCAAGACCGTCCGCATATATCCTACGGTCATTCTTGAAAACACAAGGCTTGGAGAGCTGTATAATAGCGGAGAATATGAGAGCTTTTCGTTTGAGGAAACGGTAGAGCTGTGCGCAAAAATGCTGAAACTGTTTGAGGAGAACGATATATCCGTAATAAGAATGGGACTTCACGCGAGTCGCGAGGTAGAAGAAAAAATGCTCGGAGGAGTATACCACCCGAGTTTCAGGGAGATAGTCGAGAGCAGAATGTTTTATAACAGTCTCACAGAGCTTGTTAAACCGCTCGGAAAGGGAAAATATACGGTCTTTACGGATAAAAGGAATATCAGTAAGGTCGTGGGTCAGAAACGGGAAAATATCCGCAGACTGTATGAAAAAGGCTATGATATAAGGATAAAGGAGAGATCGGGAGCATATCTCGAGATCGGGGAGATCTGATGTTTTTTAAAACACTTAAAATACAAGGCTTTAAGTCCTTTGCGGACAAGACCGTGCTTTCGTTCGATACCAGAACGACAGCCGTAGTCGGTAGCAACGGAAACGGCAAAAGCAATATTTCCGACGCGCTCCGCTGGGTAATGGGAGAGCAGGGAGCAAAGACGCTGCGCGGCGAAAAAATGGAAGACGTTATCTTCTATGGTACTGTCGAGCGCAAACCGATGGGTTTTGCGAGCGTTTCGCTAGTTATTGACAACAGCGACCGGGCGTTGAGCGTAGACGCGGACGAGGTAGAAATATCCCGAAAGCTATACAGAACGGGCGAGAGCGAGTATTCCATAAACGGCAGAAAAACGCGCCTGAAGGATATTCAGGAGCTGCTTATGGGAACGGGTCTCGGGCGCGACGGATATTCTATTATCGGACAGGGAAGAGTAGATGAGATAGTAAATTCCCGCGATACACAGCGCCGCGTTATTTTTGAAGAGGCGGCGGGAGTTTCTCTTTTCCTGCATAAAAAAGCCGACGCAGAAAAACAGCTCGAACAGGCTACCGAAAACATAACCCGCCAGCACGATCTTATACGCGCCGACGAGGAAAGACTTCCCATGCTAAAAAAGCAGTCCGAGAAAGCGGCTCTTGCGTCCGAGCTTATGGCAGAGAAAAAAGAACTGGAAATCTCGGTTTCTGCCGCAAGATTAAAGGAAAAACGGACGGAGCTCAGAAAGCTGTCCGATGAGATACTTTTAAATAAAAGCGAGTGCGAGCATTACGACCATGATATAGAAAAGTCGGAAAGGGATATAGAAAAGCTCTCCGATGAAAAGCTTTCGGCAAACGCCGCCCTTGGCAGAATTAGAAATGAAATAAAAAGCGCGGGCGATATGCTCGCAGATATGAACGCGGCGATAAAAGTCGCGGAAAACGATCTCGAACATAATGAAAAGCGCAGGATCGAGCTTAAAGAACAGCTTGAAAAGGCGCGTCTGAGCGGCTCGGAGTTTGACGAGCAGATAGACGGGCTGAATGCCGAAATAGAAAAAAAGAACGAGAATATCGCACAGCTCGAACAAAAGATAACCGAATATCAGCAGAAACTTGACGAAATTTCAAAGGAGAACGTTTCTTCGGGAGAGGAGTTTTCGGCTCTTGAAGGTGAGCTTGCCGCGGCATATCGTGAAAAGGCAGAGTTTTCTCTTACCGTTACACAGTCCGAACACTCGCGCGATGAAAATGAAAAACAGCGCGCGGCGTTTTTGGGTGAAACGTCAGGCTATGAGAACAAGATAGCCGAATATTCGGGCGAGCTTTCCGAATCAAAGAAAAGATCGGGTGAAATAGCCGAGGAAAAAGCCGAAACGGAAAACAGGCTCGGCGGAATGGAAAAGCTCTTTGAGGGCAGAAAAAAGCGCCTTGACAACGCGAGAACAGAGCTAGAAAATGCCACCTCCGCTCTCGGAGAAAAACAGCAGCGCTATAAAGTTCTCTCGGACATTGAAAAGAGCAAAGAGGGTTATTTCCGCTCGGTAAAAGAAGTAATAAGCGCGGGCGAACAGGGCAGACTTTCGGGAATACACGGCATTGTAGCCGATGTCCTTACTGTTCCGCAGAAATATGTAACGGCAATTGAAACAGTATTGCAGCCCGTAATGCAGAATATAATCGTAGACAATGAGCAGACGGCAAACCGCTGTATACAATTTCTGAAAGAAACAAACGCGGGCAGAGCGACTTTCTATCCGCTCACTTCAATGAAAGGCAGAAGTCTGAATGAACAGGGACTTCGCAATGAGATCGGCTTTGAGGGTATAGCAAGCGAGCTTGTGTCGTTTGATAGAGTATATGGTGAGATAATCTCAAACCTTCTCGGAACGACGGCTGTTGTGGACGATATTTCGACCGCAACGGTCATAGGAAAAAAATACGGCTATAAATTCAGGATAGTTACCCTCGACGGACAGGTCGTAAACGCGGGCGGTTCTTTTACGGGCGGTTCAAGGATAAACAAGGGCGGCATTATCTCCAGAAAACAGGAAACAGACGCGCTGTATTCCGAAATAAAAACTCTCAGAAAGACCGAAGAAACAAAACGCGGAGAATTTGAAAAATGCCGCGCGGAATACGCAAAGTTTTCCATTGAGCTTGAAGGAATGAACGACAAGCTACGCGATCTTGAACATGAGGAAATCAGCGTAAAAGCGGAGATATCCAGACTTTCGGGGCTTATAGAACAGCTTGAAAGGCAGAAGGAAACGTCCGACCTCGCGTTAAAACGTTTTGACGAGCAGACCTTGCGCCTGAATGAAACAATAAAAGTAGCGCAAAAGCAGATAGTTCTTGTGTCCGAAAAGATAGAAAAGCTTGAAGAAGAACGCTCGCTCCGTTCCGAACAGCGCGGAGAAACGGAAAACAGGATAAAATCGCTTTATGACAGCATAAGCGCGTTTAATATGGAAAAAATGTCGGCAATAAAAGACATTGACACCATAAACGTTCAGATAAAAAATATCGAGGAAAACCGAAGAATGCTGCTTGAAAACAGCGGTGGTTTTAAAAATGCAATGATTTCTCTCGATGAGTCCGACCGCGAGATACGCGAGAATATCGAGCGTCTGAAACGCGATATATCGTCTCACAGCGGAGAAATATCGGAAAAGAACGCAGAAATAGAAAATTATTCTAAGAAGATCGAAAGTCTTGAACAGCAGATAAGCGAACTTCATAAAAGCATAACCGAGCTTAACCGCGAAAAAGAAAAGTTTACAGGAACAGCCGCGCGCCTTGAAGAACGTATGGATTCCGTTCAGAAAGAATACGACAGGATAGTAGCTCTTCTGTTCGACAGCTATGAGCTTACAGTATCGCAGGCGGAGCAGGAGGCAAAGATTCCCGACGATCTTAAAAAAGCGGAAACGGATCTTAAAGAGCTTACGAAGAAAATAACCGACCTCGGAAGTGTAAATATGGCGTCTATAGAGGAATACCGAGAGGTTTCCGAGCGCTATGAATTTCAGGCTGCACAGCTAAGGGATATAGAAAACTCAAAGAGAGATCTTGAAAAGCTTATCGAGCAGCTTACAGCCGATATCAAAAAGCGTTTTCTTGAGAGCTTTGAGGATATAAACAAACATTTCAAGGAAATATTCACCGAGATATTCGGACCCGGCTCTCATGCGGAGCTTGAACTTACAATGCCCGACGATGTTTTAAATTCGGGAATAGAAATAAAGGCGGCTCCTCCCGGAAAGGTCATAAAAAATCTTATCTCGCTTTCCGGCGGCGAAAGGACAATGGTAGCCATAACTATCTATTTCGCTATATTAAAGCACAATCCTACGCCGTTTTGTATGCTCGACGAGGTAGACGCCGCGCTTGATGATGTAAATATCGAGAAGTATATACGCTATCTTAACAGTTTCAGCCGCACAACTCAGCTTATGGTCATAACTCACAGGCGCGGAACAATAGAGGGCTGTTCCGTATTGTACGGAGTATTTATGCAGGAAAAGGGAGTTTCAAGACTTCTGCGCCAGGAGCTTAACGAAGGAATTTCAGAAGAACTCAACGATATAATAAATTAAAAGGCTTTCATTAAGGAGAATTTATGGGTTTATTTGACAGGTGGAAAAAGAAAAACGAACAGGCTGAACAGGAAAGCCGCGAAAGACTTGCGTTTCTTGAAAAGCTGAGCGGCGACACGCCGATTTTTACAGACCATGAGTCCGATATACAGTTCCAGCAGGAATATGAAAAAGAGCTCGAGGAGTCCAAAAATAAGATACGCGAGGGACTTCGCAAGACAAAGGACGGATTTGTCAGCAGGATAGAGCAGATAGTAAATTCGTTTACGAAGATAGACGAAGACTTCTTCGACGAGCTCGAAGAAACGCTTATTCTTTCGGATATCGGCGCACAGACGAGCGCGGAGATCTGCGAGGAGCTCCGCGACAGGGTAAAGAAAACGGGAACTACCGATCCTGTTGAAGTAAAACAGATCTTAAAGAACATAATTTCCGAGATCCTTACGGGCGGAAACGACCTGCATCTAAATTCAAAGCCGTCTGTAATAATGGTCATCGGCGTAAACGGCGCGGGAAAAACGACGACTATCGGAAAAATGGCGGCAAGATTCAGGTCTAACGGCAAAAAAGTCATAGTTGCGGCGGCTGATACTTTCAGAGCCGCGGCAATAGACCAGCTAAATGTCTGGACCGACCGCGCGGGAGTTGATATTGTAAAACATTCCGAGGGGAGCGACCCCGCCGCCGTTGTCTTTGACGCTATCTCCGCGGCAAAAGCAAGAGGTGCGGACATTATCCTGTGCGATACCGCGGGCAGACTTCATAACAAGAAAAACCTTATGGAGGAGCTTAAAAAGATAGCGAGAATAATAAGCCGCGAATTGCCCGATGCATGCGTTGAAACTCTCTTAGTACTTGATGCGACAACAGGACAAAACGCCGTAAACCAGGCACGCCTTTTCAGCGAAAGCGCAGATATAACGGGCATAGTTCTTACAAAGCTTGACGGAACGGCAAAGGGCGGTATAATTATCCCCATTAAAAACGAGCTTAATCTTCCCGTAAAGCTCATAGGAGTGGGCGAAAAAATAGACGACCTACAGCCGTTCATTCCCGAGGCATATGTAGACGCGCTGTTTGAATGATACAACGAGTGATTGACAGACGGCGGATTTTGTGGTATAATCATTAGTATTAAGGCAGTATAGTTGTTTTTGAAGAAAGGAATTTTATGAACAATAACGGCGACACCCCCCGAAGTAAACTGGTAATAGCGTCAAACAATGCGGGCAAGCTCCGCGAGTTCCGCGAGCTTTTGTCCCCGTTCGGCTTTGACGTAGTGTCAATGAAAGAGGCCGGATTTTCAAAAGAGATAGTCGAGGACGGAGAAACTTTTGAGGAGAACGCGCATATAAAGGCGAGAGCGGTCTTTGAGGCAACGGGTCTCCCGACGATAGCCGACGACAGCGGTCTGGAGATAGATTTTTTAAACGGCGCTCCGGGAGTATATTCTGCGAGATATGCGGGCGAAAATGCGACGGATAAAGAACGCTGTGAAAAGGTGCTCGAGGAGATGCACGGCGTAGCAAAAGAACTTCGCGACGCAAGATTTGTCTGCTCTATATATTTTATTTTCGATGATGAAGATGAATATTCCGTGCGCGGGGAAGTGTGCGGATACATAGGCGATGAGCCCGTAGGTGAGAACGGCTTTGGCTATGACCCTATATTTATGCTCGATGACGACGAAAGCATGGCGACGATAAGTTCCGATGAAAAGAACAAAATAAGCCATCGCGCTAAAGCGTTTGAAAAGCTTTCGGTCATTTTAAAGGAGAAATTTTTATAATGCTTAGTAGTAAACAGCGCGCAAATCTGCGCTCACAGGCAATGGAGCTTTCGCCGATATTCTATATCGGAAAGCTCGGCATAACGGACGAGATAATAAATCAGCTCGAAAATGCGATAAACGCGCGCGAGCTTATAAAAATAGGCGTACAGGAGGCCTGCGATTATGACGCGCGCGAAACCGCAGATATTATCGCCCCTAAGCTTGAGGCGGAAGTTGTTGCCGTAATAGGAAGAAAGTTTGTATTGTTCAGGAGAAGTAAAGATCCAAAAAAGCGGGTGATAGAGTTTGATTGAGAAAACAGGAATTTTCGGCGGAGCGTTTGACCCTGTCCATAACGGTCATGTACACCTCGCCAAAGAGGCAATATCACAGCTTAAACTCCGCAGACTTCTGATAATCCCGACCTATGAAAGCCCGCATAAAAATACAAAGCTCCTGCCTTTTGAACTGCGCGCAGAGATGTGCAGGCTCGCTTTTTCGGAAATAGGCGAGGGCTATACCCACGGGAGCTGTAAAATTGAAATAAGCGATATCGAGCAGAAAATGGGCGGTATAAGCTATACGATAAATACCCTGCGGGAGCTTAAAAAACTCTATCCCAACGAGCGGTTCTACCTTATAATCGGCGGAGATATGCTCTTTTCATTTACAAAATGGTATAAATACGAGTCGATACTTAAAGAATCGACGGTATGCGCCGCAGCAAGAGGTGGCGACAATTTCGCGGATATGCTCGAATTTGCAAACGAGGTCGGTAGAATTAAAGTTATGCCGACAGAAGTTGTCGATATAAGTTCTACGGAGATACGCGAAAGGCTTAAAAAAAATGAGAGCGTTTCGGGTCTTGTTCCAGAAAGCGTTGAAAAATACATCGCCGAAAACGGACTTTTCAAATAATTCAAATAAAAGATAAAACCGAGGACAGAAGAAAATGAGCAGATACGAGGAATTTGACGATTATGAAAAGCTGATAAAAGAAAAGCTCTCGAAAAAGCGCTTTACCCACAGCATAAACGTTGCGGAAGAATGTTATCATCTCGCAAAGCACTGGGGAGCTGACGAAAAGCGCAGCTATCTTGCGGGGCTTTTGCACGATATAATGAAAGAGGAACTTCCCGAAAAGCAAAAGCAGTATACGGTGGACAGCGGGCTTTGCCCCGATCCTGCCGAAATAGCTGCAAAACAGCTTTGGCACGGCGTTGCGGGAGCATATTATGTACGCGAAAAGCTGAATATCGAAGATGATGAGATAATAGGTGCTATTCGCTATCACACCGTTGGCTGTGCAAGAATGACGCTTATAGAAAAAATCGTATATCTCGGAGATATGATTTCGGCGGAGCGCGACTATAAAGGCGTTGAAAAAATGCGGGAGTATTGCTATAAGGACATAGACCTTGCAATGTCCATAGCGCTTACTTATCAGATAAGGAGCGTCTGCGGAAAATGCGGACAGATACCTGTTTCGACATTTGAGGCTTATAACTATTATCTTAAATTCAATAAGGAAAGGGAAACTTTATGACTGATACAGAGGAACTTGAAATAGCGGTAAAGGCGCTTTCGGAAAAGAAAGCCGAAAAAATAACTGCGCTCAAAGTAAAGGACATAACAAGCATAGCAAATTATTTCGTTATTGCTGGCGCTACAAGCACAACGCAGGCAAAAGCTCTCGCGGATTTTGTGGAATTTAAGCTCGGCGAAAAGGGAGTAAAGCCGAAAAATATCGAAGGAGTATCAACGGCTGGCTGGATAGTGCTGGACTATATCGACGTTGTAGTTCATATATTCACCGAAGAACAGCGCGATTTCTACAAGCTTGAAAATCTCTGGGCGGACGGCGAGCCTGTAGATATATCCGAATGGGAATAAGACGTTCAGGCTGTCGATACAGCTTGAATTGTTACATCTAATTTTCGCGGTTGAATTTGGGGATAATTGCCAAAAAAGAAAAAAGTTGAAAATTTTGTGAAAATTCTATTGACAAACTTTGATGAATAGTGTATAATATCTTATATACTGTTTGAGTAAGAGTATAAGCCTGTGCCGAACGGCAAGGGGAGGGAAATATAGATGGCAGAAATTCGTCTTGGCAAAAATGAATCGCTGGAAACGGCTCTTAAGCGTTTCAAGCGTTCATGCGCAAGGGACGGCGTTCTTGCTGAAGTTCGTAAAAGAGAGCATTACGAAAAGCCTTCGGTAAAACGTAAAAAGAAGTCCGAAGCTGCTCGTAAGCGTAAGTTCTGATATATGAACTGAGCGAAAAACTTAGAAGACGGTTAAAGCGGGCATTTGTGTCCGCTTTAATTGGATTTATAGGGAATATAAAAATCCTGAGCAGCGCGGAAACTTTCGGATCTTTTCGTAGTCATGCGCTTTGCGCGGGAAGTTATTTTTCTGAAATGAGATATTACATAACTGTTGTAGATTTTAACGGAGAAGACAATGTTGTTTAAACCTACGTTCTGGCTGAAAAACGTGTTTTCGATAGATGAGGAGTTCCTGAAAAAGAACGGCGTCAAAGCGCTCGTCCTCGATATGGACAATACACTGTCAATGCACGGTGATCCGAAAGCCGAGGACGGAGTTATGGAGTGGCTGGACAAAATGCGCGGGCTGGGAGTTAAAATGCGCGTGGTGTCGAATAATACGACAAAGCGCGTGAAACCGCTCGCAGATATGCTCGGACTGGAATTTACGTCAAACGGCGCAAAGCCGCTTACGTTCGGAGTGAACCGCGCGATAAAGGCAATGGGCGTTAAAAAAGGCGAAACGCTCGTCATAGGCGACCAGATATTTACGGACGTTATGGCGGGGAATTTTGCGGGAGTACGCACGGTTTTGGTCGAGCCATTCCACCTTGAAAACAAGTGGACATTCAGGCTGAAACGAAAAATAGAAAGCCTTGTGTTCCACAGAGATTATTCTGATCTGGAGTTGAAATAATGATAACATTCGGACCGGGAGGAAATTCCATTAGCTTTGGAAAAAGAAAATTTCCCGAAGATTTGCCCGAATACCTGAAGTCTATGGGACTAAACGGCTATGAATTGGAGTTCGGCAGAGGCGTCAGAATATCGGAAAACTCTGCGGAGAAATTGTTGAAAATAGCCGAGGAAAACGGGATATATCTTACTGTTCACGCTCCGTATTTCATTTCTCTTTCGGGAGTTGTTGAAGAAACGCGGCTTAAAAGCGTGGACTATATATTACAGACGGCAGTAGTGGCAAGATCAGTCGGCGCACAAAAGATAGTAGTCCACAGCGGGTCTTGTTCAAAAATTACAAGAGAACAGGCTTTAGAGCTCGCAAAGGACACACTTTTAAAAGCGCAGCAGGCTCTTGATGATGAAAAATTGTCCGACATTATTATCTGCCCCGAAACCATGGGGAAGATAAACCAGCTTGGAACTCTCGAAGAAGTTTTGGAGTTATGCTCGGTAGACGAGAGATTTTTGCCGACAGTCGATTTCGGACATCTTAACGCGAGAACGCTCGGCGGAATAAAAACGCGCGAGGATTATGCACAAATGCTCGACCTCATAGAGGACAAGCTTGGACGCGAGCGCGCCTCGTGTATGCATATCCACTTCAGTAAGATAATGTACACAAGCGGCGGAGAAAAAACGCATCTTACTTTTGCTGATGAAACATACGGACCCAAGTACGAGCCGCTTATGGAGGAGATACAAAAGCGCGGGCTTTCTCCGTCCATAATCTGTGAGAGCGACGGTACACAGGCGGAAGATGCCGCAGAAATGAAACGGTATTATGAATCGCTATTTTAGCTGGGGGAAATTTATGAAGATACTTGTTATAAACGGACCTAATCTAAACTTGCTCGGAGAGCGCGAGCCAAACGTTTACGGAAATGAAACGCTCAGCTCGATAAACGAAGAATTAAGCGTGAAAGCTGAAAAAATGGGCTATGAGCTTAAATTCTTTCAGAGTAACAGCGAGGGAGAGCTTATAGACGCTCTTCATGCATCGAGGCTCGACTGTGCGGGAGTTATACTGAACGCGGGAGCATATACGCATTACAGCTATGCTATACGCGATGCAATTGCGGCGATAAAGATACCTGTAGTAGAGGTACATTTGAGCAATGTAAATTCACGCGATGAGTTCAGAAAAACGAGCGTTATTGCGCCTGTCTGCGCGGGGACTATAGCGGGCTTTGGAAAGTACAGCTATCATCTTGCTCTTGACGCGCTCGACTACCGTTTCTCAAAGGAGAAGAAATGAGCGTAGTCGAAAAGCTGTCGGGACAGTTCGGAGAAAATTCCGCCGCACTTATAACGTCTGATCTGTCTATCCGTCATTTGTGCGGATTTAAATTCAGACATGGCTTTATTATTGCTGCGAAAAAAGAAAGTTTTATTTTTGTTTCACAGGCGGAATATGATTTTCTGAAGGATAAGGCAGAAGGCTTTACAGTGTGCGTTTACAGCGATATGAAAAACGTTGCAGAGCTTTTAAAGGCTTTAGGAATAGAAAAGATATATGTCGAGAGTGACAAAATGACCGTAAGGGAATTTAATTATTATTCCGAGGGTCTTTGCGGCGTTGAGATAGTTACGGACGATCTGCTTTCGCAGGAGCTTGCCATTCTGAGGACAATAAAATCCGAGAGCGAAATAAAAGCTGTCAGGAGAGCGCAGACCGTCTGCGATAAGGCATATGACAAGCTGCTGATGAATATCCGCAAAGGAATGAGCGAGCGGCAGATAGCCACCATGCTCAGGTGTTATCTTGCAGAATGCGGAGCAGATGAGATATTGCCGAGAATGAGAGTTGCGTCGGGAGAAAATTCCGCAAAGCATTTCATAAAACCTACCGACAGAAAAATTTCGGACGGCGATTTCCTGCTTATGGATTTCGGCGCAAAGGTCGGAGGCTATTGTTCTTCAATGGCGAGGACGGTAATTGTCGGCGAGATAACCCCGAAACGCGAGAATATTTACAACGCGGTATATTGCGCGGTAGAGGACGGTCTTAAAGTTCTCCGAAACGAAATAGGCGCAAAGCTGGCTGAAAGCGTATGCCAGGCTACTTTGAGCGGCTGGGAAATTGACAAGTACGCAAAAGCCGATTTCGGACACGGAACGGGTCTTGAATTTTATGAGCCGCCGTATCTCGAACTTGGTTCTCCGTCCATGCTCAAAACAGATATGACGCTTGTTTGCGGGTGCGAGGTGACCGCTCCGAACAGATACGGAGTAAAGATTGCAGACAGTGTTATAATAACTGACGACGGTCATATAAATCTCACAAAGGCAACAAAGAATTTAGTGCATATTTAAATTGTTTTTGTTTTGATTTGGGAGAATGATATGTGGGAAAGTTTTGAATTTGAACCGCCCTATAAAGGCAAAAAAATCAAAAAAATAA
>CANRLW010000017.1 GCA_947631575.1 uncultured Clostridia bacterium
GGTGACGGGAGTTGCGGTATTACAGACGTGCGGGATTTTAGTGAATATTCTCTGCACCGAACATAAGCTGAAAAAATACTTCGGGAACAAATAAAACAAAGCTGTCGGCAATTTCACCGACAGCTTATTTTATTTACCAATTACGCGGCGTATAGAACATCTGCGCCCAATAGCTGCTAAATCCTCTGTCGCCTTTTTCCAGATAACATCCTACTCTAAGATATTCAAGGTCGGGGTTGAGAATATTTTTACGGTGTCCCTCGCTGTTCATCCAGCCATTTACAACATCTGCGGGAGTCCTGTAGCCTGCCGCGACATTTTCCGCGCAGTTTCTATAATTCAGACCGTTCTCCACAAGCGCGGTCAAGCCTCTATTTCCGTTGGGGCGTGTATGCCCGTACAGAATGGTATTCTCCCACGCACGCAGCGCCGCTACTTCGTCCAGCTTATCGAGCCTCTTAAATTCGGGAAGTCCGTTTTCCCTGCGAATGTCATTTACAAGTGAGAACACTTCTTCGCAATATGCCTTTTCCGTCGCGGTCATGGCGCGCTGATTATACGCGGGTTTAGTCGTTGAAACAGGAGCGCTTGAAGATGAAGTTGGTTTGCTAGATGATGTGGCAGGTTTGCTAGATGATGTGGCAGGTTTGCTAGATGATGAGGCGGGCTTTGCTTGATGAGGAGGCGGGCTTGCTTGTTGATGAAACGGGATTGCTTGAAGATGAAATTGAATTGTTGGAAGATGAACTTGAACTGTCAATAGATGAACTTTGACTTTCGGAAGGTGAACTTTCAAATGCGCTTGGATCTTCGGAAGATGAATAATAGCTGCTGCTTATGCCGAACGGCTCGCTGTTAATTATCGGCGCATCTTCAAAAGGCGGTGCGCCGAGGTCTTCAAAATGGCGCTTACAGCCCGTGCAAAGCAATGCCGCGCATAAAATCAAAAGCAGCGTCTTTTGGCGCATTTTCACACCAACACCCCCGATCAATAACAAATCTCTTTTTATTATATCAGAGTTTTTCTATGTTGTCAACAAATATTCAAGTGAAATTTTTCTAAAAAAGAGCGGCTGAAAATTCAACCGCTCTGATCGTTATTATTAACCGAGAACTACCTTTACTTCATGAACTCCGCCGTTCTGTGCGGGGATTACGTTTCCGCTTATCTCCTGTCCGTCAACTGTCAAGGACTTAACGCCGGAGCAAACGCGGTTCGGGTTTTGCACCTCGATGTTATATGTTGCTCCTCTGAACTGACGCGAGATCTTAAAGCCTTCCCATTCGTGAGGTATCGACGGGTCAATTTTAAGTCCGTCATACTGCGGCTTTACGCCGAGAATGTACTGCGATATTGCCACAAAGTTCCAAGCAGCCGTTCCCGTGAGCCAGGAGTTTTTAGCCTCGCCGTGGCGCTTGCCGTCCTTACCCGCTATCATCTGCGCGTATACATACGGCTCTGTTCTGTGAAGGTCGCTCTTTTCCTCGCGGAATGCTGGAGCGATCTTTGAATAATACTCAAACGCCTTGTCGCCGTGTCCTACAGCAGCCTCGGCGCAGATTATCCAAGCGTTGTTGTGACAGAAAACGCCTGCGTTTTCTTTGTAACCGCCGGGATAAGTAGAAATTTCGCCGTATTCTATCTTATAGGTCGTAAATGCGGGATTGTTGAGAACAAGTCCATGCTCCGAATTAAGATACTTGTCTACGCTTTCGAGCGTCTTTATATCGCAGCCCTGTTCTTTGCCAAGTCCTGCAAGAACGCACCAGCCCTGCGGCTCTATAAATATCTTGCCCTCGTCGTTTTCGTGAGAGCCGACCTTGTTTCCGTTGTGGTCGTATGCGCGTAAGAACCATTCGCCGTCATAGCCGAAATCAACCGTGTTCTTGCGCATTTTTTCAATTTCAGCCTCCGCACGCTGTGCCTCGGTTTCATCGCCCTTTAATCTGCACATTGCGGGATATTCCGGACCGATAAAGCAGAACATTCCCGCTATCATAACGCTTTCTGCCTTCTGTGAATAATAAGGCGGGTCGGGGAAAATGTCCTTGTTGTTATAGGTCTGGAAACTCTCGCCGGGCTTGTCGGAGAAACACGAAAGGTTCAGGCAGTCGTTCCAGTCGGCTCTTCCCGAAAGTGGAAGTCCGTGAGGACCTATCTTGCGGCAGACATGGTTGAACGCTCTCTTACAGTGGTCAAGCATTGTATCGGCAAGCTCCGCCTTGTTTTCATAAGGAACTTTTTCATCGAGAATGGAAACATCGCCCGTTTCCTTTATGTACTGTGCAACGGCAAGTATCATCCACAGCGGGTCGTCGTTGAAGTTAGAGCCAAGCTCGTGGTTGCCCATCTTGGTGAGCGGCTGGTACTGGTGATAAGCGCCGCCGTCTTCGAGCATTGTCGCGGCAAGATCCATAAGGCGCTCTCTCGCTCTTTCGGGTATCTGGTGAACAAAGCCCAAAAGATCCTGGTTGCTGTCGCGGAAACCCATTCCTCTGCCTATGCCGCTTTCAAAATAAGACGCCGAGCGCGACATGTTGAATGTTACCATGCACTGATACTGGTTCCAGATATTTACCATGCGGTTTACCTTCTCATCGGGAGAAGATACGCTGTACTGCGTGAGGAGCTTGCTCCAGTATTCCTGAAGGCTCTCAAAGAGCTTGTCCGCCTTTTCGGGGGTATTACAAAGCTCTATCATTTCGAGTGCCTTTTTCTTGTTGATAACATTATAAAGCGGCTTTTTATTGCCAACGCCGTCGGTGGTATAGCTTGCAATAATGCCTTCGTAATTTCCGCTCTTGTCAAACTTTTCGTCTGCGGGCATTTCAACATAACCCAGGCAGAAAACAAGCTCTTTGGTTTCGTTCGGTTCAAGCTCAAGCTCGATATAATGCGATGCTATCGGACTCCAGCCCTCGGCTACGGAATTTCTCGGCTTGCCCTCAAAGACAGCATCGGGGCGCTCAAAACCGTTATACAGACCGAGGAAACTTTCCCTGTCGGTGTCAAAACCTTGTACGGGAACATTTACGGTATAGAAAGCGAAATGGTCGCGGCGCTCTTTATACTCGGTCTTATGGTAGATAGTTGAACCTTGTATCTCTACTTCGCCGGTGTTGAAGTTTCTCTGGAAGTTTGTTGTATCGTCGTTTGCGTCCCAAAGACACCACTCAAGAAAGCTCGTAAGTTTCAGAGATTTCTTTTCCATGCTTTCGTTTGTTATGGTAACTTTCTGGACTTCGCCGTTGAAATCCTGGGGAACAAAGAATTTTACGGAGGCCTTTACGCCGTTTTTCTTGCCGGTGATTATGGTATATCCCAAGCCGTGGCGGCACTCATAGCTGTCGAGCTCGGTTTTTACGGGACTCCAGCCGGGATTCCAAACGGTATCGCCGTCCTTGATGTAGAAATATCTTCCGCCCATATCGACAGGTACGTTATTGTAACGGTAGCGGGTAATTCTGCGCAAGCGCGCATCCTTATAAAAGCAGTAGCCTCCTGCCGTGTTGGAAATAAGCGAGAAAAAGCCCTGTGTTCCGAGGTAGTTTATCCACGGATAGGGGGTGCGGGGAGAGGTGATGACGTATTCCTTTGCGGCGTCATCGAAATGTCCGAATTTCATAAATTTCATTCCCTTTCATTGTTATTTGTATCGTCATAACAACAATACCCTAACTTAAATTATACTCCATTATTTTCATAATTACAAGTCCCCGTAAACGTTTCCCGAGGAAAATAATCAAACAAAATTTCAAACCGTTTTATGGGCAATTTGACGAAAAGGCTTTTTCATTCGGAGTTAAAAGGCAATAATATGTTTTGAGCGGCAAAGCGCTTTCAATTTTAAAACCGCATAACGGTCGGGCGCACGAAAGTTTTTTGAAAGGGAGTTTGAGGGAAAACTTTTTTTCAAAAAAGTTTTCCCTCAATAACGCGTTAGCAAGGCGCATCAGATTAAATGCCTGCGGCATTGAATCTGGGGTGTGGGGAAAACAAGAGTTTTCCCCACATTGCCTTTTCAAAGCCATGCTTTGAAAAGGCAATCCTACAAAGATGTTTTGAGCGGGAAACAGCCCCAAAATTGAAACCTCCTTAGAGCGGGAAAGAAATTTTCCCTTTGCTTGAAAAGAACCACAAATGATATTCAGTCTGAAAAAAAATAAGCACGAAGTGTGGTTCGTGCCTCAGTTTGTATAAAACCCTATTTGTTGTTCTTTTCAAACGCTGTTTCTCTCAATAACACACTCTCGCCCTATCCCCCTAACCCCCTTCCCCGAAGGGGAAGGGGGAATAGTGCAGGGCGCTGCGCGCCCTGCACCCGCACGTTTAGATGTTAGTTCTTGAGGGGAAGTGGGCGCTCGCCCCGTTTTCTTTAAACGCGCGTTCATTGCCAACGACAGAGAACGAGTTATTCAGGCGGGTGAGTTGGTTAGGGGTTTGTGAGGGTGCGGGCGGTTAATTGCCTTTTGTTTGTTACTGACTGCTGTACCAGCGTTTTCCGCTAAAAACGGATAATGCGTCTACTGTCAACTGACAACAGGGGCGCGGGGACGGAGTCCCCGCATTCTTCCCCCTTCCCCTTCGGGGAAGGGGGCCAGGGGGTTAGGGCGAGTGAGTGTTATTGAGAGAAACAACGATTGAAAAGAGCCACAAATGGGGATTTATATTCAGTCTGAAAAAAATAAGCACGAATTGTGGTTCGTGCTTATTATTATTTCAGAGATATACTGTCGACTGTTTCTTGTAATTATCAGCTAACGTCAGTTATTCCGCACTTTCCTCGGAAGAATTGACCGCGTTATAAAGATCGTAGATATGCTCATAATCGTAAATTTTGCCCTTATACTCCGCAGAAATGTTCTCGCAACCTCTGAACGCCGCGCTCTGCGAAAGATCGCCCCCGAATATCTTCTTTACGCTGTCGGGAATAAGCACAAACCTAAGCGATCTGCAATCCGCAAATGTTCCTACGCCTATCTCTTCCACCCCATCGGGGATTATTATATTCTCAAGCTTTGCACAGCCGCTGAACGCCCTTGTGCCTATCTTCTCAACACTTTCTGGAAGTCTCAGGCTCGTTATCCTCCCGCAGCCGTTGAACGCGTCATTCCCTATTTCCGTAAGCCCCTTCGGAAGAACAACGCTCGCAAGATCCTGGCAGTTATAAAACGCCTTGTTTCCTATCTTTGCCGCCGTGTCGGGAATGATTATGCTCGCAAGTCTCGTGCACTCGTAAAACGCATAATCCCCTATCTCCATAACGCCGTCGGGAATATTTATGCTCGTAAGGCTCACGCACCCCGAACAGAACGAATTTCCTATTTCAAGCACGCTCTTCGGAAGATTTATCGTAACTATTCTCCCGCAGCCGTTGAATGTATCCACGCCGATCTTTGTAACAGGCGCGTTTTCAATAAGTTCGGGAACAACAACATGCTCCGAATTTCCCTTATACTTTCTGATAGTAACTACTCCGCTGTCGTTTTTTCTGTATTCAAAATCAGTCACGGGAGATACCTCAAACGCAAGCGAAAGTTTCTTTCCGCACATAAAGCAGAATTTTGCCCCGTCGGGAACAGCGTTTCCGCAGTTAGGACATTTTCTTTCATCTTCGAGTTTCTCTCCGCACTTCATGCAATATACAGCGTCATCGGGCATAGACGCGCCGCATTTTCCGCAAACCATAACAAACCTCCTCATATCAGTTCCTCCTTCATAACAAACGGAACTCAATCTTAAAACACTTCATATAGATTGTAACACAAATTATACTTTCTGTCAACCTTTAACGTCAAATTTTTTCCGAACAACATTTTTGACATAAAAAATAAGCGCGGGAACGATCGCCATTCCCGCGCTTAAAAATTACGTTTATGTTTTACTTTGCTTTTTAAATTTCAATACTCGTCCTATTACCCACAATACCGCCGCAAGGCTTGCAAATATCAGCACAAAGAAATTTATCTCTTCATTCCATCTCAGGATAATGACCGCAGCGTCTCCTATGACCATTATCAGAAAAGCAAGCAACGAAAAGCTGTATTCTCCGTCGCCCTCGTAAAAGTTTTTGAGCATTGACGTGAACAATATTACAAGTCCCGCAGACACCACGCATTCAAGCGGTATAAACAGCCACGAAAGCTCTATAGCCGAATGATAAACAACCGGTATCGCCATTGAAAATGTAACAATATACGCAAACGAAAGCCATTTCATAAGAGCGCCGCCGTGTGCTTTTACCTGCTGCGCGGTATGTATCGCCATTGAAACAAGTATCATTCCGTAGCTCGCAAACTGTATCGGCGGGATAGTGCCGTTTGTATGGACCATTCCTCCAAGCAGAAGTATGCCTGCGGCAATTGACAGCCTGCCGAAATTCTTCTGCGAAACAACGGGCGATGCAGCGATCTTCCCATGATTATAACGCTTTACAAAAAGCTCACAGCGCGTTATCATAAATATATATGCTCCGAAAATCGCAAACAGCGTGAGCGCCGTCATATACCAGTCGAGCGCGTCATATGTCGAAAAATCGCCCATGAAAACATCTATAAGGCTTATTACTCTTTCAACTGTCAGTATAATGAAATACAACAACAGAAACCACATCTTCACAACATCGGAAGTCCTTGTTTTTTCTTCAGCCATTAAAATCACCTCATACAGCTATGTATTCTCCCGCAGTCGTTACGGGAGCAACAAAAAGCGTATAATCGCGCTCGGCTATAAAGCCGTTTTCCGAAAGATAATCTTCTACGCAAGCCTTCGCGGTGTTGGGGGTGTTGTTTTCACGGGACAGATGACCGAGAATGATATGCTTTGTTCCGCTTTTCACAAGCCTTAGGGCAAACTCCGCGCAGTCCTTGTTTGACAGATGCCCGAACTCTCCCGAAATTCTCCGTTTCAGGTCGGGAGGATAATTCAGATTTTTCCTGAGCATTTCTTCATCATAATTGCTTTCGAGCAGGACGGTCTTACAGCCTGAAAGCGCTTTTTCCGCCTCGGCGGTCACAATGCCCGTATCCGTACACACGCCAAAGGTGTCCTCTCCGAAACGTATCCTGTAGCCTACACTCATCGCGCAGTCATGGGAAGTGCGAAACGCGCTTACCTCAAAATTCGCGCTGCGATAGCCCTCGCTTGCGTCGAAAACGCGCGCGTCCGTGCCGTTAGGGAACAAAGCCTTTATTGTGCCGGCAGACGCGAAGATAGGTATCTTCGTCTGCTTTATAAGCTGTTCTACGCCCTTTATGTGGTCAATATGTTCGTGCGTAATAAAGACCGCCTCTACCCCGCTTTCGTCAAGTTTTGTTCCGACAAGCGAAAGCGCGTTTTTCATCGCTCTGAAAGAACAGCCCGCGTCCACTATTATGCCGTGTCCGCGGGTACCGATAAATGTTGAGTTTCCGCCGCTCGAAGAGCAGATTGGATAAATTCTTGACATAATTTCTCCGTTTAAATAGCCTGCTGGGTCTCCGCCTCGGGAGAATCAGGCTCGTTTAACTTTTTGATATCCGCGCCAAGCTCACGGAGCTTTATTTCCATGTTTTCATATCCGCGCTCTATATGGTAGATATCGTAAATTTCAGACGTGCCTTCCGCGCTGAGAGCCGCAATTATAAGCGCCGCTCCCGCTCTGAGGTCTGTCGCTCTGACGGGCGCGCCCTTAAGCTTTTCAACTCCCTCTATGACCGCAACTCTTCCCTCGACCGAGATATTCGCGCCCATTCTGCGCAATTCGTCAACATAACGGAAACGATTGTCGAAAATGCTTTCGGTTATCATAGAAGTGCCGCTTGCACAAGTAAGCACCGTAGACATCTGCGGCTGCATATCTGTCGGGAAACCGGGATGAGGGTGAGTTTTTATGCTCGTTCCAACATAATTGTCCCCGCCTATTACTCTTACATAATCATCAAACTGTTCTACCTGAACGCCTATTTTAATGAGCTTGTTAGTGATAGGCTCAAGGTGCTTGGGTATAACGTTTCTGATTATAATATCACTCTTTGTCGCGGCAGCGACCGCCATAAACGTACCCGCCTCGATCTGGTCGGGAATGACGCTGTAGGTCGTTCCATGGAGGGCTTTAACTCCGCGGATCTTTATAACGTCCGTTCCTGCGCCGATAATATCCGCGCCCATAGAGTTCAGGCAGTTTGCAAGATCTACAACGTGCGGTTCTTTTGCGGCATTTTCGATTATGGTAAGACCCTCGGCTTTAACCGCCGCCATAATTCCGTTTATTGTAGCGCCGACCGAGTTTTTGTCGAAGAATATCTGATTTCCTACAAGCCTGTCCGCAGAAAGGTGTATCATTCCGCCGTCAAGCTCGCACTTTGTGCCGAGTGCGGCAAAGCATTTCAAATGCTGGTCTATCGGTCTGTCGCCGAGGTTACAGCCGCCGGGCATGGAAACATGCGCGCTGTGAAAACGCCCGAGAAGTGTACCGAGGAAATACGTTGTCGCGCGCATACGCTTTGCTTTTTCATAAGGAATAGGAACGTTCATAATTCCGCGAGGGTCGATCTCAACGGACGTTTTATTTATCATACGGATCTTTGCGCCCATTTCCGACATTATCTGTAATGTAATGGAAACGTCGCTGATGCCGGGTATATTTTCTATAACACAAGGCTCGTCTGAAAGAATGACCGCAGGAAGAATGGCAACAACGGCATTCTTCGCGCCGCTTATGACAACTTCCCCCGAAAGTTTCTTTCCGCCCTTTATAATATATTTTTCCAAAATAAACTTCCCCCTGCCTCTTTTAAAGGCATGACTTTTATATCTAAATTATATCAAAATAAGAATATATCTTTATGTATAAAATTCGTAATTTATTCACATGAGCTGCAAGGCACACTCATACATTTGTATTATAACATAATGTGAGAAGATTTTACAAGGGAATTTTTTAAAAAGTAAGGTTATAATAATGTTTTTTGTATATTTTAACCAGTTTTTGAGAATAATTCCGTACATTTTTTCTTTGTTTTGTTCACTAACTATTTTATTGTAAATAATTCTCAATTAAATATTTTTTGTGAATGATATTCAATAGGATTTTTGAAAAATATTATTCCTAAAAAATATATCGTTAATCTTGACAAATCGGTAAAAATGTGATTTAATAATATTGGAAATATTTTATTCTGAAAGGAAGAACAAAAATGGCAAAGCTAAATGAAAATTTCGGCAATCTCAAAAAGAACTATCTGTTCATTGAAATTGCAAAGCGCATAAAAGCGTATTCCGAGCAAAATCCCGAAAAGGCAAAAAGGCTCATCAGAATGGGCATAGGCGACGTAACGCTCCCGCTGGCTCCCGTTGTCGTTGAGGCTATGGTGAAAGCGAGCCGCGAAATGGGCGTTAAAGAAACGTTCAGAGGCTATGAGGACAGCGGCGCGGGATATGATTTTCTGCGTGAGGCTGTTTCGGGATACTATAAGAGTTTCGGTGCAGATGTTTCCCCCGAAGAGATACGCATTTCAGACGGCGCAAAGTCTGACTGCGGAAACATAATCGACATTTTCGGCAGCGGTAATGTTGTACTTGTAACAGACCCCGCCTATCCCGTTTATGTTGATTCGAACATTATGAACGGAAACAGCGTTATATTTGCGGATTCGACCGAGGAGAACGGCTTTGCGGCAATGCCCGACAAGAGCGTTCATGCCGACCTTATCTACCTCTGCTCTCCGAACAATCCCACGGGTTCTGTCTACACCACCGAACAGCTCAAGGAATGGGTCGACTATGCGCTTGAAAACAATGCCGTTATTATTTATGACGCGGCATACGAGGCGTTTATAACCGAGGACAATGTTCCGCGCTCGATTTTCTGCATTGAGAACGCGAAAAAGTGCGCGATAGAAATATGCTCGCTTTCAAAGACGGCAAGCTTTACGGGAACGCGCTGCGGATATACGGTTGTTCCGAACGACCTTATTCAAAAGGACAGCAAGGGCAACGACGTTAGGCTTTGCGAGATATGGGGACGCAGGCAGGGCAGCAAGTTCAACGGCGTTTCTTATCCCGTACAGCGCGCGGCAGAGGCGGTATTTACTCCCGAAGGTCAGAAACAATGCCGCGAGAACATAAAGTACTATCAGGAGAATGCACGCATTATCGGAACAACCTGCGACGAACTCGGAATAAAATACACGGGCGGCGTGAACTCTCCGTACATCTGGCTTAAATGTCCGAACGGAATGGACAGCTGGGATTTCTTCGATATGCTGTTGAATGAAATTCAGGTTGTAGGAACTCCGGGCGCGGGCTTTGGAAAGAACGGCGCGAACTGGTTCAGGCTGACGGCGTTCAGCACTCACGAAAAGACCGCGGAGGCTATGGAACGCTTAAAGGCACTTTTGAAGAAATAAGCATTACCGATAACAGGCTGTCGATAAAGCCATTTTGAGGCTTTTCAACAGCCTGTAACTGACTGTAATTCAAATAGGAGTTATTATCATGATAAAAAATCCTGTAATAAAGGGGTGCGCTCCCGACCCTTGTATATGCAGAAAGGGAGACGACTATTACTGTGCGGTGTCGTCTTTTGAATGGTTCCCTGCTGTGCCTGTGTATCATTCAAGAGATCTGAAAAACTGGGAGCTTGTCGCAAATGTTATTGACAATTATTCTCAGATAGACCTAAGAAAACTGCCGTCGGGAAAAGGAATATGGGCGCCGTGTCTTTCATATTGCAAAAATGACGATAAATTCTACCTGCTTTTCGGGTGTATGTATTCTACCGCCGCGCGTTATCATGACTGCTCGAATTTCATTATGACGGCGGACGAAATAACGGGCGAATGGTCTAAGCCCGTTTATGTTCATTCTGCGGGATTTGACGCGTCGCTGTTTCATGACGACGATGGGAGAAAATACGTCTGCTCTATCGACTGGGAAACGCGCGAGGGCTATGAAAAGCCCGGCGGTATCTGTATATGTGAAATTGACAGCAAGACATTAAAGCCGCTCGGTTTTCCAAAGCGCGTTTACTACGGCGCTACAGAGCGCGGCTGTCTTGAGGCTCCTCACATAACAAAGAAAAACGGCTTTTATTATCTTATGTGCGCGGAGGGCGGAACGGGCTACGGGCACAGCGTTACAATGGCGAGGAGTCGCGAGCTTTTCGGTCCGTATGAGCCCGATCCCGAAAACCCCATTCTTACCTCATACCCGAAAAATTTTATCCGCAGCGTAGACCATGTGATAACCTCGTGCTTTAATCCCGATGTAAAACTTCAGAAGGCGGGACACGGGAGTTATGTTGATTTGCCAAACGGCGAAACTTATCTTATGCACTTATGTTCAAGACCGTTCTTCCCTGAACTTTGCTGTACGCTTGGGCGTGAAACGGCAATTGAAAAGATGTACTGGACGGAGAACGGCTGGCTTAGAAAAGTCGGCGGGAAACTGCCCGATGAATTTGTAAAAGAGCCTGAGCTTGAAGAAACGGTTTTAACGTCGACAAATGAGCTTGACGACTTTGACGAGGACGAGCTTGGAAAGCATTTTTATTCTCCGCGTGTTATGCCGTCGGAAATTGCCGACCTCAGATCGCGCAAAGGGTATTTAAGGCTACGCGGCGGGGAATCGTTCTGCTCGGTAAACAGCGCGTCGATTATTGCAAGAAAGCTGACGGGCGTTTACGGAACGATAACGACAAAGCTCGATTTTACTCCCGAAATATACAAACACTCGGCGGGACTTCTTATATACTACAACGAACAAAATTTTGTCTATCTGCGAAAGTATTACAGCGAAACTTTAAACTCCCCCGCTCTCGGAATAACAAAACTCGAACGCGGCGAAAAGACCGAATTCTTAGATGCAAGGACTCCCGCTGAAAACCGCGAGGTATATTTAAAAGCCGTTCTCAAAGGGAAAACTTTTCATTTTGAATACGGATATGACGGTGTGAATTTCAGCAGGATAGGAAACGATCTTGATTTAACAAAGCTATCGGACGACTATGTTGGTTTCGGGAGCTATACGGGAACGTTTGTCGGGATAGGGTGCGCGGATCTTATGTTCAGAGAAAAGACTGCGGATTTTGATTTCTTTGATTATCAAATAGATGAAAATGCAGAAATAGGATAAGTGAATAAGTGAATAAGTGTATAAGTGTATAAGTGTATAGGAGCGAAAAATGAGCAGACCCGACCGTGAATTTTATATGAAAAGCGCGCTTATGCTTGCGCCCGAATTGCTCGGAAAAAAGCTGGTGCATAAAACCAAATACGGCGTTTGCTCGGGAATGATAGCAGAGGTCGAGGCATACTGCGGAGCAGACGACAAAGGCTCTCATGCATACAAAAACAGACGTACCGCGCGGACGGAAATAATGTTCGGAGAGGGCGGATTTTCGTATGTCTATTCCATCTACGGAATGTACAACTGTTTTAACGTGACAGCAAACGAAAAGGACAAGCCCGAATGCGTTTTTATACGGGCAATAGAGCCTTTGGACGGTATAGAGCTTATGAAAAAACGCAGGAACACCGAAAAAATTTCCGAGCTTTGCAGCGGTCCGGGAAAGCTGTGTACGGCTCTCGCAATTGACAAGAGCTGTTATGGGCTTGACCTTACGGAAAGCGAGCTGTATATTGAAAATTATAAGGACATACCGAAAGACCTTATACGCGTTTCTCCGAGGATAAACATTGATTATGCGGAGGAATGCAGCGAGTATTACTGGCGGTTTTTTATAGAAGGAAACAAGTTTGTTTCAAAGGTAGCGAAGAGGTTCAGAGTTGAACGAGGACTTGTATAGAACAAAAAAATACGCCCCGCAAAAAACTGCGGGGCGCGCAGCAGGAGTCGTGGGGACGGAGTCCCCGCGACTTTCCCCCTTCCCCTTCGGGGAAGGGGGCAGGGGGTTGGGGCGAGTGTGCATTATTAAGAGAAAATACTGTTTGAAAAGAACCTCATATCGGTGACTATACAAAACTAAGCGCCCTGCAATTATTGCAGGACGCTTTAATATTTTAATATATGATATTATTCGATACTTCTTATCTGCTCTACCAGCGACTGTTTCCTTAGCCGATAAAGCGGAACAAACGAGGCGAAGAGCGCCGCCGCGAACGCGGGTATTATCGACAGAATCACCCTCGCAACGGGAAGCAAAAACGCTCCCAGAATATCTCCGAGCAGCAATTCTACAGTGCCCTCTCCCAGTATCGTTATTATTGCCACCGAGCCGCCGAGGACAATTTCACTTAGCACTATGGCGACAATTCCCGAAATGAACACATATTGCAGACATTCGAGGACGGTCATCTTGTTCAATTGTTTTTCGCTCATGCCTATGCTCTGCAATGAGGCGATCTCGCTTCGGCGGTTTATAATGCCCGTAGAAAGTACGTTTACCATATTTATCAGAGCCACCAGCGCAAACATTATTATAAGCGTAGATGAAGAGATATCCACTGCCGACAAAATAGCCTTTATCCTTCGCTGTTCTGCAAAATTGTCGGCATAGTCCAAGAATACATCGTTATTGTCGGAAAAGAACTGTTGAACCTCCGCATAATCAACGGGATTTTTAAGGTCGCACACAACAACGGATTCGGGCGAGGCGTATTTAAAAATATCAAGTTCGGGATAAACTTTCTTATACTCCCCGTTTTCAAACGCTTCAAGCGAGCCTATAAGCTCAACGCCGAGGTTTCTAAGGTCATTTATTATAGCGTCGGCTATATATGGACTGTGGTCTATAACGCTTGCAATATTGAACGTTATTTCCTCCTCGTTTGAATAATAGTATGCGGTTTTATTCCCTTCGACTTCCTCTTCAAAAAGATCCAGATATTCGGGTTTTATATTTTCAGAATTCCAAGTCATGAGATAATCGTTTTTTCTCATTGTATATTTATCTTTGTTCTCCGAAAGAGTTCCTAAGTTGCCAAGATAGTCGCTGGCTGTCATAATATACGAATTCGATTTTGTAAACTCCTCGTATGACATAGGCTTTTCCACCGCGTCAAGATGCACGCCGTTTACATTCTGCTCTCTGTATAAGACATCGAACAGATAATTGTACATTGCCTCGTCCACATAAGAAACATATACGAGATGGTTGGTTGCCGTCTGAGTCAGGTCTTTTTGATAAATTCGCCCAATCACATAAGTCATGGGTTTTTCAAATATCCCGCTTTCTTCTATGCGCTTTTCGGATTCTTTATATGAAAACATTCCGAGATCGTTTACTTCATCGGGATCGCCGTCTATCATTCCTGACGGCATAGCCGAAAATACAAATTCGGGTATAGTATACATAGTTCTTTCCGTAAAGTCATTTAAAAGCGTAACGGCTGTTGAAACGGAAGCGAAAAGCGTTATTGAAACAGTGAGCGAAACGACCGAAACAATAAAGCGCTTCGGGCTGCGGCGGTTGTTTCTCGCGGCAAGCTCGCCCTCCCAGCCGAATATCTTTACGAACAGTTTGTTTATAAGACCGCGCCTTTTGGGGAGCGTTACTTTTTCACCGCGGGAGTTCATAGCCTGTATGGGCGATTTTTTTATACATCTTCTGCCCGTGCCGTATGCCGAAAGCAATACCCACACAAATCCCGTTATTGCCGCAAGAAGCAAGAACCAAGGGTTTACGCAAAACTCAAGAGTTTGCTTTGCAAATTCGGGAGAAACAAACGCCTCGGCTATTTTATTAAACTCGACTATTTTAAAAACAATATAAGCTCCCGATATTCCCAAAAGCAAACCGATCGGAACGCCTATGACGGAGAGCGTTGTTCCCTCTATGGTGATTATCTTTGCTATCTGGCGGGGAGTTGCGCCTATAGACTGTAAAACGCCGAACTGTTTTTCGCGCTCTTTTGAGGATATTTCAAAAGCCGTGTCTATAAGAAGTCTCAGCGCGATAACGACAAGCACTATGCCGACATATACAAGCGCCAATGCCGCAATCATCTGTCTTCGGTCATCATCTTCTATGGGCTTGAAATCTCCGAGTCTGGTTTTACGAATATAAACGTCTCCCTCGCTGTTATCCATCACTATTACGTCAGCCGTAAATCCCGCCTTTTCCAAAAGCCCTCTCATATACATTTTCAATTCCCCCGACCCTATCGGGAGAGGCTTTTCAAAAAAGCAATAAAGATAAACCACTTCGAAAAAGTCTTCGCTGTCTTTATTATAGCGTTCTTCGGTTATTGTGCCGTAATTTTCGTTGAAATCTTTTTTGAAGTTTTCGATATATCCGTTATATTCATCTTCTTCCATTGTTATATTGACTTCGACATGATAAGGAGTTTGAATATAGCGGTAGTTATAAAAGGTCTCAATGGCGCTGCTGACAAGTATAAGGAGCATTGTTATAAACATCACTGCCGCAGTTATGCTGCATATAGTCAATACGCTGTGGCGTTTCTGCTCCTTTAAATAACGCAGGGCAAGTCTTCCCGTAAACATCTTCCCGCCTCCTCAGTTATTTACATCACGCACTATACTGCCATCGGAAAGTGTAATTATCCTGTCGCAGCGGAGAGCTATTTTTTCGTCGTGGGTTATTATTATCATGGTCTGGTTAAGCTCTTTGTTGGACTTTCTCAAAAGCTCGACTATCTCCATGCTGTTCTTGCTGTCGAGGTTTCCCGTAGGCTCGTCCGCAAGAATTACCGCGGGAGAGTTGAACAGTGCGCGGGCAATGGAAACGCGCTGCTGCTGACCGCCCGAAAGCTGTGATGGGAGATGATGTCTGCGCTCGTAAAGGTCGAGCGACATAAGGAGCTTTTTTACGTGTTTGGGGTCGGGCTTTCTGCCGTCCATTATCATGGGGAGAGTTATGTTCTCCTCTGCATTTAAAACGGGGATAAGGTTGTAGAACTGGTAAATAAGCCCTACCTGACGTCTGCGGAAGATAGCGAGATTTGTGTTGTTCTGTTTAAAAACGTCCTGACCATCGAGAAAAACTTTTCCCGAGGTCGGTCTGTCTACACCGCCGATAATGTGCAAAAGCGTAGATTTTCCCGAACCCGACGCGCCTACGACTGCAAGCATCTGCCCTTTGGGAACGGAAAACGAAACATTGTCGAGGGCTGTTACGGCGTTTTCGCCTTTGCCGTAGACTTTAGAGAGATTTTCTATCTGTAATAATTCCATGAAGTGTTCCTCCTTTTTTTATTTATCATAACACATAATTATAACTATTGCGTTACTTTTTCATTACAATTTTGTAATATTTGAAAATTTTATTGCAAGCCACAATGATATTTGTTATAATAACATCAGGATATAAAAAGGAGTTTTAAGTATGCGTAATATCTTACTTATAGAAGACGATATATCGCTTGCGAAAAGCCTTTCGGGATTTTTGCAAAGCGAGGGATTTTCAGTCGCTCACGCGCTCGGAATGACGGACGGGATAGAGCTTTTTGAAAAAGAGAACTTTGAATGTGTTCTTCTTGATTTATCGCTTGACGATGGAAACGGTTTTTCGATATGCTCAAGGATAAAATCACAGAGCGATACTCCCGTTATCTTTCTTACGGCGTCGGCAGACGAGACCTGCACGGTAATGGGATTTGAGGTAGGAGCGGACGACTATATAGGAAAGCCTTTCAGACCGAGGGAGCTTGTCGCAAGGATAAAAAATGCAATAAGAAAACACGCGTCGCAGCCGCTGTTACAATGCTCTAACGTTGTTATTGACACCTCGCGCGGAGTTTGCCGAAAAAACAACAGCGAGATATTTCTATCCGCGCTTGAATACAGGCTGCTCGTGCTTTTCTTTACAAACAAAGGTATACTGCTTTCAAGGGAGAAAATCATGGACGAACTCTGGACGTTTTCGGGGGAATTTGTCGGGGACAGCACGCTGAATGTTTACATCAAACGTCTTCGCGACAAGATAGAGGACGACCCCGCAAACCCGCAGATACTGAAAACAGTCAGAGGTCTTGGATATAAGGCGGTGGACAAATGAACAAGATATGTGCGGACGAAAAAGTACTTCTTATTTTAGAGGGCTGTCTTGGTGCGGCGGGAATTGCCGTATGTGAGTATTATGCGCCGAAGTCGGCGATAGTTATTTTCATTTTCGCAGCGGCGGTGATAATTGCACAGACAATAGTATTTTCAAAGCGCAGAAAAAAACTGTCGAGGCTTTGCGACAAGATAGACATAATACTACACAACAACGAGGAAATTTCTTTAGAGGAATTTAAAGAAGGCGAGCTTGGAATACTGTCCTCGGAGATACACAAGATGACGATAAAACTCAGAGAACAGAACAATGCGCTAAAGTCCGAAAAACTGATTTTAAAAGAATCGCTGGAGGACATTTCACACCAGCTCAGAACGCCGCTTACGACGATACTTGTTATTCTAGGAACGATGCGCGGGGAGCAATCGCAGAAAGAGCGCGAGGAGCATATTTCAAACATGTTTACGCTGCTGTCGAAAATGCAATGGCTGCTTGAAACGCTGCTTAGTATCTCGAGGCTTGACGCGGGAGCTGTTACATTCAAGAAAGAGCGTGCAAAGGTATCGGAAATTGTCAACAATGCGATAATACCGCTGTCGATTGCAATTGAGCTAAAAGACATAACCTTGTCGCAGGAGATAAGCGAAGGCGCGGGGCTTTTTGCGGACAAGATGTATATGACCGAGGCGCTGGAAAACATTCTCAAAAACTGTATGGAGCATACTCCCGAGGGCGGCGCAATAAAAATCTCCGCGCAGGAAAACAACATCTACACGGAGATAATTATTTCCGACACGGGCGCGGGAATACCCGAAGAGGAGCTGTCGCGCGTTTTCGAGAGATTTTACAGGGGGAAGGGTTTTTCAAGCAAGGGCTATGGGATAGGCTTGGCGTTTGCGAAAAAAATAGCCGTTTCGCAAAACGGAACTTTGTCCGTTAAAAACGGAAGGACCGGCGGAGCGGTGTTTGAGATGAGGATATATAAGCAGGCGGGGATCATCTAGAGGCTGGAGGCTAGAAGATGTAACGGGCGGCAAAGCACTTTTAATCTCAAAATCACATAATGAGCGGCGCACAAGAGTTTTTTGAAGGAGAGTCCAGAGAGGAAACTTTTTTGCAAAAAAGTTTCCTCTCTGGTGGGGGTACGGGGGCAAAGCCCCCGTCGCGTTAGCAAGCGCATCAGATTAAATGCCTTCGGCATTGAATCTGGGGTGTGGGGAAAACAAGAGTTTTCCCCACATTTTCGTTTTAAAAACCGTGTTTTTAAAACGGAAATCTTATAGAGATGTTTTGAGCGGAAAACCACATCAGAAATGCATTTACTTTTGAGCGGGAAAGAAAACCGCTGTTTTAATTCATACGAGCGCACCCGCACAAATCTTTGCTTGCTCCTCACTGTGGATAAACTTAACGAACTTCTTTCACGCTCAAATGTAAATTCATTTTTAAGGTTGTTCCCCGCTCGTCATCTCTCTTAGGATTGCCGTTTCAAAGCACGGCTTTGAAACGGCAATGCGGGGAAAACTCTTGTTTTCCCCGCACCCTTTAGCGCCTTTTTGCCGTTTGCGGGGGCTTTGCCCCCGCACCCCCACCAAAGGGAAAAAATTTTTTGAAAAAAATTTTTTCCCTTTGGAATCCCTTTTCAAAAAACTTTAATGCGCCGCCCGTAAGCGGTAGGAATTTTGAAAAGTGCTTAGCCGCTCTAAACTAATTCTAACCTCTAACCTCTAGAAGGTAATGTCCGCGAAACTGCCTCCGCACGCTCCTGCGAGCGCGTTGGGCGAAAGCTCTATTTGAAGTCCCAATCTTCCGCCGCTCACAAATATACTCTTCTGCCCTTTCGCCGTCTCGTCTATAAACGTCGGGAACGGCTTTTTCATCCCTATCGGAGATACCCCTCCGCGTATATACCCCGTAAGCGCGTTTATATCTTTTACATGAACAGGCTCAAGCGCCTTTTCTCCCGCGCACCTTGCGCATTTTTTTAGATCAAGCTCGCGGTCAACGGGCAAAACAAAAACATAATTTTTCCCGTTTTTCGCAACCGTGACAATGGTCTTGAACGTCCTCGAATATTCCTGCCCAAGCATATCCGCCACCTGTATGCCGTCAGAAAAATCCTCGCATTCGTAGGTATGAGCAGTATAGCTTACCTTCAGCTTATCTAACATTCTAAGGGCGTTTGTCTTAGTTTCCTTTGACATCAGACGCCCTCTTCTATGTCAAAATAATCGTCCTCGCACATATCCGTTTTCCTCAAAAGCAAGAACGCGGCAACAGACGCTGCGGCTGCAATAAATACTAATATTCCCGAAATAATGCATAAAATTTTAGCGTTCATTTTTACCTCCTGTGATCTTAAAAGCGGTTTTGATCAGCGGAACCTTTCTACCATTTCGCCTATGCCGTTATCATTTGTAGGCTCACCTATCGCGCCGAATTTCCACTCGCCGTTGTGACGGTAAACCTCGCCGAAGACCATAGCCGTTCTTCCGTCATAATTTTCGGAAAGGTTGAACTTGCAGAGTTCCTTTCCGTTGTCAGCGTCTACAACGCGGATAAACGCGTTTCTTATCATACCGAACTGCTGTTTACGCTCGCGCGCCTGATAGATAGTGACCGTAAACACAATCTTGGTATAATTTGCGGGAACTCTGTTAAGCTCTACTATTATCTGCTCGTCATCACCGTCGCCTGCGCCCGTGAGGTTATCTCCGCAATGGCGCACAGAACCGCTCATGTGCGTGAGATTGCCATAATAAACTACATCGTTCGGCGTTTCAAGTTTACCCGATGCGCCGATAAGCAGAGCCGACGCGTCGCAGTCAATGTCCTCCTGTCTTGAAAACAGCGAGAACTTTTTCGGAGCCTCGTCCCAGCCAAGTCCGACAACGATGGTTTTAAGACCCGCGTTGGATTTTGTAAGGTCTACTTTTTGTCCCTTTTGAAGATTTACAGACATAATTTTTCCTCCTTGAAAAAATTTAATTCCGTGTTGATATTATACAGCATGAGAGCTGAATTTAAACGGCTTTAATCGAGCTTTGTTTCCTTTGCCTTTGCAAAAAGCTCGTCTACTTTTTTCCCGTCTACCTTTGTCATAAGCGAAACAACAACTACCGCTACAAGCGCGATAAAGAACGCCGGCAGGAGCGAATAAACGCCTGTTCCCGAAAGAACGGGTATGCTCTCCCACAATATTACCGAAACGCCGCCCGCTATAATGCCTGCGACTGCGCCGGGCATGGTCATCTTCTTCCAGAACAATGACAAGAGCATTGCAGGACCGAACGCCGCGCCGAAACCTGCCCATGCATATGATACAAGTCCCATAACGGAGCTGTTCGGGTCGAACGCGATAAAATAAGCTATAACCGCAACTAAAATTACCGCGCCTCTTGAGATCCACATAAGCGTTTTTTCCGTAGCGTTTTTATTAAAGAGCTTGAACATATCGTTTGTTACCGCCGAAGATGTAACAAGAAGTTGGCTGTCGGCGGTGCTCATAATTGCCGCAAGAATTGCGGAAAGGATTATGCCTGCAATAAGCGCGGGCAAGAGCGAGCTTGAAAGGAACATAAAGATCTTTTCGCTGTCACCTATCGCGTTGAATTTAGCGAGAAGGTCTGCATTTTCCGGAGCGTTTAAGAATATCATTCCGAAGATACCGACAAGCGCCGCCGCTACAAGCGTTACAAACACCCAGATCGTCGCGATTATGCGGGATTTCTTTATCATATCGCTGCTCTTAATTGCCATAAAGCGAACGAGAATATGCGGCATACCGAAATAGCCAAGTCCCCATGCAAGTCCCGAAACAATGGTAGTAATAGCAAGCGAACCATCGGGATTATGTATAAAGCTCAGATAATACTTTGAAATGGTTTCGTTTGCTACTGCCGCGTCAAATACAGCGCCCATGTCCTTTGTCTGGAATACTATAACTACAGGCACTACTATCAATGCCGCGAACATCAGCATGCCCTGTATAACGTCGGTATAGCAGACCGCAAGAAATCCTCCTAGGAATGTATAAGAGATGATAATAAGCGCGCCTATAGTGAGCGCAAGGGTGTAATCTATCCCGAAAACGTAATTGAACAGCTTTGCGCCGCTGCTGAAAGCCGACGCGGTATAGATGAGGAAGAAGAAGAAAATTATCGCCGCGCAAACAAATCTCAGAACGGGAGAGTTGCTGAAGAAACGTTTCTGAAAATACTCGGGGATCGTTATGGCGTCGCCCGCGGCATAAGACATTCTGCGAAGTCTTGATGCGCAGATAAGCCAGTTAAGATAAGTTCCGACAAAAAGTCCTATCGCTATCCAGCTTTGTGTAAGACCGCCGACAAGAATTGAGCCCGGAAGTCCCATAAGCAGCCAGCCGCTCATATCCGACGCTTGTGCGGAAATTGCCGTTGTCCAACTTCCGAGGTTTCTTCCGCCAAGGAAATAGTCGTTCATATTTTTCGAGCGCTTAAAGGAAATTATTCCTATTACGATTATAACCACGGCGTAAAGCACAAACGCCGCGACCGTATAAACATTAAACTCCATTTATTTACTCCTTTGTTTTTTACTTATACGTTTTTATTCTAACATATTTTTACAAATAAATCAATAGAAAATTGAAAAAAAAATGTGAAGTGGGATTGGCAGTTGTCAGTTGACAGGGTACAGTATGCAGTAACAGCCGAAAGGCTGTCCGCTGAATAAAAGCAATAAAGAGGCTAAAGTTCAAACTCTAGCCTCTAGCCTCTTTCTCTGAAAAACAAATAATTTTACCTCTAAAACTACCTTTGATCTCTTACCTCTTACTTCTAACATCTAACCTCTAAAAGGGTTTACGTGTACCATACAATGCTTTACGTTTTCAAATGAACCCTCTATCGCGTCATGTACAGCCTCCGCTATCTTATGCGCCTCTATCAGCGTCTTTTCCCCGTCTACCGCTATCTCTACATCAACATATATCTTCGACCCGAACAATCTCGTCTTTATATCGTCGATCCCCTCTACCCCGCTCTGTTCTGAAATTACCTCTTTCATATTATTTACAATTTCCGCCGGGCAAGCCTTATCTACCATTTTATCCACAGCGTCCTTAAAAATATCAAACGCCGCTTTTAAAATAAACACGCATATTATAACGCTCGCAACAGAATCCGCTATCGGAAACCCCAGCCTTGCCCCTAAAATTCCCGCGAATGCGCCTATTGACGAAAGCGAATCCGAACGGTGGTGCCATGCGTCAGCCATCAATGCTCCCGAATTTATCTTCTTTGCGGCGGCTCTCGTATACCAATACATCCACTCTTTTACAACAACCGAAACAGCTGCCGCGACAAGCGCCATTACTCCGGGAATTGCAATCTCCTTATAATTGCCCTCAAGTATCTTCCCGATACCCTCTGCGCCGATCCCAAAGCCCGTTGCCGCCAATATCACCGCGAGAACGATAGACGCCACGCACTCCATTCTTTCATGACCGTATGGGTGGTCGTCGTCGGACTTTTTCTCGGACAATTTTATACCGATAATAACTATAAAGGTACTGAAAACATCGGACGCGGAATGTACGGCATCGGAGACCATTGCTCCCGACTTTGCAAATATTCCCGCGATAAGTTTTAAAAGTGAAAGCGCCGTATTTACGATAATGCTGACGGCGGAAACGCGCATTGCCGTTTTATTATCATTGGACTGTACATTATTATTTCCCATTATTACCTCCCATAAAAAGCGGCATTATACAAAAATCCCGCAGGACATTTTCTGTCCCGCGGGCGTTTTTCCCACTGCCGCCTTT
Source organism: uncultured Clostridia bacterium (assembly GCA_947631575.1). Taxonomy (GTDB): domain Bacteria; phylum Bacillota; class Clostridia; order Oscillospirales; family Ruminococcaceae; genus CAG-115. The sequence continues at coordinate 22,768 of CANRLW010000017.1, forward strand.
TGCGACCCGACTGCGCGAAAAGTAACTTTCGCCGCCTGCTCAGTTGTACTATAGCAATTTATTATATGCATTACAATTAGTTTTTGTGAAGTGTTTTTTTATAACCGAAATTTATGATGTAATTGTAAACTATCCATTCCAAGGCGCTATAAATAAAGCCACAGATGAACAATAATATTTCAATCATTATATCATGCCCGTTCATTTTTGTCAACCGAATATCAAATTTTCGTCGGATTGCACAAATCAACTACGGGTCTGCCCTATTCCCCTTGACAAAACAAAGTTTTTGTTGTATAATTGTTGAGTGTTATTGAATATCATCGGGGTGTGGCGCAGGTGATAGCGCGCGAAGTTTGGGACTTTGAGGCCGCAGGTTTGAGTCCTGTCACCCCGACCACGCATTGAAGCCCGCCTCTACGGCGGGCTTCAATGCTGCACATTTTTACTTTGAATTTCCCTAACGGAAATTCAATTTTGCTTCGCAAAACCGTAAAAATGCGCACTTTCCGAAAAGTGGTTTTAAATTCTGACTTGCAAAAAATCTTTTTTGTAAAGGTTCAATACTGCACATTTTTACTTTGAATTGCCCTTCCGGCAATTCAATTTTTGCTCCGCAAAAACCGTAAAAATGCGCTGACGCTGTTTTTCTTGGATAAGGTTTTTGAGGCTAGAGCTTTGGCTTTAACCTCTTATTTTTTATAATTAACTTGCTTTTAAAAAGGAAAATAACTTTTAGCCTGAAACTTTACCTTTTACAGCGTTATCTGCCTTACGGCAGATAATGCGCTTACCCTTACTTCTAAATGTATTCTTTCGTCCGAATGTTATTTTTGCCATAATCTTTTGTTTAAATTTACCAATTTTATTTAAAAGTTGTTGACTATTTTATTTAAAATGTTATAATGTTCATATAACAAAAATTAAGGACCGATTTATTTATTATCAGGTCTTGTGAATTCAAAAACAATTATTTGTACAAAAGAGGTTTAAAATGGAATTTGCCGCGCATATTCGCCAAAAAGATAACAATGTACAGACAGTAGCCGAACATTGTAAAAACGTATCGGAAATTACACGAAAATTCGGCAGTCAGATTGGCATTGGTTCTATCTGTGAAATTTCGGGTCTATTGCACGATATAGGAAAGCTGATAAATAAATTCAACGATTATATTCACGGGGATAATTCCTGTCGCCGCGGAGAAATAGACCACAGCTTTGCGGGCGCAAAATTTATCCGCTCTATTACTAAAAGCAACAAATCGTTAAATTATGTCGGCAGGTTTATCGGGCGCGTTATACTTTCTCATCACGGTCTTAAAGACTGGGTAGACGACGAGGGGACGGATAATTTTTCAAGGCTTACGGAAAAATCCGATAATTATGATGAAATTTTAAACAATTTTAGTTCGTTCCCCGAACTTAAAATAACAGATGAAATGCTCATAAATGCTGCGAAAGAATACGAAAATATCAAAAGCATAATTGTCGACATTACGAAATACATTCCTGAAAGACGCCAACCGCAGGCATATGCTTTTTACATGGGAATGTTTGAAAGAATTGCCGAGTCTATACTTATTGACGCGGACAGGATAGACACGGCTGACTTTATGTCCGACGAAATGACCGAGCGCGAATATAATTTTGACGAGATAATTGTTTCAATGGAAAAACATATGAACGAGCGCCTCGGAAAATTTGACGGGCTTTCGGACAATATTTCAATTCGGAGGAAAAATATTTCCGAGCGTTGTAAAGTTGCCGCTGAAAATGAAATCGGAATAACAAAGCTCATCGTTCCTACGGGCGGCGGAAAAACGCTTTCGTCGCTGAGGTTTGCTATTGAATATTGCAAACGGCACAAAAAGCAACGCATAATTTACACTGCGCCTTTTTTGTCGATACTTGAACAGAATGCCGAGGAATTTCGCAGGATCGCGGGCGAGGAAAACTTTCTCGAACATCATTCAGATTATGCGTCAAAAATAAATGACAACGAGCGTAACGAGCTACATGAATACGAACTTCGCAGCGAGAAATGGGACAGCCCTGTTATTGCAACGACAATGGTACAACTGCTGAACGCTCTCTTTTCGGGAAAAACAACAGACGTAAGGCGTATGCACAGGCTCGCGGATTCGGTCATTATCATTGACGAAGTACAGTCATTGCCGATAAAGTGCGTGTATATTTTTGACCTTGCGATGAATTTTTTATCATCTGTCTGCGGCGCAACGATCGTCCTCTGCACAGCTACACAGCCGCCGTTTGACAAGCTCAGCGAATTTCCGCTTTTAATCGATAAAAATACGCCGAATATCACGGGAGATACGGAAAAAGACTTTGAGGTTTTCAAAAGAGTAACGATAGAAAACTTGTTCAGACCCGAAGGATATAACGTCGAGGAGATTGCGCAGTTCTGCGCCGAAAAGCAAAAAGAGTTTGAAAGCCTTTTGCTTGTGGTGAACACGAAAGCCCAAGCGAGGGAATTGTTCGGGGCGCTGAAGGAAACATCGGACGCGGATATAGTACATTTAAGCACGAATATGTGTCCGCAGCACAGGCGGGAAATCATAAGCGCGCTGCGTGAAAAAATGTCGGGAAAGATATGCGTTACTACTCAGCTGATCGAGGCGGGAGTTGACATTTCATTCGGCTGCGTCGTGAGAATAATTGCAGGCATGGACAATGCCGCTCAGGCTGCCGGACGCTGTAACAGGAGCGGAGAGTTCAGCGAGGCAAGGCCGGTCTATCTGCTCAATATTCGTGGTGAAAAGCTAAACGGGCTGCCGGAAATATCCGAGGCAAAGGACATTTCTATAGCAATGCTCCAGAGCGAAAAATATGCCGATCTTCTTGGCGTTGAGGCAATGGAGGCGTATTTTTCCGAACTGTATAGAAGAAATTCAATGAAGTTATTTTTCAGCACCAAAGACCCTGACGGAAATCTTTTGGATTTCCTGTCGCTAAATAACGATTGGTTTATTTTGTCGGGAAATAAAGCGATCAAGAACTGTGCCCAGGCGTTTAAAACAGCGGGAAAAAAATTTAAGGTCATAACGGACGAGACCGAGGGGATAATTGTTCCGTATGATGATAAAGCAAAAGAAATAATAGCGGCTCTCAATTCGGGCATTACGCCTGCCGAACAGGCAAAACTTCTCAGGCAAGCGCAGAAATACACCGTAAATATTTATCCGCAGCTTTTTGACAGGATAGGCAAAAGCGGTGGCATTTACGAGCTTAAGTGCGGAGCGTTCGCGCTTGATGAAAGGTATTACAACAAGCAATTCGGGATAACCGATGAACCGTCCGAAATGGAGTTGCTTTTGATTTGAAAGGAGTGATATTGTGGAAAAAAACAACGGAGAATGGGGCGTTGAATTTAAGGTAACGGGAGCATCAGCATTGATTACCGATATACTTACAAAAGTAGGCGGCGAGCGATGTACATACATGATACCGACCTATGAGACTCTGAAAGGCATACTTCAAAGTATATACTGGAAACCTACTATAGTTTGGATAGTAGACAAGGTGCGCGTGGTAAATCAGATAAGGACAGTCCGAAGAGGCGTAAGACCGATAAAGTATAACGACGGATCAAACGACCTCGCTTATTACACCTATCTTGAAGATGTATGCTATCAGGTAAAGGCGCATTTTGAGTGGAACATGAACCGCCCGGAGCTTGAATGTGACCGCAACGCGGGAAAGCATCTGTCGATAGCGCGACGAATGATTGAGCGCGGCGGTCGGCGGGATATTTTCCTTGGAACGCGCGAATGTCAGGGCTATGTAGAGCCTTGCAAATTCGGCGAGGGCAAGGGCTTTTACGACAATACGGGAGAAATACCGTACAGTCTTATGTACCACGGCATAACATATGCGGACGAGGCGGAGCTTGACGAGGACAAGGGTTTCCTTACGGTGCGTTTCTGGAATCCCGTGATGAACAACGGCGTTATTGAATTTATACCGCCGAAGGAATGTACAATAAAGCGCCACATAAAGCCCCAAGCCATAAAACCTTTCGGAAAAGAACTCGGAAACTTTTCGGGGCTTTCCGAAGAAGATTTGTCCGCGATTTTCGGAGGTGAACCGAATGAGCTGGGAGAATGAACTTTACAGTGTTTATGAAACACAGTGCGGGAGGGAGTTTGACGGAGAAGAAGGACTGCAGAAAATATCACACTCCACCGCAAACGCACAGATACAGATAACGCTTGACGAAAACGGTGAATTTAATGGAGCAAAAACGCTCTCAAAGGAAGAAGGCAAAAACACTCCCATATTAGTGACGGAAGATTCTGCAAACAGGACAAGCGGAGACGCGGCAATGCCTTTCGCTGACAATCTACAATACATAGCTGCCGATTATCCGAAATATACAGACGGCAAAGGGAGCGACAATTCTGAAAAATTCTCTCTTTATATTAAACAGCTGAAAAAATGGAGCGAAAGCGAATATACCCATCCCGCCGTAAACGCACTTTATAATTATATCAGCAAAGGAAATGTCATTGCCGATTTAGTAAGGTGCGGAGTTTTGTCAATTGATGAAACAACGGGAAAGCTCGATGATTCAAAAATAGCAACGATAGAACAAAAGAAATGTTTTGTAAGATTTTTGATAAACGGTATAGACAATCCCGAAACTTGGAAAAACGACGCGCTGTCCGAGAAATTTATTGGCTATTACAACACTACGCTTGGCGAGCCTGTTTTGTGCTATGCACTGGGAAAAGTCCTACCTCCCGCCGAAAAGCACCCGTCAAAAATACGAAACAGCGGAGATAAAGCAAAGATCATTTCAACAAACGATATGCAGAACTTCACCTATCGCGGAAGATTTTCAGACGATAAAGAAGCGTTTTCGGTAAGCTATGAGTTCAGCCAGAAAATGCACAGCGCGCTAAAATGGCTTATTGCGCGACAAGGAATACATTTTGATTCTTTGACTTCAATTATCTGGTCAAGCACAATGGATAATATTCCCGACGTTTACTGTAAGGGCATTCCCGACCA
>CANRLW010000018.1 GCA_947631575.1 uncultured Clostridia bacterium
TTTAAATAAATGAAATATCATTTACATAAAGTATTATAATGTTAAGAAAACGCAAAGTCAAGGGAATTTTCATAATTTCGTCGATTTAGCTAAATGAAATGTAATTTACATATTTATTTTCTACAAATATGTCTTTATAATAACCTAAAGGAAGTGGATAAATGACATATTATGAAAACCTCCGCGTTATCCGAGAGGACAGAGGTTACACGCAAAAGCAGATAGCAGAAGTTCTCGAAACGACCCAGCAATATTATTCCGACTATGAAAACGGAAAGCGCGATATTCCGATAAGGGTCTATATAAAGCTCTCGGATTTTTATAATGTAAGCATTGATTTTCTTGCGGGACAGACCGATATCCCCGACCCTGTCCGAACGAACGAATGAATATCATTTCCACTTTTGAGTTGGCTTTTATAAAAAACACGCACGCCCAAGCTTTCGTTTGGGCGTGCTTTTTTTGCTCTTGATTTTTGGGGAACGCAGACAAGAAACCGAAAGGAACGCGCTCCCACGCTCTTTGGTTAATGCATTTTCAAGGCGGTTTCCCGCTCTTTACCTCTCTTATGATTGCCGTTTCAAAGCACAGCTTTGAAACGGCAATGTGGGGAAAACTCTTGTTTTCCCCGCACCCGTTGGCAGTTGACAGTGTACAGTGTACAGTATTCAGTTAAGGTGTCCGCCTTACGGCGGACAATATTAGATTGTTATCGTACTGAAACGTTTTGAACAAAACCGTAAAAGGTTGCTTGTGTGCCTATAATCTAAAAACAATCTAAATAAAATCCGCGAAGCGGATACATTCTACTGCATACTTTGCACTGTACACTGTCAACTGCCGGTAAAAAACAAACAACGTTATAACAAAAAACAGGGCGGAACATCTCCACCCTGTTTTGCTTTAGACCACTTAGGCATAAAACCCGTCAAGAAAATCCTTCAGCAGGTCTACCGTGCCGTCGATACCGAGCGCGGAGCTGTCAAGGCAGATGTGATAATTCTGCGGAATGCCCCAGCGCTTGTCGGTATAATAATTGTAGTAGGCTATGCGCTGTTTGTCAATGCGCTTTACATAGTCGGGAGCTTTCTTCGCGTCTATCCCGTAGACCTCAACGGCGCGCTTTATGCGCCACTCTATCGGCGCGGAAATAAGTATGTGCGCGACATGGTCGAAATCTCTCAACGCATAATCAGCACACCGCCCGATTATAACGCAGGACTTTTCCGAGGCTATCTTCTGTATGGCGTTGAGCTGGGCGAAGAACAGTGTGTCGTCAAACGGAACGCCGTTTTGTCCGTAGGTCGTAGACAGAAGATACAAGAAACTTCCCGTACGCTTTTCGTCGTTCTCCTCAAAATGGCTCTGATGAATACCGCTCGTTTTTGCCGCCTCTTCAAGGAGTTTCTTGTCGAAAAATTCCGCTCCTATCTTTTCCGCGAGTTTCATTCCGATCTCCCTGCCGCCGCTTGCATACTGGCGGGTTATCGTAACTATCTTTTTGCTGCTCATAATAATAAACACCTGCTTTCATTCGGAATATATTGTACAGGCATAAGCCTGTAAAAGTACATTTTATTAACTTCGGCTATTGCTGAATGCAGCGTTTTGCGCGAAACGCATAATGCGTGCATAATGCGTCCACTGTCAACTGACAACAGGGGCGCGGGGGCGGTAGCCCCCGAGGCGGGGGGCAGGGGGATAGGGCGAGTAAACGTATTTTTGATAAATAACGTTTGAAAAGAACAGCCTTTCAGGCTATTACTGAATACTGTACATTGTACACTGTCAACTGTCAACAGGGCGAGAGTGCGTTATTTATAAAAATAATGTTTGAAAAGAACCACTGTTACCCCTTAATCGATCTCTTTCAGAGTTCTGTATATATCCTGCATTTTAAGGTCAATGTCGGAGATCTGCTTGGCACAGTCTTTTAGCTGTTCGGCAAGCTCCGCGGACACCGCAACATTCGACTTGTATTTCAGCTCGTGTTCAAGGCTTGCCCAGAAGTCCATTGCAATAGTCCTTATCTGCACTTCAACATTTACAAGCTCTTTCTTGTCCGAAAGATAAACGGGCGTCTGTATAACCAAGTGCAGGCTGCGATAGCCGTTGGGCTTGGGATTTTTGATATAGTCCTTCTGCTGTAAAAGCTGTACATCGTCCTGCGCAATAAGCAGATCCGCGACCTGATATATGTCCTCGATGTAGTTGCATATCACCCTTACGCCCGCAATGTCGTTGAGATTTTCACGGACGCTTTCACAACTGAACCGTATGCCCTTTTTCTGCATTTTCTTGAAAATGCTTTCGGGAGATTTCAGCCTGTCTTCTATGTGATGAATGGGGTTGTATGAATATTTTGTGCGGAATTCGCTGTCCAGAATTTCAAGCTTTGTCTTTACTTCGCGTATAGCCGATTCGTAAAGGTGTTCCATTTCAATGAAATCATAGTAAAACTCCTGTACGACCTGCTGTTGATTTTCATTCAGGAACTGCTTTACGGGAGCAAGCTCGCTGTCGCCAACTTGCAAAGCAGAGCGCTTTTTAGTTTTCAATATAACAAAACCTCCTCGCGTTATATTTGACAATATTATACAAGATTACAAAAACAACGGTGTTAAAGCGGCGTGAATGTTTTGTGAAATATTTTAGTCTGAATATAAAGCCCATCTGCGTCGGATAGCAATCTAAATGACGTCCGCGTAGCGTTTTGCCCGAAGGGCATAATGCGTGGACAACCTATGCTGTACACTGTCTACTTTCAACTGCCAACAGGGTCGCGGGGACGAAGTCCCCGCACACTTCCCCCTTCCCTTCGGGGAAGGGGGTTAGGGGGATGGGGCGAGAGCGCGTTATTTAGAGAAACAAACGTCTGAAAAGAAATAAGATGTCGAAGTTCAAACTCTAACCTCTAACCTCTAGCAGGTTAGGGCGAGAGCGCGTTATTTAGAAAAACAACTTTTGAAAAGAACCACAAATAGGTTTTTATACAAACTAAAATATTCTCTTCCAGTTTTATTTTACCATATTTTTTCCCTTTTATCAAGAGTTAAAGCCCAAAGCTTAATTTTGTAATCTTCACAAAATTAAAAATATAATTTGTGTAAAATAAATAAAAATTAAAAAAAGTCAACAAGTTTTTTATATAACTGTTTACAGAACGTTTTTTTTGTGTTATAATGAATATGTGACTTTATAACTATGCGCGGCTTTATAGGCTCACTCGCTTAGCGGCTTTTCTGCCGACGCGCTGAAAATACTTAACGGAAATGGGGAGAATTTTATGAAAGTCAGAACCTTGATAATGACGGCGGCTATTTTTTTCGCTATCGTTCCGATGCTTATTTATATTATTCTGAACGTAAACTTTATAAGCCAGTCGGGTGACGAGTCTTTCCGTTCGCAGATTTCTGCCGAGGCAAAGAGCGAATCTTCGGCGCTTAGAATTATTGTAGAAAACGCTAAGAGCAATCTTGCCGTTATCGAAAGTTCTGCGGGTGTTCGTCTTGCGTCGCAGAACGGCAGTGAAAACGAGCAGGCGGACGATTTCTTAAACAACTTTATGAGCGAAAACCCTATGGTCTCTGCGGCTCGCCTTATAAATAAATCGGGAAGAGTAATCGCGGGTACAGACAAGGGTCAGGAGTTTGCAAGCTTTGAGGGATATAAGACCAGCCCGGATAATGTTCTTGTATTTGACGCTGTTTCGGGCGACTCACAGCAGAACTCGACGATGTTCATAAAGAAAAACGTCGGAAACTGCATGCTGGTTGTTTCATACGGACTGACGGGTTCTAACTCCATTATTTCAAGAGTTACTTCAAATTCAAAGTTCATAAGCTCTGACAGCAGGATCATCATTGTTGACAGAAACGGCAACTACAGCCTTGGAAACGGCTTTAACAAGAGCATTGCCACTATCATAGGCGACACTTCTTATGCACAGATGCAGGCGCTTACCGACGGAAATACTTCCGGTATCATTCAGTATACAAGCGACGGTAAAAACTGGCATGCGGCTATGGTAAATGTCGGCGGCACAGAAGGGCTTTACGCTATAGCGACCTGCCCAGATACAAATGTTTCAAACGGCTCTTATACTTCGCTTATAGTAGCGGGAGTTATTCTCAGCATTATCGCGGTAGTAGCGGCAATAGTTGTTTCAGGTGCGGTTACTGCTCCTCTTAAAAAGATCCAGGAAACGCTTGCTTATATCCGCAACGGCGACCACGAGGCGCGTATAGGAAACGTTGCAAACAACGAATACGGTCAGCTTTCGAGAGCATTCAACAACGTCGTTGATGAAATAGTTGTCAGCGAGGACAGATATAAAAACATCAGTGAGATGTCCGACAACATCATTTTCGAGTGGAACTTCAAGACAAACGAAGTTATGTTCTCAAACAACTTCAATAAGAAGTTCAGTTTCCGTGCCGCGTCCGACCACTTCGGCGACAGTTTCCTGCTTAAAGCCAAGATACATCCCGACGACGCGGACAGGTACAGACGCGACCTTGACCAGCTTGAAAAAGGCGTGAGCTTTTCGGGAAATGAATACCGCATAAAGAACATCTACGGTGACTTTATCTGGATACTTATGAGAACAGAGGCGCTGAAGGACAAAGAAGGAAAGCCCGTAAAGGTCGTTGGCGTTATGGTAGATATCGACCGTGCGAAGAAGTCCGAGCAGCAGCTGACCGAGCGTGCAAGCTTTGACGCGCTGACGGGTCTTTATAACCGTGAAACAATTGAAAACCAGATAAACAACGAAATTTCACTTTCGGAAGTCAGAAAGTCCGAAATGGCGGTATTGTTTGTTGACGTTGACGACTTCAAGCACTTTAACGATAACTACAGCCACGCGACAGGCGACGAGGTATTAAAGTTTGTTGCGGGCGCGATAAAGTCCGAGGTTGAGAACATAGGATTTGCGGGAAGATACGGCGGCGATGAGTTTATTGTTCTTGTAAGAAACGCCGAAACGAACAATCCTGCGGGAATTGCCGAGAGGATCATTTCAAAACTCAGCGGCGGATTTGACGCGCAGGACGTTGACGCTCATCTGAACATAAGCGTTTCGATAGGAATTGCGCTTATCAAGGACGATTACAACACGCGTGTTGAATACCTTATCGGTAAAGCGGACGACGCGATGTACTCCGTTAAGAAGAGCGGTAAGTCCAATTACGCATTTATCTGATAAAGCGGCAAGTTATAAAAAGAACACAAGGGGGAAAGTTTTTCCCCCTTGTCTGTTTGTATACCTATTTGTGGTTCTTCTCAAACGTTGTTTTTCTAAATAACGCTCTTTCGCCCTATCCTGCTAGAGGTTAGAGGTAAGAGGTTAGAGGGTAAACTCCGAAATCTTATTTCTTTTAAAACGTTGTTTCACTAAATAACGTTATCTCGCCCTATCCCCCTGCCCCCTTCCCCGAAGGGGAAGGGGGAGAATGCGGGGCGCGGGCGCGCCCCGCGCCCCGCCTGTTGGCGAGTGACAGTGTACGGCATTTTGCGCTGTACGACTCGCACCCATGCCAGAGATTTAGTGGCTTAGTGGCTTAGTGGCTTAGTGGCTTAGTGGCTAGATTACTAACGAAAAGCGAACAGCCTTCCCTTTACTACTCTAACCTCTTACCTCTAACCTCTAGAAGGGGAAGGGGGAGAATGCGGGGCGCTGCGCGCCCCGCACCCCGCCGCAGGGGACTTCGTCCCTGCGACCCTGTTAGGGATTTAGTGGCTTAGTGGCTTAGTGGCTTAGTGGCTAGATTACTAACGAAAAGCGAACAGCCTTCACTTTACAACTCTAACCTCTTACCTCTAACCTCTAACCTCTAGAAGGGGAAGGGGGAGAATGCGGGGCGCTGCGCGCCCCGCACCCCGCCGCAGGGGACTTCGTCCCTGCGACCCTGTTAGGGATTTAGTGGCTTAGTGGCTTAGTGGCTTAGTGGCTAGATTACTAACGAAAAGCGAACAGCCTTCACTTTACAACTCTAACCTCTTACCTCTAACCTCTAACCTCTAGAAGGGGAAGGGGGAGAATGCGGGGGCTGCCGCCCCCGCAGCCCCCGCCTTGGCGCTGCGCGCCCCGCGCCCCCGCTGGCAGTTGACAGTATACAGTGTACAGTATGCAGTAATAGCCCGTCTAAAGTAACGCATAAAAAGAGGCCGGAGTTTAAACTCCAGCCTCTTAACCTCTATTTTCTCAAAACTCCCTCAACGCATAATCGTTTATATCCGGCAATTCGTCCCTTGTCAGCATTATTGTCGAATAATATGCCGCATTAAGCTCCTCGTCGGTGTACGGCGCTCCGCTTTCAAGCGCCGTCCACAGCCAGAACGCATTATCCCTGCTCATATAGTCCGCTTTCGGCATAACATCGCACGCCGTGACCGCAAGCATCTTCTTCGTCGGAAAAGCCTTTGCCAGCGCCAAAAACCGCCCCGCAAACGCCGAATCCGAGGTTTCATTGAAACTCTGCCCGATAATGTCGCAATACTGCGCGCCGGGATAATATTCCGCGTTACCGTTGTAAACAAAGATAAGGTTTGAAAGCCTGTGAAAATTGCAAAGCCTGTCAAATAAAAGCGCATACAGCTTTTTAAAGCTCTCCTTGTCGTCGCCCCACCAGTAAAGCCCCGAATCCGCATTCGGAACAGGCTCGAATATTGTCACAACGTCCTTATATTTCAGCTTTAAAAGATACTGTGCGACCTTGTCAATGTCCGAGATCAAAGCGCAAAGCTCGGCGGTCACTTCTCCTTTTTCATAAAGCGCTTTTATCTCCTCGCTTGTCATTGTTGACAATTTGTCAATATCAGCCGTTTTTATTGCGTTTCTAAGGTCAAAATCCCCCGTCTTTACAGAGCGCAGCTCATTCGGAGAATACCAGTGCCATTTATAGGAAACTATCCCGCCGTTCTTGCTCCATTCTTCAGCAAGCGCAATATCGTTCAAGAGGAGCTGTTCTTTTTCGGCATTTCCCGAAAGCGCGAAAGCAAGCTGCGAGCCGCGAATGGCAGGGTATCTCCCCGTTATACTGTATATCTCGTCAATTTCGGCGTTTGTGCCTAATGTAACATTTGCGGCGGTAAGAGAATTTGTGCCGTAAATGTCCGAAAAAAAGTTCATAGCGCCTATTACTCCGAGGCTCGCATATTGATTCTGCGAGGCGGTTTCCGTCCTATAGCAGGAATAGTCCGCGCTCTCGGAGTTTTCGATTATTATACAGTCGATGTCCGCCGTACCGCTGCAAACTTCGAGCGCAATTTCACTTCTCCCGCCCGCAAGATAAACGCAGTCTACCGCCTCATAGTCGAACTCACTTCCCGAATTGACATAGAACATTCCCTCGGTCTTTTCGTTTATTTTAAGCTTTATTGCCGCGCCGCTTTCCGATCGCACGGATAAAACAACGCGATAATGCTGGGGCGTTTCAATTTCCGCATAACAGCCGAGTTTCCCGCCCTCCTGAAATTGAACATAACCCTCGCCCTCGGGAATTTCGGCATTTTCAAAAGCCCCGTCCGAGGCGTTTATTTTTGTGATGAATTCACTGATGCCGATGTCAAATATTTCGGGTTCATATTCTATATAAAAATCCGGCTCGGAAGAACTTTCTTCCGAAGAGCTGTCCGTTAAACTGACCTCGGGTATCGTATTACAGCCGCATAAGCCGAATATGCTTATTAAACAGAGCAAAGCTGTTCTTCTAAAAATATTGTTCATATTATTCAGACCTTATTATTTTTTCAGACTGTATAAAAATCTCTTTCTCCAAACGTAAAAAAGCTTTATCTTCAAAACAACCTTTGATTTCTTACTCTAACGGCTTTATCCGCCGAAACGTTTGCACGGCGCATAATGCGTACACCGCCTACAGGGGTCGCGGGGACGAAGTCCCCGCGACTTTCCCCCTTCCCCTTCGGGGAAGGGGGTTAGGGGGTTGGGGCGAGAGTGTGTTATTGAGAGAAACTGCGTTTGAAAAAAACAACAAATAGACTTCTATCCAAGCCGTTATTTATTATGTACAATGATTTAAACTAAAACTAGTCTTTTATTTTAAGAGCTTTCCTAAGCTCTTTTTCTCTTGAATTTATGATTACGCACAGTATAACATCTCCGCTCAAAAGCATTGTTCCGCCGCGCGGAATTATAACTCTGTCCTTTCTGCTTATGCAGGCAAGGTTACAATCGGGCGGAAGGGAAATTTCGGAGATCTGTTTTCCCTCTAAGGCATAGTTTTCGGGGAGCGTTATTTCAATAAGCGACGCGTCGCCGCCGTCAAGTCGCATAAGGCGCTTTATCGCGCTGAACTCGACTTCGTTTTCAAGAAGTTGTATGATGTTGTCGGTAGCCGAAATTACAATGTCAATTCCAAGGGCTTTGAGAGCGTCGGTGTTTTTGGGATTGTTTACCTTTGCTATGGTTTTCTTTACGCCAAAGACCTGCTTTGCCGTCTGACAGCAGACAAGGTTTCTCTCGTCCTTTCCCATAACGGCTATAACGCAGTCGGCTTTCGCACAGCCGCATGCCTCGAGCGCCTCGACTGTCGTGCCGTCGCCGCGGCTTACTTCAGCCTCCAAATTGTTCGCGCAATAGCGGCTCTGCTCCTTGTCGATCTCTATCATAACAACGTCGTATCCGTTTTCGCAAAGAGTTTTTGCGAGATAAAACCCGACCTTCCCGCCGCCGACTATGATTGTTTTCATTTACGTTCCCCCTTTACTTGTTCGCAAAGATAAGCTTGTCACCCGATTCAAGCGGCGTCTGCTGTCCTCTGTAAAGTATAAGCATACTGTCGCGCAGAATGGCGAACAAAACTTCGCTCCCCACAAGCTGAATATCTCCCGGCATTGAGCCTACAAGCTCGTCTGGAACTTCTATTGTTGAAAAATGAACGGTATGACTTCCGAAAATAAGCTCTTTTCCCTCGCCGTCGTCCTCTTCGATTGCGGCGCGCGCGGCGCTTACCGTCAGCTTTACGGGGCAGATGACGTTTATTCCGAGCTTTTCAAAAACTTCGCCTTTGCTTATGTTGTTCACTCTGGCGTAAATTTTCGGAACATTGAACTCCTGCTTTGCTAGTTGAGATACCATTATGTTCATGTCGTCGTCCTCGGTCACGGCATAAAGCGCGTCGCAAGTCGTTATTCCCGCGCGCTTTAAAACCTCCTGGTCAATGGCGACGCCCGTCGTCGTAAATCCTCCGAAATCCGCGGGCAGTTTTTCAAAAGCGTCCTCGTTTTTTTCCACGACGGAAACGTCGTGACCTGTCTTGTCGAAATCGCCCGCAAGAGCGCTCCCGACAAGCCCGCAGCCGATTATAAGAATATTCATACAAACACTTCCTCTGCATTGTATTTAAACACAGGCTTTTATCCTGCAACTTTATTATTTACCTACGCAAAACCTTTCAAATACCCTTGCTATTACTTCCTCGCTTGCAGATTTTCCCGAAAGTTCGAAAACCGCGTTCAGGGATTCTTCAAGCTCCACGCCTACCGCGTCGGGAGTTATCCCCGATTTGACCGCCATAAGCGCGTTTTCTACCGCCGCCTTTGCTCTCAGAACGCACCCGCGCTGGCGCTCGTTTGCGAGAAAGCCCGCGTTTGCGTCAAAGTTCGATATATTCAGACGTGCGGTTATTTCCTTTCCGAGCATTTCAATGCTCTTTTCGTCCTTTGCCGAGATAACAACGCACCTTCCGAGCCTTTCTTCCAGCCGCTCTACGTCGAGCCTTTGCGAAAGGTCGCTTTTATTTATAACGGGTATCACCGTTTTATCTTCAATAAGCCCAAACAGCCTTTCGTCCTCCTCGGAAATTTCCCGCGAACCGTCGAATACCGCCAGCACAATGTTCGCATTTTCGAGCTTTTTAAGCATTATCCCTACGCCTATTTTTTCGACCTCGTCGCTTGTTTCGCGTATTCCCGCACAGTCCGAGAGTTTTAACACCGCTCCGCCGAGATTTACCGTTTCTTCCACAACGTCGCGCGTTGTTCCCTCAACGGCGCTCACTATGCTGCGTTCTTCCCCCGAAAGCAGGTTCATAAGCGTGGATTTTCCGACATTCGGCTTTCCGACAATTGCGCAGCTTATCCCCTCGCGTATGAGCTTTCCCGTGTCGTAGTTCTTGAGCAGGCGCGAAAAGTCATTGTTTACATCTTCTAGCCGCTCTGTCAGCCATTCGGGAGTTACTACGGGCGTGTCGTCGTCGGGATAGTCTATCCATGCGGAGATATACGAGGAAATTTCCGTGAGCTTTTCGCCTATCCTCTCGCACTCGCGGAACAACGCTCCCTCGCGCATTGTGTTTGAACAAGAAAGGCTCTGCTCTCCCTGCGCGGAAATTATATCCGCCACAGCCTCGGCTTGGGTGAGGGACATTTTCCCGTTGAGGAGAGCGCGCTTTGTAAATTCACCCGCCGCCGCAGGCTCTGCTCCCGCTTTTATGCAGGCGCTCACAACGCGCCGCGTTACATAAATTCCCCCGTGACAGGAAATTTCGCAGACGTCCTCGCCCGTGTACGAATAAGGCGCGCGGAAAACCAACAAAACGCCGTCGTCGAGCCGTTCTTCTCCGTCAAAAATTTTCCCGTAAGCCGCGGTATATCCCCGCATTTCGCGGACTGTTCTGTTTATCGGTTTGAAAACCTTTTCGGCGATCTCAAAAGCCCTTTCTCCCGAGATCCTTACCACCGAAATTCCCCCGACAGCCGCGGGAGTGGCAATAGCGCAAACGGTAGACAATCCGCTCACCTCACTTTTTTCCGAACAGTTTTTTGAAAAATCCCTTTTTTTCTTCATTCTCGGCATTGTCGGTATTATCCGAGTTTTTCGGAGCTTTCTTTTCTTCTTCAAATTCTTCTTCATTAAAGACATTGAGCAAGATAGGCTTAGCCTTAAATTCTTCAGCCATGTCGTTCAGAAGATATGTGTAAATTTTTGTCGGCGTTTCAATGGTGTAGTCCTCTATATGCTCACATTTCAGAACATCTGCGAGCTTTTCTTCCATTCTTTCGGGAATGCTCTGCGCCGCGCTTTCATAGTATTCTTCGCAGGCAATGTTGTATTCTTCCGCGGGATTTCTTCCCGCAATCTGCGTGAGGTGTATTCCCTCGCGAAGATAGGCGGTATAATCGAGATAGTCGCTGTGAAATTCGTTTAACAGCGCCGCAAGCACTTTGTTTTCAAGCGTGTTGAGCGGCTCTTCTCCGAACTTTTCGACCGCCTTTTCATAAAGCGGGCTTTTCTTCCACATACCGCTGTTATGCGTTCCGAGAAGTAGGGAAGTCCTGCGGGAAAAAGTTATCTCGCGGTGCTTTTCGCCTATGAGCGTATATTTCATCAGCTTTACGCGGTCGTCAAATGTGTCGCCCTCGGAAATGCGCTGAACTCTCTGTGATTCTTTTATAAGGGTCTTGTCCGAAAGCATGCCGCTTGTTTTTTCAAGGGGATAATGCTTTCCGCAGAGCTTTTTCAGATCGTTCTTTATCATTATGTCCTCGTCGAGGCTCACGAAAAACCTGCTTTCGCCAACATCGCCCTGTCTGCCCGAGCGTCCGCGGAGCTGTAGGGTCATTCTCTCGCTTTCGCGCATGGACACGATAATTACGAGCAGTCCGCCCACATCTTCCACAAAGCTCTTTTCCGCGCCGTCCTCGCCGCCAAGTTTTATATCAACGCCGCGCCCCGCCATATTCGTGGAAATTGTGACAGCCCCGCGCTTTCCCGCATTTGCTATAACGGCGGCCTCTTCCGCGTCGTTTTTGGCATTGAGTACGCTGCACGGAATACCGAGCTTTTTCAGCTCCTCTGCGAACCATTCGCTTTCTTCTATGCTTTCCGTTCCGACAAGCACGGGGCGCTCAATGTCATACGCTTTTTTGATCGCCGAAACGACAGCCTTTCGCTTTTCGTCCTTATCATAATAAAGTTCAAGCGGACGGTCTGTTCTCCTTAAAGGCAGCCTTGTAGGTATAACTTCCGTAAGTATTCCGTAAAACTTTTCAAATTCTTCTCTTGCGGTTTCGGCAGTACCCGTCATGCCCGCAAGCTTGGGATAAAGCCTCGCAAAATACTGTAAAGCTATACTTCCGATTATTCTTCCCCTTGAAGTTATTTTCAAGCCGTGCTTAGCCTCCGCCGCCGCTTGTAGCTCTCCGGGAAATACCCGTCCCGGCGCTGTTCTCCCCGTAAATTCGTCTACAAGGACTATCTTCCCGTCTTTTACTATATAGTCCTTGTCCTCTCTAAGAACTTCTCTCGCCTTCAGACAGGCGCATATTTTCGCCAAAAGCCCCGCGTTGTCCGCGGAGTATATCATTCTCACGCCGAAAAGGCTTTCGGCTTTGTCCGCGCCCTCGTCCGTGAGATAAACATTTTTGGTTTCCTCGTCAATTTCAAATCCGTTAAAGCCCTCCAGCTTTTTATAGATCTCTCCAACCGAGCCGTCGTCTTTTACCGCAACATCTCCCGCAATAACAAGCGGTATCCTCGCCTCGTCTATAAGGATACTGTCGGATTCGTCGAATATGGCAAAGTCGGGTTTCGGAAAGCAGAGCTTTTTCGGGTCAAGCTCCACAAAATCCCTCAGATAGTCAAACCCCGCGGTCTTTGCGGTGGTATAGACCACCTGCTTTTGGTAGATGAGCGCGCGTTCTTCGCGAGGAGTTTTTTCGGTTATCACTCCGAGAGAAACTCCCATTTCGTCATATACGGGTTTCATCCAGTTATAGTCGCGGTCGGCGAGGTAGTCGTTAAAGGTCATTATATGCACTTGCCCGCCGTTTATCGCGTGAGCGCAAGCCGCAAACACCGCGCAGAGCGTTTTTCCTTCGCCCGTGTGCATCTGCACCATTCTGCCTTTACTAAGTGCAAGCGCCGCCGCCAGTTGCTCGTCAAACGGCGTTATGCCGAGCGTTTTCTTTACGGCATTATAACAGCGCGCGAAAATTTCCTCGGTCGAGTTTCCCGAAGGCGCACTGTCTGCAAGCTCTTTTATTTCGGATATTGCTTTATTGTCCACGATTACCCCCGCAGCCTATCTTTTTGATTATTTCAGCTAATT
The DNA here is from genome assembly GCA_947631575.1 of uncultured Clostridia bacterium. GTDB lineage: Bacteria > Bacillota > Clostridia > Oscillospirales > Ruminococcaceae > CAG-115. The sequence continues at coordinate 13,074 of CANRLW010000018.1, forward strand.
CTTCTCCTCTGTTGTTCAGCCAGCGGGTTACGGTCCTTGTGGTCTGTCCGCTCTGCGACATTTCCAAAAGCCTGTCGAAGTTTACCCACTTTGCCGCGCAGACCTCTATAGACTGAAGTTTCAGTTTTGTAAGAGGAACATCTCTTTCGAGAACATAAAAGTCTCTAAGCATACTGTCTGTCGTCGTTGACCAGTCGAGCCGAAGTTCGTCCTGCCCGGCGGCAATGCCTGTTTCCTCGAAAAGCTCGCGTATTGCCGCCGCGCGAGAGGTCTCTCCCGAAATCGCACAGCCGCCCGAACATTCCCACTTCCCGCCGCTCGTTTTTTCGGGCACTCTCTGGGTTACAAGTATCTCGCCATTGTGATTTACTGTCATGACCTGAACGACAATGTGATACTCTCCGAACGGAATAGGCGCGCCGCGCTGTATTTTTTTGCCGAGCGGTTTTCTGTCAAAGGTGTATAAGTCAAAATATTCCATCTGACCGCCCTGCTCCCCGATAATTATTTCTGTCATTTTAGATCCTTTCAATTGCAAGTTCCGTTATAACTTGCGATATATCATTTTTATTATAACATAAACTGACGGCAATTTCAAGATTGACAAAAACTTTTTTCTATATTATAATGGTCATAACGACAAAACAGGAAACGGAGATGTTTTTTATGTACGACCCTGTGATATTTGACCTTGACGGAACGCTTTTAAACACAATAGGCGACCTTGCCGAGGCGGGTAATCATACGCTAAGAGAGCTTGGTTTTCCCGTTCATGATATACAGGAATACAAGATATTTGTAGGAAACGGCATACCGAAACTGGTAGAGCGGTTCTTGCCGAAAGGTTTTTCGGAAGAGACCTTTAATACTGCCTACAGGATATTCGGGGAATATTACGGAAAGCATTTTGCCGACAGGACAGCGCCGTATGACGGTATTACAGAGCTTGTCAGAGAGCTTAGGGAAAGAGGCGTTGCCTGCCTTTGCAACACCAACAAATCGCACAAATACGCGGCAAAGCTTATTGAAAAGTTTTTCGGCGGTAATATTCTCGAAACGATAGGCGGGGAGAACGGTTATCCGCGAAAGCCCTCACCCGAGGCGGCGCTTTATTTTGGGGAGAAATACAAAAAAGCGGGGTTTAAGGCGCTTTACGTGGGCGATAGCTCCGTTGATATGCAGACTGCCAAAAACGCGGGCTTTGACGCCTGCGGGGTGCTGTGGGGATTTAGGACGCGCGAGGAGCTGGAGGGGTTTAAGCCGAAGTTTCTGGTGGAGAATGTAGAGGAGCTAAAAAAGGTGGTCGGCTGTTGACAGTGTACGCATTATTCGCTACGCGAAAAGCGCTGTATAATTTAGATCGTTTTGAGCGGCGAACAACGTTTTATTTTTAAACCACCATACGATCGGGCGCATTAAGTGGTTTTTATATCAAACGTTGTTCGCCGCTCAAAACAGGTTCTTACCTCTTACTTCTAACCTCTTACCTCTAATAGCGGAAACGCTATTTGCATATCTTTCGTCTACGCATTATTGTTCACTTTCGTTCCCGGTTTGAAGATCAGCGCCGCTATAAGGCTGAAAAAGATCGCCGCCGAAACGCCTACCGCCGCGGAGGTAAACCCTCCCATAAACGCGCCAAGCAGCCCGTTTTCATCGACAGCCTCCCTAACTCCCTTTGCAAGAAGATTTCCAAAGCCCGTCAGCGGCACCGTAGCCCCGCCGCCCGCAAGCTCAATCAGCGGCTCGTATACCCCTATTGCCCCCAGTATAACTCCCGCAACTACATAAGAAGTGAGTATCCTTGCAGGCGTCAGCTTTGTAAGGTCAATTAACACCTGCCCTATCGCGCACAATATGCCGCCTATAATAAATGCCCAAAAGTATTCCATAAACATATCCATAATCATTCTCCGTTTATTTGTAACATATTTCTACCGCATGAGATATTCCCGGGATATTCCCGCCTTGCTGTACCATTGTCGGCGACATAAGCGCGCCCGTTGCAGCGTACAATATCCGCTTTAAGTCGCCGTTTTCAATGTGCTTTAAAAAATGCCCGCACATCATCGCCGCAGAACAACCGCAGCCCGAGCCGCCCGCATGAACGTCCTGCTTTTCGCGGTCATAAAGCAAAAGTCCGCAGTCCTTGTGTCGGCTTTCAATGCTTATCCCGTCGCGCTTGAACAACTCATAAAGCATCTCCGAGCCTACCTGTCCGAGGTCGCCTGTTATTATAAGGTCATAGCTTTCGGGACTTGTTCCCGTGTGCCTGAAATGGCGAAGTATCGTATCATAAGCCGCGCCCGCCATAGCCGCGCCCATATTGTTCAGGTCGTTTATCCCCATATCCTCTATCTTGCCGACTGTTGCCGCACGTATAAAAGGCGGTTTGCCCGTTTTTGCAACAATTGCCGCGCCCGCGGCAGTCGCCGTCCACTGGGCTGTTGGCGTTCTTACTCCGCCGTAGTTTAACGGAAACCTGAACTGTCTCTCAGCCGAAGAGAAATGAGACGACGTGACCGCCGCGGTATTGTCCGTATAACCCGCGTTTACCATTGCTCCCGCAAGCAAAAGCCCCTCCGCAAACGTAGAGCAAGCGCCGAATATTCCCAGAAACGGTATATAAAAGTCTTTAAGACCGTAAGACGAGCCTGTACATTGATTTAACAGATCTCCCGCAAAAATAAGATCCATTTTGTCCGCGGTGAGGTCGGTCTTATCCATTGCGTGCTTTAGTGCTTTTTGCTGGAATAATCCTTCTGCCTGTTCAAATGTTTCTGTACCGCCTTTGTTGTCCTCAATTATTTCGTCAAATTCATCGCCATAAGGTCCTTCGCCCTCGATTTTACCCACAACAGCCGCATAGGACAAGATCGAGGCGTTTTCATAGTGAAAGGTTTTTCCCTCGCGTATTGCCATTTTTTTACCACTCCTTTCAGGCGCTGAAAAGTTTAATGCAATAATAAATAATGCCGTAAATAACGGAGGCGGAAACTCCGTATACTATTACGGGTCCTGCTATGACAAACATTTTTGCTCCAAGTCCCAAGACATAGCCTTCCGTCTTGAAATCGAGTGCAGGCGAGCAGACGGAGTTTGCAAATCCCGTTATGGGTACAAGCGTTCCCGCTCCTGCGACCTGTGCTATTCTGTCGTAAAGTTTAAGTCCCGTAAGCAGTATGCTGAGAAAGATAAGTGACAAAGAAGTAAGCGCCGCGGCATTGTCACGATCCAGCCCGAGCGCACCGTATAAATTTAAAAGAGCCTCTCCTATAACGCATATTGTTCCGCCTATGACAAAAGCCATAGGAATGGTTTTTGCCATTGCCGAGGGCGGTGATACCCGCTTTGCAAGCTCTCCATACTCTTGATTTGAAATATTCAAAACAATTCCTCCCTTTTTATTTTGTTGTTATTTTGTCGGATTTTAGCGGAATAATTCGTTTTTTTACAACGGAAATAATCGGAAAGAGATTTTAGAGGTAAAAAATGGTTTAAAAAATAGAGCGGATTCTCTTTCCCGCTCAAAAGTTTTTCTCACTCGATGTGCTATTACGCTCATCACTTTTTTGAAGATTGCCTTTTCAAAGCACGGCTTTGAAAAGGCAATGCGGGGAAAACTCTTGTTTTCCCCGCACCCTTTAGCGCCTTTTTGCGGATTGCGGGGACTCCGTCCCCGCGCCCCTGCCAGAGGGAAAAAATTTTTTGAAAAAAATTTTTTCCCTCTGGACTCCCTTTTCAAAAAACTTTCGTGCGACGCCCGTGCAGTGGTTTGTAAATCAAACGTTGTTCGCCGCTCGAAACAAATTCTAACCTCTAACTTCTAACCTCTAGTCTCTAAAGGGGCACATAAAAGTTTTGGAAAAAGGATCCAAGGGGAAAAACCTTTTTCAAAAGGTTTTTCCCCTTGCCTTGCCTTGTGTTCATTTTTTCGCCTTTGTCTTCTTAGCGGCGCGCTTTTGGGCGCGGTTTCCGCCGGTAACGTTCGCGTTGGGAGCGTTGGGTTTCATGACCTGCTGGCGCACGGGCGCGACATTCATTCTCACGGGCATTGTAAGAACAAGCCTTACGGTCTCCTCGCGTATCATCGCTATCATCTCGTCAAACATGTTGTAACCCTGGAAACGGTATTCCTCTACGGGGTTTCTCTGCGCATACGCCGAAAGCCCTATTCCGCTCTTCAGCTCGTCCATAGCGTCAATGTGATCCATCCAGTGCCTGTCAACAACTTTAAGCAGGCTCACGCGCTCAAGTTCGCGCATGTTTTCGCTCCCGACCTCGTCTTCTTTCGCCTTGTAGAGCATTTCTCCGCGCTTGATTATCTCGGCGGTGACGTCTTTCGGGCTTATCTCGTTCAGCTCGTCAACGGTGTATCTAAGGTCCGTCTGCATAAGCAGAAAGTTGTAGAAATGCGCGCGCAGTCCGTCTAAGTTCCAGTTGTCCGCAACACTGTCCGAACAGAAGGTTTTTACGTTTTCCTCGATATCCTGCCTCATCATCTGCATGACGTTTTCATGAATATCCTCTCCGTCAAGCACTTTCTTTCTCTGGCTGTATATCGTCTGGCGCATCTGCGACATTACGTCGTCATAATCGAGGACGTATTTTCTTGCGGCAAAGTTGTTTGCCTCTATCTTCATCTGCGCCGATTCTATCGCACGGTTCAAAAATCCCGCCTCTATCGGTATATCCTCGTCGAAGTTCATCGTTTCCATTATCTTCTGCACTTTTTCGCCGCCGAACAGTCTCATTAGATCGTCCTCGAGCGAGATATAGAAACAGCTTTCTCCGGGGTCGCCCTGACGTCCCGAACGTCCGCGCAGCTGGTTGTCTATGCGGCGGGACTCGTGGCGCTCCGTTCCGATTATAAACAGACCGCCGAGCTTTCTGACCTCTTCAGCCTCGGGAGCTATCTCCGCGTCAAACTTTTTGTTAAGCTCCTGATACTTGTTTCTTGCCTCAATTATCTCTTCATTGTCGGTTTCCGCAAAGCCCGTTGCCTCCTGGATTATCTCTTCAGAGTATCCCTGCCTTCTCATTTCGGCAAGAGCAAGAAACTCCGCGTTTCCTCCAAGCTTTATATCCGTTCCGCGTCCCGCCATGTTAGTGGCAATAGTAACGGCGTTTTTCTTTCCCGCCTGTGCTACTATCTCCGCCTCGCGCTCGTGGTTCTTTGCGTTAAGGACTTCGTGCTTTATCCCTCTTGCTTTTAAAAGCTTTGAAAGCTGCTCCGACTTTTCGATAGTGACCGTTCCGACAAGCACGGGCTGTCCTTTTGCATGACATTCTTCAACCTGGTCGCACACGCTTTTCAGCTTGCCTCTGATGTTTTTATAAACGCGGTCGTGGTCGTCTATTCTTATAACCGGCTTGTTTGTGGGAATTACGATAACGTCAAGCGAATATATCTGCCTGAACTCGTCCTCTTCGGTTATGCCCGTACCGGTCATTCCCGAAAGTTTCTTGTACAGACGGAAGAAGTTCTGGAAAGTAATGGTAGCTAGCGTCTTGCTCTCGTGCTTTACTTGAACGCCCTCTTTCGCCTCTATCGCCTGGTGAAGTCCTTGGTTAAAGCGCCTTCCGAACATGAGTCGTCCCGTAAACTCATCGACAATAACTATTTCTCCGTCTTTAATTACATAGTCAACATCGCGTTTCATATATCCGTTTGCGCGGATAGCCTGGTTTATGTGGTGAAGAAGAGTTATGTTGTCCGAGTCCATAAGGTTTTCGACATTGAAATACTTTTCCGCTTTTGCTACGCCGCTGGGAAGAAGTGTACAGCTTTTTGCCTTTTCGTCTACAAGATAGTCGCCGTCATAGTCGTTGTCATATTGAACGGAAGTGTCGACCTCGGCGGTCACGCATTTTTTTAGCGTTTTCGCAAACTTGTCGGCTTTTGTGTACATATCCGACGAATTGTCGCCCTGACCGGAAATAATGAGCGGCGTTCTTGCCTCGTCTATCAATATGGAGTCGACCTCGTCGACTATTGCGAAATTCGGTTCGCGCTGTACAAGGTCTTTCTTGAAAATGCACATATTGTCGCGCAGATAGTCAAAGCCGTATTCGTTGTTCGTGCCGTAGGTTATGTCGCAGGCATAAGCGGCGCGGCGGGCGTTGTTGTCCATGTCATGAGCAATAAGACCGACCGTAAGCCCAAGAAATCTGTGGACCTTTGCCATAAGCTCACTGTCGCGCTTTGCGAGGTAGTCGTTTACCGTTACGATATGAACGCCTTTGCCCGTAAGACCGTTGAGGTAAGACGGGAGCGCCGCAACAAACGTTTTGCCTTCGCCCGTTTTCATTTCGGCAATTCGCCCCTGATGCAAGACAATGCCGCCTATTATCTGGACGGGATAGTGACGAATGCCGATAACTCTTGCCGATGCCTCGCGGCACACCGCAAAAGCGTCGGGAAGGATATCGTCGAGCGTTTCGCCCTTTGCCAGCCTTTCTTTAAGGATAGGCGTCTGTTCTTTAAGCTCCTTGTCGGACATTGCTTTATATTTGGGTTCAAGGTCGAGCACGGCTTGTTTAATAGGCTCGATCCTCTTTAGTTCTCTTTGTGAATAACTACCGAATATCGACTTTATAATTCCCATGGTTGTTTACCTTTCTTTAGAGCTGTTGACATTATACAGTGTAAAGTTTACCGTATATGTCGCTAGTATACAGTGTAAAGTGTACAGTGTACAGCAATGGTATCCGCTCCGCGGATATTATTCAGATTGTTGTCAAGTCTGAAAGTTTTTTGTGTACCTGCATGTTTAAAATCTTGCGCTTTTAGAGTTAAGAGGTCAGAGTTTAAACCCCTATCCTTTTTTACTCGCCATATTCAGCGTACAGCCTTTCGGCTGTTACTGAATACTGTACCCTGTACCCTGTCAACTGACAACAGGGGCGCGTGGGCGGCAGTCCCCGCATTCTCCCCCTTCCCTTCTAGAGGTTAGAGGTTAGAGTTGTAAAGGGAAGGCTGTTCGCTTTTCGTTAGTATTCTAGCCGCTAAGCCGCTAAGCCACCAAGCCACTAAATCCCTTGCAGGGGTTGCGAATCCCCTCGCGGCGGGGGGCACGGGGCGCGCCGGCGCCCGTGCGATTTGACGGGGTCGCGGGGGCGGCAGCCCCCGCATTCTCCCCCTTCCCCTTCGGGGAAGGGGGCAGGGGGTTGGGGCGAATAAACGTTATTTAAAGAAATTACGTTTGAAAAGGACCACTACTGTATACTGTTAAATTCAAACTTGATTTAGAATACAAATATACTTATATATTATACAATAAAACAAACTTTTTGTCAACAGAATTTTTCCGTCATTTCCGCTAATAATAACTAAAAATACCCGAAAGGAGTGATAAAATGACACAAGAGTACAAATTCCCCGTAAAGGACGAGTTTGACGAGGACGACCTCATTATGAATGCACAGAGCGGAACGGACTGCACGGGGCTTATGCCGACTCCGCCGCTCTCTGATGCGGAAAACGAAAGCTATGACGACGTATACGACTTCCTGCCGAACGCCGTAAAAAAGCAGCCGCGCGAACAGTAAACGTTTTCACATTCGGTTGAAAATGTTGAAAACTGCACGGGCAGGGCTTGTATCGGAAAGAAAAATTGTTGAAAAGTGTGTTGAAACTATTTAAAACTTTTAAGTTTTTATTGTCCGTCAAAAAATTTTCAACAAAAAATGCAAAGAAAATTCTATACTGTAAATTTTTTACAGAAAAAATATTGAAATCAAAGGCTGTTCGCTGAATATTAACGCATAAAAAGGGGCTAGTGGTTAAACCCTAGCCTCTCGGCTTGTATATCTCCACTATTTGTGGTTCTTTTCAAACGCAATTTTTCTAAATTAAGTTTACTCGCCCCAACCCCCTGACCCCCTTCCCCGAAGGGGAAGGGGGAAGTATGCAGGGCGCTGCGCGCCCTGCACCTGCCCTGATAGAGGCTAGAGATTAGAGGCTAGGAGCTAGAGTTCAAGCCCTAGCCCCTTTTTATGCGTTATATTCAGCGGACAGCCTTTCATCTATTACTGCATACTGTACCAGCGTTTTCCGCGAAGGCGGATAATGCGTCTACTGTCAACTGCCAACGGGGGTTCGGGGCGCAGGGCGCGTAGCGTCCCGTTGCCATTTTACAGGGTTGCGGGGACGGAGTCCCCGCAAACGGCAAAAGGCGCTAAAGGGTGCGGGGAAAACAAGAGTTTTCCCCGCATTGCCGTTTTAAAAACCGTGTTTTAAAACGGCAATCCTATAGAGAGGTTTTGGGCGTGAAACCACCTAAAAAATGGATTTACAAATAGAGCGGGAAAGCAAGAGGGAAAAGCCCATTTGTTGTTCTTTTCAAACGCAATTTCCCTCAATAACGCTCACTCGCCCTATCCCCCTGACCCCCTTCCAAGAAGAGGAAGGGGGAGAGTGCGGGGGCTGCAGCCCCTGTTGACAGTTGACAATATACAGTGCGCAGTATGCAGTAATAGCTGAAAGGCTGTCCGCTGAATATAACGCATAAAAAGGGGCTATGGCTTGAACTCTAGCCCCTAGCCTCTAATAGCGTTTTGCGCGGAGCGCATAATGCGTGGATAATGCGTCTAGCCCCTAAAACAGCAGGTGCAGGGCGCGCAGCGCCCTGCATTCTCCCCCTTCCCCTTCGGGGAAGGGGGTAGGGGGTTAGGGCGAGTGAGCGTTATTGAGAGAAAATAGCGTTTGAAAAGAACAACCTTTCCGCTATTACTGAATACTGTACACTGTATACTGTCAACTGACAACAGGGGTCGCGGGGACGAAGTCCCCGCGACTTTCCCCCTTCCCCTTCGGGGAAGGGGGTAGGGGGTTGGGGCGAGTGAGCGTTATTGAGGGAAATTGCGCTTGAAAAGAACAACAAATAGAGGGTTGTACAAGTGGAGCGGAATTGCTTTCCCGCTCAAAGGTTTTTATCGCTCGAAGTGCTGTTCCGCTCAAAACCTCTTTTAGGATTGCCGTTTCAAAGCATGGCTTTGAAACGGCAATGTGGGGAAAACTCTTGTTTTCCCCACACCCTTTAGCGCTAATTTGCGAAATTTCGCGGCTTGCGCCGCGACCAAAGGGAAAAAATTTTTTGAAAAAAATTTTTTCCCTCTGGACTCCCTTTTCAAAAAACTTTAATGCGCCCGCCCGTTAGGCGGTTTGGATTTAAGACGTTGTTCGCCGCTCAAAACAACTTTTAGCCTCCGGATCTTCAAAGGCGTTTTGTACATAATCCCCATTTTCGCTCTTAGCGCCCCTCTTTTTTTGTGCATTATAGCAGAATTTCCATTAACAAAAAATCAATATGCAACAAAATATAACAATTTTGTCCTTTAAGGGCAGTTTTGTTGCATATTGTCCATTGAAAAAGCGCGGGCGTTTGCGCTATAATAATAATGTACAGCAAATCGGGGAGTGATCTATTGAGCAAAAAGAAATCAAGGCAGAGCTTGTGGGGAAAGTTTTTTCAGATTCTCATAACCTGGACGGTCTATTTCTTGTTCAGACCGAAAATCTTGTACGCAAACAAGGACCTGAAAAAATACCTTAAAGGAAAACCTTGTGTGTTTGTCGCAAATCACACCCACCATTTCGACGGAGCTTACGGCGGCGCGGTACTCTGGCGCTATAAACCGTGGGTTCTTGTCACTAAAAAATGGTTCGAGAAAAAACGCACGGGAAAAATGATCTCCTGGTGCAGGTGCATTTCAATTTCACTCGACGAGGCTGACGGAAAATGGTTTGAAGAGTGCGAGGAAATAATAAACGAAAACGGCTCGCTCCTCATCTTCCCCGAAGGCGCTCTGTCAAAGAACGGAAAAATAAACGAGTTTAAGCCCGGCGCAGGTCTTATATCCGCGAAAACGGGCGCAATGATAGTTCCCTGTGCAATTTACGGCACCTACGAGCCTGTTTTCGGAATGAGGCAGAAAATTCTTATAGGAGAGCCTATAGAAAGCAAATGCCCCGAAAATATGAGGCACGGAAGATACGCCAGAGAGCTTATGACAAAGGCACAAGCCGCCGTAGAATCAAACTATGCGGCGCTTGAAAACAAATTCGGAAAAATCGGTCAATATGCCGAGAAATAAATATATGGAGGAAATTTATTATGGCTAATGAGGAAATTTGCGCGAAGATCAAGGCAATGCTGGTAGAAAACCTGAGAATACCCGAGGACGAGCTTGAATACGATTCGGAGCTTTTCGGCGACGATATCGGGCTTGATTCTATCGACTCAATTGAGATAATCGCGGGCATTGACAACCTTTTCGGCGTTCAGATGACGGGCGCGGCAAGAGAGAACTTTCAGAGCATAAACACTCTCGCAAAGTTTGTAGAAGAACATCAGCAGTAATAATCAGACTGTATATAAAGCCCCATCTACTTCGTCAGCGTAACTGCGGCAGGCACAAAGCCTAGCCGCAGCCACGCTTTCTCGTATCTGGGGCTTTCTCTACAGTCTGAAGTAGGACTTTTTATAAAGATTGAATTTTAATTTTCAGTTTCACTCTTGGAGGTATCATGGAAAATTCGGATAAAAGGCGTGTTGTCGTAACGGGACTGGGAATTGTCTGCGCGCTCGGCGACAATGTTGAAGAATGTTTTAATGCGGCGGTAAGCGGCAAATCGGGAATAGAAGAAGTAAAGTCGGTAAACACCGACGGCTGTTATGCAAAGCTCGGCGCGGAGGCTAAAATTTCCGGCGATAAGCTTTCGGACAAGGACTGCGACCGTTCGTCGCTTTTGTGCATAAAAGCGGCGGAAGAGGCTCTCGCAGACGCAAAGTATGAGATAACTCCCGAAAATTCGGCGAGGATAGGCGTTATTGTCGGAAACTGTGTAGGCGGCGCGGCGTCAATTGACAAGTACTTTACCGACGAGCTTAAAAACGGCGGCGGAAAGCCCTCGGACGTTCTTAAAATGCCCGCATCGGCTATTGCAAATAACGTAGCGCTGCATTTCGGGCTTAACGGCACGACCGCTAATATCGTAAACGCCTGCGCCGCGGGAACGATTTCAATCGCGTATGCATGCGACCTTATCCGCGCGGGAAAGGCTGACGCATTCTGCGCGGGCGGCTCGGACAGCTTTTCATCTCTTGCGTTCGCGGGATTTCACGCGCTGCACGCGCTTGACGAAAACCCCTGCTCGCCGTTTAACAAAAGCCACGGCATAACGCTCGGAGAGGGCGCGGGAATACTCGTTGTTGAAAGCTATGAACACGCAAAAGCAAGAGGCGCGCATATCTACTGTGAAATTTTGGGTTCGGGAGTAAGCTCCGACGCTCATCACATAACCGCTCCCCGTCCCGACGGACAAGGGCAGATGCTCGCGATAAACAGAGCAATTGAAAATTCGGGGCTTAAACCCTCGGACATTGACTATATAAACGCCCACGGCACGGGTACGGCAAAGAACGACGAGGCGGAGTTCCTTTCGCTCCACACTATTTTTGACGGCAGCGACGGGCTTTCCGTAAGCTCCACAAAGTCTATGACGGGGCATTGTCTTGGCGCGGCGGGATCTATTGAGGCGGTATTGACGGTAAAGGCAGTCTGCGAAAACGTTCTTCCCCCGACAATAGGCTACACCGAAGATGATCTTGCTGTTCTCAAAGAAAAGGCGGGGAACATTGATTTCATTTCAAACACAAAGCGCGAAAAGACCGTAAACTTCGCGGCGTCAAACTCCTTTGCTTTCGGCGGGAATAACGCCTCCGTTGTCTTTGCGAAAGATCCGCATGAGATACCCGACAGAACGAATAACGAGCGCATTTTCGTTACGGGCTTGGGCGATTACACCGCAAAGGGAAGAATCGACATACAGTCGGACGATTATAAGAACTTGGGAATAAAAATGGCATTCTGGAGAAAGCTCGACAGATTTTCTCAGCTTATGCTGGTAAGCGGCATGAGGGCGCTTTCGGACGCGAATATAACCGTATCCGAGGAAAATGAACGCGACATAGGAATTATAATAGGAACGTCCGACGGTCCTATGACGGAAATAGTAAACTTCCAGAAAAACGTTGTCGCAAACGGAACGGCTAGCGGCTCGGCGTTCTCTTTCCCGAACACCGTATACAACGCGGCGGGCGGCTATTTCTCGATATTCGCGGGAATAAAGGGCTATAACGTCACCAACGCAAACGGCGTTCAGGCGGGACTTCAGAGCATATGCTATGCGGCGGACGTTTTAAAGAACGGCGACGAGGATATTATGGTAGCGGCAGGCGTGGACGAAAACACGGACGTTACAGAATATCTTTACGGAAAGCTCGGCTTGCTCGGAGGGAAAATGGAGCTTGGAGAAGGCGCGGTTTCGCTTATTCTCGAAAAGGAAAGCTCTGCCGAAAAGCGCGGCGCGCAGAAATATGCGGAGCTTGTAGGCTATGCCTCGGCACACAAGGCGGTAGAGTTCGGAAAACTCAAAGGCTCGGAGAGTGCGCTTAAAGACGCTGTTTTAAAGGCTTGTGAAAGCGCGGGGATAAGCGCTGATGAAATTGACCTTGTATGCGGAGCGTCGGACGGTCTTGAAGAAGTTGACAGTGCCGAAAAGCAGGCGCTCGGAGAGTTGCTCAAAAACTGCACATATGTCACCATAAAAGACGAAACAGGCGAGGCGAGAGCGGCAGGCGCGGCAAAGCAGGCAATGCAGCTCGCAGTTACACTCCATGAAAGCGATATGTACAAATACGGCTTGGCGGTTTCATTCGGCACGGGCGGGCAGTATTCGGCGGTTATTCTGAAAAAGGCGGTGTAAAATGGAAGTAAACAACAATAAAGTTGCGCTTGTAACGGGCGCGTCGAGAGGAATAGGAAGAGCCTGCGCGATAAAGCTCGCAGAGTGCGGCTATGACATAGCGGTAAACTATGTTTCAAACGACGCAAAGGCAAACGAGGTCTGCGCGCAAATCGAAAAGCTCGGACAGAAAGCGCTTTCCGTAAAGGCTGACACTTCCGACCTCAAAGCCGTTCAGAATATGTTCAGAGAGATATGGAAAACTTTCGGGAGAATTGACGTCCTTGTAAACAACGCGGGCGTAGTAGACGACGCGTATTTACTGATGATAAATGAGGACAGCCTTAGCAGAAGTCTTGATATAAACATAAAGGGTTATTTCCACTGCGCGCAGCAGGCGGCTCTCAAAATGATGAAAACGGGCGGTAAGATAATAAACATTTCTTCCGTAAGCTCCGTGCTTGCCGTCGAGGGGCAGGGCGTTTATTCCGCGACAAAAGGCGCGGTAAATTCAATGACCGCGACCCTCGCAAAAGAATTAGCCCCGAGAAACATAACCGTAAACGCCGTTGCTCCGGGATTTATCGAAACGGAAATGATGAACAATATCCCCTCGGAGAAAAAAGCGGAGTATATAAAAGCCGTTCCCATGGGAAAATTCGGCACGGCAGAGCAGGTCGCCGATACCGTAGCGGCGCTTTGTTCGGGCGCATTTGATTATATGACCGGACAAGTAATAGTGCTTGACGGCGGTTTAAGTCTGTAAATTTAAACGGAGAAGTGACAAAATGAACATACTTGAAATAAACAAGCGCATTAAACAGCGCCCGCCCTTTCAGATGATAGAGCGCGTAACGGAGCTTGT
>CANRLW010000019.1 GCA_947631575.1 uncultured Clostridia bacterium
GGCGGAGTGCTTTATGTGCTTTCAGGAAATAAGCTCACGGCTTATTCAAATTCGTTTCAGAACGAAAAGGTATACGAACTTGATGATGATTATTCCAAAGTGAAAATAATAGGAGGTCATGCGTATCTCCTTGGCTATAACCGCGTTCAGCGAATATCCCTGTAAGGAGGGGAAAATGGGACAGGAGTTTGCTTTTATATTTGATATAATAATAATCGCGCTGTTGGTGGGGCTTACGTTTGCGGGAGCAAAAAAAGGCTTTGCAAAGGTAGTTCTCGAAATGTCTGCGCTTTTGATTTCGGTCTTTTGTGCATTTACGTTCAGCGCGCCGCTCGCGGGTCAGATATATTCGGGCGTAGTAGAAAAACCTGCCGAAGAGTTTCTTGACAGCAAAGCGGAGGAATTTGACGACTTTCTGAATGTTGATTATTTTAGCGGAGCAGAGCTTGCTCTTGAAAAAGTGAAAATAGACGGAATAAATTCTACGGCTATAGATCCCGATTATGAGGGAACAAATACCGCCATTATCGATCTCACAAACAAGACCGTTGACCTTTCGGAAACGGGACTTGAAGAAACAGACCTCTCTTTCTTCGGTATAGAAAAGGGGAGCGACCTTTCTGATGTTTCGATAAAAACAGTAGAGTTCAGTGTTGAAGAAGAGAAAAAATACGGCGTCGGAACGATCATAGCCGCGCATTATATAGCCGCCTGCTCTGTCAGCAGCGGAGCGGCAGAGCCTGTGGGAAATCTTTTAAACGAGCTTTCAAAGTTTCTCCCCCCCGAATTTATTTCGGGAACATCGGGCGTTACAGTGTCTACAATACGCGGAGTTGTCCTTGCGATGCTCGAAACAAAGCAAACGGCAAAGTCCGCTATAATGAGCGGCATAATAGAGCCGTACTGCACGATAATTATCAGGACAATTCTGTTTATGGTGATATTTATTCTCGCAATGGTCCTGCTTAATCTTGTCATAAAATTTGCGGGACTTATAAACAAAATCCCCGTTCTCGGACAGGCAAACAAATTTCTCGGAGGAATTGCGGGATTTTGCGAGGGAGCGGCTGTCGTTCTGATAATATGCGTTATAACGAGGCTTATTGTTTCGCTCTGCGGCGATACCGCGATACTTTTCAACGAGGCGTCTATTGACAGCACGTTTTTATTCAGGCATATTTACAATTTTGATTTCATTAGTTTTTGACAAAGGCAAGGTGATTTTTTATGATGATGTGTTCTCGCTGTAAAAAGCGTCCTGCGGTCATGTTCATTTCAACAATGGGCGCGCAGGGGCGCAAGGACGAGGGCTTATGCCTTCAGTGCGCAAGCGAGCTTAATCTTCCCCAGATGAAGGACTTTATGGAAAAATGGGGGATAAATGAAGACGAAGTAAAGGACGCTCTCGATCAGGCGTTTGATGAAAACGGTCAGCTTAATCCCGACGCGCTTTCGGGGCTTTTTGAAATGAAAGACGAAAACGAAGAAGATCTTCCCGAACCGCCCGAAGATGACGACAGCGGAGAGGACGATCTCTTTGAACGTGGCGGCGCAGGAACAATGCCGAATTTCCTGAAAAATCTTTTCGGAAATTCCGAAGGATCGGAAAAGGACGATACCGAAGAAAAGAGATCCAAAAGGAAACAGGAAAAGACCGACAAAAAGCGCAAATGCCTCGAGACTTTCTGCACGAACCTTACACGCCGTGCAAAAGAAGGAAAGATAGACAGGATAGTCGGACGCGAAAAGGAGATATACCGCGTTTTGCAGATATTGTCCAGAAGGACAAAGAACAACCCCTGCCTTATAGGCGAGCCGGGAGTAGGTAAGACCGCCATAGCCGAGGGCATTGCGCTGAAACTTGCAAGCGGCGACGTTCCTTTCAGACTCCAGGGCAAGGAATTATACCTGCTTGATCTGACGGCGCTTGTCGCGGGAACGCAGTTCCGCGGGCAGTTTGAGAGCCGAGTTAAAAACCTCATAGATGAGGTAAAGAACGCGGGAAACGTTATGCTGTTTGTAGACGAGGTGCATAATCTCGTTGGAACGGGCGGCGACAGCGAAGGCTCTATGAACGCCGCAAATATCTTCAAGCCCGCGCTTTCGAGGGGTGAATTGCAGGTAATAGGCGCTACAACGTTTTCCGAATACAGAAAGCATATCGAAAAGGACAGCGCTCTTGAACGCCGTTTCCAGCCTGTTACGGTAAACGAGCCGACAATTGACGAAACAATTGAACTTATCGGCGGCATAAAGCAGTATTATGAAGAACATCACAAAGTCCGCGTTTCAGACGAGATAGCGAAAATGTGCGTTCTTTTGTCCGAGCGCTATATAAACGACAGATTCCTGCCCGATAAGGCAATAGACCTGCTCGATGAGAGCTGTGCCTGCGCGTCGCTCGGAAACAGCAGCATAACTGAGTATGAAAAACTCAAAAAGACGCTCGATCTTCAGAAATCCGAGGAGAGCAAGCTTGCCGAGGACAGCAATATAGATTATGAGCGGCTCGCAAAGCTGAAGACAGATATCGCGCAGAATGAGCAGAAACTTGTGGAATTAAAGGCGGAGGCCGCAAAAGCGGAAGTAACTCTCGACGACCTTTCAAAGGTCATAGAGCTTTGGACGGGTATCCCCGCAAACAAGATCCGTGAAACAGAGTTTAAGAGAATGGCGTCGCTTGAGGACAGCCTTAAAGCAAAGATAATCGGACAGGACGAGGCTTGCGAGCTTGTCGCAAAGGCGATAAAGCGCACGAGAGTACAGCTTTCAAACCGCCGCAGACCCGCGTCGTTCATTTTTGTAGGACCGACGGGTGTTGGCAAAACGGAGCTTGTAAAAGTTCTTGCACAGGAAATGTTTGACACGGTAGATCCGCTTATAAGGCTCGATATGTCCGAGTATATGGAAAAGCACAGCGTGTCAAAAATAATAGGCTCGCCTCCCGGATACGTAGGCTATGACGAGGCGGGACAGCTCACCGAGCGCGTCCGCAGAAAGCCTTATTCGGTGATTTTGTTTGACGAGATAGAAAAAGCCCACCCCGATGTTATGAACATCTTGCTGCAAATTCTCGATGAGGGAAAGATAACCGATTCACAGGGCAGAAACGTTAGCTTTGAAAACACCATAATCGCGATGACCTCAAACGCGGGTTCTTCAAACGGAATGAATGGCGTAGGTTTCGCGAAGTCGGTCGACGATATGAGCAAAGAGCGCGCTATGAAGGGGTTGCGCGATTTCCTGCGCCCCGAGTTTATGGCAAGAGTGGACGAGATAGTTTGTTTCTCTCCGCTAAGTGAGGAAAGCTATGCAAAAATAGCAAAGCTCAACCTCGAAGAACTCAGAGAGCCGCTTTCGGAAAAGAAACTCGAGCTTGATATTGACGACAACGTTTACGCTGTCGTGGCGAAAAAAGCGTTCGGCGGAAAGTTTGGCGGGCGCGATATACGCCGCGTTATACGCTCGGAAATTGAGGACAAGATAGCGGAACTTCTGGTTGAAAACAGCGACGAACATTTCAGCTCCGTAAAGATCACAACAAACGGTGATGAAATAAAAGTGGAGCTTGTAAAATGAGCGTAGTCCTCATAACAGGCGGAACGGGCGCGATAGGCTCGGCACTTCTTGAAGAGTTTTCAAAAACGGACGACGTTGTTTTCACTTACAACAAGAACGCCAAAAAAGCCGCGGAGCTTTCGGAAAGTTTGCACTGTAAAGCGATCCAAGCGGACGTGTCCGATATGAACTCTGTCAAAAGCGCGGTAGCCGCCGTCCTGAATGAATTTTCGCATATAGACATTCTTGTAAATAACGCGGGCATTTCGCTTATAAAGCCGTTTACGGACATTTCCGAGGCAGAATGGGAAGAGCAGATTTCCGTAAATCTCTCGGGTGTTTTCTGCGTTACAAAGGCAGTCGTTCCGAGCATGATAAAGCGAAAGAGCGGCGCAATAATAAACATCTCTTCCGTCTGGGGAGTACACGGCGCGTCCTGCGAGACGGCTTATTCCGCGGCAAAAGCGGGAATTATCGGCTTTACGAAAGCGCTTGCAAAAGAGCTTGGACCTTCGGGCATAACCGTAAACGCCATAGCTCCGGGAGTTATAGAAAGCCCCATGAACATCAGCCATCTCAGCGAGGAGGAGCTTTCCGAGCTTTGCGATGAAACTCCGCTCGGACGGCTTGGAAAGCCCATTGAAGTCGCAAAGGCAGTCCGCGCTGTTGCGGAGAATAAGTTTATAACAGGGCAGACGCTCGGAGTAGACGGCGGGTTTTATTGAGGAATATTGTCAAAATATACAAATGAGATTGCCAAAAGTTGAAAAAAGTTGTGAGATAATTTTTCGGCAATTTTGCGATAATTTATTGAATTATTCGTGAAAATATTGTATAATTGTTATGTATTTTAAGTAAGTAAATAAAAGGAGTATTTTATGAACAATGCGTTGATTTTGATGTCTGAAAACGCAATTGACAGGATACAGGGTCTTGGCGACGCAAAGCTCCAGCTCAGCGATCCCGATTATTGGAGCTCTGTCGGCATTATCGCATTGACGGGCATTCTGGTCGTTTTCCTGATACTCGCGATACTTATCTTTATCTTCTGGCTGATGGGCACTATCTTCAAGATTGTAGACAAGTCCAAGAAAGCAAGAGCCGAAACAAAGAAGAAAGCCGAACAGAACGCCGCGAGTGCGCCGGTTGCCGCTGTGCAGACCGAACAAATTGAAGAGGCTGCGGAAGAAGAAAGCGATGATGAAGAAATTGTCGCGGTAATAAGCGCGGCTATCGCCGCATATACGGAGCAGGGCTTTACGATAAAGAGCATAAGAAAGCGCAGTTCGGCGCGTTCTGCTTGGAGTACCGCAGGTATAAGCGAAAATACCCGTCCGTTCTGACGGCGAAAGGAACTGAAATATGGAAATATTTACTGACACACTCAGAAGTCTGATAGATACTTCAGGCTTTGCTGCGTTCACCTGGCAGAACGGTGTTATGATACTGCTGTCATTCGTGCTGTTTTATCTTGCGATAGTAAAGCAGTATGAGCCGTTGCTTATGCTGCCGATAGCATTCGGTATGCTGCTGACAAATATCCCGCTCACGGGATTGTATACCCCCGAATTGTGGGATCCCGCCACAAACCCCTATTTTGCTCCCGAATATATAGAAGACGGGGCGAATATACTTGTACAGTTCACAAAAGAAACGAGCCTTGATTACGGGCGCGTATTGCATGACGGCGGACTTTTGGATATGCTGTATCTGGGAGTTAAGCTCCAGATCTATCCGCCGCTTATATTCCTCGGCATTGGCGCAATGACCGACTTCGGTCCGCTTATCGCAAACCCCAAGAGCTTTCTTTTGGGAGCTGCGGCGCAAGGCGGTATATTCTTTACCTTCCTTGGCGCTTGTATGCTGAACATGACGGGCATTGCGGACTTTACTCTTAAAGAGGCAGCGTCAATTGCAATAATCGGTGGCGCTGACGGTCCTACGGCTATTTATCTAACTTCAAAGCTTGCTCCGCAGTTGCTTGGTTCAATAGCGGTCGCAGCTTACTCGTATATGGCGCTTGTTCCGGTAATACAGCCGCCCATTATGAGAGCGCTTACGACAAAGAAAGAGCGCGCAGTCAAGATGGGTCAGCTCCGCGAGGTTTCAAAGCTTGAAAAGGTCGTATTCCCGATAGCCGTAACCGTAATAGTTGCGCTTATCGTTCCGTCGGCTGCACCGCTTGTCGGCATATTGATGTTTGGAAACCTGATGAAAGAATCAGGCGTCTGCGACAGACTTGTAAAGACAGCGACAAACGAGCTTATGAACATAATCACGATATTCCTCGGAGTTACGGTCGGAGCTACTGCGGTCGCAGAAAACTTCCTGAGCTGGAAGACGATTTTCATAATCATTCTCGGTCTTATCGCGTTCTGTGTAGGAACAGCGTGCGGCGTCCTCCTCGGAAAGCTTATGTACCTCATCTCCGGAAAGAAGATAAATCCGCTTATCGGTTCGGCTGGAGTTTCGGCTGTACCTATGGCGGCACGTGTATCGCAGAAAGAGGGCGCGAGAGAAAACCCCTCGAACTTCCTGCTTATGCACGCTATGGGTCCGAACGTTGCGGGAGTTATCGGCTCGGCAGTTGCCGCAGGCGTTCTCCTCTCAATCCTCGGATAAGCGCAGAATAAAGGCAAGCGAATTTGATTAGCTTTAGATAGTATCGAAAGTAGTATATCAGGCTGTAGAGAAAGCC
Organism: uncultured Clostridia bacterium; assembly: GCA_947631575.1. Taxonomy (GTDB): domain Bacteria; phylum Bacillota; class Clostridia; order Oscillospirales; family Ruminococcaceae; genus CAG-115. Next base: position 6,257 of record CANRLW010000019.1, read on the forward strand.
CCAGATACTAGGAAGAAATCCTGCGGCTAGGCTTTGTGCCTGCCGCAGGGTTTCTGACGACGTAGATGGGGCTTTATATACAGCCTGATTTTGAAAGGAGTTATTTATTATGAGCGGAACTATCACAGTAAAAGGAGTCGGAACGGCAAAAACCGCTCCGGACTACGTTGTTATTTCATTGAACATAATATCAAAGAACAAAAGCTACGAGGCGGCAGTAGACGGCGCGAACCGCCGCATTGAGCTGCTTGAAAAGGCGCTTTGTTCGGCGGGCTATGAAAAAGGCAGCCTAAAAACACTTGATTTCTCGGTAAATACGGTTTATGACAACATTGAGGAAAACGGGCAGTATAAGCGCGTTTTCGGAGGATATTCCTGCACATATTTTTTAAAGCTGTCATTTGATTTCAGCTCCGAGGCACTTTCAAAAACTCTCAATGCCATTGTAAACAGCGGAGCAGACGCAGAATTTTCGATTTCATTCACGGTAAAAGAACCCGAAAAAATATCCGAGAAGATCCTTGTTTCTGCGACCGAAAACGCAAAGGAAAAAGCCGAGATCCTCTGCAAGGCATCAGGAAAGGAGCTTGGCGAGCTTGTGTCAGTAGTGTATAACTGGGGAGAAATAAACGTTGTTTCAGACAGCAATTATAGGTTAATGCGTGCAAGTGTTCCTATGGCTGAAGTTCCCGAATTCACGCCCGATGACATTACTTCGAGCGATACGGTCACATTCGTCTGGGAGATAGATTAAATTTAATTTGGCACAAAAAAAGAGCCAAGCTTTTAGAAGTAAGAGGTTAGAACTGATTATCAAACCAATTTTTCTTTATCCGAGGTTTAGCCTTATTTATTTTAACACAAAAAAGAGCCCTCCGTTTTTACAGAGGGCAATTTTTTGTTTCCTTTTCAAATAAACCGAAATGCTCGGAAATTATTTGAACAAGTTTTAGTTAAAATAACTGTTCAGCAAGCCCTCAAAAGAGTCCGCTGTGTTTTCTTCTTTTACAACTTCATAACAATACGCAATAGACAAAAGCATATATTTCATATATTTCCCACCTTTCTCTTGTTGTTCTGCACATAGCTTTGGAGCTTTATGTATTGTCCGTTTGCTCTCTGTGTTTATTTATGGAGCAGATTTTATATATCGGACAATACGCTCTCTATATTAAAGCAAGTCGGAGCTTTTCGCTCTCTTTTTCCTTGCACTTACATTCTATCACCGTTTGACGGATTTGTCAATAGCTGAACTATGATTTTGGTAATATTCTACAAAAACGTTATATGTTTTTCTGATTTGGTGAAATTTTTTATATATTTTGTGTAGTTTTTTCTGCCGAAAAATGCCGAAATGTATTTTTTATCCCCTGCCTCCTTCCACTAAGGGGGAAGGGGAGAGAGTGGGGCGCTGGCGCGCCCCACGCCCCGCCTTTCTAGCGGTTAAATCTTTAGGGAAAGCGCGTTCGACGCCAAAGGCTGAGAACGCGCAAATCGGGTTAGTTGGTTTGTGGCTGAGAAGGCACAGGTGGGCAATTGCCTTTTGGCTATTACTGCGTACTGTTCATTGTATACTGTCAATTGCCAACAGGGGTCGCGGGGGACGAAGTCCCCGCGACTAACCCCCTTCCCCTTCGGGGAAGGGGGTAGGGGGTTGGGGCGAGTAAGCGTTATTTAAGGAAACAACGTTTGAAAAGAACCACAAATAGGTTTTTTATACAAGATGAATAATTTTTTGTTCAATTTATAGGTTCAAAAGATGTTCAACTATATAAAAGTCAATTCTTTGTCTTGACATTTTTTTCAATATGTAGTATAATAAAAGCGTAATATTTACAAGCACATAGTATGCTGTAAAACAAATTAAAGGAGGACAAAGACATGGGACTTACTTTGACAGAGAAGATAATAAAGGCGCATATTGTGGACGGGGAAATGATAAAGGGAACAGAGATAGGTCTTAAAATAGACCAGACCCTGACCCAGGACGCAACAGGCACAATGGCTTATCTTCAGTTTGAGGCAATGGGCGTTGATCGCGTAAAGACGGAGCGTTCTGTGGCGTATATCGACCACAATACTCTCCAGAGCGGTTTTGAAAATGCCGACGACCACCGCTTTATAGGCTCGATAGCTAAAAAGCACGGGATTTGGTTTTCACGTCCCGGAAACGGTATTTGCCACCAGGTTCATCTTGAGCGTTTCGGAAAGCCCGGAAAGACACTTATCGGCTCCGACAGCCACACCCCTACGGGTGGCGGAATAGGTATGCTCGCTATGGGCGCGGGCGGTCTTGACGTTGCTGTGGCAATGGGCGGCGGCGCTTATTACATAACAATGCCTAAGGTTGTTAAGATAAACCTCACGGGAAAGCTCAATGACTGGGTTTCAGCAAAGGACGTTATCCTTGAAGTCCTCCGCAGATTGTCCGTAAAGGGCGGCGTAGGAAAAGTTATGGAATACTGCGGCGAGGGAATAAAGAGCCTTTCTGTTCCCGAGCGCGCTACAATTACAAACATGGGCGCGGAGCTTGGAGCTACAACTTCTATCTTCCCGTCAGATGAAACGACGCTTGCTTTTCTTAAAGCGCAGGGCAGAGAAGAAGATTATGTCGAGCTTTCGGCTGACGCTGACGCGGTTTATGACGAAGAAGTCAACATCGACCTTTCAAAGCTCGTTCCGCTCGCGGCTTGTCCTCATTCTCCCGACAACGTAAAGTCCGTTGAGGAAATAGGACAGATAAAGATAGACCAGGTCTGCATAGGCTCTTGTACAAACAGCTCTTTGCAGGACATGAGAAAAGTCGCTCATATCCTCAAAGGAAAGACGGTTCACCCCGATGTATCGCTTAGCATTGCTCCCGGCTCTAAACAAGTATTCAACCAGATAGCCGAGGAGGGAACACTTTCGATACTTATAGCGGCAGGCGCAAGGATACTCGAAAGCGCTTGCGGTCCTTGTATAGGTATGGGACAGTCGCCTAATTCAAAGGGCGTTTCTCTGCGTACATTCAACCGTAACTTCCTCGGAAGAAGTGGCACAAAAGACGCGGAAGTTTACCTCGTATCTCCCGAAACGGCTGCCGTATCGGCGCTTACGGGCGTATTCACCGACCCGCGCACTATAGGCGAAATGCCGCCTTATGTAATGCCCGAACGTTTCCTTATAAATGACAATATGGTAGTTGCTCCCGCGTCTGTAGAAGAATCTCCGAGCGTTGAGATACTGCGCGGACCGAACATAAAGCCGTTCCCCGTAAACAAGCCGCTTTCGGAGAGCATTGAAAGCGCTGTTACTCTCAAAGTCGGCGACAATATCACCACCGACCACATTATGCCTGCGGGCGCGAAGATTCTGCCTCTGCGTTCAAATATCCCCGCAATCTCGGAGTATTGCTTTACGGTTTGCGACGAGACCTTCCCGAAACGCGCGAAAGAGGCGGGAACATCAATAATCGTCGGCGGCTCAAACTACGGACAGGGTTCTTCGAGAGAACATGCCGCGCTTGCTCCGCTGTATCTGGGAGTTAAGGCGATAATCTGCAAGAGCTTTGCGAGAATACACCGCCAGAACCTTATAAATAACGGTATCCTGCCGCTTGAATTCGTAAACGAAAGCGATTATGAAAAGATAGATCAGGGCGATGAAATCGTAATAGCTAATATCCGTGAAATTGTAAAGAACGGCGGAAAGATAATCGTTGAGGATAAGACAAAAGGCTTTTCGTTTGAGGCAAAGTGCGAGCTTTCCGAGCGCGGAAAGGGCATGATGCTAGCGGGCGGACTGCTTAATTTCACAAAAGAAACCAAGTAAACATAAACCGCTTTATGAACGACTATCATAACTACGTAAAGCCGCTGCCCGAGCGGAAAGGCTACAGCTATCTCGACACTCTCCCCAAAGTGAGGAACAGGTTCAAGCTCCCGCTTGATGCAGGAGAAAAGGTCGTCTTTACGGCAAAGAACGTAGATTTCAGCACGGAAACGGGCAGGGGTCTGGGCTTTGGTTCAAGGCTTACGCTTACAAACAGGCGGCTCGTCGTTGATAACGGCTTAGGCGTCTGGACGGTAGATGTTCCCGAGGAAGTCAGAGCTTGCTACATAAAGGACGTGAAAGTTCATTCAATTGCGCTCGACCTTTATGACAAGATAGTCTGCGGCGATGATGAACACCCGATAGTTATGACGGGATTTGTTTTCATGTTCAGCCTGAAGGACGAAGAGCGGTTTATGGAGATAATGAACAATTTTCGGTGAAGATATCGAAAGGGAAAAACCATGAACTTTATGCAGGTAAACGCCGAGAACGAGCGTATGTTCAAAGCGGGCAAATTCGACGGTATGAAGTCGGAGTATATAAAGGACTACACCCCGACCGAGCGCGTAAGAAAAGAGCCGTTTAAGCTTTCACAAAACCTTGTAAAACAGACCACTATTTCTTGTGTTATAGAAAACGGCAAAAGCCGCTGTATAGCGCTTAATTTCGCAAGCGCCTACCACCCCGGAGGCGGTTATCTCACGGGCGCAAGAGCGCAGGAAGAAAGCCTGTGCCGGGCAAGCGGACTTTATTACACCTTGCGCGATATGACGAAATTCTACGAGGACAACAAGCGCGGCGGCGTTGAATACACCGACGGAATGATTTTCTCGCAAAACGTTCTTGTCGTGCGCGACGACCGCGGAAACGAACTGAAAGAACCGATAAAGTGCGATTTTCTTACCGTTCCCGCCGTAAACCGCAACAAGGCGAAATCAATTCCCCGCGAACAGACAAACCTCACCATGGAGCGCAGGATAAACAAGATAGTGTCGTTCTGCGCGGAAACGGACTGCGAGGTCGCTGTTCTCGGAGCGTTCGGCTGCGGAGTTTTCGGAAACGACAGAAACGAGATACTTCCGATGTTTGAGCGCGCAATAAACAAATTCGGCGGCGATAAGAAATACATTTTCGCGATACCTTGAAAAAATAACAACGGCGTTATTTAAATTAAATCAAATTCAAAAAAAGAAAGGAAGGCAAACCAAATGGCAAAAATTCAGATGAAGACTCCGCTCGTCGAAATGGACGGCGACGAAATGACAAGGGTCATGTGGAAGATGATAAAGGATATCCTCATTCTTCCGTACATTGATCTTAAATCCGATTATTACGATCTGGGGCTTGTCCACAGAAACGAAACGGACGACCAGGTAACTATCGACAGCGCGAACGCTACAAAGAAGTACGGCGTTGCTGTAAAGTGCGCGACAATTACCCCGAACGCGCAGAGAGTAGAGGAGTATAAGCTAAAGGAGATGTGGAAGTCGCCAAACGGCACTATACGTGCCATTCTCGACGGAACAGTATTCAGAAAGCCTATTCTTGTAAAGGGCATAACCCCCTATATCCCCACATGGACAAAGCCTATTACTATCGCGCGTCACGCATATGGCGATATCTACAAGAACACCGAGCTTAAAGTTGAAAAAGGCTCAAAGGCTGAAATCGTCGTTACAAATCCCGATGGCAGCGAGACCCGCGCGCTTATCCACGACTTCAAGTCCTCCGACGGTATCGTTCAGGGCGTTCACAACCTCGACAACTCCATAGCGAGCTTTGCAAGAGCGTGCTTTAACTATGCTCTGGACGCAAAGGAAACCCTCTGGTTCGCGTCAAAGGACACTATCTCCAAGACCTACGACCACCGATTTAAGGACATTTTCGCGGAGATCTACGAAAATGAATATAAGGCAAGGTTCGAGGCTGCGGGAATTGAGTATTTCTACACGCTCATTGATGACGTTGTAGCGAGAGTTGTACGCTCCGAGGGCGGATTTATCTGGGCTTGCAAGAACTATGACGGCGACGTTATGAGCGATATGCTTGCTACGGCGTTCGGTTCACTCGGACTTATGACGAGCGTTCTTGTGTCTCCTGACGGAAAGTATGAATACGAGGCAGCTCACGGAACGGTTACCCGCCATTATTACAAATACTTAAACGGCGAAAAGACCTCTACAAACCCCATAGCTACCATTTTCGCATGGAGCGGCGCACTGAGAAAGCGCGGCGAGCTTGACGGCATACCCGAGCTTATGAGCTATGCGGATAAGCTCGAAAAGGCTTCGATACAGACAATGGAAGACGGCGTTATGGACAAGAACCTTTCCGCAATGTCAAAACTTGAAAACAAGCGCGTTGTAGATACGGAAACGTTCCTGACCGAAATAAACGAACGTCTTAAAGCAATGATGTAATGTTTAAAGTGCAGAGCCGCGCTGTAAAGCGCGGCGTTTTGCCTTTTTTCAAGCGGCATTATGAAACGAGCTGAAGTTCGTAAAAAAGTGAAAGTATCTCCTCGAACGTCTTGTTGTTTTTTGCGGCAATGTTTGCGGCATTAAGGCTCATTCCCGCATTGTCGCCATTTCCCTTACAGTTGAAATAAAACGTTTCTTCGCGGCATTCTACGGATATGGCGTCACTTCTGAGGTTAAGAGCAGAGCGTATCTCCGCTCCCGAAAGCTTTTTACTCAGCAGCTCTATCGAAACCAGCCCGCCGTATTCGTCGTAAACGGGATCTGAAAACCACTTTGCCTGCGGCTTATCCGCAATGTTTATGACCGAAAAGGCGTTTAAAATCTCGTTTTCGGTAAAGGCGCGCTCCGTCAGATATCCCTTTGCGAGAGCGTCTTCTGGCAGTTCTTTTGACGGCATAAAGGGGAGTTCTCTGGTCTTTCCGCTTGATATGGCGCACATTTTGACTTTGACAGGCTTTTTACCATTTGCAAGATAACTGTGCCCCGCGATCTTTATCGCATTTTGCACAAGCTTTCTGTCAGCAAGCTTTATGGCTGTGTCGGTATATGAAACGAACGGAAACTCGTCGCATACGGTAAAGTCGGCTATGGAAAAGCGGTTTTTGTCATTCAGCGTCACAAGGGCGTTGGTGTTAAAAACTACCGCCATTGCCGCTAAAGTCTGCTCTTCGTAGATATTTCCCGTTTTCGGCAGCATACCGCAAATACAGCCCTCAATAAATTTATCAAAGCTCATCTGTTCAATTCTGTCAGAGTCGCTTATGTAAACTGACACGCTTTTGGGAAACAAAGAACTTTCGGCATTATCCCCGGATATATCCGAAATTATTGCAAGGACCGATGCCGCAATAATTGCCGCGCAAACTAAAACAAGAATTATTTTTTTAGGCATTGCAATACTCCTTCTAATGCACTTGACAAGCAGTGCCGAATGGTGTATAATAGAATAGTATAATATAAAATGGAGTGATAGTGTTATGGACAAACTGGAACATCTTAAATCAACAGAAGAATTAAAGAAAATGTGCGAAGAATTCTGTAAAAACAGCGTTATCAGCACAGACCTTATAAACAAATTCGGCGTTAAACGCGGACTCAGAAACCCCGATGGTTCGGGCGTTCTCGCGGGAATAACAAACGTCTGCTGCGTCCACGGCTATGTAATAAGCGAGGGCGACAAACAGCCCATAGAGGGCGAGCTTATCTACCGCGGCTATAATATCCGCGACATAGTAAACGGCGCAAAAAAAGACAATCGCTATGGTTATGAAGAAGTTGTTTACCTTCTGCTTTTGGGAAAGCTCCCCACAGAAAGCGAGCTCCAGTCTTTTTCAAAGCTCATTGCAGAGTATCGCGAGCTGCCGCTTTATTTCATCGAGGATGTAATAATGCGCAATCCCTCGCCGAATATCATGAATAAAATGCAGCAGGCGGTACTTACGCTTTACAGCTATGACAGCGACCCCGAAAACAGTTCTCCCGAAGTGGAGATGCTACAGGCGCTTTCTGTCATTTCAAAGCTCCCCGCAATAATGGTAGCCTCTTATCAGGCACTTCGCCGCTTTTATCATAATGACAGCATGGTAATGCACCAGATAAATAAAGAAGAAAGCCTTGCCGAAAGTATACTTTCTACATTGCGCGACGACCGCGCCTATACTCCCGAAGAGGCTAAACTTCTCGACCTCTGCCTTATGCTCCATGCAGAGCACGGCGGCGGAAACAACTCTACATTCACCTGCCGCACGGTGTCTTCTTCTGGAACTGACGCTTATTCGGCATATGCGGCGGCAATAGGTTCTCTCAAAGGTCCTCGCCACGGCGGAGCAAATATAAAGGTCATGCAGATGCTCGAAACCATAAAGGACGGCGTAAAAGACTGGAACGATGATGAAGAAGTTGAGAATTTCCTGCATAAAATAATACGGAAAGAGGCGGGCGACGGCTCGGGTCTTATCTACGGAATGGGTCACGCAGTCTACACGCTTTCAGACCCCAGAGCTGTGATTCTTAAAAAGAACGCAATGGAGCTTGCAAAGGGAACCGAGTTTGAGGCGGAATTCAAGCTCCTCGACAGCATTGAGCGCATAACTCCGAAAGTATTCGCGGACGAGCGCGGTGACATTAAGAATATATGTGCAAATGTTGATATGTATTCGGGACTTGTCTATAAAATGCTGAAAATTCCCGTTGAAATGTATACCGCGCTGTTTGCCTGCGCGAGAATGGCGGGCTGGTGCGCGCACAGAATGGAAGAAATGATAAACGGAAAGCGCATAATCCGCCCCGCTTATAAGGCTATAAATCTTAACAAGAAATACATTCCGCTAAACGAGAGGTAATAAACATATGACTAAAAACGCCAGGATATCGGCTTTCGCGCTTATCGCGGGGATCGTTCTTTGCATTGCCGCAAGAACGATCGGGATATTGTCCTTTACCGATATGAAAACAGGATTTTTGTTTCATGAAAGCACGGTTTTGTATTGCATAATCTTTTTCGGGCTCTGCGCATGCGTTTCGATCATAACGGCTGTATCTGCGCCAAAGACAGACGGAGTTTCTGAAAAAGGTGCGCTCATACTGGGCTGTATAACGGTATTTATTGCGGCATTCGCGGTTTATGACGGTATAAACGGCTTAAACTCAATAAAGCCTTTTATAGTAAGGATAATTGTCGATTTTGTCATGGCGGCGTATATTCTTGTTGTAGGAGTATTGACGCTGAGGAAAAGGGAAATAACTCCGCTCATAGGTTTTTTGTATTCGGTCATAGGGGCATATTACATTTTCCTCGCAGTCGCGGGTATCTCGCAGAGAATGTCTGTGTTGACTTATCATGAGTATCTTCTCGACGTTCTGACGACAACTTCGGGCGGAGTTTTCTTCGCGCTTTTCGGAAAGCTCTATTCGGGAAACAGCGAAAAGCATACCATGTTCTTTATGCGCTTTTGGGGAACTGCCGCGGCGGTATTCTCGTTTTCTTCGGCATTTGGGACGATTTTTGCGAAAATATTCGGCTCAAAAGAAATTTCCGAAAGGATAACCGCAGACCCTGTTGTTGCGGAAAAGTTTTTTCAGGACAACGCTCTTAGCGCAGACGGAAATTATATGATGGCATTCGCTCCATGGGTAAACCTCATGGTGGGGATATTTGCCGCTGTTGCGGTATTTATGTCGTTTTCGGAAAATAAGGATTAGTTTTATCGGAGATCCGGAATTCTTATGATTTCGGGTCTTCGATTGCTTGTTAGCGTGGTGTGAAATTGAAGTTTAAAAGAATTATAGCCGCCGCGGCAGCTTTTGTTATGAGCGCCATGCTGTGCGGCTGCAACGAAAGCTCTGTAGAAAATCTTCTCAGTCCGCCGAAACTGCTCGACGAACAGAACGAATTGTACAGCGAGCTTGTAAAAAGCGTCGGACAGAACGTAAAGCTGAAATATCCCCAGAGCGGGGATTATCGTTCGCCTTTTGTGATATACAACCTCGACGATGAACCGGGAGAAGAGGCGCTTGTTTTCTATGAAAGCAAAAACACCTCTGCGGGAGAAAGCTCGCTGAGGCTCAAAATATTTGACAAGACAGACGGAAAATATGAGGCGGTATACGATCTGGCATGCGCGGGGAGCGAAGTCGAGAGCATAAGCTTTCCAAAGCTTTCCGAAAAAGGAACTACAAATATGATCGTAAGGTATACGCTTTTAAACCAGTCCGAAAAAGCGTTTTCCGTATATTCATATGAAGACCGAACGCCGATAGAGCTCTATTCTTCGCCTTATGTCTGCCTTGATGTTTTCGACATAAACGGCGACGGCGTGGACGAGCTTATAACCGTAAATTATGATAAGACAACGCAGACTTCTACCGCGATGATGTTTACTGATGGTGAAAACGGATTTGAAAAGCTTTCGCAGACAAACCTCTACAGCGGAGCGGGAGATTATTTGAGAGTTACCGAAGGAAAGCTTGATGAAAAAACCTCTGCGCTTTTCCTCGATTATTCAAAGGGCGGCGGCGTTTCGGGAACGGACGTTGTATACTGCGCGTCAAATCAGCTCCTGTGTCCTGTCGGCGTAGGCTCAACTACGCTTTTGCCGAATATCCAGAGAGTCACGAACGATTATATGGCGGAGATATTCTGCTATGACATCGACGGCGATGGATTTATAGAAGTTCCGAACACAAAGCTACTTCCGGGCTATGAAACCGTAAACCGCTCGGAACAGCTTTACGCGGTGGAATGGTATACGGTAGCATACAGTAAATTTGCTCTTGAGTATTACAGCTATGTTTCCAGCAAATACAGCTTTGCGCTTATTTTCCCGAGCAGGTGGCTGGGAGTTGTAACGGCTGTAGCGGATTTTGCGAACAATGAAATTGTTTTTATTAACTATGATGAGCATATAGGTCTGGACCTCGAAAATGCTCAGGAAATAATGAGGATAAGAGCAGTTGATAAAGACGATAAAGAGGGACTTGAAAAAGCAAAAGAGCTTACGTTCCTCGGAGAAACGGACGAAACTTATTATTGTATGAAACAGCAGAGCGGAAAGCTAGCACTGACGGAGAGCGAACTTAAAAATTGCTTTAAAATGTTGTGAGAATATTTCGGAAAGGCTTTTTATGAAAAGAATACTTGTTTGTGAGGACGAGGCGTCAATTAGGGATTTTGTCGTTATAAACCTGCGCAGAGCGGGATATGACGTTGTGGACACATCGAGCGGCGAAGAGGCATGCGAGGTCTACAAGAAAAACGGCGGCGGATTTGACGTGGCATTGCTCGATATCATGATGCCGGGAATGGACGGCGCGGAGCTTTGCAGGTGGATAAGAGAGCAGAGCGCCGAGATAGGCATAATGATGCTTTCGGCTAAAAGCCAGGAAATAGACAAGGTAAACTGCCTTATGCTCGGAGCAGATGATTATGTTACAAAGCCGTTTTCACCGAGCGAGCTTGTGGCGCGCATTGACGCGCTTTACCGCAGGGTCACTATGAGCCGTTCGCCGAAAGAAGAAACGAAGGTCATAATAGCTGAGCCTTTTAAGCTCGATCTCCAGAGCAGGATCTGCTATAAGAACGGAGAGATAATCGAGCTTACGCAGGTAGAGTTTCATATGATGAAATATCTTCTCACAAACAAAGGTTCTCCCATTGACCGAAGGTCTATCCTGCGTCATATCTGGGGCGACAGCTATGTTGGAGAAGATAAGGTCATAGACGTAAATATGAGAAGGCTCCGTATGAAGATAGAGGACGACCCTTCGTCGCCAAAGTACATTCAGACTATCTGGGGATATGGGTATAAGTGGAACGGCTGATGAAAGAAAAAAACCTGAAAAAAGGGCGTCATTCGCTTGCGACCAAATGGCTTATAAATACGCTGTCGGTCGTTGTGATAGTGCTTATTCTCGTAAATTTCGGCGTTTATTATTTTGTCCGGCAGTATTATTACGGCTCGGCGGAAAGTTATATGGTCTCCGAAGCGAACGCCACTCAGACAATATTAAAGCGCCTTTATGAAGACCCTGCGATAAACTATTCCGCAGAGGTCAGAGAGATGATAGAGGGCTTTGAAAAAAAAGACAGAATGGAGCTTATGTCCATAAACCGAAACGGACAAGTTTCGCTTTCTTCGAGCGGATTTTCTCCAGCGGGAGATTATTCCATGCCGGATTATGAGCTTGCTCTCGAAAGTGAAGACCGAACGGGCGTTTATATCGGAAAGGGCAGAGGAGAAAATATTATAGCCGTTACTGTCATAATTGACAATCCCAGCAGCAATTTCAGAGCTATGAGGTTTGTAACGAGCCTCGGAATGATAGACGCGCGCATAAGCGGAATAATGCTCGTTTGCGTGTTGACAAGCGTGTTTATAATTCTTATAATCACGCTTATGGGAACGTATTTCGTAAAGTCCATCTGCGTTTCTCTCGTTCAGATGGGAGATATAGCAAAGAAACTCGCAAAGGGCGATTTTTCGGAAAGAATACCCATAACCGCAAACGACGAGATAGGACAGCTTTCCCAGTCATTCAACGAAATGGCGGACGAGCTTGAAAACTCCGAGCAGATAAAAAACGACTTTATCTCGAGCGTATCTCACGAACTGAGAACTCCGCTCACGGCAATAAAAGGCTGGTCCGAAACGCTTAGTGAAGGATATGACGAGGAAACGTTCTCAAAAGGAATGAAGGTCATAACGGGCGAAACCGCCAGACTTGAACAAATGGTCGAGGAGCTCCTTGACTTTTCGAGGATACAGAGCGGAAGACTTACGCTGCAAATGGATACAATAGATATCGTAGCAGAGCTTGAGGACGCACTGTTAATATATATAGACAAGGCGAAAAAAGAAGAAAAGACTATTTCATATAACGAGCCGCAGTTTATGTGCGCCGTATACGGCGACAAGAGCAGACTGCGCCAGGTGTTTATAAATATCATAGACAATGCTGTAAAGTATACCGAGCCTAACGGGAGAATAGAAGTTATCGTTACCAAAAACGAAGATCTTGTTGTAATTTCAATTTCCGATACGGGCTGCGGAATTGCGCCCGAAGACCTGCCGAAAGTAAAACAGAAATTCTATAAGGCAAACAGGACAAAGCGCGGCTCTGGAATAGGGCTTGCCGTTGCGGACGAAATTGTTCAGATGCACGGCGGACATCTTAAAGTCGAAAGCGAGCTTGGAAAGGGAACAATAGTCACGGTCATGATACCGCTTGCGGAAAAGAAAGGAGAGCCGTCTGATGGATAAAGCCAAAAAGACAACTATCGGCGGTCAGGCGCTTATAGAGGGAGTTATGATGAAAGGCGTTTCCGTTGGCGCAATGGCAGTAAGGAAAAACGACGGCTCAATTTATCTTGAAGAATGGAAAATTCCCGAAAAAAAGTGGTATAACAAAGCGCTGTTTATACGCGGCTGTATAAATTTCGTGTCACAAGTAAAGGACGGATATTCTTATATAAACAAGTCCTCGGAGATAAGCGGCGCGTTTGATGATGAAGAACCGACAAAATTCGATCTGTTCCTTGTAAAAACTTTTGGCGAGAAAGGCGCTGAAAAAGCGGTAAATGCTATAGCGGGTATATTGACGTTTCTGATGATAGCGGCAATGCTCGCGGTATTTCTGTTCCTGCCGAGCTTTTTGTTTACGCTTATAGAAAACGCCGTAAGCGCGGATATATCAATGTGGAAGTCAGCGTTTGAGGGCGTGCTGAAATTAGTGCTGTTTATAGCGTATATGGCAATTGTCGCGCAGACAAAGGGCATGCGCAGAGTATACGAATACCACGGCGCAGAGCATAAGACCATAGCCTGCTATGAGGCAAAAAAGGAACTTACGGTAGAAAACGTCCGTCAGATGACGAGATTTCACCCGCGCTGCGGAACAAGCTTTATCATAATAACGCTTTTGGTAAGTATCCTTGTTTACTCGCTCATTCCTCTCGAACCCGGAGCATGGCTCGGAATTGAAAACAAGGTGCTTTCAACTCTCCTCAGAGTGCTGATAAAACTGCCGTTTCTGCCGATAGTCGTAGGCATTTCATACGAGCTTATAAAGCTTGCGGGAAGATATACAAACGTCTTTACAAAAATAATCTCCGCTCCGGGACTCTGGACACAGAGACTTACTACCCGCGAGCCCGACGACAGTCAGATAGAAGTCGCCATAGCCGCGATGACGCCCTGCCTGCCGAAAGAAAACGAAGACGACAACTGGTGATAAAAGTTGGAAAACAGAGAACTTCTGAGTATGATGATCTGCGCGCTTTCGGACAGCGGCATTGAAAACGCGGGATTTGAGGCAAAACAGCTTTTGGAGCTTTGCGGGCTGTCGAGGATGAAAATAATCTCCGAGCCTAAAGGCATTGTCCCGGAGCAGACCGAAGACGACGCGAAAAAATATCTCGAAAGGCGGCTTTCGGGAGAACCGTTACAGTATATCCTCGGAGAATGGGAATTCTACGGGCTGCCCTTTAAGGTCGGAAAAGGCGTTCTTATACCGCGCCAGGACACTGAAACGCTTGTGGATATAGCAAAAGATTTCCTCGGAAATATTTATGAAAATGCAAGCGTCCTTGACCTTTGCGCGGGGAGCGGCTGTATAGGCATAGCCCTTGCAAAAACCTGCGGAGCAAATGTCGTTCTTGTGGAAAAGTCCGAAGAGGCATTCGCTTATCTCACCGAGAATATAAATCTCAACAACGCCGAAAGCCTTTGCAGAGCGACTTTAGGAGATTGTTTTGATGAATACGGAGAATTTGACGCGATAGTATCAAACCCGCCGTATCTCACAAAGTCCGATATGGAAAACCTACAGCGCGAGGTTAGCTTTGAGCCTGAAATGGCGCTTTACGGAGGGGAAGACGGACTTTGCTTTTACAGAAAACTTCTTAAAGTTCATGCTAAAAATTTAAGACAAGGCGGGTTGTGCGCCGTTGAAATAGGTATCGGCGAGGAAAAAGCAGTTATGGAAATATTCCGTGAAAACGGTTTAGAGCCCTCGTGTGAAAAGGACACACAAGGGATATACAGAGTAGTGTATTCAATAAAAACATAAACGGAGGAAAAACTTATGGCAATGGAAAAGAAAAAGGCGGCGGCTCCCGTCGAGAAAACAGTAGCGCCCGATGAAAAGAAAAAAGCGCTCCAGACAGCAATCGCCCAGATCGAAAAACAGTTCGGCGACGGAACTATTATGTTCATGGGCGAAAACAAGCACATGGACGTAGAACACCTTCCGACAGGCTCGCTTATGCTGGACTTGGCTCTGGGAATAGGCGGACTTCCAAAGGGAAGAATAATCGAGATCTACGGTACTGAAAGTTCCGGCAAAACAACGCTTTGCCTTCATGCAGTAGCCGAGGCTCAGAAAGCGGGCGGAATGGCGGCGTTTATAGATGTTGAGCACGCTTTGGACCCCGTTTATGCAAAAGCGCTCGGCGTTGATATAGACAATCTTCTTGTATCACAGCCCGACACGGGAGAGCAGGCTCTTGAAATAATCGAAACTCTTGTTCGCTCGGGAGCTATCGACATTGTCGTTTTAGACTCCGTTGCGGCAATGGCTACAAAGGCAGAAATAGACGGCGAAATGGGCGACGCTCATGTTGGAGTTCAGGCCAGGCTTATGTCCCAGGCAATGAGAAAACTCACCGCCGTTATAGGAAAGACAAACTGCGTTGCTATATTCATAAACCAGATCCGCGAGAAAATAGGCGTTATGTACGGAAACCCCGAAACGACTCCCGGCGGCAGAGCGCTTAAATTCTACGCTTCCGTAAGAATAGAAGTAAGAAAAGGCGAGCCTCTTAAAAACGGCGCCGAGGTTTACGGAAACCGCGTTAAATGCAAGGTCGTAAAGAATAAGGTCGCTCCTCCTTTTAAGACCGCTGAGTTTGATATGATATTCGGGCAGGGCATTTCCAGAATGGGCGAGGTTGTAGACTGCGCCGTTGAAATGGGAATAATCAAAAAGAGCGGCTCTTGGTTCAGCTATGACGATATGAAGATAGGACAGGGCCGCGATAAGGTATTTGATTTCCTGAAGGAAAATCCCACAATAAGCGCGGAGATAGAACAGAAAGTCCGCGACGAGTTTTTGAAAAAGACCGAAACCGAAGAACCTGCGCCGCAGGAAACTTCCGACAGCGACGACTTTTCCGAGTTCAAGGAAGATGACCTTTGATGAAAATAACCTCGCTGTCCGTCTATAAAGACGACACATGGGAAATGGAGCTTGACGGAAGTAAAAAGTATTACGTAAATTTTTTCACAATTGAAAAGCTCCATATCGAAAAGGGAATGGAGCTTTCGGAAGAGGAGCTTTGCGGAATACTCGACGCTGACACGCTCCGAAAGGCGAAAAAACGCGCCCTGTACCTCCTTGGAGAAAGGGCGTACTGTTCGGGAGAGCTTTTAAAAAAGCTGGAAAAAACATACGGAACGGAAATTGCTCATAGCGCCTTAAATTATGTTTCGGAGCTCGGATATATAAACGACGAGGAATATGCAAAGAAATACGCCGAATATCTCATAAAGTCAAAGCGCCGCGGTATTTCAAGAGCGCGCCGCGAGATGCTCTTAAAAGGGTTGTCGCGGGAAACAATCGAAAACGCGCTTTTAGAGTTTACCGAAGAGGAGCTTGACGAGGAGCTGTTGTTTCTGATAAGGCATAAATACTCCGAAAAGATAGGCGACCCCGACAGCCGCCGCAGAACAATTGCCGCTCTCGCAAGGAGAGGCTATGATTTCGGTTCAATTAAACGCTGTATCGAAACGGTAATAAACGAAGATCTTGAAGAAGAATTAGAGGAAGAATAAATGAGCGAGAAAACAAAAGTTGCTTTGGTGTCGCTTGGTTGTGCAAAAAACCAGGTAGACGCGGAGCTTATGCTCTCTAAGCTGAACAAAGCGGGATATAAATTTGTAGAAGAGCCGGGCTTGTCCGACATAACCATTCTCCATACCTGTGGATTTATAACCGCCGCAAAGGAAGAGGCAATAGAATGGTTAAACGAGCTTATTACTCTCAAAAACGAGGGAACGATAAAAAAGATATGCGTAACGGGTTGCCTGTCCGAGCGCTATCGTGATGAGTTCGCAAAGGAATACCCCGAGGTCGACGGCATAATCGGTATTGCCGAATATGAAAACATTGCCGAGCATATCGCAAAAATCGAAAAAGGCGAAAGGGTTGTTGTTTTCGGAGATAAGGAAAAGCACACGATGGAAGGCGATAGGATACTTTCTACCGCGCCTTATTATGCATACCTTCGTGTTGCGGACGGCTGCGACAACTGCTGTACATACTGCGCTATCCCGCAGATACGCGGACATTTCCGTTCGAGGACAATGGAAAACGTACTTCGGGACGCAAAGGAGCTTTGCGAAAGCGGTGTAAAAGAAGTTATACTTATCGCTCAGGACACAACGCGCTACGGGCTTGACCTTTACGGAAAGCTTATGCTCCCCGAGCTGCTCGAAAAGCTCTGCGAGCTTGATTTCAAGTGGATAAGGCTTTTATACTGCTATCCCGAAAGAATAACCGACGAGCTTATAAAAGTCATTAAAACACAGCCGAAGATCGTAAAATATATCGACATTCCCATTCAGCATTGCGACGGGGAGATTTTAAAACGAATGAACCGAAAGGGCGATGAAAATTCGCTCCGCGAGCTTATAGCAAAACTCCGCCGCGAGATCCCCGGAATAACCCTGCGCACAACGTTTATAACGGGATTTCCAGGAGAAACCGAGGAGCAGTTTAACCGCCTCGGCGAGTTTGCCGAGGAAATGAAGTTTGACAGAATGGGCTGTTTCGCTTATTCTGAAGAAGAGAACACTCCCGCTGCAGGTTTTCCCGACCAGGTCGATGAAGAAGTCAGAGAACACCGAAAGGAAATTCTCGAAGAACAGCAGGATACCCGCGTAGAAATCGCATTCAACGCAATGATAGGCGAGACCGCAGAGGTCGTTGTTGAGGGTTATGACCGGTTTATCGGGTATTATTTCGGAAGAAGTGCGGCGTTCGCTCCGGAAATAGATGGAATGATTTATTTCAAAGCGGATAAAAAGCCCGCTGTCGGGGATTTTATAAACATAAAGTTTAAGAAAGTTGTAAACAATAATCTTATAGGAGAAACGGTCGAATGAATTTAGCAAACAAGCTCACAATGTTCCGCGTTGTCCTTGTGCCATTTTTCCTTGTAGCAATGAGCGTAGATGTGATACCGATGAGGTTTTTGTGGGCGCTCGTTATCTTCATTCTTGCAAGCATAACGGATATGCTTGACGGAAAGATAGCGCGGAAATACAACATGGTCACAAATTTCGGAAAGTTTTTAGATCCGCTTGCCGATAAAATTCTTGTCGCGGGCGCGCTTATCTGCTTTGTGGAGCTTGGCTGGACAAGGGCATGGATAGTGGCTGTAATAATGATGCGCGAGTTTGCGGTTTCGGGCGTAAGGCTAGCGGCATCAACAGGCGAGAAGAAAACGGTGATAGCCGCGAATATCTGGGGCAAGCTTAAGACTGCTTTTACCATGATAGCGATCATAGCCGTGTTGTTTATGTATATCCTCGCGGACTTTGGAGTTATATGCGACCTTGGCGGACAAAAGGGCTTTGAGTTCCCGATAGCGATAATAACAGACGTGCTGATGTATATAACTCTTGCGCTTACGGTTATTTCAGGAGTAAAGTATATTTATGATTACAGAGAAAGTATAGACCCGCGCTGTTAGAAGTAAGAGATAAGATGTAAGAGGTAAGAATTTTGGGGAGCTTTTGAGAGATAAAGTTGTTTGAACTTCAGAGAAAGCGGCTTAGCGGCTTAGAGTTTGTTTTGTGCGGAAAACAACCTTTCCTATTAAACTCTTACCTCTAACAGCGTTATCCGCCGTAAGGCGGATAATGCGCTTACATCTAAAAGGGCGGTGAGAGAATGGAAAATCATGTCGAAACAAATGAACGACATATGCTCCCTGTGATACTTGCGCTGTCGCTCCCAACAATGCTGGAACAGCTCTTGCAGACAGCCGTTCAGTACATAGATACCGCCATGGTCGGTTCTCTCGGAACAAGCGCTACAGCTGCGGTCGGCGCGACAAGCACGGTCAGCTGGCTTGTCAGCAGCACCATTTCGGCTGTCGGAGTAGGCTTTCTTGCGTTCATTTCACAGCATATCGGCGCGGGCAAGGAAGAAAAGGCTCGCAAAGCCTCTGGTCAGGCAGTTCTTGCGGTAATTGCCGCAGGAGTATTTTTTACGCTTATTACAACTCTTCTGAGCGGACAGATCCCCGTGTGGATGAGCGTAGACGAGCCGATAAGGGATATGGCTGCGGAATATTTTCTGATATTGTATTCACCCATGCTGTTCAGAACTGCCAGCATAATTTTCGGAACAGTCCTCCGCGCGGCTGGCGACACGAAAACGCCTATGCTCGTAGGAATAGGCGTTAATGTCATCAACATCGTTTTAAACTTCTTTCTTATTTACCCGACGCGGGAGCTTAAAATATTCGGAAGTGTTTTAAAAGTTCCCGGCGCTGACCTCGGAGTAAACGGCGCAGCGGCAGCAAGCGCGTTTTCGTATATATTCGGCGGAATAGCAATAACCATAGCCCTTTGGAAACACAAGACCATTTCGCCGAAGGGCCAGAGCTTAAAGCCCGATATCGAAATTTTAAAGTCATGCTTTAAGGTAGCCGTGCCGAATATGTTCCAGAGGTTTGCAACGTCGCTCGGATATGTGGTTTTTGCGTCAATGATAAACTCCCTCGGTGAAATGCCCGCCGCGGCGCACACTATAGCAAACACGGTCGAGAGCCTGTTTTACATACCGGGCTATGGCATGCAGACAGCGTCTGCGGCGCTTGCGGGAAACGCATGGGGAGCGCACGATAAAGACAGGCTAAAGCAGCTTACGAAAACTATAATGCCGCTTGAAGTAATACTTATGGTTGTTTCGGGAGGGCTTTTGTTTATATTTGCCCCACAGCTTATGAGCCTGTTTTCAAAAGACAAGGATGTAATAGAGCTTGGCGGAATGGTTTTAAGAATGGTCGCGGTGTCCGAGCCGTTTTACGGCGTACCTATAGTGATAGAGGGCATAATGCAGGGACTCGGAAAAACGGTCGTGCCGTTTATATTCAGCGTTCTGGGAATGTGGTGCGTAAGGATAGCGGGAACATTTGTCTTTACGCAAGTTATGAGCGGTGGACTTATCGAGGCGTGGGGCTGTATGATAGGTCATAATCTTGTGCTTTTCATAATGTTTGTCGCATATTTCATAAGCGGAAAGTGGGATCCTTTCCGAACAGAAAAAAACTGTAAAAAAATTTGAAAAAACCCTTGACATTTTTTTAAGTATGTGATATAATTAAATAGTCGTCAGGAAATGCGAGTGTGCTGGAATAGGCAGACAGGCTAGCTTGAGGTGCTAGTGTTTCACGACGTGTGGGTTCAAGTCCCGTCACTCGCACCACGCATTAAACCCCTTTTATTAGACAATGTGATATAATAAAGATATACCAAATTAAAGTTTAACGAAAGGGGTACATTATTATGGCAAAAGGTCAGAAACACAAAAAATATACGCCTGAATTTAA
>CANRLW010000020.1 GCA_947631575.1 uncultured Clostridia bacterium
GGTGTGACAACTTTATTTTAACAGATCTCAACCACTTTTTCTATACCTTTTGTCTCACATCTATTGTAACATAACATAAATTTAAACTTAGCACGGCAAAATATTATTGACAATAACATATTATTATGTTAGAATTAAATTAGATTGCAATTCAGAGAGGAATGACGCCAATGAAACGACGCTTTTTTATGTGCCTTTTGTCCGCTGTATTTGTTCTGGCATTTTTTTGCAGCGTATCAAACAGCGACGTTTCCTATGCCGCGCAGACGTTTACTCTCAATTACCCTACCCAGGAGCAGATAAAACAGCGCTATAAACAGTTAAATATAGATTTCGACAAAAGCACTTCTTATACCGAAAATTATTCGATAACAGCGCCTTATGCCACGGGAAATATTTCCAAAAGCGACAGGCAGAACGCATTAAACGCCGTAAATTTCTGCCGATACATAGCGGGACTTCCCAATGACGTTGTTATGACGGATGAATATAACGCGCTTGCTCAGTCGGCGTCCCTCGTCCTTCTGGCAAACGGCAGCCTTAGTCATTCCCCTCAACAGCCCGCAGGAATGCCCGAAAGCCTTTATAAAACAGGCGCTGAGGGTGCAGGCGGTTCAAATATCGCAAAGGGCTATACAAATCTTGCAAGGTCAATAGTTTTTGGTTATATCGAGGATTCCGACAAGGACAATATTTCGCTTTTAGGTCACAGACGGTGGCTGCTTAGTCCCTCGCTGAAGGCCATAGGATTCGGAATGACCGGTACATATTCCGCCGCATATGTAAAAGGCACAAAGCGAAGTGAAACTTTTGCGGGAGATTATGTCGCATGGCCGCCGAAAAATATGCCGATTGAACTCTATAAGTCACATTCGGACAATTATGCGTTTTCCGTTGTGCTCGGCGAGGATTATGACGAGCCCGATATTTCAAAAGTCACTGTAGATATATCAATGCAGAATAAAAGCTGGCATCTGACGAAAAACAGTACGGATATTTCGGAGTATCTTACTGTAAACAATTCAAATTACGGCGGGAGAAAGTGTATAATATTCAATGTCGGTATGTTTTCACAAAACGACGCGGTGACCGTAAAAATAAACGGAATCTATAAAAACGGCGTTTCAGCTCCTATAAGCTACACCGTAAATTTCTTCAGCATTTATCACGACCACAGCTATACGTCAAAAATTACGAAAGAACCAACCTGCAACACGGAAGGTGAGATAACATATACCTGCGAATGCGGCGACAGCTACACAAAGAGCATAGCTAAAAAAGAACACAGTTATACCGAGAAAAAGGTAAAAGACGAAAGCTGCACGGAAAGCGGTCTTATAACATATACCTGCAAGTATTGCAACGACAGTTATTCAAAGACGATCCCCGCGCTCGGACACAAGTTCGGCGCATATGAGATAATAAAGTGGCCTACAGCAGAAAGCGACGGAATAGCCGAAAGGATATGCGCGCGCTGCGGTTTGAAAGAACAGCACAGAGCGGTGCTGAAAAATCCCTCGGGAACAACTAGTTCAGTTGACAGCGTGGCAAGTGATGTTGAACCGAGCGACAGCGAAACAAGCGATGTTGAACCGAGCGACAGCGAAACGAGCGATGTTGAAATAAACAACAGTGAACCCGGCGACGGCGAAACAAGCGAGGTTATAGAAAACAGCTCCGATGAAGTGAGCATTGAAGATGATGAAACGGAAGAAGTCGCGGCTGAGGATTATGATGATCTGTATATTATAGAAGAACCTGATGTACAAGAGGAAGGATCACCGACAGAAAGCGGAGTTCCCTCTCTTGTGATAATAATTGTGTGCATTTTCAGCACGGTCGTACTTTTCGTTATTTTCCTTTTAGGCAAGAAGAAACAATAACAGGTGAATAGTTTGCAATATAAAGTGAATAATAAGTTCAGCCTGATTTTTCCAAAAGTGCTTGTAATGCTCTCAAATAGCTTGACAAAACAGAGCATTTGTGGTATAATAATCGCAAGGCGATTATTATACCACTTATGTCCACGCACATCCGCAAAATTTTTTACAAAATTTTGCTCCGTGCGGTAATGGACAATTATACCATAAATTCTTGCGAATTTATGGTATAAACAACAGTGGATAATTATCCACAACCAAACGGGGTCGTAAAGGTTTCGACGGGGATCCTGATGCATGATAAGCGAGCGGTGCGGGCGAAGTACCAAAATAGCGCAAACTTAAATTTAAACGCAGACGAAGATCTCGTTTTAGCAGCTGCCTAAGCGCGCTGCCGCCGTCCTTTGCTTTACTGCGGGCAGAGCTACGGCGTCGGATAGCAGTGAACGTCTTCGGCGAGTTGTCTTGTAGCCGTTGATGTACCAAAGACTACCAAATCCGAAAGCCTGTCTGTCGGCGCTCGGATAAGGGAATTTTAAATGACTGACTGCGCTCGGAGAAAGTTGTGAGGACGGGTTTTCGGACAGGGGTTCAATTCTCCTCGGCTCCACCAGTGAAAATCCCTTGCTATGCTTTGCATAGCAAGGGATTTTCAGTATACAGTGTAGAGTGCACAGTATTCAGTTTCGGTGTCCGCCTTACGGCGGACATTATTTAGTTTGTTTTCAGACTACAACCTTTTTAGAATAGAAAAAACGTTTTCTGAAAAGCGATATAACTTTTAAAAATCTTTTTTGTAAAGGTCAGACATGTTAAAAATCCCGCACGCGAGGCGTGCGGGATTTTTAACATGGTGCACAATTTTTACTTTGAAATTCCCTAATGGAATTTCAATTTTTGCTCCGCAAAAACCGTAAAAATGCGCTGGCGTTGTTTTTCTTGGATAAGGTTTTTGAGGTTAGAATTTGTACCGGACGGTTGTTCGCTCGTTTCTTACCTCTTATTTCTTACATCTAAAAGGGCAATTCAATTTTGCTAAAGCAAAACCGTAAAAATGTGCTACTCCCCGAAAAGTGATTTTGGCATATAGGTTAGGAAAATCTTTATTGTAAAGGTTAGATTTAGAAATAAGAGGTCAAAGTTAAACCCTGACCTCTTTTTTATACGTTATACAGCAAACAACCTTCCGGCTTAAACGCTTATCTCTTACTTCTGAAACGTGTCTTACTTTCCTGCCGTAAACAGATAAAATCCAAGCTGTACAAAAGTTTCACCCTTGTCATACTGCTCCTTGTATTTCTCGTACATTCCCTTATACTCTTCCAACTTTTTCATTGTTTCAGACAGATGATAGAAAATACCCTCGTCAGCCGCGAGCCACAAATTATAATTGAAATAAATATCCCACAAAGCCGCTTTATGTTCATCGCTCATGCCGACATTGGATATTCCGCACTTGGAAAGCGTCATTTTGCTGTATCCCGCTTTCTTCAGATAATCGGGAATCTTTCGCGCGCAATGCCTGTCGCCGCTTTCCTTGGAATCAGCCCAGATCCTGAATGCCAGATCATAAAACCGTGAGCTTGGGTGAACAACATTCGCGCCGTCGTCCTCTTCTTGAATGATAATACGCCCCGTTCTTCCCAAAAACCTTTTAAGCGTTTTCAACAGCTCTACAGGTTTGTCAATATGCAAAATCAGAGCGGTTATAGTGATAACATCAAAAGAGCGCGCGTCGTGATCGTCCAGATAATCGCTAAGAATGTCGTCAAAATCTTCCGACAATGCGTCGCATGCAATGAAGGTGTTCTTTTCCGAGCCGTATTTTTCATTTGCCAAAGCAATCTGACTCTCGTCAATGTCAATTCCAAGCATACATTTGTATTGACGTTTTTCAAGCTGCATCATAATGTACTGCCCGTCTGAACAACCAATATCCAGCACGATCGAATCAGACGTTATGGTTTTATCAAGCAGCTCTCTTGAAAACTCAAGCATGACCTCATTTTGAGCTTTAAGCCTTTTTGCCTCTGAGTCGGTATGATGATAAAGACTTGTCCTGACTGCATCGTCAATTATTTCGATCTTTGCCTGCTCTAATATTTTCAGTACAAGCGCATCAATAGAGTCGGAACTATCATACTCCAGCCTGTTAAATCGTCCGAGGTTAAAATTAAACCACTTGTACACGGTCGATGTAAGCTTAGTGTCGTTCTGATCGAGAACTATCGGCAAAACGGTATAATCCTCGTGTTCCTCGTTCCACTGTGCGGCATGGTGAACTTCATTCTTTACATTAGCCGACTTTGCCGAATTCGGGCTTATAAAAACCAAAAACGCTTTTGCGCTTTCTATAGCCCTCGTTATCTCGTCAACATAATCCGCTCGGGAATCTTTATCCTGAAACCAGCACTTTATGTGATAAATGTTCTCTAAAACCTCGACTATTTTTTTTACTGTATCCTTGTCCGATGAAGAATAGCTGATAAAAAAATCGCAATCATCGCCAGACATAATATCCGTGTTTAATTTCTCAAAGCCCATATTTTCTCCTTATACATTCCTTTTCGCTTGCCAAAAGCAATAATAATCCTTTACAATTTATACTATACACCAAATGCCGCAAATTGTCAACACTATTTTTATAACATGTATATATTGTATCATAACAAAAATATTTTGCGGTTTTTGATTTGCCTACTTGATTTTTAATACAATATATGGTATAATTATAATGTATTTTTATGGTGTGAGGAATACTTATGGACAATTTCATTCAGATAGATATTTACACTTCGAGTGCGGCGCTTGACGGAATTACCGCAAGACTGACGGATCTCGGCATAGACGGCTTTGCCGTCAGAGACAGCGCGGATTTTAAGGACTTTCTGGCTGATAAAAACGCAAACTGGGATTATGTCGACGACAGCCTTATGGGGCTTGAAAATGCCGAGCCGTGCATAACTGTCTACGTTCACGACAACGCACAGGGCAGAGAACAGTTCACCGCTATAAAGCTCATGGTCGAAGAACTTAAATCGGAGAACTCCGATGGCTTTTACGGAAATGTGCGCATTGAATTTGCAAATGTAAAAGAAGAGGACTGGGCGAATAACTGGAAGAAATATTATAAGCCTTTTCGCGTCGGCAAAGCGCTTGTCGTAAAGCCCTCGTGGGAAGATTATGCTGCAAATGACGGCGACAGGATCCTTGAAATAGACCCCGCGTCCACCTTCGGCACAGGACAGCACCACACCACCAAAATGGTAATGGAAGTGCTTGAGGACGTCGTAAAGGGCGGGGAAAGGGTATTAGACCTCGGCTGCGGGAGCGGGATATTGTCCATTGCGGCGTTGCTTTTCGGAGCAAAAGAAGTTTGTATGTGCGACATTTTCGAAAACGCCGTAAAGACCGCCTCTGAAAATATTGAGAAAAACCATTTCGACAATTCGCGCTATAAAGCCTTTTGCGGGAACATAATCGAAAACCAAGATCTTCGCGGGGAAATAGGCGGCGGATATGACGTTGTCTGCGCGAATATCGTGGCGGACGTTATCATAGGAATGAGCGGGCTTTTCGGAGAATTTATGAAAAACGACGCGCGGCTTATTGTTTCGGGGATAATAGATGAGAGATATGACGAAGTTGAAAATGCGCTTTGTGAAAACGGATTTGAGGTCATCTTAAAAAAGAACGAGGACGGCTGGAACTGCGCTGAACTTAAAAGAAGATAAACGCATATACTGCCTTTAAGGAGGCGGTATTATGGAGTTTCTGGGAGCGTTTGTGGTCATATTTCTGCTTATTTTTGCCGCGGCAATGCTGGCGTACCTTTTGTGGAACGCGCTTAAAAGCGGCTGTACGGAGACGTTCGACATTTATGTAAAGCTCGATGAAAACATTGAAGGCTTTATCATTCATGCGCGCCGCGACGCTTATATAGGTGAGATAAAGATAATTGCCGACAAGGGCAGCGAAAGTGAAATTGAATTAGCAAAGCAGCTATCCGAGAAGTATGACAATGTAAAGGTCGTAGGGAAATAAACGGTGAAGTACGGGTAAATGGATACGATAAAGAATTTGATATGCGTTACGGGAAACGTAGAGGACGTTGTTTTCTATAATGAGGAAAACGGCTATATCGTGCTGGATATTGACGCAAACGGTGAGCTTATACAAGTATTCGGGATAATGGGCGACGTTCGCGAAGGCGAACAGCTCACCATGTACGGCGAATACGTCACTAGCCCCAAATACGGCAAGCAGTTCAGCGTTGATATTTTTGAACGGCATATGCCGACAGACCTCGGAATGATGAAAAAATATCTTTCGTCGGGGATCTTAGCGGGAGTAGGCAATGTTCTGGCGCGAAAGATAGTAGACGCATTCGGCGAAAGAACGGCGGATATCCTCGAAAACGACCCTATATCGCTTTCCGCGCTGAAGGGCGTTACCCCCGAAAAAGCACTTCTTATCGGAAAAGAATACCAAAACATTTCGGGTGTCAGAAAAGCTCTTACATACTTTTCAAAATATTCCGTGCAGTATGTCTATATTTCTGCGGCATGGAAAAAATACGGGAGCGACCTTATACGCGCCGTAGAGGGAAACCCCTATTTGCTTTGCGGGTGGGGGATAGAGCTACCGTTTGAGGACGCGGACAGGATAGCCGAAGATCTGAAATTCCCGAAGGACAGCGAAGAGCGCGTTTCGGCGGCTATACTTCACGAGCTTAAAAAAGCCGTAAACGACGGACACACCTGTTTAAATGAAACGCTGCTGAAAACTTCTGTAACAACATGGCTTATGACAAACGAAAACCTGTTTTTCTCGGCGATAGAATATCTTCTTTCAAACGAGGAGATCGTTGTATATGAAAATAGCGGCGACAGGTATATTTTCCTTTCGGAGTATTTCAGAGCGGAGAGCTTTATTTCTCAAAAGCTTTGCGAGATGATAAAGCGTTCAAAAGATGAGAATACGGATTATTCCGAAGAAATAAGCGGCGTAGAATGGGAAAACGGCATAGAATACGACGAAGTACAAAAAGCCGCGATAAACGGCTGTATGAACTCACATATTTTTATCATAACGGGCGGTCCGGGAACGGGAAAGACAACGACGCTCAATGCCGTTATAGAGCTTTGCAAAAAACGTAATCTTAAAATAAAGCTTGCCGCTCCAACGGGCAGAGCCGCAAAGAGGATAGCGGAGCTTACAAATGCCCCAGCGCAGACAATACACAGGCTTTTGGAGGCCGACCTTTCGACAGGCGAAAGCGTTTTCAGAAGAAACGAGGACAACCCTGTTTCCTGCGACGTGCTTATAATAGACGAAATGTCCATGGTAGACGAGCTTTTGTTCGCGTCACTTCTTAGGGCATTAAAAAGCTCCACGAGGCTCATTCTTGTCGGCGACAGCGACCAGCTCCCTTCCGTAAGTGCGGGGAATATCCTGCGAGACATGGTGGGGTGTGGGAGAGTGCCGAAAGCCGAGCTTACAAAGATATTCAGACAGGCGGCGGAGAGCCTTATAGTGACAAACGCCCATGCGATAATAAAAGGCGAGATGCCCGAACTCAACGAGCGGAAAAAGGATTTCTTCTTTATGCCTTCTGAAAGTGAAGATAACACAACAAACCTCGTAAACTCGCTTTGTTCTCAAAGACTTCCTAAAAGCTACGGCTATGACCCGATAGCGGATATACAGGTATTGTGCCTTTCGAGAATAGGCACAGTAGGCACAATGCGGCTTAATGTTGTCCTTCAGAACGCATTAAATCCACCTTCTTCGGATAAGCGCGAGATAAAGTATATGAAAACGCTTTTCCGCGAGGGTGATAAGATAATGCAGAACAAAAACGATTATGAAGTAGAGTGGCGGCGGGGAAATGAAAAATCGCGCGGTGTCTATAACGGCGATATCGGAACGATAATAGAAGTCGACAGAACGAATATGCGCCTGCTTATAGACTTTGACGGCAGACGGGCTGTATATGACGGGGAAATGCTTAAAAACATAGAACATGCTTTCGCCATGACCGTACACAAAAGCCAGGGCAGCGAGTATCCTGCGGTCGTTATCCCTCTGCCGAACGGAATGGAAAAGCTTTCGTACAGGAACATTCTTTATACCGCCGTGACGCGCGCAAAGTCTACGCTTATCCTTATAGGCACGGAAAACAAGATAAGCCGTATGCTGAAAAACGACAGACGCGATGAAAGAACTTCCTGCCTTAAACAAATGATAGAGGATAATTTTGGACAGACTGAAGTTGTATAAGTATACGCGAAGAATAATTTCGCTTTTATATCCTAACAGGTGTCCGTTCTGCGGGAAAGTAATAAACGCGGACAAGTATATGTGCGAAAGTTGTCCGAAATTTCTGCCGTATGTAACAAAGCCGCTTTTGCCGCCCGAAAACGTTTCGCGGCTTTATGCGTGCTGTTATTATGCATACAGAGCAAGAACAGCGGTGCTCAGTATGAAATACAAAGGGCTTATATATCCCGTTGACGCATTTGCACTGATGATGTATAAAATGATATCGAAAGAGCATGCGGATGCGCTTGTTCCCGTTCCGAGCGGTTTTATGAGCGTGCAGAAAAGAGGGTTTTCCACGGCGGATAAGATAGCCGAAAGAATATCATGGTTTAGCGGCGTTCCTGTTTTAAAAGCTCTGAAAGCGCGCGACGACAAACAAGAGCAGAAAATGCTCAATATGAAAATGCGCATTGAAAACGCAAGGCAGTCTTTCTATATCAATGACAAAGCCGACATTCGCGGTAAAAAGCTCATTCTGATAGATGATGTCTGCACTACGGGAAGTACGCTTTCGGTATGCGCGGAGCTTTTGACAAATGCGGGAGCGGCGGAAGTAACTGCCGCGGTTTTCGCAAAGACGGTTGACCTGTCGCGTAATAAGCGGGAAAACAAAAAGTTTTCCAAGAAAAGAACGGTTGATTTGAAATAATTGAGGTATAATATTTTATGACAATAAGGATAACTCCCGAGGAAATTCTGCGCCAGCGGGAATTTTCGCAAAAGGTGAGGGAAATTTTTTCCGTCCGTGAGACTTTGCCCATAGCTCATGTCCACACTTTCGGCTGTCAGCAGAACGTGAGCGACGGAGAGAAAATAAAGGGAATGCTCTCGGAAATGGGTTTTGGATTTTCCGACAGCCCCGAAAATACGGACATTGTGATATTCAACACCTGCGCGGTGAGAGAAAATGCCGAGGACAGGGTTTTTGGAAATCTCGGAGCGCTAAAGCATGACAAGGCGAAAAACCCCGATATGATAATTGCCGTGTGCGGCTGTATGGTCGAGCAGGAGCATATTGTTGAAAGAATAAAAAAGAGCTTTCCACATGTGGACATCGTTTTTGGTACAAACGCTCTGCACACTCTCCCCGAGCTTATTTACAGAGAGCTTAATGAAAAAAAGCGCATTTTTTCCGTTCCGAAAGAGGGCGGAGTTATAGCCGAGGGATTGCCGATAAGGCGCGAGAGCGTTATTTCGGCAAACATTCCGATTATGTACGGCTGCAACAATTTTTGCAGCTATTGCATAGTTCCGTATGTAAGAGGCAGAGAGCGCTCACGCGAAAAGTCCGAAATAATCGCACAGGTAAAACAGGCGGTCGAAAGCGGCGCAAAGGATATCTGGCTTTTGGGTCAGAACGTAAATTCATACGGAAAAGAACTCGGCACAAATTTTGCAGAACTTCTGCGGGAGATAAATTCGCTTTCGGGGGAATTTCGCATAAGCTATATGTCGAGCCACCCGAAGGACGCTACAAAAGAGCTTATAGACGCAATAGCCGAATGTGAAAAAGTCACGCGGCATTTTCATCTGCCTGTGCAGAGCGGTTCCGACAGAGTGTTAAAGCTCATGAACAGGCATTATACAAGAGAAAATTATCTTGAAATCGTCGAGTATATCAGAGAGAAAATACCCGATTGTTCGCTGACATCTGATATTATCGTGGGTTTTCCCGGGGAAACATATGATGATTTTAAAGAAACGCTTTCACTTGTAGAACGCGTGAGGTTCGATTCACTTTTTACCTTTATTTTCAGCCTGCGAAAAGGCACAAAAGCCGAAGAACTGCCCGACCCTGTTACACCGGAGGAAAAGGGAAAATGGTTCAGAGAGCTGCTCGCTTTGCAGGAAAGAATAGGGACCGATATGTACGGAAAATATGTCGGAAAGACGTTTCGCGTACTGTGCATGGGAGAAGGCAGAACTGACAGCTCACTTCTCACGGGAAAGACCCCGCAGAATGTAATAGTGGACTTTGCGGGAGAAAAAGAGCTTATCGGCAGTTTTGTAAACGTAAGGATAGATAAGGCGCTAAACTGGGCGCTTTTAGGTACAATAATAAAATAAATTAACCGGAGGATATTATTATGACAGTTATTGAGGCAGCAAGAGCACTTGGAAAGGCAGTTCAGGCGGACGAACGCTATATAGCCTATACAAAGGCTAAAGAGGCAAACGACGCTGACGAGGAGTTACAGGAGCTTATAGGAGAGTTCAACCTTATCCGTCAGAACGCCGCGCTCGAAAACGGTAAAGACCCCGTTGATACCGAAAAGGTAAAGGAGCTCAACGTTAAAATGCAGGAGGCATATGAAAAGGTCATGTCAAACGAGAATATGGCTTTGTTTACAGTCGCAAAGCAGGGAATGGACACGCTTATGAGCGAGATAAACACTATCCTCACTTATTCGGTAGAGGGAATGGATCCCGAAACTTGCCCGACCGCGCCTCCTTCGGCTGATTGTACGGGAAGTTGCTCGACCTGCGGAGGGTGCGGCTAAAAAGTTTCTTTGTAATACGGAAATGTCGCTTGAACGCATTTCACCTTAAATAAAAGAAAGTCGGTCTGTCTAATGGAAAAAGAAACAGTATCTCCTATGCTCAAGCAATATCTAAGCATAAAATCGGAATATCCACAGTATATTCTGTTTTTCCGCTTGGGCGATTTTTATGAAATGTTCTTTGATGACGCGGTAAATGTATCGCGTGAGCTTGAGCTTGTGCTTACCGCGCGGGCAGGCTCTCCTATGTGCGGAGTGCCGTACCATAGCAGCGAGATATACATAAAAAAGCTTATAGACAAAGGCTTTAAAGTGGCTATTTGCGAACAACTGACCGACCCGAAGACGACAAAGGGTCTTGTCGAGCGCGGAGTTATAAGGCTTGTGACAGCGGGAACAGTTGTCGAAGATTCCATGCTCAGTGAGGACAAGAACAACTTTATCGCAAGTATTTTCGCCGACGGCGACGGCGTAGGAATGGTCTTTGCGGATATATCCACAGGCGAGATAAACGTTTATGAAAAGCACGGTAAAAACCGCGAAAACGAGATAATCTCCGAGCTTTCGGGTTTCAGCCCCGTTGAGATACTTATAAACCAAAACTTTCTCGACCTTAAAAACATATCCTCGTTTATCAGTGAGAATATGAGAAACAGTTCCTGCGAGCTGTGCGACGATGATAAATTTGACAACTCGGATATCTCCGTTATAACCGCGCAGTTTGAAAATGTTTCGGACATTTCTGCTATAGGTATAGGCTCAATGCCGCTGGTTCAAAAGGCTATGTGCGCGCTTTTCAGATATGTTGGGGATACCTACAAGGAGACTGTAAAGCGGTTTACGTCCGTTCATGTTCAGAGCAAAAAGGAGTATATGGATCTTGGTTTTAATGCCCGCCGAAACCTTGAACTCTGCGAAACAATGCGCACGGGAAACAAACGCGGATCCCTTCTTTATGTTATCGACAAGACCGTAACAAGCATGGGCAGGAGAAGGCTGCGCTCGTGGGTGGAGCGTCCGCTGGCTGATCACTCTAAGATACTTTCAAGGCTTGACGCAGTAGACGAGCTTATGAAAAACTCTGCGGCACTTTCGGATATCCGTGAGGCGCTGAAGAACATACACGATCTTGAGCGGCTTATGTCAAGGATAGCATATAAGACCGCAAATCCCCGCGACATTTATTCAATGGGAAAAACTCTTTCGGCTATTCCTGCCGTAAAATCGGCGCTCGGAACATTTGGCTCGCGGCTTATTACAAAATTAAATTCCGAGATAAGCGAAAGCACCGACGTCGCGCGTCTTATAGAAAACTCCATATCGGACGAAACTCCCGCAAATATAAAAGACGGTGGAGTTATAAAAGACGGTTTCAATGACGAGATAGACAGACTGCGCTCTGTTTCGGGAGGCGCTGAAAACATACTCCGCGAGCTTGAAACTCGCGAGCGTGAAAAAACAGGAATACGTACTCTGAGAGTCGGTTCAAACCACGTTTTCGGTTATTATATCGAGGTGTCAAACAGCTTTAAGGACAAAGTTCCGGAAAACTATATCAGAAAACAGACGCTTACAAACGGCGAGCGATTTATAACGGAAGAGCTTAAAAAGATCGAAGGCGAGATACTTGGCGCAAATGAAAAACTGCTTGCGCTCGAACAGTCGATTTTTGCAGAGATACGCGACTATGTCGGAACAAAGCTCTCCGAGATACAGCAGACAGCTTTTGCTTTGTCACAGGTCGACGCGCTTTGTTCATTTGCACAGGCGTCGCTTGAAAACGGGTATGTAAAGCCTGAGATAACGCTCGAAAGCGTTATTGACATAAAGGACGGACGACACCCGGTCGTTGAAAATATCGCCGTTGACGGACAGTTTACGCCGAACGACGTTTATCTTGACAATTCTGACAACAAGCTCCTTATTATTACAGGACCGAATATGTCGGGAAAATCTACGTTTATGCGCCAGACAGCAATAATTGTCCTGATGGCGCAGATAGGGTGTTTTGTTCCCGCAAGTTATGCGAAGATAGGCGTTGTGGACAAGATATTCACAAGAGTCGGCGCGTCAGATGACCTTACCGCGGGACAGTCTACGTTTATGGTAGAAATGAACGAAGTCGCGGATATTCTTAAAAACGCTACGCAAAACAGCCTTGTGATCCTCGATGAGATAGGACGCGGCACGTCTACATTTGACGGGATATCCATTGCAAAGTCAGTCGCGGAATATATCGTTTCAAAGATAGGCGCGAAAACACTTTTCGCTACTCATTATCATGAGCTTATCGCAATGGAAAAGGAATATAAGGGCGTAAAGAATTTCAGCGTTGCCGTTACAAAACGCGGCGACGATATAAAGTTTTTGCATAAAATTATCCCGGGCGGGACTGACGACAGCTACGGAATAGAAGTCGCAAAGCTCGCGGGACTTCCGAACAAAGTAGTTGAGCGCGCAAAAGAAGAGCTTAAAGACCTTGAAATAAGCGGAAAGGTAAAGCTTGCGGAAACGCTCGAAAAGGGCAAGAACAACCAGATAAGCCTTGTAGCCGTTGAAGAACAGAATGTTCTTGCAAGACTGCGTTCGATAGATATAAACACCGTTACGCCGATGGACGCGCTTTTGTTTTTGAAAGAACTTAAAGAAAGCCTGAAATAGATAAAAATGCAGAAAAGTTAAATCTAAGCCTGTAGAATGGAACGGAGTAAAAATGCCTAAAATAAACCAACTTGATAAAAGCGTATACGAGCTTATAGCGGCGGGCGAAGTAATAGAACGCCCGTCGTCGGTCATAAAAGAGCTTTGCGAAAATTCGATAGACGCGGGCGCTAAAAATATCTGCGTCGAGATAAAGCGCGGCGGTATCTCGTATATGAGAGTTACAGATGACGGCTGCGGTATCTCTTATGAGGATATGCCGCTTGCGTTCATGCGCCACGCCACAAGCAAGGTCCTTTCCGCTCATGACCTTGAAAACATAAATACTTTGGGGTTCAGAGGGGAGGCTCTTGCGTCTGTCTGCGCGGTGTCGCGCGTTGAGGCAATAAGCAGGAGAGCCGTGGACAAGCTCGGCGTTTCCTACAAAATGGAGGGCGGAGCGCCCACGGAATACGACAGGATAGGCTGTGCCGAGGGCACGACCATAATTATCCGCGACCTGTTTTACAACACTCCCGCGCGCCTTAAATTCCTGAAAAAAGATGTGACAGAGGGAAATTATGTCTCAAACGTTGTGGAAAAGCTCGCTCTCTCACACCCCGACATTTCGTTCAGGTTTATCCGCGACGGCAAACAGACCATACTCACTTCGGGCGACGGCAGCTTTTACAGCACGATACATGCGGTATTCGGAAAACAGTTCGCCGCGTCGATGATACCTGTAGAGAACGTTTACCGTGAAATAGGCGTTACGGGATATGTAAGCTCTCCGCTTTTTACGAGATCAAACCGCACAATGCAGAATTTCTTCGTAAACGGGCGCAGCGTAAAAAGTCCGCTCTGCTGCGCGGCACTTGAAGAGGCATTCAGAAATAACATCATGGTCGGGAAATTTCCCGCCTGCGTTCTTTGCATAAATATAGATCCCGCACTTCTTGACGCAAACATATCTCCCGCAAAGACCGAGGTTAGGTTTTCAAATGAAAAAGCTATTTTTGACGCTATCTTTTTTGCCGTCAAGAATTCAATAACAGGCTATGACGAAAGCCGCGAAATAAAGCTGTCAAACGAAAAAAACGAGGAAAACAGTGTTTCTACCGTGCTTATACCTACCGTTAAAGTCCCCGTAGGAAACGAGATCTTTTCCGTACAAAAGCCCGCACCCGCTCCGGAAAGCTTTTATAAAAAGCCCGAGGTAAAAGCTGTTCAGCCGACGCTTTCGGGAGAACCTCTTTCGTACGTGAGCGAAAAGACTGTTCCCGAGCCGCGGATTATCCAAAGCGAACAGCCCGACCTCAGCGGCTTTTCGTTCATTTCGGAAAAGTCGTTTGAAAAGCGTGAAGTTCCCGTAAAAGAAGAAACGGAAGAAGTCCGCGCCGAGCCTATAGATATTCGAGTAATAGGCGAGCTTTTCAAGACCTATATACTTTGCGAAAGCAGAGATACTCTCATTCTTATCGACAAGCATGCCGCGCATGAACGGATAAATTTCGAGCGGTTCAAACGCGGGACGGATATCCACGGTCAGCTTTTGATAGAGCCGAAAGAAGTTTTTCTTAGCGCGGAGGAGTTTGAGGCGGTAAAATGCTTTAAAGACCGGCTTGAAAACACGGGTATACTCATAAAGCTCACAGACGACGGAAAAGTTTTTGTGGAGGGAGTTCCCCAGTCGCTTGAGGGCAGCGACCCCGAAGACCTTATACAGAGCATAGCCGAGATACTCGCATCGGGAAACGACAACGCCGAGGGCGCATTGTTTGACGATGTTCTCCATACAATGGCGTGCAAGGCGAGCATTCGTGCAAACGAAACGCAGAGCATAGCGGAGCTCACTTTTCTGGCAAAAGAGGTACTGAAAAATAACGACATACGCTATTGCCCCCACGGCAGACCCGTTATAACGCAGATATCAAAGCGGCAGATAGAGCGCTATTTTGGAAGAATACAATAACTCGGACTGTAGATAAAGCCTGAGATTTGACTTGTTATACAGCATGAATGTTTAAGGGTGGATTTATTTGAAGAAGATAATTGTTGTCTGCGGACCTACCGCCTCGGGGAAAACCGCGTTGTCTGTAGAGCTTGCAAAAATTTACGGCGGAGAGATAATATCCGCCGACAGTATGCAGATATATACCGATATGGACATTGCCTCGGCAAAAGCTGCCCCCGAAGAACAGCAGGGCATACCCCACCACCTCATGGGTTTTCTCGATCCGAGCGAGAGCTTTTCAGTCGCGGATTATGTAAAGCTGTGCAAGGAAAAGGCAAACGATATTATATCGCGCGGAAAAATGCCGATAATATGCGGCGGTACGGGACTTTATATAAGCTCGTTCGTTGATAATCTGACATTTGACGAAAGCGGGCAGGACTATGAGTTTCGCGAGAAAATGAGGAAATTTGCCGAGGAAAACGGAGCTAAAGCGCTCCTTGAAAAGTTGAAAGAGGTTGACCCCGAGACTGCGCAGATGCTCCATGAAAACAATATCGGCAGGATAATCCGCGCGCTCGAAGTCTATAAAACAACCGGGCATACCATTTCGGAGGCAAAAAGAAATTCTCGCAGAGAGCCTTCACCGTATGAGTTTATAATGATCTTTCTTGATTATTCAGACCGAGAGCTTTTGAAAGACAGGATAAACAAGCGCGTCGATGATATGATAAAGCGCGGACTTTTGGAAGAGGCGCAGGCTTGCTTTGTTCAGAAGGATCGCCCGACAGCCGCGCAGGCAATAGGTATAAAGGAGTTATATCCCTATATACGAAATGAAAAAACTCTCGATGAGTGCATAGAAGAAATAAAGCTCCGCACCCGTCAGTACGCAAAAAGACAGCTTACTTGGTTCAGGCGCGACAGCCGAATGAACAGATTAGTGATCGAAAACGGCGACAGCCTCGCCAATGTCGTCGCCAAAGCAAGAGATATCATTGACGACAACTTACAGAATATGGAAATCAAAAGCTGAAATTAAAAAAATTTTTGAAAAAATGTTGTTTTTTTATAGAAAATTTATAAATTTTTATAAAAAAAGTATAGCATTTTTTGAACAAATGTGTTATACTGTATGTATATAGTTGGGGAACGTTCGTTTTTTTCGGACGCGACACCGATGAAATGCGGACAAGTTTAAAGAGTTCCGCTTTCAATACAGAGAGAAAAGGTGATATTATGGCAAAGGACATCAATTTACAGGACGTTTTTTTAAACCAGGCGAGAAAGGACAAGATTCCCGTTACGATCTACATTACAAACGGATTTCAGTTTAAGGGCATCGTAAAGGGATTTGATAATTATACCGTCATTCTTGATACAGACGGAAAGCAAAATCTCATTTACAAACACGCTATTTCGACCATTACGCCGTTTAAGCCTGTTTCTATACTTGACGCTTATGAAAAGGGCGGAGAGGAATAAAGGCTGCCTTTGTGATACGGAGGTGAGCTTTTAGGTGAAGTCGGCGTGGACAAGAGCCGTTTTGTTTATAGTTTCGGCATTCGTTATCATTATTGCTGTAGGTCAGATTTTTTTCTCGACAGGCAGCACCTTGAAAACGGAGACCGCGTTCAGCTATGATTATGATGAAGAGATACCGTTTACGGGTGTGTTTATGCGCGATGAAACCATTGTGTATGACGAAGGCGCGGGGTATCTGAGCTATGAGCATGACGACGGGATAAAGGTCGGAAAAAGCACGGTCATCGCAAAGCGCTATAAAAACAGCGAGGATATTGCGAGAAGTCGTGAGATAGAACAGATAAAAAAGCAGATAGAAATGCTGGAGAGCGCGGAAAAGCTCATCGGAACGGACAATTCCCAGCTTGAGGCAATTTCCGCTCAGATAAACGAGAGCCATGCGTCCGTTATTGACAGTATTTTAAACGGAAATTATTCGGACGTTTCAAAATACGGAAACGATCTTCTGTGCGCTATGTGCAAGCGTGAGATCACTTTAAAGGAAAGCAACGGCTACGAGGCAAAGAAAAACGCCTTGAGGCAGAGAGTTTCCGAGCTTGAATCGCTTGTATCGGGCAGTTCGCACGATGTAGTGGCGGGCGGCACGGGATATTTCGTAAGCGGTATAGACGGATATGAGGGAGAAATAGGCTATTCCGATTTTGACGCTCTTACAGAGGAGAAAATAAACGGGATAATAGAAACGCCCTCAAAACAGCCGGAACAGAATGCTGTCGGAAAGCTTGTGTCAGATTATCGCTGGAGAGCGGCGGCAGTTATCGAAGAGAAAAAAATGTTCGCCATTGGCGAAGGCTCGGAGGTAGTTGTAAGGATCGGTTCGGGTTCAAGAATGCTGAAAGCAACGGTCGTTTCCGAAAAAGAGTGCGGAAACGGAAAAGCGATATACGTTTTCGAGTGCGACGACCTTATTCCCGAAACGATGTCATCGAGGACGGCGAGCTTTAAGCTTGTGCTTAAGAGCTACGGCGGGCTGAGAATATCCAACAGCGCGCTCCATAACAATGATAAAAACGAGCTTGGCGTTTATATAAAGCGCGAGAATAAGCTGTACTTCAAAAAGGTCAACGTTCAGTATTGGGGCGAGGATTACGTTATTTGCACGCAGGAGGCGGGCAACGATTATCTTAAGCTCTACGACAGCGTCGTTACAGAAGGCAAGGATCTCTACGATGGAAAAATTGTTTGATGCGGAATTTCCCGATATTCGTGAGAATTACGAGATCATCCGCGAAAATATAGAAAAGGCAATGGCTCTTTCAAACCGCCGCGACGAAGTAAAGTTTATGGCGGTGACAAAGACAGTGCCGCCCGAAAGGGTAAATTTTGCGGTAGGGCTGGGGATAAAGCTCCTCGGTGAAAACCGCGTACAGGAGTACCTTGAAAAGCGCGAAAGCTACGCGCCCGCAGAGGTCCACTTTATCGGCTCACTTCAGACCAATAAAGTAAAGTACATTATTGACAAGGTTTCAATGATACATTCCGTTGACAGCTTGCACTTGGCGCAGGAGATAGACAGACGCGCCGCGCAGCACGGAATTGTTATGGATATACTCGCCGAGATAAATATAGGCGGGGAAGAAACAAAAGGCGGTATCCTTTCCGAAAGCGCAAAAGGCTTTTGCGAGGAATTGGAAACGCTTAAAAACATAAGGCTGAGAGGTCTTATGACTATTCCGCCCGCAGGGTGCGGGGAAGAAGTTTTCGCTCGTATGCATGACCTTTTTGAGGAAATAAAGACAGAGCGAAAAGGGGGGCTGTTCGATACTCTTTCGATGGGAATGTCGGGAGATTATCAGACGGCAATAAAACATGGGGCAACCATTGTCCGGATAGGTTCAGCGCTGTTCGGGCAAAGGAAATACAATAATAAATAATTGGGAGGAAATTTAAAATGGCAGGATTTTTGAGAAATTTGTTCGGCACAGCAGATGAGAACGAGGGTTTCGTTGATTATGAAAACGAGTCTTATGACACCTCTTCGAGCGCTGTAACAAACGAAGAGGCATATTCTTCGAGCTACAGCGAGCCCAAGAGCTATACAAGCAGCTCAAGCTCAAAGTTTGTAAACATCGGAACGGGAAGTGCAGCTCCCACCAAGATTAAAATTCTCAAGCCCAAGAGCTATGAGGAAGTTATCGAGGTAGCTGTTGACCTTATCCGCGAGGGAACAACTATTTTCATAAACTTAAACGGTCTTTCAAATGATATCTGCATAAGGATCGTTGACTTTATGACAGGCGTTACGGCTGCTTTCCAGGGGGATATCAAGAAGGTAGACGCTTATTGCTATGCGGCTGCGCCGAAGAATGTTGACCTTATAGACAGCATCGACTGATCAGATGCCGTTTGAACTGACAGAAGATGAGCGTTATCTGTTCGCACATATTTCCGACCTTTGCAGAATAAGTCAAAGGTCGGGAGTGCCGCGGTTTTCGGCGTTTTTAAACGAAAGAGAAACGGCGATAGCAAAAGATGCGGCGCGGGCAGAGAACGCAATTCCTGTGTTTTACGGCGGTTATGACGGCGCACAAAGAATGGTGTGCGGATTTTTTGAGGGGACTTTCGCGGAAGAATTTGAAACGGAAGGTCAGAACAGACTTTTCCCGATAAGGGCTGTTTCTTTTTCGTTCAGAACGCGCGATGTGCTTTCCCACCGCGATTTTTTGGGAGCGATAATGTCGCTCGGCATAAAGCGCGAAACAGTGGGTGATATCGCAGTAAGCGAGGGATTTGCGGCGGTTTTCTGTCTTGAAACAGAGGCAGAGCTTATTCGCGGCATAACAAAGATAGGAAATGTCGGCGTCTGCGCTGAGGATGGACTGACAAGACCGATAGTCATAAAAGAGCCGAAAAAAATTATTGCAAGCGTTTCGTCGATGAGATTAGACTGCATTGTCGGGGCGTGCGCTAATATTTCAAGGGACAGATCCGCAGCGCTCGTAAAAAGCGGGCTGGTAAGCGCGGATTTTTCGGTGTGTCTTGAAACAAGCAGGACATTGTCAGAAAACTCTGTGCTCTCGATAAGAGGGTACGGAAAGTTTAAAGTGTCGAAAATTGTCGGAACGTCCAAGAAAGGACGTTTGCGTGTTGAAATCGAAAAATATGTATGATCTGTTTTTATAGGAATTTCAGACGGGGACGGCTGAAATTCCTATGAGAACAGAAAGGTTTTATGCTGTATATAAGAAGTCAAGTTTCAGACTGTAGAGAAAGCCCCAGATGCTAGGAAGTATTACTGCAACTAGCCTTTGTGGCTGTTGCAGTAACGCTGACGACGCAGATGGGGCTTTATATACAGTCTGATGTTTTTCAGGCGCAAATAAAATGGGAGGAAGTATTCAATGAACTCGAATGATATTATAAACAGGCACTTTGAAAAGACCTTTAACGGATATAAAATTGAAGAAGTAGACGAATTTCTCAGGGATATTTCCGAAGAATACTCAAAACTCCGAAAAGAAAATGAAGAGCTTGAGGGCAAGCTTGGGATCCTTGCGGACAAAATTCGCGAATATCGCAGCGATGAAGAAGCTCTGAAGGACGCGCTTATTTCCGCGCAGAAACAGGCAAACGCCATAGTCGCACAGGCAAAGGAAAATGCTGAAAAGCTGACGAACGAAACCAATGAAAATATTGATATACTGACCGCACAGGCAAAAGCGGATAATGAAAGAATTATAAATGAGGCGAACGAATATTCTGAAAAGACAAGAAAAGAAACCGAGGAGTATTCGGAAAAGGCAAAAAAAGACGCAGACGAGTATTCGGAAAAGACAATAAAAGCAGCCGAAACAAAAGCCTCCGAGATGATAAGCGAGGCTGAAAAGAAGGCGGAGGAAATAAAAGCTCTCGCCGAAAAGCAGAAGGAAATACAAGAGGAAGTTATAATGCAGGCGCAAAAAGAGGCGCTCGAATTTAGGCAGAGGCTGCTTGACAGTTATAATGAGCAGATAAAGCTTATTGAAACACTTCCCGAAAAATGCGAGAACGAATATGTAAAACGTGTTTCCGAAGAGGCAAGAAAGCGCGAGGAAGAACGTGCTGCCGCTGAAAAGGCAGAGGCCGAGAGGCTTGCCGCGGAAAAGGCTGAAGTCGAGAGACTTGCTGCCGAAAAAGCCGAAGAGGAAAGAATTGCAGCGCAAAAGGCTGAAGAAGAAAGGATTGCCGCAGAGAAAGCCGAAGAGGAAAGAATTGCAGCAGAAAAGGCTGAGGCTGAAAAGCTTGCCGCAGAAAAATCCGAAACCGAAAAAGCTGATAATGAGAAAGAAACTGAAAAGAGCGAGGATATTTCCGACAGCGACGATATCAGCAGCAGTATAAACAGCGCGATAAACAAGAAAAATGAACAGAAGATCTCCAAAAAAGCCGATGAGAAAAAATCGGACGATCTTCCTTTTTTCAATTCTACAGATACAAGATCACTTCGTCATGCCGATCTTAGGTTTGGCAAGAACAATGGTGTAAAATAAAAAAATATCAAGGAGAGAACTATGCAAGTCGATATCAACAGCACGGTAAATCTTCCGCAGACGGAATTTCCGATGCGTGCAAATCTTCCGAAAAGAGAGCCGGAAATGCTCGAAAAGTGGGAACAGGAGCGCCTTTATTATGCGCTTTCCGAAAAGAACAAGGGAAAGCCGTCTTATACGCTCCATGACGGGCCTCCATACGCAAACGGAAATATCCACCTCGGAACGGCGCTCAATAAAGTCTTAAAGGACATTATCGTAAAATACAAGTCTATGACGGGATATAATGCGAATTATGTTCCCGGCTGGGATTGCCACGGTCTGCCGATAGAGCTTAAAGCATTGAAACAGCTCGGCGTTGACAGCGGAAATGTTTCCCCCGTAGATCTTCGCAAAAGCTGCCGTCAGTTTGCGCTGTCCTGCCTTGACGAGCAGAAGGCTCAGTTCAAGCGCCTCGGCGTATGGGGAGATTTCGACGATCCGTATCTGACGATAAAGCCAGAATTTGAGGCAAAGCAGGTAGAAGTATTCGGCGAGATGATGAAAAAGGGCTATATCTATAAGGGATTAAAGCCCGTATACTGGTGCGCCGACTGCAACACCGCGCTGGCAGAGGCGGAAATTGAATACCAGGACGACCCATGCTATTCTATCTATGTAAAGTTCCCGCTGTTTGATGATAAGGGAAAGTTTTCCGATCTCGGAATAGATTTAAAAAAGGCAAGCGTTGTTATCTGGACAACGACCACATGGACATTGCCCGGAAACCTCGCTGTCTGTTTAGGACCTAACTATGACTATACTTTTGTTCATGTCGAGGATGAACAAAGCAAGTCAAACGGCGAATATCTGCTTATGGCAGAGGAGCTTGTGCCTGTAGTTATGAAGGCTGTAGGAATATCAAAGTATTCTACTGTTGGAAACTTTAAAGGCAGCGACCTTGAATATATTGAAACAAACCACCCGTTTATGCCGAGAAAGTCACCGATCATAGTCGGAAGTCATGTTACTCTCGACAGCGGCACGGGCTGTGTTCATACCGCTCCGGGTTTCGGCGTTGAGGACTATGAGGTATGCAACAAGTATAAGGGAATGTTCAAAATAGTTGTTCCCGTAAACGAAAAGGGAATATTGACAGACGAGGCGGGAGAATTTGAGGGACTTAAGACCTCCGACGCGAACAAGGCTATTGCCCAGCGCCTTGAGGACGATAACACTCTTCTCGCTATGGAAAAGATAGTCCACCCCTATCCCCACTGCTGGAGATGTCACGAGCCTATAATATACAGAGCCACAGACCAGTGGTTCTGCAATGTCGACGCATTCAAGCCCGAAACGATAAAAGCTATCGAGGGCGTAAAGTGGATACCCGAATGGGGCGAGGAGCGCATAAAGAATATGGTCAATATGCGTTCTGACTGGTGCATTTCGAGACAGAGAAGATGGGGCGTGCCTATTCCCATTCTCTATTGTGAGGACTGCGGAAAGACCATTGTAAATGACACGACCATAAAGGCTATTTCCGATTTGTTCAGAAAAGAAAGCTCCGATGCATGGTACGCGAAAGATCCGAGCGAATTTATCCCCGCAGACGTAAAGTGCGAGTGCGGCTGTAATAAATTCCGCAAGGAAATGGATATCTTCGACGTATGGTTTGACAGCGGCTGTACACACGCTGCTGTTTTGAAAGAACGTCCCGAGCTTTCGTGGCCGGCGGATCTTTATCTTGAGGGCTGTGACCAGTACAGAGGCTGGTTCCAGTCGAGCTTGCTCACGTCTGTAGCTACAACGGGAAAAGCTCCGTATAAGGCTGTCTGCACTCACGGCTGGGTAGTTGACGGAAACGGACAGCAGATGCACAAATCCAAAGGCAACGTCATTCTCCCCGAAGAAGTAATAAAGGATTTCGGCGCGGACGTTCTGCGCCTGTGGGTGGCGTCACTTGATTACCATGCTGATATCCGCGTGTCAAAGGATATGCTGAAACAGCTTTCGGAGAGCTATCGTAAGATAAGAAACACCGCGCGCTATATCCTCGGAAACCTTTCCGACGGAAACGATTTCGACCCGAACACCGAAATGGTCGATTTCAAGGATCTGCGCGAGCTTGATAAGTGGGCGCTTGCAAGACTTGACGAAGTTATTGAAAAGGTAAAAGCCGCGTATGAGGCAATGGATTATTACCTTGCATATCACGCGCTGATAAGTTTCTGCGTTGTTGATATGTCGAACTTCTATCTTGACATTGTAAAAGACGTTCTCTATTGTGAGGCAAAGAATTCTCCCGCGAGAAAGTCCGTTCAGACGACAATGTACGTTATTCTTGACGCAATAGTAAGACTTGTTGCGCCGATACTCACATTTACTGCTGACGAGATCTGGGGCTTTATGCCTCATAAGAAAGATGACGACCTGAGGGGAGTTCCCTTCAATCAGATGCCCGAAAAGACGGGAGTAAAAGCTGACGAAGAAAAATGGGCAAAGATAAAGGCAGTAAGAGACGACGTTCTTAA
Organism: uncultured Clostridia bacterium; assembly: GCA_947631575.1. Lineage (GTDB taxonomy): Bacteria > Bacillota > Clostridia > Oscillospirales > Ruminococcaceae > CAG-115. The sequence continues at coordinate 23,827 of CANRLW010000020.1, forward strand.
CGCGCTTGAACAAAAGCGCGCTGAAAAGGTAATAGGAAAATCTCTCGAGGCTGAAGTTACGATCTATACAAACGACGAGAGCCTTAAAGGAATGGAATCCGATCTTGCAGAGGCGTGCATCGTTTCAAAGGTAAACGTTTCGACAGAGGGCGAAGGCGAGAACAAGGGCGCTGTATGCTCTGTTACTGCCGTAAAGAAAGCGGGAGAGCCATGCGCAAGATGCTGGAAAGCAGACGACACAGTAGGCTGTGACAGCGAATATCCCACTCTTTGCAAGAGATGCGCGGAAGTTATTCGCCTTAATTTCTGCTGATATTTCAATAAGGGAGAGGAGAAAAGCTCCTCTTCCTTATATTTGCAGTTATAAACAAGAAAAATGCAGAACGAAAAGAGGAGCAAATTGCAGTATATCTGGCTTTTGGTCGCCGCGGCTCTGGTTGGTTTTGACAGGGTAACAAAGTGGATAGTTACCGAAAACATGGAGCTGAAACAGACTATAAACCTCATCAAATTCGGCGATACCGAGGTACTGAATTTTTATTATTGCTTGAACGACGGCGCGGCTTTCAGCAAGCTCAGCGGGCAGAGGTGGTTTCTTATAGCCATAACGTCCGTTTTGATAATAGGTTTTTTATACGGCATTTTAAGCAAGCGCCTTAAACACCCCGTACAGGTCGCGGCGGCTGCGCTCATAGTGGGCGGCGGCATAGGAAATCTTATCGACAGGATATTTAATAATGGCCTTGTGGTCGATTTTATCGACTTCAGACTTATAAATTTCGCCGTGTTCAATGTCGCGGATATTTGCGCGGTATCAGGCGCGGTGCTTTTTGCGGTTTCAGTTGTTGTCTTTGAAATACGCGATGTTAGAGATAAGAAGAAAAAAGCCGAAAATACGGAAAATGACAATGGAAAAGATTGAGTTTACCGCAGGAAATTCGGACAGGCTCGACAGGCTTATTGCAGAAAACACAGGGCTTTCCAGAAGTAGCTCAGTGAGGCTGATTGAAAATGACCTTGTGACTGTAGACGGAAAAAACGCCGAAAAGAAAACCGTTATAAAAGAAGGTTCTGTTGTTGTAGTAACAATTCCCGATGCAGAAAAAACAGAGATAGTCCCCGAAAATATCCCGATTGATATTGTGTATGAGGACAGCGATCTTCTGGTTGTAAACAAACCTAAGGGAATGGTAGTACACCCTGCCGCGGGGCATTATTCGGGAACGCTCGTAAACGCGCTTATGTACCATTGCGGCGACAGCCTTTCGGGAATAAACGGCGAACTTCGCCCGGGGATAGTCCACCGAATAGACAGGGATACAAGCGGACTTCTTATGGTCGCAAAAAATGACCTCGCGCATATAGGACTTTCCGAGCAGATAAAAGCACATTCTTTCACAAGGGAATATCAGACGGTCGTGTGTGGCTGTATAAAAGAAAGCGGAACGGTAAACGCTCCTATAGGCAGGCATAAGACCGACAGAAAGAAAATGTGCGTTACAACTGAAAACTCGCGCGAGGCGGTTACGCATTATTCCGTGATAAAAAATTACGCGGGATATACACACCTTTCGGTGTCGCTTGAAACAGGAAGAACCCATCAGATAAGAGTTCATCTTTCTTATATCGGACACCCTGTCGCGGGCGACGAGGTATACGGAAACGGAAAACCAAAGTGGCTTTGCGGACAGTGTCTTCACGCAAAAAAGGTAGGCTTTGTCCACCCTCGGACGGGAGAGTATATGGAGTTTTCGAGCGAGCTCCCCGATTATTTTGTAAAATTTCTCAGGGAAATAGATAAGTAATGGATTTCAATAACGTTATTTTCGTGAGCGACCTTGATGGAACGCTGCTTACAGATGACAAGCGGCTTTTGGAATGCGACCTTAAAGCTCTGGAGCGCTTTCGCGCGGGCGGCGGCATTTTCGCGGCGGCTACGGGGCGCGGATATTCAATGGCAAAGCGCGTTGTCGAGCTTATAACAGACGTGCCGTCCGTTATATTTAACGGCGCGGCGGTCTATGATTTCAAAAAGAACGAGTTCCTTTGGAAAAGCGAAATTGACAGTTGCGCATATGAATATGTAGACAGGATAGGAAAAGCGTTTGAAAATATCGCCGTAGAGGTCTTGTGTGAAAAGACGGTCTATGTGCCGTATCTGAACGAGGTCGAGCAGACACATCTTGACTGGGAACAGGTACAGGCAGACTTTCGCAGGACAGACGAGATACCGAAAAGCGGCTGGCTTAAATTCTTGTTTTCGGGAGAGCCCGAGCTTATTGATAAAGTCGAAAGCTATGTGAAAAGCGGAGATTTCGGCGGGGTCAATTGGGTGAGGTCGGGACCGTTGTTCTTTGAGTGCCTGCCAAAAGGCGTGGATAAATGGTCGGGATTTTGCGAGCTTATACGAATATTAAACGCCGAAAACCGCTTTACTGTCGCGGCGGGAGATTACAGAAACGATACGACAATGATAAAAAATGCAAAGCTCGGCTGCGCTCCGAATAACGCGCATGAAAGTGTAAAAGAGGCGGCAGACTTGGTCGTCTGCGACAATAACAGCGGCTCTATAAGCGAGATAATCGACTACATAGAGCGCCTTTAGCGGATAGACATAAAGGTTTTGTTCAAGTATAATGACAAAGCGACAGAACAGCTTTGTTTAAATAAAGTGTTCACGATTTTTAAAAATTAAACAGACTTTATCTAAAGACTGTAAAAAGAATGTGGAATCGGAGGAAAGATATGGACAAAAAACTTGTAAGGGAGCTTGAAATTGACGCGGCAAAAATACGAATAGGCATAATCGAGGGCGTCTAT
>CANRLW010000021.1 GCA_947631575.1 uncultured Clostridia bacterium
TGTTCTAATGTTATTGTACTACAAAAGTTACACACTCGTCAAGTGCATTTTTGCCTAAAAACTGTACAGTTTTAAGGTAAAATATAGGCAATCTGACCCATATTTGTTTTACTGTATAATCACTGAAAATTATTCGGACAAAATTATTTTCAGAATGTCATCGGGCGTTTTAGCGATATAGTCCGCGCCCGCTTTTATAAGCTCGTCTTTCGTGCCAAAGCCGTAAAGAACGCCTATCGAGCTTATTCCCGCGGACTTTGCGCCCAGAATGTCATAGCTCCTGTCGCCGACCATAACTGTTTCTTGCCGCTTTGCTCCGCTTATTTCAAGGGCATAGCGGATTATGTCTTCTTTTCTGTTGCGTGCGCCGTTCATCTCCGCGGCGGCGATAAAAGCAAAATATCCCGTAATTCCGAAATAGCGCAATATTTCCTCGGAAAACTCCTGCGGCTTAGATGTCGCAAGGACAAGGGTCTTTTCCGCGGCTTTAAGCCTTTTGAGAAGGTCGGTTATGCCGTCATAGAGCCTGTTTTCATAAATGCCCTTTTTCGGAAAATACTCTCGGTAATATCTCACGCCCTCTTTGCATTTTTCCTCGGACAATCCGAAAATATCCCTGAAAGAATCCACAAGCGGCGGACCTATGAAAGCATAAAGCTCCGAGCGCCTGTAATCGCTTATGCCGAGCTTTTTCAGCGCATATTCCACAGAGTTCAGTATTCCCTCCGCCGAATCAGTCAGCGTTCCGTCGAGGTCGAAAAAGATATTGTTAAACATTTGTTCTCCTTTTCAGCCCGTTTTCAGCACATCATTATACTTGTGATAATCGGGGAACATATCAAGCAGAAAGCGGTAAAATCTATCGGAATGGTCGTGGTGCCAGAAATGCGCGTATTCGTGCCAGAAAACCGACAGCACCGTTTCTCTCGGAAAATCCGCGAGCCGAAGATTTACCGAGATATGTCCGCGCGCATAAGAACAGCTCCCCCAACGCGACTTCATTTCTTTTATCGTTATAACGGCGGGGGGCGGCTCCAGCCCTTTTGCTTTAAGCTCGGCTCTGACTTGTTCGTTTAGCTCCGCGCACAGGGCTTTAAAGCGCTCGGCCTTTGTGGCTCGGATAAGATTTTGAACGTTTTCAGTGCCAAAGTCTCTTGTGAATACTCTGCACTCGTTTTCGTCAAATACCGCCGTTTCGCGGGAATTTTCGATAATTTTTATAGGGAGCTCTTTTCCGAGCCATTTTACGCTTTCGGTGCTTTTTGTTTGCGCAGCCTTACGGGCTTTGATCTTTTCAAATGCGCCAAAGAAGAAGTCAGCGCGTTTGGCGAGACATTGTTCGATATACTTTATCGGAACTTTGGGACTTGCCGAGACCATAACAACGCCCTCTTCCTTTATGCGGAAGTTTATGTTCTTTACGCGCTTTCTTATAAGCTCATAGCAAAGCTCCCTGCCGTCAGGCAGAATTATTTGTTTCATTTTATTACCATACTGTTTACTTATCGGCTATTGACAACGCCAAAAGCTAAGCATTGACCTTTCGGGCAAAACATTGAACTTGCACAATTAAAAAAACGCCTAATGCCTTAAACAACGTTTCGCCCAGCATTATACTGTACACTCTACACTGTACACTGTATACTGTATCAATGCCAGCCGCAGTCGTCATAATCCTTCCACTTTTCGTTGTAGCGCATTTCGTCCGCAAGTTTCAGGCAGATGTAAGCGACCGCCGCCGCTACTACAATAACTGCTCCGATAATCGGAACTACAAGTGTTGCTACAGCTCCGAGCTGTCCGTTTTCGTTTTTCATAGATATTCTCCTTTCAAGAAATCAATTTTCTTCATTGTCAATGATTGCACTATAGATTTCGCGCTTAGATATTCCGCTTATTTCAGCCGCCTTTTTGCAGGCGGGATTAGGCTTTTCGCCGCTTTCTATAAGCTCCCGCGCTATCATTACCGCCTCGGAAAGCGAAAGCGTATTCGGCTTTTCGGCTTTGCCCTCGACTACAATGACAAATTCGCCGCGAGGCTCGTTCTCTCTGAAATGCTCCCAAAGCTCCTTGAGCGTTCCACGAAGTGTCTCCTCGTGGAGTTTCGTAAGCTCCCGACACACCGCCGCTTTTCTTTCCTCTCCGAAAAATTCCGTAAGGTCGGAGAGTGTCTGAATGAGCTTGTGCGGCGCCTCGTAAAAAACAACCGCATGAGAAAGCCCTTTTATTTCGGCGAGCCGCTCGGAGCGCTCTTTTTTTCCTACGGGCAGAAATCCCTCGAAAATAAACCTTGACGCCTCTATGCCGCTTACAGCCACCGCCGATACTGCCGCATTACACCCGGGCACGACCTCAACTTCTATCCCCATTTCCGCGCATTTCTTTACGAGGATATAGCCGGGGTCGGATATACACGGCATACCCGCATCGGAAATGAGCGCTATGTTTTTCCCTTCGCACAAAAGCTCGGCTATCTTTACGCTCTTTTCAAGCTCCTTTGGCTTGTAGTATGACAAGAGCGGCTTTTTTATGCCGAATTTTCCTAAAAGCTTTGTGCTTACTCTTGTATCCTCGCAGGCGATATAGTCCGCTTTTTCGAGCGTTTCAATGCCGCGCGGACTTATATCCGAAAAATTTCCTATCGGCGTTCCTACTATTGAAATCTTTCCAAATTCACTCATAAAGTCCGAGATAGTCCTCCGTATAAGAGCCGTCAGAATTGCGCAGTATAACGGGCTTTTCGACGTTCATTCCCGCGTTTGCTCCCTTTTTTCCGCTTATCAGAAAGAGCCACGGTCTTTCGCCTGGTATGTTCTGAACGAACGTTATGCTTTTCGGCTCGATATTTGCCGCGCGCATTGCGCAGATAACGTCCGCAAGCCTTTCGGGTCTGTGGCACATTTTTAAAAGCCCGCCGTATTTCAAAAGGGAAGAGGCAGCTTTGCATACGTCGTCTATCGAGCATAAAAGCTCGTGCCTTGCGACAGCCTGCGCTCTCGAAAGCTTTTCATAGCCCGAACCGCTCGTCATATAGGGCGGGTTTGCCGTTACGATATCGACGCTTTCGCGTGGTATCTTATCAGCGGGCAATTCCCGAAGATCGCAGAACACGGGCTCAATAATACCCTCGAGTGAGTTTTCTTTGATTGAGGCATTTAAAAGCCCGACAGCCTCTTCTTGTATCTCTACGGCGTAGATCTTTTTCGGCGGGTCTTTCTTGCAGAATATAAGCGGAATTATCCCGCAGCCCGTGCAGAGGTCGCAGACGGTATTTCCCCTGTGGGGGTCGGCGTATTTTCCGAGAAGGAACGCGTCCGTACCAAAACGGTGATCGTCCGACACATACATATTTATCTTTCCCAAACTGAACTGTTCCATAAAATTAACCTAAAAATTAACCTATCAGTATCTGTCCTTCGGGAACAACGAGATTTTTTCTCGGCTGTGCGTTCATGACCAGGGACATTACAAGCGACACAGGTCCTACTCTTCCCGCGAACATTGTAAGTATTATAAGGCTTTGCCCCGCGTATCCCGCCTGCTGTACAGCGCCCGCGCCAAGACCCGTTGTCGAAAACGCCGATATCGTATCAAACAGGCATTTCACCGCGTCAGCTCCGTCGGGCATTGAAAAATACAACACAACAAAACAAGTTCCGACCGCGAACATTGACAAAACGGAAATAACGAGCGTTCTGTATATCGTGAGCTTATCGAGCTTGTGACGGAAAAGCTCAACGTCGTTTTTGTTGCGGATATAGCTGACGACCGTCATAATAAGCACCAAAAGCGTCGTTACTTTTATTCCGCCGCCCGTAGAGCCCGGAGCCGCTCCTATAAACATAAGCACCATTGTCCCGAACAGCGAAAATCCCGTCATTCCGTCTATGGAGATACTGTTAAAGCCCGCCGTCCTTGCCGTTACGGACGAGAAGAAAGCGTTCATTATCTTTTCGCCGACGTTCATTTCTCCGAGCGTTTTGGGATTATCCCACTCGGCGATAAGGTAAAAGACCGTTCCCGTTACTATCAGCACGCCCGTCATAACAAGCACCGCCGTCGTATGTAAACTAAGCTTTTTCCTCTGGCGGATATTCAGGAAATTCTCCCACACTATAAATCCGAGACCGCCGACTATTATCAGGACTGCAAGAGTTATAAGCACAATGGGGCTGTCGGAAAATGTCGTAAGGCTCGAAAATTCGCCCTCCATTCCCGTGAGGTCAAAGCCCGCGTTGCAGAAAGCCGTTATGCTCATGAATAAGCCCATCCAAACGCCATAGCCTCCGTATTTCGGAACGAATGCTATTGACAATATCGCCGCTCCCAAAAGCTCGAAAATCATCGAATACTTTATGATGCTTATAAATATCTTTCTGCCGCCCTCAAAGCTGCTTTCGGAAAAATCTCCCGCCGCATTTTTAAGCGTTCTGTAGCCGAGCTTTTTTCCCGCGGCAATGTTGAAGAAGGTGATTATCGTTACAAATCCCAGACCGCCTATCTGTATGAGCAGGGCAATTATTATCTGCCCGAAAACCGACCAGTGGGAAAAGGTGTCGTATATTATAAGCCCCGTTACGCAGGACGCAGATGTAGCGGTGAAAAGGCAATCGAAGATCGGCGTAAACTCTCCCGATTTCGACGAAAACGGCAGGCACAAAAGGAGCGTACCTGCGGCAATCATTGCCGCAAATCCTATAACAAGCACTCTCGCGGGCGAAAATCTTTTCGCCGCTTTTTTTAGTATGGGCATTTTTACTACCTCTTAATGTTTATTGAGCTGAAGAACTGCTGTAACGTATAAAGTCTCTCGCGCTTTCGCCATAGGCATATACGACATATTCGCCCGTTCTGCCTACAACGTCGTAAGAGCCGCCGTCAAACGGCGCGACAACGTCGTTTTCTGCAACAAGCAGACACGATTCGGGAACTTTGTCGCCCTGTTTCATGACAGATACGTTGGTGTTGAAATTCAAAAACTGGATAATTCCCGCAAGCTCGCGCGAGGTCTCGCTGTCATAGGCGACTATTATCGGCGGCGACTGTGCGTCGTTGTATAAAAGCTCCGACGCCGCTTTATACGGAGCGGTCTTTTCCGCGGAGAGCCTTGCGGTTTCGGGGAGATACCATATCCCGACATAGGCGGTGTTGTATATCAGAATGGAATACATAGTGAAAGCAATAAACTTCATAAACCGCTTTCTCGAACATGAGGTAAAGACAATAAGCAGCGCGAACACCGAAAACACGCACGACGACATTATAATAAAGCTCATGCCCGTAAGGTTTTCGGAGAGCGCCTCGCCGATCCTGAAGGGGAGGACGGGGACAGTCTTTACGCTTTGCCCGAAAGTTCCTCCCGCATAATAAGTCATCGAAAATCCCGCGCAAACAAGGCTGTATACTCCGACCGCAGCAAACAGCTTTTTAAGATCCGAGCCGTACATGACAATATACAAAAGCGCAAAGAACACCGAAAGCGGTATGATGTGTTCTAGCGACATACATATTTCCGAAAGATCTGCGGTTTCTCCGCCGAAAGTGAACAGTGAAAAGAAAACTATCGAAAGAACAGCCGCCAAAAGCTGGAACATTCCGAAAACAACGGGCTTTAAGGCGTATTTGTGCTTTGGCTTTTCATAGACCTTTGTGCCGTCTTCGAGTATTTTCGGCTTGTTATTCACACATTCTCTGATATAAACCACGATCATTTCCACAAGAGCAACCGCCGCAAGTGCGCCCATTCCGAAACTTTCCGTAATGAACACATAGCTCATACCGAAAAATCTTCCCAAAAAGCCTCCGCCCGCTCCGTCGGAAAAGAAACCTATGCTGTTGACAGAGCCGCCCGACGCGCCGCCCGCAACAAGCAGCCGTACAAAATGCTCACCGATAAACGAAACAATAAGCGACCCGAAAAACACGGGCATATTGAAAATGCGCTCCTTAAATGCGATCCTTGCAATGACCGCGGTCAGGACCAAAGCCGCCGCCGTGACTATCATTCTGTTGTCCGCGGCAAAGCCTACGGCGCACAAAAATCCTGCCACAAGCGAAGTTACAAATCTCGTATAGCGGTTTTTCTTGTCCCATGCCGCAAACACACACCAAATCAGCACCCATGTGAGCAGCTCCGCCGCAACGTCGTTTCTTATAAGCTTGGAGTTTGCGATATATGTTGCATACATTCCGCCGCAAAGCGCGCACAACAGCTTTTTCTTTACTCTGACAACGCCTGCCTTTCCCGCTATATGATAGGCGATAAGCGGGATAAAACTTACTATCATGGCGTTTTCTACAAGCATGGCTTTATAGAGCGCATATGGCGTTCTGAACATTCTGAACAGCGGAGCGTATATAAACTGCTGGATATATCCGCTCATTCCCAGATCACAAAGGAGCGCGCTCCAGTCTTTTCCCGAATAAAACGCAGCAACGCCCGCCGAGCTTGTTTCATCGACAATTGCCGCAGGGAGCTCGGCGCTTATGGTAAACAGCGCGTTTATAACAAGAGTGAGCGCATAAATGCAGAACATAACGCCCTTGTCGCCGAACGCAGAGTAAAATTTTTCAAGTCGTTTTATCATAATAAAACCTTTATTGAACGCCCGGTATTACGAGTATCAGACTCGAACACAAAACGAAAACGAGCGTTCCTATAATAGCTCTCGGAAGGGACGGTCTTCCCGCAAGTTCAAGAGCCGCATAATATTCATCGGAGTTTGCGTTGTCCTTATATTTTTCGCGTATGCTCCGTATTTTTCTTACCGCGTGGCGGTAGTAAAGATAATCTCCGAAAAGACAGAGCAATATCTGCTCCGCAATGCTGAGGAAATTGAAGAAATAATAAAACGACATATTGTTCATGAAATAGTTTTCATTCAGCGCTATAAGCAGCGACGGAAGGAGCATGACAACTATCATTATTATTCCTAAAAGATCCATTTTTCTGTAGAACTGGTGCATAGGCGCGAGAAGTCCCGAACAGATATTGAAAAAGGTTTTGCGCTTTTTCCCGCCGCCGAAACCGCGAATGGCGCTGAATGCCTGAACGTAATGGAAAAGCGACCTAGAGGCAAACACCGTCAGCTCTTTCATACTAACGCCGTCCTCGCCGGGCGAGCGGTCTTCATATCTTTTCAAAAAATCGGCATAGGAAGGTATATTGCCGTCCTGCTGTGCGGCGTTTGTATTCTCCGTTTCCGCAGAGCCGAAAGCGTTGTTCTCTTTTTCAACAGTTATTTCGGGCTCTTCGCCGGGGAGATATCCTTTCCAGACAAATCCCGACGCATGATATTCTTCTACGCCGCATTTGTTTTCTTTTGCATAGCACTCTCTATGGTGCGGAGTTCCGCAGACAGGGCAGACGACAACGTTGTCGCCCTCTCTGAAGATGTTTCTGCACACAGGGCAGCGCTTTCCGTAAAATTCTGTACGCATAGTTATTCCTTTCTGAACTCGGTATGTATGCCCGCTATATTTTGGCATATATACTCATTATTTATTATAACACATTTCCTCGGATATTTCAACAACAATTATTCATAAATATATGTTTTATTGTAAAAATCGTACTTGAATACTATGAGCTAAAGAAAAGAGCGCACAAAACCTAATGGTTTCATGCGCTCTTAAATTCTAAAACTTCCGAATTGTCCGTATCAGGACTTATACAAGCTCTATTATCGCCATTTCCGCTGCGTCGCCTCTGCGCGGACCGATCTTGTAAATTCTCGTGTAACCGCTCGCTCTGTCAGCGTACTTCGGAGCTATCTCGTCAAATACCTTCTTCGCAACGTCTTCTTTCGTGATGTACGAATATACCTGGCGCTTTGTGTGAAGAGTATTTGCCTTGCCGAGAGTAATCATTTTCTCAGCCTCGGCTCTTACTTCCTTCGCTCTTGTAACGGTAGTTTCGATCTTGCCGTTTTCGAGAAGGAAAGTAACCATTCCTCTGAGCATAGCTTTTCTGTGGTCGCTTGTTCTTCCTAACTTCCTTGAACCTGGCATTTTATTTTCTCCTTTCGGTGAAACTCATATCCCGGACGCTTACTTGTTTTCGTCCGAATTCATAAGATCGCAGCCGAGCGACTGGAGCTTGGCTTTGACCTCGTCGAAGGACTTCTTGCCGAGGTTTCTGACTTTCATCATATCCTCGGGTGACTTGTTTACAAGATCCTCGACTGTGTTTATTCCCGCTCTCTTTAAGCAGTTGAACGAACGCACCGAAAGCTCCAGCTCTTCGATAGTCATTTCAAGAACCTTGTCCTTGCGGCTTTCTTCCTTTGTTTCCATAAGCTCCTGGGGATTTGTATCATCAGAAAGCTCCGCAAACATACTAAGCCTTTCGATAAGGATCTTTGCCGCATAAGAAACAGCCTCTTTTGCGGAAATAGTTCCGTCTGTCCATATCTCGATTATGAGCTTTTCATAGTCGGTTTTCTGACCGACACGCGTATTTTCAACCGTATAGTTGCACTTGAGAACAGGTGTGTAGATGCTGTCTATCGGAATAACGCCTATAACGGACTGGAGCTGCTGTTTGTTCTGCTCCGCCGAAACATAGCCTCTTCCTCTGTCAAGCGTGATATCCATATAGAGCTTTGCGCCTGCACCGAGAGACGCGATGTGCATTCCGGGATCGAGTATCTCGACCTCGCTGTCGGTCTTTATGTCGCCCGCAGTTACTTCACATTCGCCTTCTGCCTCAATGTAGATCGTCTTGGGAGCTTCGCCGTACATCTTAGCTCTAAGCCCTTTAATATTGAGAATTATCTCCGTTACGTCCTCTTTGACGCCGGGGACAGTGGAAAATTCGTGCTGTATTCCGTCTATCTTTACAGACGTAGCCGCAACTCCCGGAAGTGACGAGAGCAATACTCTCCTCAGGCTGTTTCCGAGCGTGTTTCCATAACCCGTCTGCAACGGTTCGAGAACGAACATTCCGTAGGTGCCGTCTGACCTCAGCTTTGAGGTCTCGATGTTGAGCTTTTCGATTTTTTCAAGCATTGGTAACCCTCCCGCTTGTCATCTTTGCAAAGCGAAAATCGCTCTGCCGCTTGTCAATTATCCTTTTCGCGCACATAGAAGGGGTTTCTTTCCGTTTAAAGCCTTGGCTTTATTTGAATAATAAATTCTGTGAAAGATCCCTCAGTCTGTATTCCTGTTAATTTTAAATCATACCATATCGGTAAACCCTTTGATTTGCCGTACCGTCATAACGGCAGTATTGACAGATATTCTGTCCTCTAAACGCATTGCGCCTGATATGAATTAAAAATAACTGCACTAAATATCTGTATGCTAACGAGCAATTATTTAGAATACAGCTCGATAATCAGGTGTTCAGCTATCTCATAGTCGAGGTCGCTGTCACGCTGGAACAAGCGCGTTACCTTGGCGGTCTGTTTCTCCTTATCTACGTCGAGCCATGTGGGAGTCAGTCTTCCGCCTGCCACTTCCGCGATCTGCTCAAACTTCTTGCTTTTCTTGCTCTTTTCTCTGAGGGAGATAACGTCTCCTACCTTAACTCTGTAAGAAGGAATATCTACTCTCTTTCCGTTCACACAGAAATGACCGTGAGATACGAGCTGACGAGCCTCGCGGCGTGTGGTTGCCATACCCATTCTGAAAACTATATTGTCCAGACGGCTTTCGAGAAGTCTTATAAGGTTTTCACCTGCGATACCTTCTTCTTTGGTAGCAAGCTCATAATAGTGATAGAACTGTTTTTCAAGAACGCCGTAGATAAATTTCAGTTTCTGCTTTTCCTTCAGCTGCTGACCGTATTCGGAAACTTTCTTGCGGCGAGCGCCGTCCTTCTGAAATCTCGTGGACTTCTTCTTTTCCGAATAGCCGAGAACAGCGGGGCTGATATCAAGGCTCCTGCACTTTTTCAAAATCGGGTCGCGATTTACTGCCATAATAAATTATCCTCCGTTATTTAATACGATTATCGGCATTTTGCCGACGCCGAGCAAACGTAGCACTCGGTAATTTAGTTTGTCTGTTCCTGCTTGTAGGTCAGACTCTTCTTCTCTTGGGGGGTCTGCATCCGTTGTGAGGAATGGGGGTAACGTCCTTTATGAGCTTTACCTCAAGTCCTGCTGTCTGAAGGGCTCTTATTGCCGCCTCACGTCCCTGACCGGGTCCCTTTACGAAAACTTCAACTGTCTTAAGGCCGTGCTCCATAGCTGCCTTTGCCGCAACATCTGCCGCCGACTGAGCCGCAAACGGGGTGGACTTTCTCGAACCTTTAAAGCCGAGCTCACCTGCGGACGCCCATGAAATAGCGTTTCCCTGAAGATCGGTGATAGTAACTATGGTGTTGTTGAAAGACGACTGGATATGCGCCTGACCATTTTCGATGTTCTTGCGCTCACGGCGTCTGCGAACGACCTGTTTTTTCTGCTGTGCCATTTTTTAATTACGCCTCCTTACTTTTTCTTGTTGGCAATGGTCTTCTTCGGACCTTTGCGAGTTCTGGCGTTTGTCTTTGTGCGCTGACCGCGAACGGGAAGACCCTTGCGGTGGCGTGTGCCGCGATAGCAGTTTATCTCTACGAGGCGCTTTATGTTGAGCGCAACCATTCTTCTGAGGTCGCCCTCTACGACATAGCCGTCCTTGTCGATAACTTCGCGGATCTTTGTTTCCTCGTCGTCGGTGAGATCCTTAACGCGAGTATCGGGATTTACTCCCGCCTTTGCCAGAATATCATTTGCGGATTTTCTGCCGATGCCGTATACATAGGTAAGACCTATCTCAACGCGCTTTTCCTTTGGCAGATCCACTCCTGCAATTCTTGCCATAACTTATCCTCCTTAACCCTGTCTTTGTTTGTGTTTGGGTTCAACACAAATAACCATAACCTTGCCCTTGCGCTTTATGACTTTGCACTTATCGCACATGGGCTTGACCGAAGGTCTGACTTTCATCGTAATGCCCTCCTAATTATAACTTTTCCCTGCTGACGCGGTTTATTTTGCGCGCCAGGTGATTCTGCCCTTTGTAAGATCGTAGGGCGACATCTCAACGGTTACCTTGTCTCCCGGCAAAATGCGGATATAATTCATTCTGAGCTTTCCGCTTATGTGTGCCAGTATCTGGTGTCCGTTTACAAGCTCAACCTTGAACTGTGCGTTAGGCAAAGCCTCGAGTATCGTTCCCTCAACCTCAATTACGTCTTCTTTAGACAAGCTATTCACTCCTCCGTGCGCATAAACATTTCTGCCAATGCCCGCCTCAGCTTTTTGTCCGTCAGCTCCGAAAGCTCCATGAGCTTATGGGTGGGACGAACGTGCTTTTTGTTCTTTTTTTTCGGCGTATCGAGCTTTCGCTCCTTGCCGTCGGCAACATATACAAACTCGTTTTCGAGCTTTGTAACGACCATAGCCCTGCCTTTGTCGTGACCCGCAAGGCTGAATACAACACTTCCTGCCTTTATATCCATACTCAGTGATGCTCCAGTGTCAATATAAGAGGCTCGCCGCCTGTGATAGCTACGGTATGCTCAAAGTGGCACGAAAGACTGTTGTCGGTCGTAACGACCGTCCACTTATCGCCGAGTATCTTTACCTCGCGGAAATGTGAATTTACCATAGGCTCTATCGCGATAGTCATTCCCGGCATAAGGCGCGGTCCGTGACCTGCCTTTCCTTCGTTCGGTACTTCGGGATCTTCGTGCATTTCGCGTCCTATCCCGTGTCCTATAAACTTTTCCGCTATGGCGTAACCTCCGCTCTTGACGTGAGTTTCAATTGCGTTTGAGATGTCGCCTATACGGTTTCCCGCGACTGCCTTTTCAATGCCCTTGTAGAGAGCCTCTTCGGTAAACTTCATAAGCCGTTTCGCCTCTTCGGAAATTTCTCCGACAGCGAATGTCTTTGTATTGTCGCCCATAAATCCGTCAAGCTCGGCAACTATGTCGCATGACAATATGTCGCCGTCTTTAAGGATCTTTTTCTTATTCGGGATCCCGTGTATAAGCTCCTCATTTACCGAAAAGCAGTTATGACCCGGAAATCCTCCGTATCCCTTGCAGGGACAATGACCGCCGTGCGACACGATATAGTCGTTTACGATCCTGTCGAGCTCCCAAGTGGAAATACCCGCGACAGCGTTCTTTCCCGCAAGAGCCAGAGCCTGCGCCGCAAGCTCTCCCGCTTTCATCATTCCTTTTAGTTCGGTCTGATTTTTTATAGAGATCATTTTATTCGCCTTTTATTGCCGCAAGCGTCAGGCGAGAGGTTTCAGCGATCTCGTTTTGTCCCTTTACGGTAACGAGCTTTCCTCTCTTTTCATAATAATCCTTTAGCGGAGCGGTCTTTTCATGATAAGTTTTAAGACGTGCAAGAACCGTTTCGGGCTTGTCGTCTATTCTCTGTACGACCTTTGCGCCGCAAGCGTCGCATATTCCCTCGACCTTCGTTGGCTTATACTCTATATGATAGGAATTTCCGCAGCCCTCGCAGACTCTTCTTCCGCTCATGCGGGCAATTATCGCGTCATCGGGAACATCTATCTCAATGACCTTGTCGATTTCAACTCCCATGCTTTCGAGAGCCTCAGCCTGCTGAACCGTTCTCGGAAAACCGTCGAGAATAAAGCCGTTCTGTGCGTCGGGCTGTGCTATTCTGTCCTTTAAGATGCCGATAACGACTTCATCCGGAACAAGCTCTCCCGCGTCCATATAGCTCTTAGCCTTAAGTCCTGCCTCGGTCGAATTTTTTACTGCCTCGCGGAGCATGTTTCCCGTAGATATAGCGGGGATATTCAGCTCTTTGCATACGACCTCTGCCTGTGTGCCTTTGCCGGCGCCCGGTGCGCCAAGGAATATCATATTCATAAGTTACTCTCCTGACATACAGCTTAAATTCCTGCGGCATGCTCAAAGCCCGAAGGCTTTGAGCGGCCGCGCTTTACACTTAATCCAAAAATCCCGGGTGATGACGCATCGTGATCTGGCTCTCAAGAGTACGAACGGTTTCGAGAGCAACGCCGACAACGATAAGGAGCGTTGTACCTCCGAGAGATATTCCCGAGAAGTTCGGGTTTATCCATGAGAGGATTATCGGCAAAATCGCGATTATACCGAGGAAAATTGCGCCAATAAGAGTTATTTTGTTCAGCGAATTATAGATGAAGTCCGACGTGGGCTTTCCGGGGCGATAGCCGGGGATCGCGCCGTTGTTTTTCTTCAGGTTGTTCGCTATTTCGATAGGATTGTAAGAAATCGCAACGTAGAAATAGTTGAACGCGATTATCAGTACAAAATAGATTATTGCATAGCCTACCGAGCTCTGGCTGAAGAACCTTACAAAGCCCTCCCAGAACGGATGTCCGCTTGAGCCGTCGCCTGTTATTCCGAAGAAGAACAAGATCGTCTGCGGAAGTGACATGATAGACATTGCGAAGATGATCGGCATAACGCCGCTCATTGCGACTTTGATCGGGATATGAGTTGACTGTCCGCCGTACATCTTGCGTCCAACGACGCGCTTTGCGTACTGAACGGGTATCCTGCGCTCTGCGTTTGTCATGAAAATGACGAACCAGATCATTGCCGCATACATTATTATAACGACAATTACGAAGATAATGTTCTTCATATCCTGCTGGCAAAGTCTGATGAAGGTCTGAATCTGGTCGGGGAAACGAGCGACGATACCTGCAAAGAGTATCATTGAAATTCCGTTTCCTATGCCGTTTTCGTTTATTCTGTCGCCGAGCCAGATGATAACGCAAGCTCCTGCGACAAAGCACGCGATAATTGTCGCCGCGGAAAGTATCTGCGCGAACAAGTCGGCTTTTTCGCCATACTTTAAGATCTCAACATGGTAGCCGTCTACTCTGGTTCCGTTTCTTAAAGAAAAATAGAACGCGGTCGCCTGTAAAAGCGCAATTCCGAGAGCGACATATTTTGTGATCTTGTTTATCTTTTTACGTCCCGGCTCGCCCTCTTTGGAGAGCTTTTCAAGCGGCGGTATCGCAACCGTAAGCAGCTGGATAATGATCGACGCGTTGATGTAGGGAGTAATTGACATTGCAAGGAGCGTTCCGTTTCCGAGAGCGCCGCCCGTCATGGTATCGAGATAGCTGAGCAGGGATGCCCCGTCTATCATATTCGATATGGCGTTGTTGTCAAGGAAAGGAACGAAAATGCATGAACCCAAGCGGAATATGACGAGGATAAACAGTGTGTACAAGATCTTTTTGCGTAGCTGGGTATCTACCCATGCGTTACGAAAGACCTGAAGCATTCCGTTCAATTACATCACCTCAGCCTTTCCGCCCGCCTTTTCTATTTTTTCCTTAGCTGTTCCCGTAAACTTTGCAGCCTTTACGGTGAGTTTCTTTGTAAGTTCGCCGTTGCCGAGGATTTTTATGCCGTCTTTGGCATTCTTTATTGCGCCCGCCTCGATAAGAGCCTGCGCGTCAACCTCCGCGCCGTCCTCAAAGCGCTTTTCAAGCTCGGATACGTTTACTGCCGCAAATTCCTTTGCGAAGATGTTGTTAAATCCGCGCTTGGGCATTCTTCTCTGGAGCGGCATCTGACCGCCCTCAAAGCCCGGTCTGATAGAACCGCCCGAACGAGCCTTCTGACCCTTGTGTCCCTTACCGGCTGTCTTTCCGTTTCCGGAGCCGTGACCTCTGCCGATACGCTTTACTTCCTTTGTGGAGCCTGCTGCGGGAGCTAATTCGTGTAGTTTCATATTATTGCACCCCATTTCTTTGGTCGGCAGGCAAGAAGATCATTCTCACTTTCTGCCGTCTGTATTTGTTTATTATACTTCTTCGACCTTTACAAGGTGTGCGATCTTTCTGATCTTTCCCTTTGTAGCCTCGTTGTCGGGCTGGATCGTAACGGAATTCGTCTTGTTAAGTCCGAGAGAATTTGCCGTGGCGATCTGGTCTTTCTTGCAGCTGTTTAAAGAGCGTACAAGAGTAATTTTTAAATTTGCCATTCTAATTTCCTCCTATGCTCTTTTTCAGATTTCCTTTACGGTCTTGCCTCTGAGAGCCGCAACTTCTTCCGCTGTTCTGAGAGCGGTAAGACCTGCCATTGTAGCTCTTACAACGTTGCAGGGATTGTTTGAACGCAGGGACTTTGTACGAATGTTCTTTATTCCTGCCATTTCAATTACCGCACGAACGGGGCCGCCCGCGATAACGCCCGTACCTTCGGGAGCCGGACGCATAAGAACTGCGCCTGCGCCGAATTTACCGGTTATCTCGTGGGGAATTGTCGTACCTTTAAGCGCTATCTTGTGGAGATTTTTCTTTGCGTCCTCAATGCCCTTGCGGATAGCGTCGGGAACTTCGTTGGACTTTCCCATTCCGAATCCCACCGTGCCTTTTCCGTCGCCGACAACTACGAGCGCCGAGAATTTCATGATCCTTCCGCCCTTAACGGTCTTTGATACGCGGTTTATTGCGACAACCTTTTCAGCAAGCTCTTCTGTCTGCTGTTCATGTTCGATTTTAGCCAAAGTCTTGTTCCCTCCTTATCAGAAATTGAGTCCGCCTTCTCTTGCGCCGTCCGCAAGAGCTGCTACTCTGCCGTGGTATACATAACCGCCTCTGTCAAAAACAACGTCGGTTATTCCTGCTTTTTTAGCCTTTTCGGCTACCATCTGTCCGACCTTCTTTGCCGCCTCGCAGTTTCCGCCGTACATACCGAAATCCTTTTCGGTCGAGCTTGCCGCTGCAAGAGTCTTTCCGTTTACATCGTCAATTATCTGCGCGTAAATGTGCATTGAAGAACGGAAAACACAAAGTCTGGGGCACTCCGGTGTGCCGCTGATCTTTCCGCGAACGCGCTTATGGCGGCGCATTCTGCTTTTGTTTTTATCAATTATCTTAACCATTATTGATGCTGTCCTTTCAATTACTTCTTGCCCTTGCCGGCTTTGCCTTCCTTACGGCGAATATGCTCTTCTGCATACTTTATGCCCTTGCCCTTATAAGGCTCGGGAGGACGCTTAGAGCGTATCTCAGCCGCGCACTGTCCGACCTTCTGCTTGTCGATTCCCGTAACGATTATCTTGTTGGGTGAGGGAACTTCAAGCTTGCAGTCGTCGGTATCGGAAACTATGACCTTGTGAGAATAGCCGAGGTTCATTACGACGTTTTTGCCCTGCTTTTCGCAACGGAAACCTACGCCGTTTATTTCAAGCTCTTTCTTAAAGCCTTCGGTAACGCCTATTACCATGTTGTGGATAAGCGTTCTCGTAAGACCGTGAAGAGATTTTGAAAGGTTCTCATCGTCGGGACGCTCAACGATTATCTCGGCGCCCTCGTGAGTTATCTTCATAAGATGATTGAATTCTTTTGTAATTGTGCCCTTGGGTCCCTTTACGGTAACAACGGGTCCTTCGATCTTTACATCGACTCCCGCGGGAACAGCAACAGGCATTCTTCCTATTCTTGACATATCACTATTCCTCCCCTTACCATACAAATGCGAGGACTTCGCCGCCGACATTGAGCTCTCTTGCTTTCTTGTCGGTCATAATGCCCTTTGAAGTCGAGATGATAGCAATACCAAGACCTCTCATAACCTTGGGCATATCCTTGCAGTTTGAATAAATTCTGAGACCGGGCTTTGATACGCGGCGAAGACCGGTTATAACGCCGGACTTGCTGTCCGTGTACTTGAGTGTTATTTTTATAACGCCCTGCTTGTTGTCATCGATTACCTTAAATCCCTTTATATAGCCTTCGTCAAGCAGGATCTGAGCGATCTGCTTTTTGAGGTTGGAAGCGGGAACGTCAACAGTAGGGTGCTTTGCGGAATTTGCATTGCGAATTCTGGTGAGCATATCCGCGATAGTATCTGTAATCTGCATTCATTTACCTCCGTAAACGAGAGCCGTTACGAAGTCAACCCGAAACCTTTCGTTTCGCACTTCGTCGTACTCACATATTTTCCAATAAACAGCCGAACTTTCCGAAAACCCATTCGGCGAGGGATCTTGCAGAAGCTGTCTTATTTAAATTACCAGCTTGCTTTCTTTACGCCGGGGATCTGTCCTTTGTAAGCAAGCTCTCTAAAGCAAATTCTGCAAATGCCGAACTTACGCATATAAGCGTGAGGTCTGCCGCAGATCTTGCAGCGGTTATAAGCTCTTGTGCTGAACTTCGGAGCTCTCTTCTGCTTTTCTTTTAAAGAAGTTTTAGCCATAGATCCGTTTTCCTCCGTCTTTACTTCTCAAAGGGAGCGCCCATAAGCTTAAGCAGCTCTCTTGCTTCTTCATCTGTTTTCGCGGTAGTGACAAAGTTTATGTCCATTCCGCGTACAGCGTCGATCTTATCGTATTCGATCTCAGGGAAAATAAGCTGCTCTTTAAGACCAAAGGAGTAGTTTCCGCGGCCGTCGAACGAGTTTGCGTTTATTCCTCTGAAGTCGCGAACGCGGGGGAGAGCGACGTTGAAGAGTCTGTCAAGAAACTCGTACATTATGTCGCCTCTGAGCGTGACCTTAACGCCGATTACCTGTCCTTCGCGGAGCTTGAAGTTTGCGACGGACTTTCTCGAACGGCACGCAACGGGTTTCTGACCCGTGATAGCGCTAAGTTCAGCCATAACGTTGTCGATGATCTTTGCGTTTTCCTTTGCCTCGCCGCACGCAACGTTTACGACAATTTTGTCGAGTTTCGGCGTCTGCATTACAGACTTATAGCCGAACTTTTTGAACAATGCGGGAGCAACGGTTTCCCTGTAATAATCCTTCATTCTTGCCATTATATTTTCTCCTATCTGACAGCCGGGTTTTAGCGCAATTAGCGCTCCTTATACCCGACCTATCATTGGAGGACACTTAATGTCCTCGACCTTACGGCGATCAATACTTCAGCTCTGCTCCGCAGTGCTTGCAAACTCTGATCTTCTTGCCGTCCTCTATCTTGTGACCTACTCTTGTGGTCTTGTTGCACTTCGGGCAAACCAGCATTACCTTGCAGGCGTAGATCGGGCTTTCAGCCTGAACTCTTCCGCCGAGCTGACCCTGCTGTCTGGGCTTTACGTGCTTTGTGACCATATTTATGCCCTCGACGATGACTTTACCTTCCTTGGGGGAAACGGTGAGGACCTTTCCGGTCTTTCCTCTGTCGCCGCCCTTGGAGGGCTTGTCGCCGGTCATGAGCTTTACGTTGTCGCCAACCTTTATATTCATATGCGACACCTCCATTACAGTACTTCCGGAGCAAGCGACAGGATCTTCATATAATCCTTATCTCTGAGCTCTCTCGCTACCGGACCGAAAATACGGGTTCCCCTCGGATTTTTGTCCTCCTTGATGATAACCGCAGCGTTTTCGTCGAAGCGGATATATGTGCCGTCATCGCGGCGAAGTCCTTTTGCAGAACGCACTACAACGGCTTTAACTACGTCGCCTTTTTTTACAACGCCGCCGGGTGTAGCTTTTTTAACGGACGCTACGATAACGTCGCCGATATTTGCGTATCTTCTTCTTGTTCCGCCAAGAACTCTGATACACATAAGCTCTTTGGCGCCGGTATTGTCAGCGACCTTGAGCAATGTCTGCATCTGTATCATTCTTCTGCTACTCCTTTCGTAGATTTAAAACCGATTACTTAGCGCGCTCTATCACGTTTACAAGACGCCATCTCTTGTCCTTTGACAAAGGGCGTGTTTCCATGATCTCAACTCTGTCGCCCACCTTGCAGGTGTTCTGCTCGTCGTGTGCTTTGAGCTTTATGGTACGCTTTACGATCTTCTTGTAAAGAGGATGCCGAACATTATCCTCGATTGCAACCACTATGGTCTTATCCATTTTGTCGCTGACTACTCTGCCGACTCTGGTCTTTCTCAGATTTCTTTCCATACTTTAGTTCTTGTCCTCCTTCCTCAATTTTCAGCAGAAAGCTGTCTTTCGCGCTGAACTGTCTTTATGCGCGCGATGTCCTTCTTTACAGCCTTTATTCTTGTAGGATTGTCGAGCTGGTTTACAGCAAGCTGAAAGCGAAGATTGAACAGCTCTGCTTTAAGCTCGGAGAGCTTTGTTTCCAGCTCTTTTTCCGTGAGATATTTGATTTCGGATGCCTTCATTAAAGCTCACCTCCGTCTTCCTTCTTGACAAATTTGCACTTTATCGGGAGCTTATGTGCCGCAAGGCGCATAGCCTCTCTTGCAACGTCCTCCGAAACGCCCGCAATTTCAAACATAACTCTTCCGGGCTTTACTACGGACACCCAATATTCGGGAGAACCTTTTCCCGAACCCATACGAGTTCCGAGAGGCTTTGTAGATACGGGCTTGTCGGGGAATATCTTTATCCAGACCTGACCGCCACGCTTTATATAACGCGTCATCGCTATACGCGCAGCCTCTATCTGGTTTGACTTTATCCAAGCGGCCTCGAGCGCCTGAAGTCCATACTCGCCGTTTGAAACGGTGTTGCCTCTTGTAGCGATACCTTTGCGGCGACCTCTCTGTACTCTTCTGTACTTAACTCTCTTAGGAAGCAGCATTATTCGTTACCTCCTTCTTTTTTAGCATCTGTTCTGGGCTTACGCGGGCGACGCTCGCCGTTTCTGCCGTTTCTGTCATTTCTGTCATTTCTGCGGCGGTCGGTGCGCTCTGTACGCTCCGTTCTCTTTGCGGGGATCTCGCCCTTGAGGACTTCGCCGTTGTAGATCCATACCTTAACGCCTATAACGCCGTAGGTCGTGTTTGCTCTTGCAACGCCGTAGTCAATGTCAGCTCTCAATGTCTGAAGGGGAATAGTACCTTCTTTGTACATCTCCGAACGAGCGATTTCCGCGCCGCCGAGACGGCCGCTTACCATTGTCTTTATGCCCTTTGCGCCGCTCTTCATTGTTCTGCCGATAGCCTGTTTCATAGCTCTGCGGAAGGAAACACGTCCTTCGAGCTGCTGTGCAATGCTCTCGGCTACGAGCTGTGCATTTGTGTCGGGAGATTTTATCTCGATAACGTCGATATCTACCGACTTTCCTCCGAGGAGCTTTGAAATCTCCGCGCGGAGTTTTTCAATCTCTGCTCCCTTAGGACCTATCAACATTCCGACCTTGTCGGTATTGATATAAATTTTAACTTTATCAGCGCCCTTGCGCTCTATCTCAATATTTGAGATACCAACCGCTCTCGAAAGGAGCTGTGTGGTCTTTTCTCCCGTCGCCTTATTGAACATTCTCTTGTTCATAAGATAATCGCGGATCTTGTAGTCCTCGACAAGCGTGTCGCCGAATGAGGACTTTCCTGCGAACCAACGAGAATCCCAATCCTTGATTACTCCCACGCGAAGTCCGTGGGGATTAACCTTCTGTCCCATTGTAATTCTCCTCCTTATTCAGCTTCCGTAACGACAAGCGTTATGTTGGACGTTCTCTTAAGAATTCTGTGCGCTCTGCCGTGATCCTTGGGGCGGATACGCTTGAGTGTAACGCCCGGACCTACATACGCCTTGGATACTACAAGTCTTGACGTATCCATATTGTGATTGTTCTCCGCGTTTGCGACCGCGCTCTTCAAGAGCTTTGCAAGAGGCTCGCAGGCGGACTTGGGCGTATTATTGAGAATAGCCATTGCTACTTCTACGGGTTTGTTCCTTATAAGATCAAGAACAATTCCGACCTTGCGCGGGGAAATGCGGACCTGCCTGAGTTCTGCTTTAGCTTCCATAATTCCCCTCCTTACTTAGCCTTCGCCGAGGTCTTGCTGCCCGAGTGACCTTTAAAGGTTCTTGTCGGTGCAAACTCGCCGAGCTTGTGTCCTACCATATCTTCGGTAACATATACCGGAACGTGCTTTCTGCCGTCATGAACGGCAAATGTGTGCCCTACGAAATCGGGGAATATTGTAGAAGAACGGCTCCATGTCTTGAGAACCTTCTTTTCTCCCCTCTCGTTCATTGCAATAACTCTCTTCATGAGAGCTTCCTGCACATAAGGGCCTTTTTTAATGCTTCTTCCCATTGTATGATATTTCCTTTCAAGTTAAGCTGCAAGTTAATGAACGTCGAAAATTGTTTTTACAAGGCATTTGCCAAAACACCGTTCTTATTAACAGCAACTTTAGGGTTTTTAATTTTTTATTTGCCGTTTCTTCTGCGGACAATAAACTTATTCGATGCCTTCTTTGCACTTCTGGTCTTATAACCGAGCGCGGGCTTACCCCAAGGCGTAACAGGTCCGGGACGTCCAACAGGGGACTTGCCCTCGCCGCCGCCGTGCGGGTGGTCGTTCGGGTTCATGACAGAACCACGGACTGTGGGTCTTATGCCGAGGTGACGTGTCTTACCTGCCTTGCCGAGGTTTACGTTTTCGTGGTCAAGGTTTGAAACCGTACCGACCGACGCATAGCAGGACGCCTCAACGTTTCTGAGCTCTCCCGAAGGAAGTCTTAAAAGCGCGTAGCCGTTTTCCTTTGCCATGAGCTGCGCCATATTTCCCGCCGAGCGAACGAGCTGACCGCCCTTGCCGGGGTGAAGTTCGACATTGTGTACAACAGTACCAACGGGGATATTTTCAAGAGGCAGAGCGTTTCCGGGCTTTATATCCGAATCCGCGCCAGCTCTAACCTTGTCGCCGACCTTAAGTCCGTCGGGAGCGATTATATAGCGCTTTTCTCCGTCCTCGTACTGAACGAGCGAGATGAAAGCCGAACGGTTGGGATCGTATTCAAGCGTCATGACCGTTGCGTCCATTCCGCGCTTATCTCTCTTAAAGTCGATAACGCGGTATTTTTTACGGTTTCCGCCGCCGATATGGCGAACGGTTATTCTTCCGTAGCTGTTTCTGCCGGCTGTCTTTTTAACAGGCTCCAGAAGGCTTTTTTCGGGAGCGACCTTTGAAAGCCCGCTGTAATCGGTAACAGTCATACCTCTGCGGCTGTTATTGACAGGCTTATATGCTTTTATAGCCATTTCGTTTCACTCCTTACTTAAATCATTCCGTCGAAGAACTCGATGGTCTTGGAGCCTTCTGCAAGGGTAACAATAGCCTTCTTCCAAGAGGAAGTATATCCCTCACTTCTGCCCATTCTCTTTTTTCTTCCGCGAACGCTTATAGTGTTCACTTTCTTTACCTTTACGCCCTTGAAGAGCTTTTCAACGGCGTTTGCAATTTCGATCTTGTTAGCGTCCTTTGCTACTTTAAAGGTGTACTTGCCCTCTCTGAGGCACTCCATGCTGTGCTCTGTGATAATGGGCTTTAAAATGATATCCTGTGCTGTCTTTTCCATTATGCGTACACCTCCTCGAGCTTTTCAACTGCGCCCTTTGCGATTACAAATCTGTCGCAGTTGAGAATGTCGTAAACATTGAGGGTATTGACCTGCGCGGTCTTTACCTTTTCAATATTCGCGGCAGACTTTATGACCTTTTTGTCAACGCTGTCGAGAACAATGAGCGTCTTGCCCTCCGCGCCGATAGCGCCGAGCATCTTTACCATTGTCTTGGTCTTGAACTCATCTGTCTTTATCTCGTCAACAACGATCATTTCGTTTTCTGCGGTCTTGCTCGAAAGAGCCGAAAGCATAGCGAGCTTTCTGAGCTTTTTGTTGAGCGTGTATCTGTAAGAACGGGGTTTCGGTCCGAGTGCGATTCCGCCGTGTCTCCACTGGGGAGCTCTAGTCGAACCCTGTCTTGCGTGACCTGTTTCTTTTTGTCTGTAGGGTTTCTTTCCGCCGCCGCTTACTTCCGTTCTCGTAAGCGTGGACTGTGTGCCCTGGCGCTGATTTGCAAGATAATTGACAACAACAGCGTGCATTGCGGACTTATTCGGCTTTATTCCGAAAACCGCGTCGTTAAGCTCAAGCTCGGAAACGACATTACCCGCCATATCAACTACATTTATCTTTGACATAGTATCGTCCTCCTTTTCCTTAAGCCTTAACAGCGTCGCATATTGCGACAACTCCGCCCTTGGGACCGGGAACCGCGCCCTTTACGGCGATAAGGTTGTTTTCAGCGTCAACCTTAACTACCACAAGGTTCTGAACGGTAACTCTCTCCGCTCCCATGTGACCTGCCATACCTTTGCCCTTGAAGATCCTCGAAGGCGAAGAGCAAGCTCCCATAGAGCCCGCCTGTCTTGCAACAGGTCCCGAACCGTGGGTCTCTTTGAGCCTGTGCTGGTTGTGACGCTTTATAGCGCCCGTAAAGCCCTTACCCTTTGAAGTTCCCACAACGTCGATAACGTCGCCCTCTGCGAAAACGTCCGCCTTGATGATGTCGCCCGTGTTGAGAGCGGACGTGTCGTCAAAGCGAAACTCTTTCAGAGTCTTCTTGAACGAAATGTCGTTTTTCTTGAAATGACCCTGCTCGGGCTTGTTTACATGCTTTGCGGAAACGTCGCCGAATCCGAGCTGAACAGCCTCATAGCCGTCATTTTCAGTCGTCTTTTTCTGTACTACAACGCAGGGACCCGCCTCTATAACAGTAACGGGAACGACCTTTCCTGCCTCATCGAAGATCTGCGTCATGCCGATCTTCTTGCCGATGATAGCTTTTTTCATCAGCCATATCCTCCTTTTCGGTTATTGGTTGAACTTTTGTTCAACTTGACCTCGCGCCCCAGCTATTACAATTAAGTAATACAGCGCTCGGTTAGCGGTTGGGGAGCATTGGGTTATTTCTCCTCAACATAACTTAAAACCAGAACTCGGAAGTCTCTCATGCTGTATATAAAGCCCCATCTGCGTTGTCAGCGCTACTGCAACAGCCACAAAGGCTAGTTGCAGTAGCGCTTTCTAGCATCTGGGGCTTTCTATACAGCATGAGATTCGGCTTTATCATACAATCTTTATTAACTAAACTTCTCGCTCCGATCTTAAATGTCCATTGATATCTCAACGCCCGCGGGGAGTTCTAAGCTCTGGAGCGCCTCGATGGTTTTCTGAGAGGGACGGATAACGTCTATAAGGCGCTTGTGAGTTCTCTGCTCGAACTGCTCGCGCGAATCCTTGTCCTTGTGTACAGCTCTCAGAATGGTTATGACCTGCTTGTCCGTGGGGAGCGGGATCGGTCCGGCAACTCTCGCGCCACTTCTCTTTGCCGCGTCTACTATCTTTGCAGCGGCAGCGTCAACAACGCCGTGTTCATAACCCTTTACCTTGATTCTTACTTTTTCAGATGCCATGATTTTTCAACCTTTCTCTATGAATGTCGGCGAAAGCGTATTTTGAAAAATCCACTCTTCCGTGTGTTTCTTTCTGCAACCCGCAGTTACAGTCCAAAGACCTTTTCCGGGGGAGGGGTTAGTTATCCGTAATAACAGACACTTTAACGTTCCCCGCCGTCTTTGACACGGCTAGCAGCTTTTCGCCCGGATCGTGTCCGGACTTCTCCGCCGCAGTTCCCACGCAAGGCGTGCAATCTGCGGTTTCATCGCCTTTTTGTCAGCGCCCGATACAGCGCCGCAAATATTATTCTATCACATTTATCCTTTATTTTCAAGATATAAGTAAAATTTTTCAAGAGAATTTTTTGCCTTTTTTGGCTGATTTTTTATGCACTTTGCACAATTTTACATTCATTATCCGCAAAAACGCCCAGCCTGTAACGAAAATCCCGACTGCTTATCAATGCAATTCAAGGCAATTTACAGCACTTGCAATTACTTCGGCCCACCGGCTTATGATGTTATCTATATCCGCGCAAGTGACAAGAAAACTCTTTCTGCGGCTTTGTACCATACGGTCATACGCGGTCATTGTCGGAACGCCGACGGCTACGACGGGTGTCTTAAGATATCTCTGCGAAATTTCCCCGCAGTTTTTGCCCGTGCCCGAGCCGAGAATAAAACCCGTGTCGCTGAGCTGAATCGTCTTTCCTATCCTCAGCGGGTCGCTGCACGCCAGCGCGTCTATCGCTATAACGCAGTCGGGGCTTACCTCGCGCACCGCGCCGCGCACAAGCCTTGCCGAAGAAATTCCCGTTCTTGCCTCTACGTCTGTTTCTATAACGCCGAGCGTTTTGCTTTGGGGAATTATCTTCCGCGCGGCAAAAGCTCCAAGGCTGTCGTGAGTAATATCGGGATTTCCAAGACCTACCGCAAGCAGCTTTTTCCCGCAGACAAGCTCTTTAAGGGCTTTTTCCGTGAACAGCGACATTTGCGGGAGCGCGGGGTTCCCCTCCAGCGTTATATATCTCCCCGCGGGCTTTCCTATCTTTTTCGCGGCAGCATCGCCAAGCAAAACGTCCGTTATTTTTACTCCCGCCGCCTTTTTTCTAATGACCTTTGCGCCGTCTGCTTTTGTCAGGAGTTTTGTAGTTTCTACCGCAAGTCCGAGATCGTTCATTTTTATCCCCCTATTATATATGGTATATTTTAATATTTATTTTTTTCAATTATTTTCAAAAAATGCTTGCAATTTTGAAATAAATGTGTTATAATGATTATTACTGTGAGAAGAAATATGCAAAAACGGGCAAGACCGTTTTTTCTGTCATATTATTGAGGGGGTGAATAAAATGCCGAATATAAAATCCGCAAAGAAAAGAGTCCTTGTTTCTAAAGAGAGGACCGAAGCGAACAAGGCTGCCAAG